>CAUSBR010000004.1:0-9408 GCA_963530345.1 uncultured Candidatus Saccharibacteria bacterium | reverse complement strand
CGCTGAAAGCATATTAAGCGCGAAACTGACCTCAAGATTAGATTTCCCTATGAGGACACAGATAGACTATCTGTTTGATAGGTGCAAGGTGGAAGTGCAGTAATGTATGGAGCCGAAGCATACTAATAGTCCCACTGCCTTTTTATGTCCTTGTCTACGAGGTTAATGCTTGCATTGATAGCGTGGATAAGGTAGACTTGACTAGTAATTGGTGTTCGCACCAACGTCGATCTTTCGATTATAGGCACGAGCTAGCCGAACAAGGACATCGAAGGAAGGGGTTTGGCCCACCACGGATTATATGTGGAACCAAGCGCTTTAAACCCCCTCCTCCGGTGCCCATGGCGAGGAGGAAACACCTGTTCTCATTCCGAACACAGAAGTTAAGCTCCTCAGCGGCGATAATACTGCGCAAGTGGGAATCTAGCACGGTGCCGGATTATATAAAAACCATCCGAAAGGGTGGTTTTTATTTTTGGCTGACGTGTTCAGTGCCGCTGTCTGTCAGCGGCGAAACTACAGATTGTCTTATGGCGCTTAGGATATTTTTATGAGACGGGTAGGCTCCCAGATCGCTGCTGCGTTTCGTGACAGTTCAGTAAACAAAATAACGCCCTTTTGAGAGCGTTATTTTTATATTCTCGGATCTCGCAGAAAACGAGAATTGTATTTGTGGTGAACCTCGTAGTTTTGAAGGTTCAAACAGGTGCATATCTATAATATCGCACAAGACGAATAAACGCAACGGTTTTTATATCATAATTTCGTAATTTGTAACCATTGACATTTTGTCTCGTTTGTGCTAATATAAAAGAGTACATATAACATATGTGAGATAAAGCGAGGGTTTACTTATCTCTTATAGAGGTAGGCGAGCCCTTTTAATATTGCCCGGAGCGGGCGGGAGATAATAATATGGCAGGAACAAAAATCGGCGGCATGAAAGCAGCTAAAAAGAACTTGGCCAAAGACCCAAATTTTTATGCAAAAATTGGCCGTAAAGGCGGCCAAAACGGGCACACGGGCGGTTTTGCAGCTAACCCGGCGCTTGCGCGAATTGCTGGGGCCAAAGGCGGCCGTATCAGCCGGCGCGGCAAAGCGAAAACAACTGTTACGCAGGATGACGTTACGCTCGCAGCGTAAAACTAGCTGACTATACAAAAATGCACCTCCATTACGGAGGTGCATTTTTTAGTTTTATGAGTAATCGGTAGTTATGAATTAGTTGATCAAATTATCGCATCAAGTAGAATATTCAAGCCAGCGGCGCAGCTGGCATAGTTTGGCTTGGTTTACTCGCCAGGAACGGCCGCAGGCGAGACAGGAATATTTGTTGGCGCTGGATTGCAGGCCGGCAGCTTGGCAGTGCGGGCATTGCGAACGGGCGTGCAGCCAGTCGCGATAAGTGTCGAGGTCGTTTTCGATTAGCTCGGCGTCAATTGTGGTAGAAAATCTAGCGGCTGCTTTGATGGCTTCTTGCCAGGCAGCGCGCTCCATAGCGATTAGCTCAATGTCGCGCGAATAGCCAGCGTGGTTTAGTAAGGCGTGGCCATATTCGTGGAGCAGCCGTTCGCAAGCATGAGAATCCGCCGGATTGTAGTGAATAGCGCAAGCGTGATGATTCCAACGAAACATCTCACCCTGAACTAGGGTGAGATGCGCGAGGTGCGGCACTGACAAAGCGTCAGCGCTTATTTTTTGCGAGAGCCAAGTAATCTTTGCCATAGTAATAGCATCCGTAGACAACCGCTTCCTCGGGATGGCGCGCTTGAATAATCTTTGGACATGGAATGTGCGGCGGTAGATGCGAAGTTAAAATATCGCGCAGGTAGTCTCCGTACCGTTCGAAATAAGTACCGACGCTACCGCCAATGATGATAATGTCAGGCTGAATTATCGGGATGACGGCCAGAAAACCGCGCGAAATGCGATCAGCGATTTTCTTCCAGGTGCGTTTGCTGGTGATGTCGCGAGCAAATTTGTGATAAGCGTCGACAATGGCCCGTCCAGAGGCAAAGCTTTCCCACGAGTGGATCTTGCCGCCATATTCGACGAGCGCGCGGCCAGCTTCACTGTAGCGCATGCCCGGGTCAATGTAGCCGTTAGTACAAACGCCAGTACCGATACCAGTACTAACTGTGACATAGAGCGAGCAGTTAGGGATTGTTCGCAAAAGCCGCGTTTCGGCGAGCCCAGCTAGGTTGGCGTCGTTTTCGATGAGTACCGGCACACCTGGCAGCAGGTCTCGCAGTAGGCGGGAAGCGTGAAAATCTGCCCAGCCGAGGTTTTGGCACCATACAGCAGTACCGTTCTTGATAATACCAGGCAGAGCGATAACTATAACATCGACTTTTTTGTCTGAATAGCGTTCCCGGACTACGCGTTTTAGTTCAGCGACATAAGCTTTTGGCTCCTTGGGAGTGGGAAATTTAAGCGGTTTGCCCATGTGCCCGTTATCGGCAAAAGAGGTGACGAGCGTCTTTGTCCCGCCAGTATCGATTGTTACTATCATGAATCTATCGTATCACAGACGATAGTATAGCGTATAGTTGATATTATTGCAGAAAAGGTGTATAATATAGAAAAGTAAGGTAATTATGAGAGGATAACAGTAAAGTGGCACATCGTAGCGAGAAAGGTTCAGTGATTGGTTTTGTGCTGGTGGGGACGGCGCTAGCAGCGGCGTTTGTTGGCGGCGTGTACATGGTGCGCCATTCGGGCGAATTGAATTCGACAGATACGCAGCAAACGGCACAAACGTCTCAATCTGAAACTGCCAAAAACGACCAAAAAACTCAAAACGAGCAAAGCAGTAACACTGCGCCAGCGCCAAAAAAAGATACAAACCAGAGCAATGCTGAAGCTAATAAGCCTAAGGAAGACGAGAAGAAAAAAGACTCGCTTGCTGATACATTGAAAAAGCAAGAAGACAAGAACAAAGGTAACAACAGCTCGGATCCAGCACAGAAGTCGAGCACTGGCGCGGCCAGCCAGAGCGATCAAAAAAGCGCGTCGGACACATCGAGCGCCTCTACTAGCAGCAATTCTAACAATTCGACTCCGGCTTCTAATTCCAACTCTAATTCTAGCGCTTCTAGCACCGTTTCTAGCGGCTCTAATAACTCGGCAACAGGTTCGTCTGCTGCTATTAACAACAAGCTGCCGAAAACTGGCCATGAAGCCAGCAGCTTACCAAAGACTGGCCCAGTTGACGATATGCTAGCGGTTGTAGCTGGCGCCGGCTTGCTGGGGCTGGGGGTTGCTTACGTCAAATCGCGCCGCCTCATCTAGACATTAGAGGTCGGATAAGGTATACTGGTAAGTGGCTGAGTGCGCATTGTTTTGTGTTGCTCGAGAAATATTAAATTTAAGAAAGGAGAATTGGCAGAGTTTACCCGAACCTCGGGTATCTGCTGATGACGTATTTATGGCAAAGGCCACGATTACGATGGACGACCTCTTGGCGGGCGACAATGCGAAACAGCTAGTTGCTGGCGAGATGGTGACTGGGCACGTTTTAAGCGTGCGAAAACACGAAGTATTAGTAGATTTGGGCGCGCAAGGAATTGGTTACGTACCGCGCCGCGAGGTCGGTTTCGGCCGCCAATTGAATGTCGGCGACGAAGTGTCGGCAAGCGTGATTGATTCAGAACTTGATAACGGCTACAGTCTGCTGAGTTTGCGCAAGGCAGCTAAAGACCGCGGCTGGGAAGAAATTCAAGCTCACTTTGATGCTGCTGAAATTGTCGAGATTACGCCGTACGACGCGAACCGCGGCGGACTGCTGGTCGAGTACGAGGGTGTACGCGGCTTCTTGCCGGTATCGCAATTGAGCGCCGAGCATTATCCGCGCGTTGGCAGCGCCGACAAGGATGAAATTCTTGCCCGCTTGAATGCGCTGGTCAGCCGGCCGATGAAAGTGCGTATTTTGGACTGCGACCGCAAGACTAACAAATTGATTTTTTCTGAGAAAGAGGCTATCAAAGACGGCTTGGCAGCGCGCTTTGCTACGCTGAAAGTTGGCGATACGGTTAAAGGCGTGGTCACGGGCGTAGTAGATTTCGGTGCGTTTGTTAATGTTGATGGTATTGAAGGGTTGATTCACATTTCAGAAATCAGCTGGGAGCGCGTTGGCAATCCGAATGATTACGTCAAAGTTGGCCAGTCGGTTGAAGCCAAAATTATCTCGATTGACAAAGATCGCTTGAGCTTGAGCGTCAAGCAGCTAACCAAAGATCCGTGGCTTGATGAGGTTGAGAAGCTTGAAAAAGGCCAAAAAGTCGAAGGTACAGTCACGCGGATTACGCCGTTTGGCGCCTTTGTCCAGATTAGCCCGGCCGTCGAGGCGTTAGTGCATATCTCGGAGCTTGGCAGCGGCAACGATGTTGATCCGGAGAAGGTCTTTACCTTGAATGAGCGCAAAGAATTCGTAATTCTCGACATTGACCGCGAAGGCCGCAAAATTAGCCTGAGTTTGGGCGGCAAGAAAAAGAAAACCAAGTAACAGCCCGCGCATCTAGCGGATAATTGTCCCGATAAGCTGCGGGTAGAAAGGAGAAAACATGAGCCAACCAGAGAAAATTCTGACGATTGCCGATTCTATTACCGTTGGAGAATTGGCCGAGGCTCTGAACCTGCCAGTAACGCAGCTTGTCGGTGAATTGTTCAAAAACGGTATCATGGCGACGATCAATCAGCGGATTGATTTCGAGACGGCGCAAATTATCGTCGAGGAGTTGAAAATTGCCGTACAATTGAGGCGAAAAGAAGTTAATTCTGCGCCAGTGCAACATTTGCACAAGCCGTCTGCCAAGGCATCGCTGCGGCCGCCGATTGTAGCAGTGATGGGGCATGTCGACCACGGTAAAACTACGCTGCTAGACACGATTCTCGGCATGAAAACCGTAGCTAGCGAAGCGGGCGGAATTACCCAGCATATCAGCGCTTATCAGACCAAGCGCGGCGATCGCGTGATCACCTTGCTAGATACGCCAGGACACGAGGCTTTTGCAGCGCTGCGCCAGCACGGCGCGGTTTTGACCGACGTAGTGGTGATTGTGGTGGCTGCCGACGACGGCGTGATGCCGCAAACGGTCGAAGCGATTAAATTTGCTCGCAATGCTAATGCTAAAATCGTTGTGGCTATCAACAAAATTGACAAAGAGGGCGCCAATATCGACCGCGTTAAAGCTCAATTAGCCAGCGAATACCAGCTGAATCCAGAGGAATGGGGCGGCGACACGATTATGGTGCCGATTAGCGCTAAAACTGGCGAAAATATCGATAAATTGCTAGATATGGTGCTGCTAGTGGCTGATATGGAGGAGCTGAAAGCCGATACTGATGTGCCGGCGGAAGGCTTGGTGATCGAGGCGCACATGGAAAAGGGCCGCGGTTCGGTGGTTAATCTGCTAGTCGAGCAAGGCCAGCTGAAGCCAAGCCATTTTCTGGTTGCCGGCACATCATACGGTAAGGTGCGCACGCTGGCGAATTTCCGCGGTGAGGCGCTAAAATTAGCTGGCCCGTCAACGCCGGTAACAGTCACCGGGTTCAAGGAATTGCCGCAGTTCGGCGATGTCTTCACTGTGGTGAAGAATGAGAAGATTGCTCGCGCCCAGGTAGAGCAGGCTAAAATTGAAGCAGAAAGGCAAGCTGCCAGCACTAACGTCACTGGCGCCGATTTGCTGAAAATGATGACTCAAAAGCACGACAGCGAAGAGTTCGACGTCATCGTCAAGGCTGATGTACAGGGCTCGCTAGCCTCGGTGATGGATAGCTTGCGGCTGGTTGATACTGGCGGCGCTATTGACCTGCGAATTATTGGCAGCGGTGTCGGCAATATCAACGAGAGCGACGTGCGTTTGGCAGATAGTTCGGATGCTATTATTTACGGATTCAATGTCGAAATACCGCCAGCAGTCAAGCGCTTGGCGAGCCGCGATCACGTGCGGGTGCGTACTTACAAAGTGATTTACGAACTGCTAGACGATGCCCGCAAAAATATGGAAGCTTTGCTGTCGCCAGAGGTGGTCGAGACGGAGGTCGGCGTATTAGAAGTCAAAGGCATCTTTCGTACTATGCGCGACGAAGTGATTTGCGGCGGCGAAGTAATCAGCGGCAAAGTAGCGCCGAATTTGCTAGTGCGCGTCAAGCGCGGCGGCGAGCAAATCGCCGAAGTAGAGGTAGCTAACGTCCAGCGCCAGCAGCAGGAAGCCAAAGAAGTATTTGAAGGCGAGATGTGCGGCCTGAGCCTGCGGACACAGAAGAAGCTGCAGCTGGCTATCGGCGATACGCTGGAATTCTTTACCCGCGAATTGGTCAGGCGAACACTGAATTAGTAAATAAAATAACCCCGGTCGAAAGAGCGGGGTTATTTATTAGAGCAAAGTGCGAGCGGTCAAGCTAGATTAACGGTTTTTGCGCGATACTATGTAGGCATACAGCGCGTAGCCAAGCGACCCAGTACCAGCTAGGCCAGCTAGTTCGCTGATACCAGTTTTTGGTAGTTGGTTTGGCGCGCTAGCGTTGTTAGACGGGCTGTTGGCTGTGTTTGTTTGTGTAGTCGTTGCGGCAGGCGTGGCGTTAGAATTTGCGGCGGCTGTTGGCGAGGACTGTTGGTTTGTAGGCGCTGGATTAGCTGGAGCCGCTGGCTTTGATGGTGTAGCCGGTGTATTCGGTGTGTTCGGCTTTGTGCCGGGCTGGCTCGGCTGGGTAGGTGTCGTTGGTTTAGACGGCTCTATTGGTTTGGCAGGAGTTGATGGTTGCTGCGGAGTTGGATTGTTGGGCTTATTTTGGTTGTCAGGCTTGGAAGGCTGCTGCGGCGTTGGCTTCTGGTCGTCTGGCTTATTTTGGTTTGGATTGGACGGCTCTTGCGGCTGTGGTGTTGGTTCGGACGGTTTGTCCGGCTTATTATTTTGGTCATTTTGAGCGGCTTTGATGGTAAAAGTCTTGGTGCAGCCGTCGCTGGTGACGGTTTCGTCCTTACCGTTGACCGATACAGTGACGAAAGCCTTGGCGGTGTAATTACCAGGTTCGAAACCGTTGAATTTAGCGCCGGCAGTATTGTAGACCTCTTTACCGTTGGCGTCGTAGACGCGGTAAACAGTGCTTTTGTAGGTGGCGCCGTTATAAGCAGCGTACTTGACAGAAAATTTGTAGCTGTCGCTAGCGATATGGTCGATACCTAACGATTCGCAGCGGTAGACCGGCTGTTGCGCTTGATTAGAGGCAGTTGGCGCATTGTTGGCTTGCTCGTTTCCTAGGGCGCTAGCAATACTAGCAGCGCCAGCTACGGCTAGCGCGACAGCAGAAACTCCGGCAAAAACTGATTTCATATAAACTCCTTTTGGTTAATTTTGATAGTCCAGCTGATTAGTATCAAATCATGATATTCCATGGGGTTGCCCGCCCCCTACGAAACAGCTACCTGGAACGGTAGAGTTCCGCCGAGGGGCGGGGTGGTAGGAATGATTGAGAGTGTACCTACCTCACTGGGCGTGAGGGGGTTTGGTACTGGCGAACGTCTTGGCGCCGATGGTAGCGCCGGCGATACCAGCGCTGACGGCGGTGATGGCAGCGCCGAACGCCACCCATCCGGCCGTAGCCGCGGCGATGACGGCCGCCACGGCCGCCACGGCCGCGGCGATGCCAGCCAAGAGGGCGCGCTGACGCGCCTTCTTGGCAGCCTTCTTGGCAGCCTTGGCAGCCTTCTTGGCAGCCTTCTTGACCGCCTTATCATCGGTGTCGGTGGTGTCAGAGGCGTCGGAGGTGGTGGTCTCCGCCACCTCCGGCAGTGCCGCCGGGAAGCTGCCCCACGTGGTGGGGGCGACAGCAGGCTGCTGTACTGCCGGCGGCTGGGGAGCCGTCGGCACGGGGTTAATCCTCAGGATAACGCACGCGGCGCGCAGCAGCGCGCCGGATTTCACGGCCGGGTTGTCCCAGCCGCCGGTGGCCATCTTAAAAAGTGACTCGACCGTGATATCGGACCCCTGGAGGGGGCCACGGCTCGCCTTCTCGTGGAGCAGTCGCTCCACGAGAAGGCGAGTCTTCCACGTGTCGATGTTCGGCGCCTGGGCGCCGAACATCGGCCGGAGGGCGTCAACGACGCCCTCAAGCATGGTCGCCTCGGGGGGGGCGGCGGTCTGTGCCGGCGGGAGCGGTGCTCCCGCCGTCGTGGTGGGCGGTGTGGTAGACATTTGAGCTCCTTCCGAGCTCGTGGGGGCGATTGCGCCCCCGGTGGACAATACCACCGCTTACCGTCCTCGGACAGCAGCGGCGATTAACCGACGATTTGCTTCTATCGGCTAGTCGCTGCTGCTGTCAAAATCCTGTTGCCTCTAACTTCCTAATTTTCTTACTCAATCAATCATTACTACTTATACTGCGCGAGCTTCGGAGCGAATCGCTCGACAATGCTTCTAGCGCAGCACGCTGCCTGCGAAATTCGCAGAAAACGTGCCGCGCTCGACACGCGAAACTGCGACAGTATATAGAAATAGCATGAATTGATGCTAATTGCATATCAAATTGTCAAAATACCTCAACTTACCGCTAGGGTACCGCGCGATTTCCACCTCGTGCTAAGCTGACTACCTGTGATTGTATCACAAAATTGTTAATATGTCAATAATATCTATGCAATTCATTTTGATTATCCACAAAGACTTGCATTTATTCTAAATAGAGTCTATTATAAATAGTGAAGTAGAATAAATTCAATACATAAAAAGGACAATAGACATGTCAGGGCGACATAAAGACATTGAAAGATCTCAGCAGTCTGGCGGGGAGACTATAGATTTTAAAGATTTCACGAAAAGAGCCCTCCAAGACGATTTCGTCAGAGATTTGTATGGAATGGCTATAGTTGTTAATGACGGTTTAGACGATAGAGATGAAAACGGGTTGAGTCCGTACGAGAGGTTTGAGCAAAAGTATAGTCAGATTAAGAGCGTACTTGACACTGCTAGATCTGGTAATGTAGAAGAAAATGATGCGTATGATAACAGTGAGACTCTTCAGGGTTTTGTGGAGTTTGCTGGTCATTACTCTAGAGGTTTAGACGATACAGATAAAAAAAATGTGGATGGAGTTGTAAAAGCATACAAAACGCTGATTGATATAATGAAAGCTCGGGTGAATGTTGATGACAGCAGGAGAGTACTTGAAGGATTGGAAGAGGGGTCTCCCGGATATACGGAGGCGAAAACACAGCTAGAGCAAGATAATGAAATTTATGAGGGATTACTGGAGTCTATAGGTGTAGATGATTTGGATGCGGAATATAATGGCGGTCAGCTTATTGCTCAGTCAAGTCAAGGTCTTGCTCCTACACGTCAGTCAAGTGCTAATCCTAGGAGTATAAATCCTGATACTCCTCGCCCAGCAGACGATGGCACCAATCCTGAT
>CAUSBR010000003.1:0-15618 GCA_963530345.1 uncultured Candidatus Saccharibacteria bacterium | reverse complement strand
CTCCTCGCCCAGCAGACGATGGCACCAATCCTGATACTCCTCGCCCAGCAGACGATGGCACCAATCCTGATGCTCCTCGCCCAGCAGACGATGGCCCTGAAGGTACCAGCCAGCCAGGACAAAATCTCAACCGTCAACCCAACCCAGAAAAACTTCCGTTCTTTGAGGATCTCGATAGGTACGCTCGTCTTTTGGCTCTCGAGGAATCTAAAGGTGGCAATAGAGGTATCATTAGCCGTATTTGGACTAGCCGAGAGAATAGACGGCGGGCAGAGCGCCTCAGCTATATGCGCGACGTAGAGGATGATTTGCGGGAGCAAGTCATGGAGCATTTGTCCGAGAAGGTCAATGCTAAGCGCCAGAGAGGCGAATATAACGGTACCGACGACGAAATTGCGCAGCAAATGTCCGACGAGATGTTTGATGAGCAACGCAGAATATTTGGCATGATACAGCGGAAGAAGAATGAGGCTCTAGAAGAAGAAGCTGGCAAGTGGCATAACCGCGTCTTGGCGAAATTGGGTAGCTTCATCGCTGCTAGAGGCTCCAAGAAGAAGAGCAATCTGAAAGCTGGTGCGGTTGGTTTTGCGCATGGCGCTGTCAAAGGTACGGCAGTTGGCATAATTTCAGGCCTCTTTGGTGCCGTTTGGCCAATATCGATGGCTGCTGGCGCGGTTGCTTCGTTCGCTGGCGATGCTGCTATTAGGCGTGGTGTTCGTCTAGACGCTATGCAACAACGCCGCAAAAAACGCGGGATAAGGGAAGTCGCTGGCGATGATGAATTTAGTCAGATTAAAGAAGCGGCTGGCAGAATTGGCGGATTGCAAGGTCAACAGCATGTTGCCGACGAATTGTTTAAGCGAACCCGTAAAGCGGCCGAGGAAGATCGAGATAAAATCTCGAGAGAAGTCGAGCAGCGAATAAAAGATAACGGGGTGGCTCTGGCTCTCGGTAGGCTTGCTGGCGGTGCTGTCGGCGGACTTGGCGGCCGCTGGGTTGGTCAGCAGCTCCACGATCATACGCCGGTAGGCCATATGGCCGATAGCTTGCATGACAAGATAACGGGTGATAAGGCTGAGGCTGCTGCAGCTTCTAATTCAGGAGGTGGTGGTTCGGGAGGCGGTGGTTCAGGTGGTAATCCGGGTGGCCCGCCGCCAGCACCAACAGAAGCTGATTTCAGCGGTTACACTGATAAATATCCGTGGGATTGGGCGGTTGATCAGTTTGGCGAGAATAAAGCTATATCTAAATTGTATGAATTAGCTGACGCTGCAGCGCAGGATGGCCACAATATCCAGTGGCATGGCTACGGCGATACCCAATGGCTGTCGATAGACGGCAATAGCGATACAAAAACAGTCTTGGGGATTTTGAACAATTACAAATGATCCGATGGCATAAATAAAAAGGAGGGATAAATAAGTGTTTAACATTGACGATAATTTGCTAGCGGCAATTGGCTATAACGTCGCGACGCTGTCAGAGGAGAAGAAAAATCAATATCGGCGCGAGATATCCGAAGAGCTCAATCAACGGGCTTCTGCAGAAGTCTTGGCGCGATTATCAAAGCAAGAGGCGCTAGAATTCGAAGATGTCAACAGTAACCCAGACCGCACGCGGCACTGGTTGGCTGAATTTCACGGCGATTATGCTAGCCGCCAGGATTACCAGGCTATCCGTGAATTGTTCGAAACTGACGAAGATGCGATGAGTTTCTACGCGTCTGCGCTGTGGATGCGTTATGCTGTGCCAGATTACGGCAAAATCATGCAAGAAGTCATGAATGAATACGTCGAAGAATTGGCCGATATGCGCCGCGCTGTCAATGAGCAGCTCGGTATTGCGTAGCAGCACTATAATCGGTATACTAAAGGCATAGGCAAGAGGGGGTGAAATGTTTCAATTAGACGATAAGTTTCTCGAAGAGGTGGGTCTGGGCAGCTTGCCAGACGACCAGAAAAAACTGTTTCTCGACCACTTTCGCGAGCAGCTAGAGCTGCGTGTTGGTTTGCAGCTTAGCGAGGGTTTGAGCGATATGCAGCTGGCAGAGTTTGAGAGTTTTATGGATCGCGATATGGTGCGGGTGACGTCCTGGCTGGATGCTAACGCGCCGGATTTCGAAAATGATCAGATTTATGTACAATTGAAAGCTAATGCGCCAGCCAACGTGCCGCAAAATGCGATACTAGCAGAGTACGCATCGCTAAAGTGGTTGGGTCAGCATCGCCCGAACTATCGCGAGGTGGTGATGCAAACGGTCAAGGCTCTCAAGGAAGAAGTTATCGCGAACCGCGATATGATTCTTCTAGGCGACGCGGGAGCATAGGCTACGGCCGCGGTTGCGGATTTAGGTGCTTGCGATTGCAATTGTCGTGGGTTGACGGTTGCGACTATCTTTGTAGCGGGTAGCCGCGCAAGAAAGCGTCGGCACTGATAGTTTTGCCGCTAGGGGCGATTAGTTCGTCAATTGCTAGGTAGGTGTCGTCGGCGCATTTGATATCAAGCGGTGTTTCTGGAGTAGAGACGGCGCGAGCTTTGGTGATGATTAGGTCGTATTGGTCGATTTTTAGGCGCGAACGCGGATAAGTCAGGTAGGCGCGAATTTTGGCTTCCGCTTGGTCTGCGGTTAGCTGTTGCGGATCGAGGCGGCTGTCGTCTTTGCTGAGCAGCGAGCAATAGGTAGCGCGGCTATCGTCTTGCGGTGTTGGCTGTAGTATACCGTTTATGATGTCAGGTAACTTCTGCGTTAATAATTGCGCACCGAGCTGGCCGAGGGTTTGATAAAGCTCGGGCTGGGTCTCGGTAAAGTCTAGCGGGTAAGTTTCTTGGTAGTATATCGGGCCGGCATCCATCGCTTGTTCTAACCGCATGATGGTTACACCGGTGATTTTATCTCTGTTAGCGATAGCTGATTCGATGGGCGACGGGCCGCGGTATTTTGGCAGCAGCGACGGATGAACGTTGATGATACCAGGCTGGAATAGGTCGATGATTGTTTGCGGGATAATCTTGCCGTAGCTAACCAAGATGCCAGTTGGCTGCGGCGTAATATTTTTTATATCACTTATGATATCTTTTAGTCGTTTTGGCTGCCAGACTGGAATATGGTGTTGGCTAGCGAATTGTTTGACGGCAGGCTGGATAAGCTTGTTGCTGCGGCCGCGGCGGGAGTCTGGCTTGGTGATAACGGCTACGATATTAAAGCCAGCTTCAACGAGCGCGCGCAGGCTATACAAGCTAAAGTCTTCGGTGCCGAAGAATACTATCGGCTGGCGGCTAATCCCAGAGGTCGGCGTTGTCTTTGACATATCTTTCGTAGTCGAGCGGATCGAGCTCGCCCTCGTCGTTTAAGCGGTAAAAAGCCTGGTGATCATCGCGGATATGGTCGACGAAAACTATGCCGTTGCAATGGTCGATTTCGTGCTGCAAGACGCGCGCTAGAAAGCCGTTGGCCTTGATGCGGATTTCGTCGCCGTCGATATTGATGGCTTTAACGCGGATTTTGCTGTAGCGGGGGACTTTGCCGTAAAAATCCTTGACGCTGAGGCAGCCCTCGTAATCGTAGGTGATTTCGCCTTCGTACTTGACGATTTCCGGATTGATTAGCGGGATAAATTCTTGGTTGTCTTTGTCCTCGAAATCGGCGCGAACGATGACAACGCGCTCGAGGCGATCAATTTGCACGGCAGCCAGGGCAGCGCTAATTTCGTGCGGACGGGAATTCTCCCAGTCGATACTGGCGTCAGTCATATCTTTGATGAGCTGGCGGGTTTCGTCAGAGACGACATGAACTCGCTGCGATTTCTGGCGCAGGTGCGGATTTGGCAGGGTAATGATAGCTTCTTTCTTCACAACTTTATATTATAACAGATTTGCCGGATCGATGTCGTATTGCCAGTGTGTTCGGGGTAATTGGCTGGCGATGGCGAGCAGTTTGGCGCGGTTAGTTGACTTGACGACGATTTGCCAGCGGTAAGTATCGCGAATACGCTCGTAGAAGGCTGGCGTCGGCCCGAAAATAGTAATATCAGGATATTCGCTGCGTAATTGAGCGGCGAATTTTTGGGCGTTGCGAATGGCGGTGGTTTCGGCTTTGTAAATGCAGGTTAATTTGAGGAGGTAAACAAACGGCGGAAAAATGCCGCGGCGGCGTTCAGCTAATTCGCTGGCGTAGAAGCTGGCATAATCTTGGCGGATGCCTTGAACGATGGTAGGGTTTTGCGACTGGTAGGTCTGGACGACGACTGATGTTGGCTGGTTGTTGCGGCCGACTCGGCCGATGACTTGGGCGAGCAGCTGGAAAGTGCGTTCGCGCGTAGTGAAATCAGGCAGTGCTAGGCCGGCGTCAGCTTGAATAATACCGACTGTGGCCAGGCGGGGCAGGTCGAGACCTTTGGCGACAACTTGGGTGCCAATGATGATATCGATATATCCGTCGTAGAGTTCTTGATAGCGCTGATTGAGGCTATTTTTGCTGGTAATGTCGCCGTCAAAGCGGGCGATGGCGGCCTGCGGGAAGAGCTTTTGCAGTTCGCTCTCAATCAGTTTGGTGCCGATGCCTTTGTGGACAATATCAGTGCTGCCACAATCAGGGCAGGCAGTGGGCACGCGTTCGCGGTATCCGCAAATGTGGCAAATTAGCGCGTGCTGGTCGGCGTGTAAAGTCATTGGAATAAAGCAGCGCGGGCATAAAGCGCTCCAGCCGCAATTCTGACAAAGAGTGGTGCTGGCGGTGCCGCGGCGATTGTGGTAAATTAACGTTTGTTTGTTGTTTTCGAGATTTTGGTTGATAGTATTTATTAATAAGTCGGATAGAAAACGGTGGCGCAAAAAGCCGTTTTTCGATGTCATATCCACAACGTTTATAGAGGGAGTGATGATATTTGGGTTGGCGCGGGCTGGTAAATTGATGATGGGCCGGCCAGTTTTGGCAGCGAGGTAATATTCGCTGATCAGCGGCGTGGCTGAGCCTTGTACTACAGTGGCATGGTGATACCGGGCTAGAATAGCGGCTGTCCGCAAGGCAGAGTAGCGCGGCGTTTGGTCTTGTTTGAGTGCTGGTTCGTGAGCTTCGTCGATAATAATCGCGCCGGTGTTGTTAAATGGCATAAACAAGGCTGAGCGCGGACCAATAACGACATTTGGCTGAGTAGCATTGAGTGCTTGCAGCCAAGCGTGGTGGCGCTGGGCTTCGGTTTGTTGCGAATGCGTGGTGATGAGGTTAGGAAAAGAGTGTTGAAATTCGGCGATTAGCTGAGCGGTTAAGGCAATTTCTGGAACAATTACGATGACAGATTTGCCGGTAGCGATTAGCCTTTTGGCGTATTCAATGTAGACGGCGGTTTTGCCGCTGCCAGTGACGCCGTGCAGAATAACGGTGCCGCTTTTGGTGTTTAGCAGGTTGTCAATGGCGGCCGACTGGTCTTTGTTGAGTACAAAATGTGTTCTATCTCTTCGTGTTGTTGCAGTGCTGTTTGGGCTTAGAGTGCGGCGTTTCTTGGTGAGGCCGCTTGGCAAGATGGTTTGTAAAACTAATGCCAGATGAGCGATGTAGTAATTACTCATCCATTGTGCAGTTTGCAACAACGGACGCGGTAACGGGGGTAGATCGAGGATTGTTGTAATTTCTTTAGTAGCAAAATTAGGTTTAGTTGTTTTTTTTACAACTATACCGGTGAGCAATTGCTGACCGATTGATATAATGACAACAGCGCCGATAGCCAGAGGTTGCTGGCTGCTGTAAGTGAATACGCAAGCGTCGGCTTTAACGATTTTGGTGGGCGCTACTTCATAATAATGCATCGCCTAATTATACCTTGTCTACGGCAATTTAACACGCTACTATAAGCATATGTATTTCGAGAGTAGATCGCAAGCAGGAAAGATTTTGGCTGATCAATTGGTAGCCAAATATCGCTACGAAAACTGCGCTGTGGTAGCGCTAAGCAACGGCGGCGTAGTGGTGGGCGAGCAAATTGCGGCGCAACTGCACTGCGTGTTAATGTTGTTGGTATCGCAGGATATCGAGATACCAGGCGAAGGAATGAATTTTGGAGCGGTGTCGCAAACTGGCGATTTCACATATAATGATGAATTTTCGGCAGGCGAGATTGATGAGTATACGAGTGAATTTCATGGCTATTTGGCCGAGAAGAGACGCGAAACATATAGTAGTCTCAATCGCTTGATCAGCGATGGCGGTACGGTCGATAAAGATATGCTGAAAGATCGCGTGGTGGTGCTGGTATCGGATGGCTTTGCTAATACTGCTAGCGTTGGAGTGGCTTTAGACTTCTTGAAGCCGATTAGGATTCTGAGGTTGGTGGTAGCATCGCCAGTGGCGTCGGTGGCAGTGGTTGATCGGCTGCACATTACTGCTGATGAGCTACATTTGCTGGATGTTAAAGAGAATTTCTTGGGAGTTGATCATTATTATGAAGATAACAATGTGCCAACACTACAGCAATCAATTGATAAGATTAGCCAAATCATATTGAATTGGCGATAAATGGTCTTGAATTGGTTATGAAAAGAATGTAGAATAAAAAGCAACAGAACAAACTAAACTGGAAGAAAGGGGCTTGGCTAGATGCTTGATGTATTCATTACCTCGCGGGTGCGTCGTAAGATAGTTGTCGTCTATGCCAAATATCCAGATTTTCGGACGCATGTCCGCGGTTTGGCCAAGCTGATCAAGGAAGACCCCGGTAATATCCAGCGCGAATTGCGCCGGCTGGAAAAGGTCGGTTTTTTGCATGCTGAAAAGCAGGGTAATACACGGATTTACTCGACTAATAAACAATTCCCGATTTTCAAAGAATTGCAAAGTATTGTCATTAAGTCGCAGCAGCACGCTAATAGCAATCGGCCGAAACGTACAACTTCCGAGATTAGTAGATGACCTTATTCGAGCAGATTTTGACGGCGCGCGGTCTCGTGACGCGGGCAGCACGCCAGGCTTTTTTGCAGCCAGATTATATGGCGGTGAAACATGATCCGTTTTTGCTGCCGGACATGAAGAAGGCGGTGGCGCGGTTGAAACAGGCGCGGCAGCACGGTGAAAAAATCGTCATTTATGGTGATTATGATATTGATGGGTTGAGCGCCACGGCGCTGCTGCTGGATGCGTTTGGTAAGTTTGGCTTTGAGGACGTCGACGCTTTCATCCCGAACCGGTTTGTCGAGGGCTATGGTATGACCATGGGTGCGGTGGATAAGGTGCGCGACATGGGCGCAGATTTAATTGTGACGGTCGATACCGGCAGTTTGTGCCATACGGAGATTGCATATGCCGCTAGCCTGGGGATTGATACGGTGGTGACGGATCACCATAATGTCGCCGAGACGCCGCCGCCGAGTGTTGCAGCGGTGAATCCGAAATTTCCAGGACATACGTATCCATTTCGTGATTTGTGCGGCGCAGGTGTGGCGTTTAAGTTGGTGCAGGCACTGCAGACTGAACTGGATGGGTTGCCTGACGGCTATGAAAAATGGCTGCTCGATTTGGTGGCGTTGGGGACGGTTTGTGACATTGTGACGTTGGCTGATGAAAATAGGGCAAATGTGTATTGGGGTCTGGAGGTGTTGAAAAAACAACAACGCCCAGGACTGAAAGCGTTGATGGCGGTGGCGGGTATTGAACCAGAGCAGGTCAATGCTAGGCATTTGGGGTTTGGTTTGGGTCCGCGAATGAATGCGGCGGGTCGGCTGGAAACGGCGCAGCATGCACTGGATATGTTGGTGGCGCGCGATGGATTGGCGGCATTGGAGGCGAGCGAAAAACTGGAGGAATTGAACGTTAAGCGGCGCATTATCCAGGATGCGATTTTTGAGGAAGCGTGTGTACAAGCCGAGCAGTTGGCTGATGATCGGGTGTTGGTGGTCAGTAGTGATGGCTGGAATCACGGCGTTATCGGCATTGTGGCGTCGAAACTGGTGGAGAAATATAAAAAGCCGGTGTTTATCATTGGCGAGCGCGGTGAGGAAGCGACTGGTTCGGCGCGCAGTTTTGGTGATTTTTCAGCGGCCGATGCAGTGCGGGCGGCGGACGATATCATTATCAAAGGCGGCGGACATGGAGCGGCAGCGGGCGTGACGCTGGAGACTGAAAAAATTGGTGATTTTCGTCGTTGCGTGAATGAGTTTTATGATTCGCTGCGACTCACAAACCAAGAGCGATATTTGCTGCCGCGAGCTGATGTAGAAATTGATGATTTTTCGGAAATTGATGAGGAATTGGTGGCAAATCTGGCGAAAATGGAGCCATTTGGCAATGGTAATCCCGAACCAGTGCTAAAAATTACCAGGGCATCAGTTTTGAGCATGCGACGAATGGGCGCGGACGGGCAACACGTTAAATTAGCGCTGCGTGATAAAAATGGTAAAGTGTTGCAGATGCTGGCGTTCAACGCATCAGAGGAATTCTTCCGCGAGCCAGGCGACGAGGTAGCGGCGTGGTTCCAGCCAACTGTCAATGAGTGGCAGGGGGTGCGGACGGTTGAGGGGCGACTGCTGCATATTATTTTGCTGGATTGATACTTGGCCGGGTAAAATTTTGCTTTGCAAAAGTATTCCTCATCTGATATAATGCATAACGATATGGTACGAGTTACACGTAAAGACGAGAAAGAGGCGAATGAAAACGTTCTTCGCCGTTTCAACCGCCGGCTTTTGCAAAGCGGCGTGATGCAGAAAGCCAGAGCGTCAATGCGCTTTGAAAAACCGATTAGCAAAACAGTACGGCGCAGCAGGGCAATTGTTCGCCGTATGCGCAAGGCGGAAAAGACGCAGAAGTTGCGTTTGGGAGTTCGCTAGCCAATGGCGCTGAAGGCGCGAATTAAAGATGAAATGAAAGCCGCTTTACTTAGCGGCGATCGTTTTGTTGGCGAGACGCTGCGTAATCTGACGGCAGCAATTCTGGATGAAGAGGTTAAGCTAGGCAAGCGCGATGAAGGCTTGAGCGATGAAGAAATCGAAAAAGTCGTTGCTCGCGAAGTCAAAAAACGCAACGAATCGGCTAAAATCTACCGCGATAACAACCGTCCAGATTTGGCCGAACCAGAAGAGCGGGAAATTGAGATTCTGCAGGCATATTTGCCGAAGCAGCTAGCTGAAACTGAGCTGACGGCGATTATCGAGGCGAAAATAGCCGAACTTAGCGTAACTGGGCCGCAGGCAATGGGCCAGGTTATTGGCGCAGTTAAAAAGCAAGTTGGCAACGCGGCGGATGGTGCGGCGATTGCTCGTATTGTAAAACAAAAGTTGGATTAACAGAAAGAAGGTATCATGATTGTATTTTTTGGCCCGGCTGGCGCAGGTAAAAGTGTCCAAGGGCAAATGCTGGCAGCGCGTAATGGCTGGCGCTGGTTGAGCGCGGGCCAGCTGCTGCGCGACACGCGCGATCCCGAGCTATTTGCGCAGATGCGGACTGGCGGCTTGGTTGATCCGGAAAAGGTGAATAAACTAATCGGTGAAGCGCTAGGCCGAGCCAAAGATATCGATCGCGTGGTGCTAGATGGTTATCCGCGGCAATTAGCACAAGCAAAATGGTTGATTGAGCACCGTCCTGAGCATGGCCGGGACGTTGCGTTGGTGATTGTCTTGGAGGTGCCGCGTGCTGAGTTACTGCACCGCCTGAAGGTACGCGGCCGTATCGACGATACTCCCGAGGTGATTGATGAGCGCTTACGGATTTATCGGCACGAGATGTATCCAGTTCTTGATTATTTGACAGAGCACGGAGTTAATATCGCTCATCTGGACGGAACAGGTACGGTTGGGCAGGTTCACGATCGGATTATGGAGGAGCTGCAAGCATGCAGGATCGTTTAATTACTGGCGAGAAAACTCCCGAGCAAATTCAGGCTATGCGCGATGGCGGCAAGAAATTAGCGCAGATTTTCCAAGACATTCGCAATTACATTCATGCCGGCATGAGCGAAAAGGATATTGATGCGTTCGTTGACGGCAAGATAAAAGAATATGGCGCTTCGGCGACTTACAAAACAGATGAAGTGAACTTCCCGGGGGTTATTTGTATCAGTACTAACGACGAAATCGTGCATAGCCCGGCGAGCGATTATATCTTTCAAAAGGGTGATGTGGTGAGTTTTGACTTGGTGATTACTTATAAAGACATGAAGACGGATAGCGCTTTCACGATGGTGGTTGACGATAAGCCGAAAGGCGCAGTCAAACACCTGTTAACGACCACCGAGAGAAGTTTGTATGCCGGGATTGATGCAATTAAAGGCGATGTCCGTACTGGCGACATCGCAGCTGCGATTGAAAAAGTTTTGAAAGATGGCAAATTAGGAATTATCCGCGAATTGGTTGGGCATGGTGTCGGTTTGAAAATGCATATGCCGCCAGATGTACCGAACTATGGCCGCAAACACACTGGCGTACTGTTGCACCCGGGCGATACGATTGCTATCGAGCCGATGGCGACGCTGGGCGGCGAGAAAATTGTTACTGATAAAGATGACGGTTGGACGATTCGTACGCGCGATGGTAGTTTGGCTGCACACTTTGAACACACAGTTTTGATTACCGAAAACGGCGCTGAAATTATTACGCAGTTGTAAATAACTATACGGGTTATGCTATAATATCCCTATATGCAAGAACAATCTCGATATGCAGTTGGTATAGATGTCGGAACTACGATGATTCGGTGCGTGGTCGGGCATGTAGATACGACGACTGGCACGCCGACAATCGTTGGCGTTGGCGAATACCCGAACAGCGGTATGCGCAAAGGCTCGGTCTCGAACCTGAACGGACCGTCCGAGGCGATCGATAAGGCTTTGGGCGATGCTGAGCGAATGAGCGGCTACCAAGTCAATGATGCGACTGTTAGTATAAATGGTTCGCACATTATGAGTACGCGTACTGACGGTATGATTGCCGTTGGTATGGCTGACCACGAAGTTAACGAAGACGATCTTTATCGCATAGAAGATGTTGCAACGACTGGCAAAGTGCCAGCTAACCGCAAAATATTGAAGGTCGTACCGTTTAGCTACACGATTGATGGGCAGGGCGGAGTTAAGAACCCGCTAGGTATGACGGGCACGCGTCTCGAGATTAGCGCTAATGTGGTGTCGGCGATGGCGCCGTATGTAGTAAATCTCGAAAAGGCGGTTGAGGGCGCTACTGTGCGGCCGAATGACGTGGTACCGTCGGTAATGGCAGCAGCTAAGGCTGTACTAGACGATTCTCAGATGGAAAATGGCGTGGCGGTGATCGATCTCGGCGGGGCGACTACTGGCGTAGCAATCTATGAAGAGGGTGATCTGCAATATATTGGCGTGGTACCGTATGGCGGCATTAATATAACGAACGACTTGGCGATTGGACTGAAAATTGATCCAGAAATAGCTGAAGAAGTAAAGCTAAAACATGCATCGGCTACTAACCGCAACAAATCTAGCAAAGTTTCGATTAAACATGATGGCGAGAGTCTAGAATTTGATATTGCCGATATTGATGAAATTGTTGAGGCGCGGTTAGAAGAGATTTTTGAAGCGGTTAACAAAGAATTGAAGAAAGCTGGTCGTGCCGGACGCCTGCCGAGCGGTGCTGTTCTAACAGGCGGGACGGCTAACATGAAAGGTATCGTTGAATTTGCCAAAGCCCAGCTCGGCGTAGCTGTTCGTAAAGGTAAAGCTAAGGGTTATGGCGGCGTGGTCGATAATGTTGATAAACCTGAATTCGCGGCGGCAATTGGCTTAATGCTGGTTGATATTAATCCTGACGGCTATCATAGTGCTGCGGTTGATTCTAGCAAGTCGGGCAGTAAAGGCGGGCTTTTCCGTTCGCTATTTAACAGGTTTCGGCCATAGGTGATATACTAGAAATAAGATCCAGAGAATAAGGGGTAAGGAGTTGTAATGCCAGAGGTAAAACCGAGCGAAATCCAAACATTCGCAAGCATCAAAGTCGTTGGCGTCGGCGGCGCCGGCGGTTCGGCGGTTAACCGTATGAAAGACGCAGGGCTAAATGGCGTCCAGTTTATAGCTATGAATACAGACGCGCAGGCTTTGCATAATTCAAAAGCCGATGTCAAAATTCACTTGGGCCATAATACAACGAATGGTTTGGGGGCCGGAGCTGATCCAGCCGTTGGTGAAGCGGCAGCCCGCGAGTCGATTGATGAAATTCGCGAATCGCTAGAGGGAGCCGATATGGTGTTTGTGACGATTGGTGCTGGCGGTGGAACTGGCTCGGGAGCGGGTCATGTAGTAGCTGAAGTAGCGCGCGATCTCGGTATTCTGACTGTTGGCGTGGCTACCAAGCCGTTTAGCTTCGAAGGCGAAAAGCGCCGGGCTAATGCTGAGTGGGCGATTGCTCAGTTGGGCCGGCAAGTTGATACACTAATTTCTATCCCGAATGATCGATTGCTGCAAACTATTGATCGTCGAACGCCACTGCTTGAGACTTTCAAGATTGCCGATGATGTACTGCGCCAAGGTGTGCAGGGTATTTCAGAGCTGATAACTGAGCATGGTTTGATTAATCTCGACTTCGCCGATGTCAAGGCCATCATGAGTAATGCTGGATCAGCGTTAATGGGTATCGGCCGGGCTAGTGGTGAAGGCCGGGCAGCACAGGCAGCGCAGCAAGCAATTGAATCGCCGCTGATTGAGGTGTCGATTGATGGTGCTAAGGGCGTACTCTTTAATGTCACTGGCGGTTACGATATGAGTATGGCGGAAATTCAAGAAGCTGCCGAAATTATCACGAGTGCTGTTAGCCCAGATGCTAATATTATATTCGGCGCCACATTGAAGCCGGAATTAGAAGACGAGTTAATTATCACCGTGATCGCGACTGGCTTTGATAATGCATACTATCAGCAGCAGGCAGAGGAATTGACGGCACCAGTAGAACAAGCGCCAGCTGTTCAAACGCAATCAATTAGCGAAGCTGTAGATGACATTGATATGGACTTGTCGCATCAGTCGGCAGCAGCACAATTTGCTAGCGAGGATACGGCAGATATATGGGGCAGTTCGGTTGATGAGGATGACGAAGACGATACGCCAGCCTTTTTGCGGCGTCGCCGAAAAAATAAGCATAACGACGAGGACTAAATGAAAGGGATTAAAATCGGCAACAGTCGCGTACTTGAGTCGAGAGAGTCGGCTGACGGTATTACGATTCGCCGCCGCCGCGAGACCCCTGATGGCAAGCGTTTTACGACGTATGAGCGAATCGAACGTCCGAATTTGGCAGTTATTAAATCTAGTGGAGCTCGCGAATTGTTTGAGCGGGCAAAGTTAGCCAATTCTATCCGCCGTTCAGTTGGTAAGTTCTTCAAATCGGAAGTTGAACTGGAGGAAATAATCGATGCCGTGGAAGATCGCGCGCATAGCTTGGGCGAGAGCGAAATTGAATCTCGTTTGATTGGCGAGTTTGTGCTTGATGAGCTAGCGAAACGTAACGAAGTCGCATATGTGCGTTTTGCCAGCGTATTTCAAAAGTTCAAAACTCTAGATGATTTTGTCAAAATATTAGAGCAGCGCCGCCAGAAAGGGTAGGAATCATGCGAGTAGTTGTCGTGTATAGGACAGGAAGCGATTATGCGCGTAAAGTTATGGATTTTTTACATGACTTTAATCGGCAGACGGGGCACACGATTGAGGAAATTGACCCAGATTCGGCTGAGGGCAGTGATTTTTGCCGGACATACGACATTGTTGAGTATCCGACGATTATCGCCTTGAGTGCTGATAGCCAGATGCAGAATATGTGGCGCGGGTTGCCTCTGCCAACGATTAGCGAGGTAAGTTTTTATGTTTGAGAAGTTGCGCAAGCGGTTGTCGGGTAAAGAATCAAAGCGCCGGCAATTGGCAGCATTGTTGATGTTGGTTGGCAGCGGCTTGGGGTTGTTAGCCTCTTTTGTGTTGTCGATTGAGTCGCTGACGCTCGCTAAAAATTCGCATGCCGTGCTGAACTGCGACTTGAACGCGGCGATGAGTTGTTCGGCAGTGGCAAACCATTGGTCGGCGGCGCCGTTTGGCTTTCCCAATAGTTTTATCGGTATGATGACATTACCGGTGATGGTGACGGTTGCTGTGGCGCTGCTAGCGGGCACGAAGTTTCCGAAATGGTTTATGTGGGGCGCGCAGCTTGGCGCAGTGGCTGGTCTGCTGTTTGCCGGTTGGATGTTCTACATGAGTTATGTCGAGATTGGCGCGTTGTGCCCGTGGTGCTTGACGCTGGACGCGGGTATGCTGCTAATTTTTTATGGACTAACCAGGCACAATGTTTTGAACAAAATTATTGAACACCGCGGGTTGCGCCGGTTTGTTGACCAGGGCTACGACACACTCGTACTGGCCTCGGTGGCGGCGCTGATAATTATGGCGATTTTAGCGAAGTTTGGCAGTCAAATTATCTAGTTCAAGTCATTGAGCCTGCATATTGCTTATGCTAAAATAGTAAATGTGAACTGCTTTCGCTTTATGCGGCGAGCGAGGTTATGTAAAAGTGGAGAGTAATAGCGAGCAATTTGGGTTGAGAATACGACGCAAACGGACGGTTTTGGTGTATGCCGCGGTCTGTCTGTTGGTGCTGGGTATTGGTGCTATTGTGGCGGTGCAGTGGTTAACTCACCCGACTGAGGCGCTAATGCCTACAGCGTCATCGTCGCAAGTAAAGGTTGATCAGGCTAATTATCGTCTGTATCAATCGTCGAGTAGTGCTACTCCTGGTGCGCAGTTGGCGGCTGATAATACAGCAGCGACACTGCCGCAGACTGGTGCTAGTTTTCGAGTGCGAGTGGGGGTAGAGAATAAAGAAGATCTTATGCTCGCAAAACATATAATAGGTGGATTTGGTTACGTCTGTGCTGTGGCTTTGGATGGTAGAGTATATTGTTGGGGCAGTAATAGCAATGGTAAGATTGGTAGCGGTAATACATCAAGCGCTCTTGTTCCCTCAGCTGTTAAAATTAGTGGTGCTCTAGTAGGAAAAGTAATTAAGCAAATAGAACCGTCTTCTGCTGGTAACCATAGTTGTGTCATTGCTTCTGACGATAAAGCATATTGTTGGGGTCATAATGGCTTTGGTCAGCTCGGCAACAATAATACAGTAAATTCTCTTACTCCTGTAGCTGTTGATACTGCAGGTGTTTTAGCGAGTAAAACAATTAAACAGATAGCTTCAGGTGGTATTTCTAGTTGTGTCATTGCTTCTGATGATAAAGCATATTGTTGGGGTAGCAATAACTTTGGACAGTTAGGTAATGGTAATTTAAAAAACTCTTCTACTCCTACACCTGTCAGTACCACTGGAGTTCTGGCGGGGAAAACAATTAAGCAGATAACGGCCGGTAATTCGTATTTTTGTGTCATCGCTTCTGATGATAAAGCATATTGTTGGGGGGGTGGTAGAAGGGGGGCGTTAGGTAATGGCAGTACACTATCTCTTGTTATTTCTACTCCTACACCTGTCAGTACCACTGGAGTTCTGGCGGGGAAAACAATTAAGCAGATAACGGCCGGTACGGAGTTTACTTGCGCTATCGCTTCTGATGATAAAGCATATTGTTGGGGGAGTAATTCAAGTGGTCAGCTTGGTAACAATTCAACCATTAATTCCGGCGTCCCT
>CAUSBR010000002.1:0-131049 GCA_963530345.1 uncultured Candidatus Saccharibacteria bacterium | reverse complement strand
CGTTCACTGGGGCTTCAGTTCGCACCGTAAAGCACTCCCCTTAACCTTCCAGCACCGGGCAGGAGTCACCCCCTATACATCCACTTTCGTGTTAGCAGAGAGCTGTGTTTTTGATAAACAGTTCCGTGGGCTCTTTTGCTGCGGCCCCCACATCGCTAGATGCGTTGAGCTTCAGTTCCAAAAGCTATTGGTTCTATCTCAAGAAGAATTGATGTATTAAAGATACTCTTCAACCACACCTGCTAGCTTTGAAACCGACAACATATCCACCGAAGTGGGGGCAGACCTTATTCCGAAGTTACGGTCGCTGTATTGCCGAGTTCCTTAGCGAAGGTTCTCTCGTAAGCCTGAGTCTACTCGACTCGAGCACCTGTGTTGGTTTGCGGTACGGGCGGCTAAGTCCACGCGTACACCTGCTTTTCTAGCCAGGGCTTTCACCAAAATCGCGACTCCGAAGAATCACTTTCACTCCCTTTGCGTTCCCGCTCGGTTGGACGGATAAACCATGAATCCGCTCTGAATATCTCTCCGTGAACAGTGTACAAACTACGCCGGTTCAGGAATATCAACCTGATGTCCATCGCCTACGCTATGCGCCTCGGCTTAGGCCCGACTAACCCTGAGATGATTACCATAGCTCAGGAAACCTTGCTCTTACGGCCGAGAGGATTCTCACCTCTCTTATGGTTACTCATTCCAGCATTCTCACTTCCTACCGCTCCACAGCACTTTACAATGCTGCTTCACTGCCGATAGGAACGCTCCTCTACCGCCCATGCTAATACATAGACCCATGTCTTCGGTATTACGTTTAGCCCCGTTACATTTTCCACGCAAGATCTCTTGACTAGTGAGCTGTTACGCACTCTTTAAATGAATGGCTGCTTCTAAGCCAACATCCTAGCTGTTTAAGAAATCTCACCTTGTTTCCCACTTAACGTAAATTTAGGGACCTTAGACGATGGTCTGGGCTGTTTCCCTTTTGAGCGACGAACTTAGCTCCGCCGTTCTAACTGCCATGATTCCACAGCCGGTATTCGTAGTTTGTTAAGGGTGGGTAGGATTGCTCCCCCCAGTCCTTTACAGAGCTCTACCCCCGACTGCTACCACATGACGCCAGTCCTAAAACTGTTTCGAGGAGAACCAGCTATCTCCGAGTTCGATTGGCATTTCACCGCTAACCACAAGTCATCCAAACACTTTGCTGCGTATCCTGGTTCGGTCCTCCACCACCTGTTACAGTGGCTTCAACCTGCTCATGGTTAGGTCACCCGGTTTCGGGTCTAATCCCGTACACTTAATCGCCCTATTCAGGCTCGCTTTCACTGTGGCTCCGCCAACTGGCTTAACCTTGCGCACGAAATTAACTCGCTGGATCGTTCTACAAAAAGCACGCCGTCACCGGACAAGCCGGCTCCGACTCCTTGTAGGCACAAAATTTCAGGATCTATTTCACTCCCCTCCCGGGGTTCTTTTCACCTTTCCATCGCTGTACTAGTTCACTATCGATCGTATATTATATTTAGCCTTGGCTGGTGGTCCAGCCAGATTCAAACAGGGTTTCTCGTGCCCCGTCCTACTCGATAAAACACATATAAGGTCAGCGTCGTTTTCACGTACACGGCTTTCACGTTCTTTGGCTAGCCATTCAAACTATTCTGCTAACCACGCTGTTTTCTTACCTTACCTACCGTTGATAGCCAGTAGTCGCAAACCAGATACCTCGAACGAATTCAAGTTCTCTGGCTTGGTCGTGTGTAATATCACAACCCCTTGTAAGCATTCGCCTATCAGCTTATTTGCCTGCGAACAGGCAAAAACTTATAAGGTTTGGGCTCTTCCCGTTTCGCTCGCCACTACTCCGAGAATCGTTATTTACTTTCTTTTCCTCATCCTACTAAGATGTTTCAGTTCAGATGGTTCCCGCCTCATGTCCTATGTATTCAGACAAGGGTAACACGACATGACTCGTGTTGGGTTTCCCCATTCGGAAATCTCCGGATCAAAGCTTGTTGACAGCTACCCGAAGCTTATCGCAGTCTTCCACGTCCTTCATCGGTAATATACGTCTAGGCATCCATTTAGTGCCCTTGAGTACCTTTTTATGCATTGACTTAACTAGTAATTGCTATCCGCAAATGATAATCTACTCTGCTCAATGAATAGCTCGCTATTATTTGGCCGGTATATCCGCAACTGCTATGCAATCACTTGCCGTCAATCTTTCTTTTACATCACTGAATTGTTAAGCAGCCTGCGTCCGTCTCGTTTCTATAAACTTGAACGCACATTTCGTCGCATCAACTAGAAGTTGATGACACTCGTCTGCGTTCAAGACGTGGTGGATTAGACTTTACTCATCATAACACTGCCAGACTGATTTGTCTACACTGTCATGCAAGCAAAATTGATGTTTTTTCGACCACAACCTCGCACATATGCCGTCGATCTTTGCCATTGGTTCATTACTGAACATCAGCTAACTGACAGTTGATTATAGCAGCTATCCCGTCCAATTACAATACCGAATTTACAAAAAATTACACAAAATAAAAACTTGCCTACCGGCAAGTCTAATGGTGGGCGGCGAGGGACTCGAACCCCCGACCCTCTCGGTGTAAACGAGATGCTCTAGCCAACTGAGCTAGCCGCCCGCAAACAATACTACTTTTCAGCTAAAACCATGGTGGGCGATGAGGGACTTGAACCTCCGACCTCGTCATTATCAGTGACGCGCTCTAACCAGCTGAGCTAATCGCCCATATTTTGGTGGAGTGTCCTGGACCAAAAGCCCAGTCCACCCCATGCTTATAATGGTGGAGATACAGGGACTCAAACCCTGGACCCCCTGCTTGCAAAGCAGGTGCTCTAATCAACTGAGCTATATCCCCATTAAATTGTTAACAAACC
Organism: uncultured Candidatus Saccharibacteria bacterium; assembly: GCA_963530345.1. Lineage (GTDB taxonomy): Bacteria > Patescibacteriota > Saccharimonadia > Saccharimonadales > Saccharimonadaceae > Saccharimonas. The sequence continues at coordinate 128,139 of CAUSBR010000002.1, read as the reverse complement.
ATTAACTGTGTACATTTTACACTATGATTACGCGATTATCAAGTGTATACTATTAGGTATGGTATACGAATTTAGTTGGTTTTCATTTCTTATCGGCATAATAATTCTAATCTGCGGCGCTGCCTTGACAGTCTGGTATCAACAAATTGCTGACAACTTTGGCAGCGGCGTCGGCAGCTACGAGCGCTACCGTCTATGCGGACTGATAGCCTGCGCACTAGGATTCGTCGTTATGCTTAACCTGCATACACTTTTGCTAAAATTATTCTTCAGTTTATTCTTCAGCGGCATCTCGCGAGAATAGCTAGCGTAAACGTAATCTGCATTTAGCAGCTCTGCCTGCTGTCGCTAGCAAGCTTTGTGCTTAGCGACTAATTAATTGTACATTTGTTCTATCACCATGCATAATCAGGCTCGCTCACGCCGACCATCGCGTTCAACAACTCTTCTGGAGTAACAACTTTTAAACCGCCGTAAATCGGATCCTGAAATTTATAGTACGGATCTACATAATAAACCAGCGCGACGTCTTTATTGTCTGGCGTAGCAATATAGCCCGCGCCAGCAACATTATGTTCAGCGTTTGCTATTCCAGGGTATATTTTGCCAGGATTAAAAGTATAATACATTGGATATCCGTCTTGAGTATTCTTTATGATCCTCTGTTTAAATAGTTCAATTGATGCGCTATTAATTTCCCTCACCGTTTCAATCCGATAGCCAGCTTGATTAGTTTGAGGAAACTCATAACCGAACATATGTCTGTTAAGTATTCTTATGGCATCTCGATTATGCGTGCCAAAAGGTTCATAGGTTCCCATCTCTCTAGCAAGCGTAAATTGATCTACAATTTTGCCTCTTGAAGCTAGCATCATACTTACTGTAGCTGGCGCGCAAAAGTTCCAACGCTGCTGAATTTGTGTCGTCACGTTTAATTTATTCCTCTTGCCAATAGGAATGCCATATAATTTCTCTACTTCTTCTTTTGGCGAATTTGCCTGTGAAGCTTGGTTGTTGCTTGTCTGGGACTCTTTCCTTGCATTATGATCCGGCTGATCTTTTTTGGAATCATTCGCTATTTCTGACTTGGCGCTACTAGCTTGAGTGTCTTTAGTTACGCTGCTCGGTCGCATCCTCGACGCCAAAACGGCAATTGATATAGCTAAAGTGCTAATAATCGCGATTACTATAATACTCTTCTTTTGTACAGCCATGGTCTTAATCTTAAGTATACAGCATTTATATCACCGAGAAACCAAAAGACCCCTGCTAACAGGGGTCATACATGGCTTAACAACTTGATTGTGCAATCTATCTCAATCTGTGGTAAATTTTAGCCTTGCCCCTAAGGGCTGAATCCGAAAGCGAAATTTACTAAAACTTTCGAAAAGACCGACCTAGCTTCAAAGGCTGATTTCTCGAGCCTTTGGCATAACTCTCCCTAGAAAGGAGGTAATCCATCCGCACCTTCCGGTACGGATACCTTGTTACGACTTAACCCCAATCATGCCCCCCACCTTAGGCCGACGAATCGGACTTCGGGTGTTGGTCACTTTCATGGTTTGACGGGCGGTGTGTACAAGACCCGGGAACGTATTCACCGCAGCTTGCTGATCTGCGATTACTAGCGATTCCGACTTCATGGAGGCGAGTTTCAGCCTCCAATCCGAACTGGGACTAGCTTTGATGCGATTTGCTCCACCTCGCGGCTTTGCTGCGCATTGTACTAGCCATTGTATCGTGTTTCTAGCCCAGGACGTAAGGGAAATACTGACCTGACATCATCCCCTCCTTCCTCTCCGTTACCGAAGCAGTCCAACTAGAAAAATCCAACTAGTTGCAAGGGTTGCGCTCGTTGATGGACTTAACCAAACATCTCACGACACGAGCTGACGACGGCCATGCATCACCTGTCACAGGGTTCCAAAAGGCACTAATTGGTTTCCCAAAAATTCCCTGGATGTCAAGCCCTGGTAAGGTTCTTCGTTTAGCATCGAATTAAAGAACACGATCCACCGCTTGTGCGGGTCCCCGTCAATTCCTTTATGTTTTAGCCTTGCGGCCGTACTCCACAGGCGGGATACTTAACGCGTTAGCTTCGCTACTGAAGGGGTCGATACCTCCAACAGCTAGTATCCATCGTTTACGGCGTGGACTACCCGGGTATCTAATCCGGTTCGCTCCCCACGCTTTCGTGCCTTAGCGTCAGAAATGGTCCAGTAACCTGCCTACGCCATTGGTGTTCCTTCTAATATCTACGGATTTCACTCCTACACTAGAAATTCCAGTTACCTCTACCACTCTCGAGTTTGCCAGTTCGAATAATAGTCTGTATGGTTGAGCCACCAGGTTTCACTATTCACTTAACAAACCGCCTACGCAACTCTTTACGCCCAGTCACTCCGGATAACGCTCGGATCCTACGTATGACCGCGGCTGCTGGCACGTAGTTAGCCGATCCTTATTCATAAGTTACCGTCATATTCCTCACTTATAAAAGCAGTTTACAACCCGAAGGCCTTCATCCTGCACGCGGCGTTGCTCCATCAGGCTTTCGCCCATTGTGGAAGATTCCTCACTGCTGCCTCCCGTAGGAGTCTGGACCGTGTCTCAGTTCCAGTCTGGCTGGTCATCCTCTCAGACCAGCTACGGATCGTCGGCTTGGTGAGCTATTACCTCACCAACTACCTAATCCGACGCGGGCTTCTCCCAAAGCGGATAAATCCTTTAATCCGAAGATCATATGCGGCATTAGCCACCCTTTCGGGCAGTTATTCCTCACTTTGGGGCAAATTCCCACGCGTTACTCAGCCGTTCGCCGCTCGCCGCCAAGTAGTAAACTACTCGCGCTGCCGCTCGACTTGCATGTGTTAGGCACGCCGCCAGCGTTCATCCTGAGCCAGGATCAAACTCTCCATAAAGATGCTTCATTTGAAGCGTCTACTCAAAAATAGACTGACGATGATAATTGCACAATCAAATTGTTAAATTACTTAACCTGACTGCTAAGATGCAATTTGTAACTTTACCTCTCGCAACCAGACTGTTCACTATTGTAGCGCTCTAACCTAATCAAGTCAACACCTTATCGCTAGTTTTTTGTAGCTAAAAATACAACGATACCCGCTAGCAAGCCAATTACAGCACCGACTACCACTTCCAAAGGAGTATGTCCCTTAGCGCTACGCGGCTTCGATACATCAAATTTCGAGATATCAATAACTTGCTTGATAGCCTCGCCTTGCTCGCCGACAGATCGCCGCACCATCAATGCGTCATACATCACAATCGCCGCAAGAGCTAATGCCAAACCAAACAAACCACTGCCGACTCCGTCTTTCAAACCGATAATCGATACTAGCGACATCATCGTAGCACTATGAGCGCTTGGCATATTTCCCGATATGTAGAGATGATCAAACACTTTCAAGGTACGCATCTTAATAGCAGCAACAACATACTTACCGCACTGCGCCATAGCCCAACCGACAGCAAAAGCTATTATATACGGGGATACTACCATCCGCTATTTTTCTCCTTCGTCTGTATCACGTATAATCCCCATTGATGAAACTGTATCTCCGTCATTAATACGCATCACTCTAACACCCTGAGTAGTACGGCCAAGCGCTGGAATATCGTCAAGCGACACTCGGATAGTCTGCCCATTTTGACTAATCATAATTGCCTCAATCGCATCCTTCTCAAGCGTTTGAACAGCGACTATCGGACCAGTTTTTGCCGTAACAACAGCAGCCTTCACGCCGACGCCGCCGCGGCGGTGACTCGGGAAATTAGCTACCTTGGTTACTTTGCCGAACCCATTTGCGCTCATCACTAGCAATTTTTGATCAGCTGAAGTTACAATATCCATACCTACAACACTATCGTCCGTTCGTAGTCGCACACCACGCACACCGCGAGCAGCACGTCCCATCGGACGACACTCCTCCTCGCTAAAGCGAACCGCTTGCCCAGCCGAAGTCGAGATAATCACATCGTTCTTGCCAGTAGTTTGCTTGATCCAACGCAACTCATCGCCTTCATCCAAATTAATAGCAATTAAACCATTGGTGCGAATATTTGAATAGTCAGCAATCGCTGTCTTCTTGACTGTACCCTTGGTCGTCGCCATAAATAGGTAACCTTCATCAACATTTACATCTTTAGCTAGATTGATAATTGAAGTAATTTTTTCCTCTGGTTGCAGCTGCAATAAATTGACCGCCGCTACTCCCTTCGCCGCTAAGCTAGCTGCCGGCACCTCGTAGGCCTTCAGACGAAACACTCTACCCCTGTTCGTGAAAAACAACAGCCAATCATGTGTTCCAGCTGGTACTAGCTGATCAATAACGTCTTCTTCTTTAGTGGTCATACCGCGTTTACCCTTGCCGCCGCGGTTTTGACGGCGATAATCGCTGGCCAAGGTGCGTTTGATGTAATTTTCCGTTGTCAACAGTACAACAGTATCCTCTTCTGGAATTAGTTCTTCATCACTAAACTTACCGACTTCGGTGTTGATAATTTTACTACAACGGTCATCGCCGTATTTATCTTTAATTTCTAGCAACTCCTCTTTGATGATGCGAAGGATTTCGTTTTCGTCAGCCAAAACTTTTTCAAAATAAGCGATCTTTTTCATTAACTCAGCTAGCTCATTCTCGATAGCTTCGCGTTCTAGACCCGTCAGTCGGCGCAATTGCATTGCCAGAATCGCCTTGGCCTGGATAACGCTCAGCGAGAACTTTTCGATGAGCGCCTTTTCGGCTTCATCTTGCGTCTTGCTAGCCCGGATGATTCTGATTACCTCGTCGATATTGTCCAGTGCAATTTTGTAGCCTTCCAGGATATGCGCTCGCTCCTTAGCCTTGCGTAGCTCGTACTCTGTGCGGCGGCGTACCACTTGGCGGCGATGTTTGATAAACTCATTCAGAATATCATGCAAACCCAAAACGCGCGGCTGCAGACGTGTCGCATCGCCAGCACTCGGCACCAAAGCTAGCATATTGTAGTGGAAGTTAGTCTGTAACCCCGTCAATTTGTATAATTGGTTGAGTACTTTCTTCGGATAAGAGTCTTTTTTGAGCTCAATAACCACCCGTACATTACCGCGAGCCGACTCATCGCGCAAAGCACTGATCGCCGTAATCTTTTTCTCGTGCACCAGATCGGCAATTTTTTCGATAAGCGTTGCTTTATTCACGCCATAAGGCATCTCAGAAACTATAATTTGATGACGGCCGCGTTTGGTTTCTTCAATGTTCGCCACCGCCCGTATCGTCACGCTACCGCGGCCGGTCGCATAAGCTTGGCGCATCGGCGCGCCGCCATAAACCACCGCGCCAGTTGGGAAATCTGGCCCCTTGATGCACTTCATGAGGTCATCAAGCGTTGCTTCTGGATTATCAATCAGCGTAACCGTTGCATCAACCACCTCGCCTAGATTATGCGTCGGAATATTAGTTGCCATACCAACAGCAATACCAACTTGCCCATTCAGCAGTAAATTCGGCAATTTAGCAGGCAAAACAATCGGCTCTTGGCGCGTAGAGTCATACGTATCGCGAAAATCAACCGTCTCTTTATCAATATCTGCCAAAAGCGACTCTGACACCCGAGTCATTTTTGCTTCGGTATAACGCATAGCTGCCGGCGGGTCGCCATCCATTGAGCCAAAGTTACCTTGACCCTGAACCAACGGATAGCGCTCCACCCAATCTTGAGCCATACGCACCATCGCATCATAAATTGAACTATCGCCGTGCGGATGATATTTACCCATCACTTCACCGACAATCTGCGCACTTTTCACAGTCTTAGCTGTCGGCCCGATACCCATTTTGTCCATTACGTACACAATACGGCGATGAACCGGCTTCATGCCATCGCGTACATCTGGCAAAGCACGATCGACTATGACCGACATTGAATACCGGATAAAACTATCCTCCATAACATCTTCTACTGTTCGAATTTCGACAGACTTTGAATGGCTAACATCGTTAGTCTGCTCAATAATCTCGCCTTCGACTGGTTTTTTTGACTCTGGTTTCATATTCCTATCCTTCTTCTCGTCCATTTACACATCTAGCTCATCAAGACTGACTTTATTAGCATTAGCTTGGATAAAATTCTTGCGCACTTCGACATCATCGCCCATTAACTTCGTAAAGATAGCATCAGCGCGCTCAGCATCCTCGAGCTTAACCTGTACCAGCACTCGATTTTCCGGGTTCATAGTTGTTTCCCAGAGTTGACTAGCATCCATTTCACCGAGACCCTTATAGCGTTGTAGAGCCGACTCGCTCAGGCCAGCTTGTTTTGCCCGTGAATCGTTTAAATCAATCTGAACGCCCTTCTCTTTGCGTGCCGCAATTAGCTCATCGTACCGCGCTTCAAGCGCCTCCTCATTATATAAATACTCTTGTTTGCTTTGGGATAATTTCAGCTTAAACAGTGGCGGTTTAGCTAGATATATGTGCCCACCCTCCACAACTGGCCGCATATAGCGGAAGAAAAACGTCATCAGCAGAGTCGCGATGTGGCTGCCATCGACATCGGCATCAGTCATGATGATAATTCTATGATAGCGCAATCCGCGAATATCAAAAGCATCGCCAATACCTACACCTACCCCTTTGATCAAGCTCAAGATCTCTCGATTGGCATACATTTTGTCTAAGCGAGCCCGCTCGGTATTGAGCACTTTACCACGCAGAGGCAAAATCGCCTGCGTACGGCTATCGCGGCCAGTTTTTGCTGAACCGCCAGCCGAATCTCCCTCAACTATATACAATTCGCATTCCGACGGATCTTTGCTAGAACAATCAGCTAATTTGCCAGGCAAGCTAGCGCCGTCAAGCGCTCCTTTGCGAATTACATTATCCCGCGCTGCCCGCGCTGCCTTGCGTGCTCGCGCCGCTAACAAGGCTTTATTGATAATTTTTTTAGCAATAGCTGGATTTTCCTCTAGATAATATGCGAAATATTCGTTCATTACTTGCTCGACATAGCGACGCACTTCTGGATTACCTAGTTTATTTTTAGTCTGGCCCTCAAACTGCGGATCTGGCAATTTTACCAATATCACCGCCGTCAGGCCCTCGCGGATATCATCGCCAGTCAAGTTATCTTCTTTTTCTTTGAGTAGGCTATTTTTACGGGCATAATCATTGATTACCCTGGTAAGTGCTGACCTAAATCCGACCAAGTGCGTGCCGCCATCTGGCGTCAAAACGTTATTTGCAAACGGCTTGACGGTTTCGATGTAGGAATCGTTGTATTGTACTGCTATTTCGACAACAGAGTCGCTGACTTGCTTATCGACATAGAATATCTCATCGCCAAGCACATCTTTGCCCTTATTCAAATTCTTGACATAGCTCTTGATACCACCCTCGAAGTAGAATGCCTGGCGCTCGTGAGTACGCTCATCATAAACAGAGGTATAAACACCTTTAGTTAGATATGCCTGATGGCGTAAATAATTTACCACCCATTTATAATCAAATTTAATTGTCTCCTTAAAGATTTCAGCATCTGGATAGAACGTGATACAGGTACCATCTGGCCGATCAGTTTTTCCTATTTTCTTGAGCGGTACCACAGTTTTACCGCGAGAAAATTCGATACGATATAGCATACCGCCCCTAACAACTTCAGCAATCAGCTTAGTAGATAGAGCGTTAACCACGCTAGAACCAACACCATGCAAACCGCTTGACACCTTGTAGCCGCCGCCGCCGAATTTACCGCCAGCATGCAGCACAGTCAGGACTGTCTCAAGCGTACTAATGCCAGTCTTAGGGTGCTTATCTACTGGAATACCACGACCATTATCAATTACTGTCACGCCGCCGTCCGCTAACAATCTCACATCAACTCGCGACCCATAACCAGCTATAGCTTCGTCTACCGAGTTGTCGGCGATTTCTTTAATTAAATGGTGTATACCATCATATCCCGTGCTGCCAATATACATTCCTGGACGTTTGCGTACTGGCTCGAGACCCTCAAGAACTTGGATCTGCGAACTATCATACGAACCATCATTTTTTTGTTTACTCATAACGAAATCACTCCCTATTTACAGTCGCTCAGCTTGTCTATTAATACCTACATTATACCATAAAAAAAATTGTTCATTCAAGGTATTGCTGCAGTTGCCATAAGTATGATATTATAAAAGAGAGGGAAGTATATCTCAAAATAACACAAAAAGGTAAACAAAATGTTTAGAAAGCTAGTATCAAATCTCGCCTTTAGCCCCGCATTAGTCGGACAGTTAGGTTTTTATGCAAAACGGTTACGCAAAGAAGAATCGGTGCGCAGATTAGGACTTATTTTTACAGCTTTTGCACTCGTTGTACAGTTTTTTGCCGTATTTCAAGCACCAGAGCCAGCTACCGCTGCCGATGCTACTGATATGGTTTATGGCGGCGTATGGAGTAAGCAAGCCTTGCTAAGCACCTATGACAGCAACGTCAACAATATCCGAGACCTCTACGATGCCGTCGGCATTTCTCGCAGCGATATTGACCAAGCTGGTAATAATTTGGAGTATCACAGGAGCAACGAAGGCTTATATTCTTGGGGTATGAAACCTGTATTCGGTGCAAGCCAAGGTGAAGGCGGCTACACCGTAAAAACTGGCGGTGGTACGCGAACGTTTTATTACAGACCGCAGCGGCTTTGGGGTAATTCAGGCGCTTATTCAGCTTACGTAGCTCGTTCATCAAAGACAGGAATGTGGTTCGGAATTATGCGCAGCTGCGGTAACCTAATTACACTAACCGTCCCGCCAGCTCCCGCTTGCCCTCCTGGACAATCAGGGACCTATCCAAATTGCTACACTCCGATGTGTACTGTCCCCGGCAAGACTAACCTGCCCGCGAACGACCCGAGGTGCAAAGCTGACCCTGTCGCAGTGTGTTCGTCGCTAGCGATCGTTAACAACAAGAATACTTACCAATACACCGCCTCCGGCAACACCAGCAATGGCGCTTCAATTACCGGTTATAGATTTGTTGTCTATCGAGATGGTAAACAATTAAAAACCATCGAAAGCAAGACTCGAACTGTCACCGACAAAGAAACTGTAGCTGGTAAATATACAGTTAAAGCTATCTTGAAAACATCTCTAGGCGACCGTACTAGTGATAGCTGTACCAAGGAATTTCAGATTGTAGAGCCAGCTAAGTGTCCGCAAAATCCTGCCTTGCTTGCCACAGATCCTAACTGTCAACCATGTCCAGGCGACACAACTTTGTGGATAAAAGATGCTAAGTGTAAAGAAGATATCATTCAAACAAAAACCGCCCAAAACACCTCGCAAGGCAACGCCGACGCTTCGACAACTACCGCCAAGGCGTCCGATCAAATTATTTACAAAATTACTGTGACCAACAAAGGATTGAAAGCTACCGATTATACCATCACCGAGAATCTCGCCGACGTCCTCCAATATTCTTCGCTAGAGAACAAAGGAGGAGCTACCTTAACCAAGGACACCTCTGGCAGCCAAGACACAGAAACTCTATTGGTATGGCCAAAAGTCACGCTAAAGCCTGGTGAAACTCAAACTCGCGTATTCAGCGTGAAGCTCCAAAGCACAATCTCACCAAAAGCCACTGGCACCGGCAACCCTAATTCATACGACTGCAAGATGACCAATACTTTCGGCAATTCCGTAACCATTAATGTAGACTGTCCGGCACAAAAGCAAGCAATTGAACAAACTGTTGCTCAACTTCCACACACCGGACCTGGCGAAAACATGCTATTTGCCGGAATCACCTTCGCTGTTGTCGCATTCTTCTATGCACGATCGCGTCAGCTAAAAAAGGAAGTCCGCTTAATTCGTCGAGATTTTAACTCAGGCACTATATAAACTATAAGATTATATAAAACAAAGATGAGGTAGCTATCAATGAATAATGAAAAAATACCATCACTTAGCGATAAGCATAAAGAGCAGTACACTAGCTCTGAAGTAATCCATCGGAAAACTCAAGAGAATATTAACGCTAAAAATAAAACAGAGAAAGAAGCTAGCTCTGAAGCCTCTCAGGAACAGCTGAAAAAAGCACGCCATGAAGCCTTAAACCAAGCTAGAGAAATCGCCCAAGAACGTAAAGAAAACAAAATAAAAACCAATGAAGTCAGTCCAGAGAAGAAACGCCGCGGCCCTACCTCTAAACAAGAGCGCAAAGCCGCCTTCGACAAGACTATGACCGAGATTCAATCCGAAATGTCACCTGCCAGCAGAACTTTCAGTAAAGTTATTCATAACCCCGCCGTCGAAAAGAGCAGCGAAGTGATTGGTAATACTGTAGCACGTCCTAATGCCATATTGTCAGGGTCAGCTGCAGCTTTTATCCTTACAGCTGGTATATATTTAGTCGCTAAGCACTTCGGATATTCGCTATCTGGCACAGAGACCATTGCCACCTTCGTCTTAGGGTGGGTTATCGGCTTGATTTACGATTACATTCGCGTCCTAATATTCGGTAAATCCAAGTAACTCTTGCCAACTAACGTAATTTTATCGAAACTTCGCCGCTATTGTCGCTGTCGCGCATATTTAGAGTATTACTAGCAGGCTGTTGTGGTGTCGAAATCGGACCATTATCTGCAATTGGCTCTGTCGGCAAATTGGCACTTTGCATGGCAGAATTAGCATTAGGAGACTCACCAACTTGCGGCGGTACAGTAACTGCTGGCGGTACTGCACCAAGCTGTGACTGTGCCAAATCTATTGGATTATTTCGAGACGGCTGCTGCGGAAGCTGTTGCTGCTGCGGCTGAGCTGGCAAGGTACTGCTAGAAGCACGAGAATAAGCATCGGTATAATTTTGAGATTGAGCGGGTCCAGCAGCCGCCACATTGCCAGTCGAAGACATCGGCGGTTTGGTATTAGCTGGTAGCGGCGAAGATACTGGACGCGGCGTAGTGCTATTTCTACCGGTTACTTGCTTGCGTTTCGCTAACCATTCATCCAAAAAAGATGAACTACTACTCGGTGCTATTTTATTAGGGGTGTTAGCAGCGGCTCCAGCCGTATTTTTCAACTGTTTATTATTTCCAGAAGATTGATTCATGCTAGTACGCGCCGCTATCTCACGCTCAACTTGAGCCCGCGGATGTCCGTATTTTGCAGCCGACAGTCTGCGCAAAGCATCGCCCAACTGAGCATTTTGGTGACCCATCGGTGGAATCCATGCCATGCTAAACGGCGCAGACGGTACTCCTTCAATCTGAGCTACACAAACAGACTCAAAGTTCGGCAACTTCGTTAAGTCTTCTGCATCAAATACTGGTGTATAGCGCTTGACCATGATTTCTGCATCGGTTATACCGATCCGGCCGGTGATAGTTGTACCAACGTTACCGAGAATAGCCTCGCGCAGTTCTTCCTTTAACTGCGTCATGAACTGGTTAGCTAATACCAAACTCAATCGATACTTGCGAGCCTCGCTCAAAATAGTCTCGAAGCTATCAGTCGCAAAGTTCTGAAACTCATCAACATACAGCGTAAAATCTTTGCGCTCATCCTCTGGGATCTTGGCCCGCGCCATCGCTGCAGCCTGAAACTTCATCACAAAGACAATACCAAGCAATTTAGAGTTAAGATCGCCTAATTTACCTTTCGATAAGTTTACCAGCAAAATCTTGTTATTATTCATAATATCTTGAAAGTCAAAGCCGCTTTTTGTCTGGCCAATAATATTACGCATGGCATCATTGCTAATGAACGGGCCAAATTTAGCAATAACCCAGCTGATGACCTCGCCTGCCTCGCTTGATCGCTGCGATGCCGGGAACTCCTTTGTCCAAAAATCTAACACCTGCTGGTCGGTAACGTATTTCAGCTTGTTATTTCTGAAACTATCATCAACCAAGAGCTTCGGTATATCGACAAAAGTACCGCCCGCTGGATCGCTCATTAATAACAGCGCGCAGTTGCGGAATATATGCTCCAACCGCGGACCAACGATACCAGTATGTCCTGGGTCATACAAACCATAAAGCATGCCGATAGCCTCTTGCACCAAAAAGTCTTTTTGGTCTGGGTGGTCAAACTCAAACATATTTAGACCAATCGGATTGTCCATATCGCTTGGGTTGAAATAAATAATGTCTTCAACGCGCTCCTTTGGCACCTTTTCTAGCAAATGCTCCGCAAGGTCCCCGTGCGGATCAACCAGGGCAAAACCCCGCCCATCCAGCATATCTTGGTAGGCTAGATTTTCCTGCAAAACTGATTTACCAACACCCGTCTGTCCAATAATATGTATATGGCGCCGGCGGTCTTTATCGCTGAGCCTAATTGGCTTCTTAACACCGCGAAATTCGTTGTATCCTAACAGCAGACCAGTCTCCATCACCTGCGTCGGTCCATCGACTTGCTTACTCATCTGGCGCTTGACTTGCGAGCTTGGAATACTATTCTGATCTGGCAAATGAAAAATTGTCGCCAGCTCTACGCTATTTAATATATTCTTATTAACCTGCTGCGGGAAGAAACGAAAAATATAAGACGAAGTTAGTTCTTCAATGTTTTTTGCTAACGTGAATTTAAATCCGTTAAACGTCGGCGAATCAAATAATGCAAATGCTGCAACAATATTTTTCAATATTACCTGAGAACGGGCTGCTGTATTAGACGAAACAACAGTCCGTATCAGTACCTCGTATCCTGGGTAACGAGTTTTCTCTTGGATAGCATCAACGGTCGCCTGTTCGACAGAATTAAGCGGCTTTTTATCCTCTGGCTTTTTGTCGTCGCTCTCTGGCGGTTTCCATAGAGACTCCATAATTTCGCTCGGCGAGAAGAACACCGAAAGTCCAGTCTTTTTTTTGTCTTTGTCTTCTATGATTTTTTCAGAGACAGAAACTGCCGACTTGGCCCATCGCTCATTAGCTGGACGGATTAATATTTGGATACCTATACCATCTTCGCGAGTCGCTGCTGATAAAGCATTCAGCAATGCGCGCGATGCATCACGTTTAGATTCCATGTATGTTGCAATAGGATAAGCAAAGTTCTTCCTCAAAGTAAACTCGCCACCAATCGTACCGCTCATCTTACCGACCTTGCTAAAAACAGTATGCTCCGACACCTCTTCTAGCCGAGCCGATGGGTAGGCTGCTGCAATTGCCTGGCGAACTACCTCGGTGAGCACTGTAGGTACAACAGCATAATAGAACACCAAGCCATCGCGAGCCACTATTTCAAACGACAAATGCCTCTGCCCATAAATCTTACTCTTAAAACCTTTAGTGGCAGTACTGGATATAATATTGTACATAACCTGAGCTTGCGACAACACTTCTTCCGTCAAATCTCGTTTATCACGCCCGTCGCTAACAATATCATCGCTAGCTGGCGGCAGATGAATTAATATCGGCACCATCTTAAGCCCGCGCTCATAGTTCTTCGCCTCACGAAGAGTATTACGATAGACCATAAACACGACAAAAGACCCTAGCCCGATCACCAAAGCTATTGCAAACAATGTTACAAGAGTGCCTATCCCGCCGCCAGACACTACCTAATCCTCTACTTTCCCTATTTCGCGCCCGTAGCGTTTCCTTATATATTCTATCTGAAGTTTGCCGATCTCAACCTCGCGACGATACGGGTCGTCTTTGGTCTCTGCGATAATTTTCTTAGCTTTATCAACCCACTCCTTTTCAATAAGGTCATCATCATTGGCTATCAGCGCTGTGGTGTCATCAGATGTCGCAGACTGAGCAGCGCCAGGATCCACGGCTGGCTGAACTATAGGAATTGGCTGAGGTAGCACAATTTGAGGAACCGCATTAGCAACAGCCTCTGCAGAAGCAGCATTCATCACTTCTCTAGAAGTATTTTGCTTCTCAAGATTACCGCCATCTATGCCAAAAGTAGGTGTCTCGTAACTATTCTGCGGCAGCACCTCTCTCTGCACAGGAACTTGTTCTCTTATACCCGGTTCCATATTAAGTAAATTATACCATATGCGTTTACAATTTTTCTAGGCCTCAATCCTCACTTCACACGCTTCTGATGCCGAACATACAAAAGAGCCAACAATACAAAGAGCGTAATTAATACATATGTACCTGCTTGAATTTGTCCTATTGATTGCACAGCAACAATCACAGTCGGCGCCAACGCTAACACTGCACCATACATTAAGATATACATGTCATCAGCACTCCGCTTAGACGGCTCAGATTTATGCTTACTCGCAATCTTATTTATAAATAGAAGCAAGAGAGTCAATGCGCAAGTAAGAAAAATATATATTAATACAAACACAACGACTACAATAGCCGGACCAACTTTGGACGGCGCGGTCGTCTGCGTTATCGCTAGCAACACCACTAACGACAAAAACATCAAAAATGCAATTAAGCGTTTATACATGATTTAAATAATAACACCTAGGAGGCAAAAGCAGCGTCGCAATATAACGAAGCACCTTTGTAAACAACTATTAGGGTCGCTGCAACAACTGCTTTTTGCCCGATTGACCGCTCGCACTTAGCGAGCAAAAGACTTGCGATCGCGCGGACCTGCACCACACACCTGATGGTCACTGACATCGCAATCTCAAGGATTAATCAGGTGTGTAATGCGCGCACATATCGCGCGCTCAACGCCCTATAATAGGCGGAGCTTAGGTGGAACCATAATTATTTGGCGCCACCTAGTTTCCGTCGATTATTGTTGTGGAGGCTTATTTGGTTGGTATTGTTTTGCTTTTTTTTGTTTTTCTAAAAGCTTACTCACACTATAGCAAATCAATGATAAAAAGTCAACATCTATCGTAGTATAAATATTGTTATTTATACTACAGCTCACTATTTTATTATACGTACCTCTGTTATTATTGTAATGTTGCGTTTTTATCTACAATGTAATAATTACAATGATAGCTATTTTATCAAGTTATTATTAATTATTTATTACAACAAATAGACTTTAGATTGTATCGAATCTAAAAAATACAACACTACATCAGGCTCTACACTGCGAATTTAACTTATAACAAACAGCTAACTGCGATACATTTATACAAACTATTTTTCATTAAAATTCATACACTATTTGTATTCAAAGATCCTTTATATAATTAACGTTTATATAAAACCAAGCAAAATCTTCAGTACATTTTATGGCATCCGAAATGCGACAACTATACATACGGCATGGCAAAAATTATATTAATGCCATAAAAAAGCTGGTGTCTACGCGATAAAAAAAGTCTACTATATAATCTGTCCTGCAATGTACCGTATATACAGAAAGACAATCCAGCAACGAACCAGAATCAGAGACAACTCAGCATGTCGATCTATGTATATGCAAGCAACAATATACTTTAGCTGCAAAAACAAAAATTCAACAACTTAATTCATAAAATCTTTTTCATAGACACAATGCAACTTACACACAAATACGTAATACCCACTGGACTAATAGCGCCAATGACCGATCTCTAACCGTCAAACTTCATCTACCAAAAACAGTCACCGCCAGTTTTCAGTATCGCCTTTCAGAACTTGTCTGTGAAGTCGGAAGAGCTTGGCCTGAGCCTCCTTAGCCAATCGCTAACATTTGGGCGCGTTAGATTTCCCTGCGCCATACGATAAAATTTCTGGTGATAATTCTGTTAAGCTATTCACCAAAAACAGCCCTCTCTACATTCAGTCGTTAGTTACTAACCGATGTTTACAGAATTACAAATCAACATATCTAGCGTATCATTTCAAGGCATAAAACACATTTATTTACTCCAATTATCCCGTTATCTAGTGTGGTATTTTTTACCTAGCAATCTTGCTAAAAAACATTGACACAAGCAGATTTTCACATTACTATAGAGATAGTTCCTGAATAAAAAAATTATACAGGAACCAGAAATAAACACTTCAGAAAACTCCACAACCATTAGAATGACTACTACTCGCAGGTAGTCATTCTTTTTTATCGCATAAATCAAAAAGAGCCCGAAAGGCTCTACAACAAACGATGTGGTGGAGCTGCCGGGTACTGCCCCCGGGTCCGCAGAGTAACCTGTTGTTTGTCTACGCACATAGTCTAACTCGTTAAATAATCGCTTATCCGCTCAAAGCTAGACAAACATACGAACTAGCGATCTGCTTAAAATCTTAATTAATGATATAGCAGAAGTATCAATTAACCGATCTTGCTAGATATGACACACCTAGCCTATAGCAAGAATCTAGGCGGATGCGGCTGCCAGTAATATTACGCAGCTAGCGCAAAGGCTGTCTGCCGTGGCATCAATGATGCAACAAACGCCTTCGCTCTGTTTGCAAAGTTTGCAACTATTAATTCTGATAACGTCAGAAGTCGGTACGCAAAACAACCTGTTAAATTCTCTACGTCGAACGCTATATCAGCCCCACGTTACTCTTGATATTATATCACTTATTTACATCATCCGTATAGTATGATTAACTTTTAACTATATGGTCATGGCATCAACCGCTAAAATCCTCACGGTTTCACCCGTTGGATACGATGGCAGTATCGTAGAAGTAGAAAGTGACATATCAAATGGGCTGCCTAGTATACGCATAGTTGGTCTCGGTAATAAATCAATCGACGAATCTAAAGAACGAGTCCGCAGCGCCATCGTCAATTCTGGCCTAGAATACCCAACTAAACGTATCACCATCAACCTTGCGCCTGCCGAAATTCCAAAGGAGGGTACACATTATGATCTACCTATAGCCTTGTCTATCTTGTTATCAGCCGGACAACTCCGCGAACAGGATATTGCAAATTCTATATTCGCTGGCGAGCTAGCGCTCAACGGAGACATCCGCCCCACTAGCGGCGCTATCAATATCGCCGAAACCGCAAAAAAATCTGGTATTAATACTATATACTTACCTTCTAATAACGCCAATCAAGCGTCTCTCGTAGGCGGCATAAATATCATACCTGTAGATAATATCAAGCAGCTTTACCTACATTTAAAGAAAGAAAAAACTATCACCAAGGATGCTGTTTGTCCGCACATTTATTCAGAAGAAAGCGGGCCCAACAAACAAACCCTGCTCGATGAAGTTGCCGGTCAAGAACAAGCAAAACGCGCCCTCATAATCGCAGCGGCAGGACATCATAATATATTGTTATCCGGACCTCCGGGAGCCGGAAAATCAATGCTAGCAAAAACCCTACCTAACCTACTACCTCCGCTCTCGCCTGAAGAAATGTTAGCGGCCACAAAAATATACAGCATAGAGGGTTCCTCGACAGAATCTATTATCCGTCAGCGTCCGTTTCGTTCCCCGCACCACACAGCCAGCCAGACATCGCTTATCGGCGGCGGATCAAGCCCGAAACCTGGCGAGATTAGCCTAGCGCACCTAGGAGTACTTTACTTAGATGAAATACCTGAGTTCTCGCATTCTTCTATTGAAGCCCTGAGACAACCCCTGGAAGACAAGAAAGTTACTATTACCAGATCGCGTATGCGCGCCACCTACCCTGCTAACTTTATGCTGGTTGCTACCATGAACCCTTGTCCTTGCGGGTATTTTGGCGATCAAACCAAAGAATGCTCCTGCACTCCAGCGCAAATAGCTAATTATCAACGCAAGCTATCGGGTCCGCTTATGGATAGAATTGATTTAGTCGTACACGTCTCGCGCGTACCGAACAGTACATTGTCTTCGTATAATTCGTTGTCTTGTAAACAACACAAAACTGCATCAAACTTGATTCAGAGTGCCCTCAATATCCAATCGATAAGATACAATTGTAGCGATAAATACAACAGTAACTTAACAAATAGAGAAATAAATACGTTTGCTAAACTTGATAAGAAATCAAAAAATATGTTGTCGCAGGCTTCGGATAAACTGAGCTTGAGTCCGCGTAGCTACTTCAAAATCATCCGTGTCGCCCGCACTATCGCAGATCTAGACAATAGCACCAAAATACAAGCTGCACATATCGCAGAAGCTCTCCAATACCGATAACGAGCTTGATTTATTATCGGTAATTTGTTACCATGTACAGCGAGTATAGACTCAGTAAAACAACTGTTCTAAAGGAGAACTACGATTAATAATTCAACTCGCATAAATAACGCTATCCGCAGCAATGAGCTTCGCGTGATCGGGGCTGATGGTAAGCAGCTTGGCGTTATGTCTTTAAGAGAAGCTCTAGATATTGCACAAAAAGCAGGCGTTGATTTAGTAGAAATATCGCCTAAAGCTAACCCTCCTGTAGCTAAGATTGTTGATTGGGGAAAATATCAATATCAGAAGATGAAGGAGCAGCAAAAAGCACGGCGCAATAATAAAGCCAACGAGCTAAAGCAAATGCGATTTGGTTTGAAAATCGGTAGTAACGATCTAGAGATCAAGCTGCGCAAAATACGCGCTTTCTTGTCGGACGGACATAAAGTAAAAATCCTTATTTTCTTCCGCGGTCGAGAAATAGCCCATAAAAACTTAGGTTATGACTTGATAGACAAGATGATGGAACAGCTAAAAGACGAAGCTACGCTCGAGCAAAAACCAACGATGGCCGGGAGAAATCTCAGCATAGTAATAAGGAGTAAATAATGCCAAAAATGAAGACCCATAAGGGCACTGCTAAGCGCATAAAGCTAACCAGTACCGGCAAACTTACCCGTCGCCGCGCATTCGGGAACCACATGCTATCCAAAAAAAGCAAATCGCGCAAGCGAAATATTAATACCAGCGCTATTATTAAAGGCGGCATAGCAAAAAACGTTAAGCGAGCATTGGGAGTCTAATATATGCGAGTCAAACGAGGAGTCGCCGCTTCGGCGAAACATAAGAAGACCTTAAAATTAGCCAAGGGAATGCAGCATAACCGCACCCGCAGCTTTCGCTTAGCTAAGCAAGCCGTAATTCGCGCCTTGCAGTACGCATATCGCGACCGCCGCA
Source organism: uncultured Candidatus Saccharibacteria bacterium (assembly GCA_963530345.1). GTDB lineage: Bacteria > Patescibacteriota > Saccharimonadia > Saccharimonadales > Saccharimonadaceae > Saccharimonas. The sequence goes on along the minus strand of CAUSBR010000002.1, from coordinate 109,194 downwards.
ACAAAAAGCGCGATCTGCGCAGCCTGTGGATTGCTCGTATCAATGCAGCTGCCCGCCAAAATGGCACAACCTACGGTAAATTGATAGCAGGTCTTCGCGCGACCAACATTGAAATCAACCGTAAGGTCCTCGCTGACTTAGCCGTCAACGAGCCGGAAGCTTTTTCTGAGATCGTCAAAGAAGCAACAAAGTAATAAAATTTCTTCTACTTAGAACTTAAGCCTAATAAAAGACCGTGAGATCAACTAGCGGTCTTTTATTAGGCTATCTATAAGCCGGGTTCTGTTATCGGTAATCATCTATCTAGGCTGTACATTGCTGTACAGCTCAAGCGGATGTTAGTATTATCAAGCGAACAACTTATACGATAATACACCTTGCAGCTGGCAGGGTTTACCCTCCTTCTATGTCACCATAGTCGGCTACGGTCTCTTACACCGCTCTTTTCACCCTTACTATCAGTCATCGCACATTAAGCAGATTTGAGATAGCGGTATTGTTTCTGTGGCACTTTCCCTAGAGTTACCTCTGGTCGCCGTTAGCGACTGCCATGTCCTATGCTGCCCGGACTTTCCTCTTGTTCTGTAAAGAACCAGCGATTACCCGATAGCCTAGCGTAATTATATCACAAAAAGCCTCCAGGCTAGCGACTGATATTCCCCGCTTATTGCAAGGTGGGTTCTCTCACAATATTCCCACGAGAATACTGCTATTGAGATCCCTATCAATGATTTGTTAGGAAAATCATATACGCTGGTGCCTAAGAGGCTAATTATATTGTACCACGACTACCCGCCAAAAACGATAGAGAATCCTTTTAGTATGTTTACGATTATAAAGCTCATATACGTAACTATTAACGAACCGCCAACCGTAACTATGGCAAAGATTAATAAAACACCATATCTCTCTATAGTATCGAAAATGCTCCTCACAAAATCAGGAGCAAGCACATACAGTACCCGCGATCCATCCAATGGTGGTATCGGAATTATATTGAAAGCAAAAAACCCTAAATTCACCATTGTAAAAGCCGTTAATACAGAGTTCAACAGAAAACCTGCCTCGGCCTTAGAGACTACAAGTATTGCGTACGCTACAAACGCTAAAAGGAAGTTCACTAACGGACCGCTTATAGCTACCAATGCCACTCCAATCTCGCCATATTTTATGTTGCTTGGGTTAAAAGGCACTGGTTTTGCACCACCAAAGATTGGCACGCTAGCCCCAGTCGTCATGTTTGTGATAATTATTATCATCGGCAGTAATATAGTCATATACGGATCTATATGTTTTATCGGATTCAAAGTTAATCTGCCAAAATCATACGCAGTTCGATCACCCAAACTATTTGCCACCAAGCCGTGAGCTAATTCATGCAACGTCATCGACACAAATATCACCACCAAAACAATAATTATATACAGAATATCCATCTAATCTATCATTGTACCAGCTCTTGACGAAGAATCAAAACCAGAGTATACTAGGACAGATTGATAATAACCGTAATTAAGAAGTGGAATCTACAATGGCAGCACGATGTGAGCTGACTGGCAAAGGCAAGCAGTTCGGAAACAAAGTAAGTTTCTCTCTGCAGCGCAACAAGCGAGTGTTCAAACCCAACCTTCAAAGAAAGACTTTAGTTGTTGGTGGTAAAAAAATCACCATGGTACTTTCAACAAAAGCTATACGCACACTCAAGAAAAAAGGTATCATAGCTTCAGCCTAAGCCACAAAGTAAAATCCCCCTACAACAGGGGGATTTTATTATTTAACCTTAGACTATATTATCTCGTTCGCGACAATATATACGTCGTTAATACCGTTGGCAGCGAGGAGTCATTCTTTACTTTTAGTTTAGATACATTTTCCACAGGCGCACCCATTTCTTTAACAAAAACTTCGGCCGAGTCCTGTGGCACTTCGTAAGATATACCGCTATCAGCATAATGTATCGGCACAACAACCTTCGGGCTAATAGTACGAACCAAAGCCACAGCGCTCGTGGCGTCAAGTGTATAGCCAGATCCACCGACTGGAACTATTAGGATATCTATCACTCCAAGATTTTCTAATTGATCATCGTTTAATTTTGGTTCAATGTTACCAATAACACCTATAGCAACATTACCGCATTCTACCCGATAAATTGTATCTAGTTTTTCATTGCTGCCGCTATCAAGATGTCGAACAGCAGCAATTCCTTTTATAACAAAATCTCCTATTTCGTATTCGCCAGGACCATTAACTACGAGCTTTGCGCCATCCGCCTTAACAGCGAAGCGATCCTCGGTAGCAAGTTCAACGCAACCGGTAGTTTTGGCGTCTTTTAATCCAATCAACGATAATTTCGGATCTGTAATAATAGTAGTCTTTTTACCCGAAAGTACAATCGTATTTCCGCCTTTGTATTCTATGTCAAACACTATTTTTTCCTCCTTCATTTCTATCGCTGCAGAATATTTTCACTATCCACTACAACTTCGTGTCTGCTTGATAATATATCATTAATGAACCTATCATGCACGCTCAAGCGATAATAGAATTCGTCGTACAGCATTCTACTAAACGTTAGCTGCCTACCAACTTTTATTTCTATTTTATTTACTACATCCGCTACACGTTTAGATTCGACATTACCGACAATCAACAAATCAACCTTGCTTGCTGAACCGCGAACCAATGCGCCTGCTGCTATCACAATTTTTGCTTTAGGCAAAGCCGCCAGAGCAATTCGCCAATCGTCTGTCTCGCTACTAGCAGATTGTTTTGAAAATCTTTTTGGTTTTTGCTTGCTAACATCATTATTAGTAAAAATCTCTTTGAGCGGTTTGTAGTGAATGTAAGAGCGGTTAATCTCGTAATATAGTTTATTATCGTTTGTATTACTCAGCAGCACGCCAGCATCAAGCATATTAGATAGCTCTCTGCGCACAGAATTTATCTGTTCGCCAATCAATCGCGTAATCTCACGGACATAAAACGACTTTCCAGGATTGTTAAGAAAGAGATGTAGAAGTTTTACCCTCGTTTTTGAACCAAATAATGCGTCAATCATACCGTAAACCCTTTAGTATAAGAGTATCATATCTAAGAGTTCTTATCTAGATTGTTCACGATGTAGGTCCATGCTTCATCAATGCTAAACCATTTAATATCCTTATTCCGCCTTAGCCAAGTAAGCTGGCGTTTAGCCAACCGCCAATCTAGTACACAAAGTTTTCGCTCAAGTTCAATCTCGTTAATTGTACCATCTAGATATTGTTTGATAAGCGGATAGACATTCCCAGTCATTGCTTCGTTGTACCAGCCCCACTTCTCTGCCGCGCATATAGCTTCATTTATTGTAGTATTGCTTACAATAGTTTTTGCCCGCTCTTCAATTCTGCTTCTTAGGATGTCTCTGTCTGTCGCTATACCTACTAGTATAGTATTGCTAATTATTTTATCATTTTTGAGAGGATCTTCCCCCTTGCGTAGAATAGCGTTAATAATGTGTCGCTTGTTTTTTATATTTTTCGGCAATTTAATGTTGTTTTTTTCGCAATGATATATAAGCTGTTCTAACGATTTATTCTCAAGTTTACGCCGTTCATCAAGATTGTTTGAATATGCCGTAAACTTAAAATCGTACAGTACGCTATCGATATACAAACCAGTACCGCCAGCTATAATCGGCAGATGCCCGCGTGAACGAATTTCGCTAATCTTTCGCTGAGCATACACCTTAAAATTCGCTGTCGTAAACCTCTCTCCTGGATCGACTATATCAATACCCCAATGCGCTATCCCTTGTTGTTCTTCAGACGTAGGTTTAGCTGTACCGATATCGAGTCCGCGATAAATTGCTCGCGAGTCAGCCGAGATGACCTCACCGTTAAATTTTTTAGCGATCCGAATTGCTAGCTCAGTTTTGCCGCTAGCAGTCGGACCAGCAATAACGACTAGCGGCAAATCTGTTACGTCAGCTGCTGCTAGCAATTTATTATCGCGCTCAACAGCGGCAGCTAATTTTTTCATTATTGAATACTCTGAATATATTCAGCTAGTTGATCAATAGGAACCTGCTCCTCGCCCGCGCGAGTACGAACGCTAACGACACGTGCAGCCTTATCCTTTGGACCAACTATAATTTGTACTGGAATTTTTACAACAGTTGCCTCACGGATTTTTTTGCCTAACGACTCATTACGCGTATCTGCTGTGAATCTTACTTCGTTGTATTTTATAGGACGCATCAATACCTCTGTTTTTAGCAATGATGTAATTTCATCAACATAGTCATTTACTGTATCATTGACTGTAAGAATACGAACCTGTTCAGGTGCAATCCAGAATGGAAACCAGCCAGCCGTATGCTCAATGAACACGCTCAAAAAGCGTTCAATTGAACCAAGCAATGCGCTGTGAATCATTACTGGACGCTCCGAATCACCAGACTCATTTATGTATTCAAGACCAAAACGTTCAGGCTGAACAAAGTCTAACTGCACTGTCGCAACCTGATGTTCTCGTCCAATCGCATCGGTCGCCATGAAATCTATTTTTGGCCCATAGAAAGCTGCTTCGCCTTCCTGCTCAAAATAGTCAAGACCTTTAGCGACAACTGCAGCTTTGAGTTGCGATTGGGCTGATTGCCACAATTCTAACTCGCCCAAATAGCCTTCGCCATCGTCGCGGTAACTTAATCGCACGCGTAATTTCATACCAACGATATCGTACAATTCTTGCGCGCAAGCTAGCAAATTATTAATTTCTTGTTCAATTTGGTCAGGCCGGCAAAAGACGTGGCTATCGTCCTGAGTTAACGAACGCACGCGGCTCAAGCCGCCTAGTTCACCGGTTTTCTCGTCGCGGTAGTCGGTCGTTGTTTCTAAATAACGTATCGGCATCTCGCGATAACTGCGCGGCTGCGAGGCAAAAATCTGAGTGTGATGCGGACAGTTCATCGGCTTGAGCGCCATCTTGTCGCTAGTCTCTTGGCTAGTTACCAAAAAAAGTTCGTCGCCAAATTTTGCCCAATGTCCTGATGCTTCGTATAAATCCTTCTTGGTGATATGCGGTGTCCAAACTTTCGTAAAACCGTATTTTTGGCGCAGTTCGTTCGATAACTGCGCTGCCTTTTCGCGCAGAACCGTACCGCGCGGTGTAAATAACGGCAAGCCGATGCCAACAAGCGGCGACATAGTATAAAGATCAAGTTCTTTACCGAGCTTACGGTGATCGCGCTTCTTTGCCTCTTCTAGCATATCCAAGTAACCGTCCAGTTCAGCTTGAGTCGCAAAAGCGACACCGTACAAACGCTGCATCTGCGGGTTGTTCTCATTACCGCGCCAATACGCACCAGCAACGCGCATTAACTTGAAAGCTCCAACCTTGCCAGTGCTTTCAACGTGACCGCCACGACATAAGTCAGTATAATCACCCTGCGAGTACAATGATACAGTGTCAACCTTGCTTTCATCATCGCTGGCAGAACCAAGTTTCTGGCCCGCTAAGTCTTTCGCTATTGTTGTACCTGACCGTTTCAAGTCGTTAAGCAATTCAATTTTGTAAGGCTGATTGTTTTCTTTCGCCCAAGTTATCGCCTCATCAACCGGCACATCTTGACGAGTAAACGGCAGATCGCATGCAATAATACTTCGCATTTCTTTCTCGATTCGGCTAAAATCATCCTCCGATATTTTTACTTCACCAAGGTCAATATCGTAGTAAAATCCATTATCAATAGCCGGCCCAACACCGAATTTAGCCTGCGGCCATAAATGCTGCACCGCCTGCGCCATAATATGCGCTAGACTGTGCCGCATTGATTGTAATTGCTGTTCGTTCATAATGAACCTCCTTTTTAGAAAATATAAAAGCACGCAAGCGTTTTTACGCGCGTGCCTCGGTCCCAAAAACGGGAGGTTCCACCTTGGCTATTACTCTTGCTCCGACTTTTTACGTGCGCCGCAACCGCCAACACGAGACTCAAGAGGTGGTTAGACTCCGTCAACATCTACTTAGTATATTACTGGCTATTCTGTCATATTGCAATACGTATTGATTTCTGCTACCATTAAGTGCAGCTGGGCGATTAGCTCATTTGGCTAGAGCGCTTCATTGACGTTGAAGAGGTGAGAGGTTCGAATCCTCTATTGCCCACCAGAGCAATCATGTAACTTGCCGTAATTTAGACGGCAAGTTTTTTATTTTGCATAATATTTTATGCACAAATACTAAAAGTTTTCCACGTCGTTATTCGGTGTCTAATCAACATTTCTATGCGTCTGGTGATATATTTTCGTAGATTATCTAATTTGACAAAAAATAATACTTATGCTAATATAAAAGCATGGCTAAACAACATACCAAAACAAAATCTACAACATATAAAAAACAATCTCGGCTAAGCCGCTATACCATTTACTACGAGCTCAAATAATACAACAAGCCGAACTGCTTCGCTTGGTATTGTAATCACGTAAAGTAATTCAGTGTCTTGCAATCAGTGTTGGTAGTCTCAGCTAAAAGACTAATCTTTCGTTTACTATAGTAATTTGTTTTTAATATAAACTCACCTGTCACCCATTTTTATTTAGCTTAAAACTTAATGATAATTTTTATAATTTTATAATTTTGATTTACGCCTAGCTTTCTTGAGAGCGTCCTTCTTGGCCTTTGTTTTAGCACGCGACGATAGTGTTGCCTTGTCGGTTACATCAAATTTCTCAAGATATTTACCCAACAACAAATGCGTTTGCGCTGCCATTGATGCTGCAGAACTATAACAGATTGATGTAACAGGCATCAGAAACCATTGCAAAACCATAAAAACGGTTCGCGAACGCTTATAACGTTCTGGACGAGGAGGCAGCATCTTCAGCATCAGTAAAATCGTAATAAATATTCCGATAACTGCTACCTGTTGAATGTGGCTAACTATTAGCGGCAGAGCATGCGCAGAAATATTTCTGGAAGCTTCGGGATTGGTTAATAATGGCACCCACGCACCAAAAGCAACCAATATTGACATTGTAGCTAGGCTAACATGGTTATCAATTAGTCGTATGAATCTTGCCAGTGTTTCCCAAAAAGGAGCTGTTCGCTGGCGCGTAAATAATCTGACCGCTACATATGGTATATCCGAAGCACCATACCCCCAGCGCCGCAACTGCTTAAACTGGCTGATAAGTGTTGCTTTAAATGTATCTGATAACACGGCATCTTGATATACAGGAACATGGATTGGCATAACACTATAATCGCCTTTAAAGTAAAAATAACTGCGCCAATACTGATGTCCATCCTCAACAATACTGCGCTTACTCCAGAAATCCATACTCACAAGCGCCGAAAGCGGCTGGCTATGAGCTGCAAAATTACGCAAAGCATGCGGCCGCATACTACCAATAATAGTCCAAAACGAATTGCCCGTTGCTAGCACCCGCATTGGCGCTGGCGCATCCCAAATATTACCAAAATACAAAGCCACCGGCTGATATGATAGTCTTTCGCGGTTAGGGGTAACAGCATATTTATACGCCACATAATCAAAATAGGTTGAGTAAGGCCGATTATCGCTATCAAGGGTTGTAACAATTACTTGGTTATATTTGATCTTTTTATTGTCGCACCACTGCTTGAGGTCATAGCCTGCATACGTAATATTTGGACCCTTGCCCGGTATCTCGTCCGGCAAATCTTTAGGGTGTTGAATAATCCGAAAGTCGCAAAATACGCCGGTGTACTCATCACGAAGACGCTTGGCAGTCTCTGCCATCTGCTCGCCGCCGCGTTCTTCGTAAGCCAAATATACAATCAACCTCTCGTTCGGATATGTTGTATTATTTACTGACTCTACCGTCGGCTTCAATACTTCGTAAGACTCGTTGTAAGCAGCAATTAGTACTGCATGATAAATCTCTCTGGGATCTATGATCTGCAACTCACCTTTTTCGATAGACAGAATAGTTTGCTGATGCACATCGGCTTCAAAATCTTTTTTATTAATTTTAATTTCGGGCGACTTGCCCGCGGCAGCCTGCGATAGATCATCAAGTCGAGCACTCCAATCAATTTTCTCGGCCCGAACAAGTTGCCGGTGGCCCAGCAAAGTTCTATAAGAAATGCCTATAGCCTTAACAAACGTAGTTAACACCAATAACAATAAGTAAATAGCTGCCAGAAAAGGACTAAGTACTGATAAAACTACTAACAAAATTAACATGCCATAGCTTATTAACGCTGGCAACATCTCAAAAAAACGATAAAGCTTCGACCTTTTGCCAAGAGGAATTTCTAAGTCTGGACAACTCATGCCGCCCGTCCTAAAGATAGGACGCCAAAAGCGTACATAGCAGCAATCAGCATAATAACAAACGCGCACCATCCAATTGCCTTAGCAGTTGTTGTTTTTTCCAATAGATAAAACTTTATCATTAGCGCGCCGTGGATGATAGTTACTAACGTGAAAAATCCAGAAAATAATAATAAATATTGCCAGTGATCTTTGTAAAAATGTACTTGCCCGAAAGCAGTATAACGCGAATAAACCGTAATCTCGCTGGGCGTAATCTGCATAGACACGGCAATTGAACAAACTGTATCTAAAATTAGCATCGCTACAAGAAAAAGAACAAGAGTCCTATTCTTGAGAACACCTAATAACGACTTAATGATTTCGCTTTTCATAACTTATAAACTATGGAGCCGTCTGCCGGGATTGAACCGGCGACCTGCGCGTTACGAATGCGCCGCTCTACCAACTGAGCTAAGACGGCAATACGTTTATATTATAACAAAAGCCAAACAATCCTACCATAGAAAAAGCCCCACTTCGTGGGACGCTTTCTATGGCGCGCCCGACCGGATTCGAACCGGCGATCTCCTCCGTGACAGGGAGGCGTGATAGACCAGCTTCACTACGAGCGCAAACTATTCAGTGTGCATTATATATCATTACCTAGTTATGTGCAAGCGAAAAACGCCTACTGGTTAACTACCGCGCCGCCAGTTTGGCTGTTATCTGGAATGGTTATATATTCGCTAATCTTACCACTCTTTTTTAGCTGCTCAAATTGCGACTTAAAAGCCGTCAACGGTATATGAATATATTCAAAGGTTATCTTCTTGTCAGTTTTCGCAACAACTTTTACTATGTAGTAACCATCGTCATTAGTGCTCCTTGTAATACCGGATAGGCTGCCGACTGGAGTTTTTGAAATATCCGAAACCCTGAGTCCATTAAATTTACTGCTAATATCAACCGATCCGCTATTGCCAGCTGATAACTTGCCATCGGTCGATTGTTTATTGATAGTTTCAACCGTTTTGGCAAAGTCGCCATTAGACTTCAGTAAAGATAAGGCTTTATCAGCCTGATCTTTTGCAGTTGTATCCATAGCAAAGGCGACTTTGTTTTTTAGCAGCCCGTTTTCAACAATTAGCCGATAGTCATCAGCGCTCTCTCCATAAAGCATACGAATCGACGCATCATATGTTTCTTGCGACACGCGGCCGTTAATCGTCGTGCGTTCCTGGTCAATAAAATCGTTAACGTCTTTTCGCGAAATACTAACATTATAGCGCTTAGCCAGTTTGCGAGCGTAAGCTGCTTGTTGAGCTAGATTCATTGAACGATATTTAATGTCGTCAAGCTGAACATACCAGTCTTTAGAGTTGACCTTAACCTCACCATATTTATTTAAGTAATATTCAGAAGCTCGGTACTGCACCAAATAATCGCTATATCGGACTGGCTCGCCGTCAACACTGCCAACTGGCAACATTGCAATGCGAGAAATTCGATAAGCTATAGTGCTAGTATTCTGCATCGGATACATTACCGCCCAGCAACCAACTAATAGCAGAATGATACTGGCCATCGAAATAAGTACTGTATTAATAATCAGCTTATGCTTGGTGTATTGAATCGGATATTTAAACCTGCGGCCACCAGCTAAAATCTGTTCGCGATGCTCAGCGATAGTCTCATTAGTAATACGGCTCGCCGCTGGAGCTGGTTGCTTTTTACTTCGCTTCAACTTTATTTTCTTCATATATTTTCTGTCTCCTTAGTTCGGCTTCGTGAACTGCATCTTGCAACTCATTATATATCTTGCTAGGATGCTCGACTAGCCGAATAACCAGATCACCAACGTAAGTACGCATGATGATGGTGCCAAACTTGAACACTTCGCCGCTAAACCCAGGTATATTATAACTTATACTTTGGACCTTATCTAGATTTATTTCTACAACATCCCGGCCAAAGAAGCCGCGCTGAGTAATCTGGCGAATGCGCTCGTTAGTCACCGCGTACACTGTATAAAACCACATCAAGAAGTGATAAATAAACAAGATTAAGCCAAGCACAAAACCGCCAAAAAATATCCACAGCAAATCAAGATTAGTCTGCCAAATCAAGAACGGTATTGCGCCGACAGTCATCGGAATTAGCAGCGAATAGAAACCCTTCCGCATAGCAATAATGTGCCGTCGAAAAACTAGCAATACTTTCTCGCCATCGTGTAACCCTTCAAATTCTGCTGCCATAGTAATATCCTGGTACCCCGGACAGGAGTCGAACCTACAACCATTTCCTTAGGACGGAACTGCTCTATCCAATTGAGCTACCGGGGCCCTGGGATTAGTGTAACATCGCAAGCACTAGCGAGTAAAGCGCTCGCTAGTTCGATGATAACTATATAACTCATCATCGCTAAACCAATGCGATATTTCTTCTGCAGCTTCCTCGATGTTACCGCTAGCATGAATTAGATTAGGCACCCCCTTGCCTTCGCTATCAGCATATTGGAAGCTCATGTGCGAAAAATCGCCGCGAATGGTACCAGGAGCAGCACTCTTTGGTTCTGTCGCGCCGACAAGTTTGCGAACCAAATCAACTGCTTCAACGCCCTCAAGTACCATCGCGATAACCGGCCCCTGAATCATCATTTCTAACGTAACGTCAAACTTTTCTTTGCCGCGGCGAGTGATCATTTTGCCAATTTCTTCGTAGTGGCGGTAGTAGTGCTGCTTGTCGGGCGCAATCATTTTAGTAGCGACTATTTTCAGTCCAACCTGCTCGAAACGAGTCAAAATACGCCCAACTAAGCCCCGCTGCACCGAATCCGGCTTAAAGACAATTAGTGTTTTTTCTACATCACCCATCATTTATATCTCCTATTTATACAGTTGCTTTACCGCTATTATATCAGATATATCTAAGTTATTTACTATAAATATTTTGAATAACTTTTTTGTTCGATATATTGTTTATCTACCTTTAACGACGTACAATATTCTTATGGATATGTCAGAACTGATTGAAGATTTCATGGAGTATCTCCAAATTGAACGCGGACGATCGATCAAGACTAGCGAGGCGTATCGCCACTATCTAGAGCGTTTTCTAGAATTCGCTGGGTTCGACTTAACGGTCAATGATATCCGCCCAGAGCTGGTCAGAAAATATCGCTTATGGCTCAATCGCTATCAGACAGATCGCGGCGGCACTTTGTCGCTTATTACTCAGAATTACCACCTCATTGCCCTGCGGGGCTTCCTAGATTACCTAAGTAAGCGCGATATCGAAAGTATGGCGCCAAACAAAATAGAATTGCCGAGAGTTCACCGCAAACAAGTCACTTTTTTGTATAGCGACGAGGTGCAGCGTATGCTTGATGTAGTACCTAATGATGATAGTTTGCCAGCACTTCGCGATAGAGCCATTCTCGAACTTCTCTTTTCTAGCGGACTGCGCGTCTCGGAACTCGTTGGACTTAATAAAGATCACGTCAACATGCAGCGCCGCGAGTTTACTGTCCGCGGTAAAGGACAGAAGGACCGCCCGGTTTTTATCAGCAAACGGGCAGCTGAACGCGTCCAGGATTACTTATCGGCGCGAACCGATTCTTTACAACCTCTATTCCTGAGCTATAGCCGCAATAGCGGCACGACTAGCACTTCTGGTGATTATCGGCGGCTATCGCAGCGCAGCATTCAGCGAATCATCGAAAAATACGCTAAGCTAGCTGGCATCACCAAACACGTCAGTCCGCACACTATGCGACATAGCTTTGCGACCGATTTGCTAATGAACGGCGCCGATATCAGAAGCGTACAAAGTATGCTCGGACACAGCAGTATCGCTACCACTCAAGTATATACCCATGTAACCGACCAGCATCTCAAAGACATTTACGAGCAATTTCACACCGACACTGAATAAATTTTTTATTCAATTATCTCTATTGCTCTACGGTTTTACTGCTCTTCTGGAATAACTTTGCATGTTAATGCCGAAGGTACCCCTTGATTAGTTACCGAGAAGTCTTTACAAAGACTGCCTGTAATATCAACTGCATACTCGGGGTAATTGATATTGTTAGATGGACTAATTCGGCTAGACACACGGCGGTACACATCGCCAGCTCGGCCAGTTGAATCGACTTTTGGTTGCACGCCGTCAAATTTAATTGTACCATCGCCGATATTATCAAACGATAATCTAACATCAGTGTCGTTATAAATACTGGTGATTCGCAAAAAAGCCATTGGATTGCCAGCAACAAGATTGCGCGGCAATGTGACATAGGCCGAACAAGCATATTGATGATTATCAAAAGCTTCCGCTGAACACGTAATTGGCGAGACGCCTGCTGTCGCGTTTGTAGCGCTACCAGCAGCACGAACCGATTGCGGCGCCACCGCATTAAACGCAGTACTATCTAACAAATTTCTCGGCGCGCGAATACCAGACGGACGCAAGAAGGCAGTCGAGACAATTGAGCTATCAAAACTTTGTTGCCCATTAACTGTCGTACTCTCTGGAACAACCGCTTGAATACGCAATAGCGCTGGCGCATCAGCGGGCCATTCCACGCGTTTTGGTAAAGTGTCGCCGCCATCAGCAGACGATATTGTCGACACCTTATCATTTTTCATCATCCATTGAAGCCTAATTATAGAGGTATCTTTGTTGACGCGCAGCGGCACAACGCGCGAGCTGCCCTCCTTGAGACTATACACCACATCGCTTGTTTGCGAATCGATCAATACACAAGTATAAGCCTGTCCGCTAATGTATTGTAAGTTAGTACCACTCTTGATAGTGATAGCAGTATTACTTATGCTACTAATTATGCCAGCATCCTGTATTGTACTGCAGCGTTTAGCAGCAATCGCCTTACAAGCAGCGCTAGCCGAGCCGCCGCGCTGGCAAGCCATAATCGCCCGCTTGCCATCCTCGACACCCGCCACCGCAGATTCGTAGGCAGTACGCGACAAGTTGTTATTGGAAGCGCGCGATTCTTCTTGAACCATGATGCGAATAAAGCCAGTTGACACTACCATTAATAATATGGCTGTAAACATTACAACAATAATTGAAACTAGGCCAGATTGCTTGGAATGCGTCATGATGCCCTCTCTGTAATTATAGTTTCCGCAAACTGATTAATCGCGCAAAAAGTATAATTATTGGTTTCTTCAGACTGCGCTAAGCACTGCGCATCGCTAGAATTAATTATGCCATTACGATAGGTGTCCTCTTCATAAGTACCAAGCGTATAACCAATCGTATAACCAGCTCGACTATTACTATCGACAAATAGATCGGTCAAAGAAATATTGTGAATCGCTAGACCGGTATCTTTATCGCCTAGTACCTCTACGGCATTCATCGGAGCGCCCTTAGTAATTACTTTTGGGTATTGCCCTCTCGTCGCCTTGCATAGGGAGCCATCCGGGTCGGCCACGCGGGCAAAAACGACTTTATTATGGTTAGGATCGTCATCATAAGCTACACCAGCGCTAGCGTCTCTCGATCGTAAATTTTCTGGCGTATTCCAAACATAAGTATAAGAGCCAAAACACAATCGGCCCAAACCACCGGTACCGCTATCGCTAGAAGCCACCTGAACGATATCTCGACCCTTTGCCGACAAACCATCACGCTTTATCATATCGCCAACCTCGCGGCCAGCAGAATTAATCGTTTTAATCGTGATACCTTTGTGATACATATTCATCAGCTGTATTGTAGTAGTTGCCACTGCCACCAAAAGTATCGCCACCCCAGTCATAGCTAAAAGCAATTCTACTAAAGTAAAACCCTGTATCTGATTTGCATTCTTATTACTTGTCATATATCCTCGTCACCGTTCCTATGGTTAACGGCGCTACCGCGCCAACACTATCCCAGCAAGCATTCACATACACATCGTAAGCTTTAGCAGTATTTACGCCTGAGTTCTGCTCGGCTCGAACAATTTGGGCAAAAACACCGTATGTTTTAGCGTTAATTAAATCAACGTTAGCGTAAACCGAAGGTGGCGAATATGTCGTGTTCAAAACGCGTACTGGCAGAACTGTATCATTCTTTTGATCAACCGACATAAAAAAGGCATTTGTGCCAGTGGCTAAATCAACACGGCCGCCAGGTGCAGGGCAGCCATCTGAGCTGGCACTCACAACATCAAGTGGATTATTGACCAAAAATTTGCTGCTAGTTAGCTCCGCCCACTGCGCAGGATTAGTATCTTTAACATATCTAATAAGGGACACTTGAGCGTCAATTTGCTGGCGGACAAGCGTAATCTCAAGCGAACGCTGGGCAATCTGCGTACCGCGATTCATAACTATGTAAGTTCCTACGGTCAACAAGCTGAATACCACAAAACTAAACATTACCTCGATAATGGTGTCGCCGCGGCTATAACGCATCTAGCAGCCCTCCCCGACAACTTGTACTGAGCTTTCTAGTGCTGCATCGCGGTCAATCCGCACGCCTAACCGCGCGCCAGTTAGCCAGCCGCTAGGGTCAACGCAAAGCTTAGCTTGCCTCAATCCATCTGCCGTTATTGTGTCATTGGCACTCGTTCTATTTGAAAAATATGTATGAATAACGCCGCTAACTGGCGATCTTACAATAGCAATCGAGATTATTCGATCAGTTTTACTCTCATCAATTCGAGTATCCCAGCCAAGCGCATAATTATCAACAGAGTGGCCAGTATTTGAGGTGGTTAGCAGCGCCGACTTAGTAGCCGACAACGCGCTCCTATCGGCTGCCCTCTGCAAAAAATCGTAATCGCCTTGCGATAATAAAGCCTTGTTCATTTGGTCTTCGTTTTCTGTCGCTATATACAGCGGCCGTGCTGTAAAGTTAACGCCATCAACCGACGATATAAAACGTCCAACAATCATGCACACGCGGCTAGTGCCTGCCAATACTGTACTGCTATCGCTAACGACTATCCGGTCTTTATCGGCATTAAGCCCGCATTCATTGTGATTTTCTGTGTCATTTTGAACATTCACGGTTTTGTCATATTGGCCTTGGATAAAATCGGCAAACGAATCAACGGCATCGCGATAACGCTGAGCGCCAATAGTACCGCCGACTGTCGCCAATATACCAGCAGCCAACACCCCCGAAACAGCCAGGAACAACATTACCTCGATAATTGTGAAGCCCCCCGACAACTTATTCATATCACTATTTTAGCATAAGCATCATCACATTAATACTAGAAAAACGATGCAATCACTAGCCAGTCCATAATTCGCGCACCAACAAAGAACGAAATAAACGATCCTAAGGCCAACAACGGGCCAAAAGCAATCTCGCTATTAGCTTTGAGCTTCTTGCTAGCAAGTCCTGGAATCACCAAGACGCAGCCAATTAAGTTAGCCAGAAACAGCCCGACAAAAGCCGTCTGCCACGAAGCCAATATCAACCCCAAGCCAACACCTAATTTCACGTCGCCTAGACCGATCCACTTACCTTTCGATATCAAGTAGAGCACGCCATAAACACCCGACATAATTATTAGCGCTATTGCCAAACTATATAATTTAACATCATTAACTATAAAATAACGCAACACCACAAAGACTAGCGAGACCAGGCCATACGAAACAGTAAGAAAGTCTGGCAGAATTCGCCACTTGATATCGTAAGCGACTAACATGATTAGAGCTACCAACGATATACACCAAACAGCAAACAATACCCACTGCAACCCCGCCAGGTGCCATGGCCAGGCCAAGAACGATACCATAAATGCCGCCGCGAGAGATAATTCCATCAACGGCTCAAAGTAACCGATGCGCTTACCACAATATCGGCAACGACCGCGTGTCGATAGCCAGCTGATTAGCGGAATCAAATCGCGTAAACCGAGTTGGTGCCCGCAGCTCAAGCAGCGCGAGCGGTCTTGCTGCTTCTTGCCCTTCAGGAGCGGCGATAATTTTTTGTATTCGGCCTTGTTGTACGATTCGCCGGCCTTTTTGTCAGCAACAAGTTGGCGAGCTCGCAGCCGCCAGACTTGCGCTCCAGCAAAGCTGCCAAGCACCAGCCCGAATACACCGCACACTATAGCAATTGATACAACTATCATACGTCTAGTATAGCAAAAAGGTTACGCTTTTGCGCAACCTTTTTGCTAATCTTAGCTAACTCTAAAGTTTTAGCTACGCATCTAAGCAGTATGCTGCATTATTACCACTTTCTAGCTTAGTAATCGTTACGTATTGGCGGCGCGTACCTTTGCTAAGTTTTTGAACACCCTCAGGTTGTGAGGCGTCACATTTAGCCTCACTGATTACTATGATACTTGCGTCACCGACAGTCACTGTTTCAGTATACCGTCGTACTTCAATCTTTGTAATATCAGTATTATCAGAAACACCATTTACGAATCTCCGCAAAACACCAGAATCAACTGAAGTAGTGCCGCGATTACTACCAACTGCGCTATTGTAGGCAGCTGACACGATACTAACATCGCTCTTGCGAGCTGTATCGCGCTGGCTAGCTTGCAATGCTGGCAACGCAATAAACACCATCAAGAAAATCAGTGCAGCAATCGCCAGCACCAAAACGACCTCGATGATTGTAAAACCGCGGTCTTTAATCTGTTGTTTTGTCATAATTTAGTTCCACCTTTCCCTTTGAACTTATGCTCAACTGTATTCAGTATAGCGTAGGCCCTTTCAGTTGTCTAGACCTTATCGTACACTGCCGACTAGGCTGTAAATTGGGAATAATACCGCCCCAATCAACACGCCAGCGAATATAGCCAGAATTACCATCATAATCGGCTCAATCATTGTTGAAATCGCTTGAATTTCTTCGTCGAGTTCGTCCTCATAAGCTTGCGCTGTCTTGCCCATCATCTCGTCAATCCTACCCGATTGCTCGCCGATTTTGATCATCTGCGGCACCATCGGCAAAATATAATCCTCTGTCTGCAAAGCAGCCGAAAGTGCTTTACCGCTCTGCACCTTACCGGCAGCTCTAGTAATCTCTTCGGCTACAACAGCGTTATTAACACCCTCAGCGGCAATAGCCAGCATATCCAGCATTGGTACGCCAGTAACTAGCAAGGTCTGTCCCATACGCGTAAACCGCGCCATATAAAGACGGCGGAACATACCTTTGAACGGCGGCATATTAAGCTTCAGATTGTCCAGCAAACGCGAACCCGCTTCGGTACGAACATATTGCCGCGCAAAAAAGATCGCTAGCGCTAATAGAATTAAAGTTAACCACCAAAAATTAATTACGAAATTAGATATTCCGATTAAAATTGATGTCAAAACCGGCAAGGTCTTCTTCATATCAGAATACAACTTGGCAACCTGCGGTACGATTGTTACCATCATAAATACACCAACTGCAACCATCACCGCTAGGACAATACCAGGATACACCATAGCGCCGCGGATTTTGCTGACCATCGCCGCGTCTTTTTCTTGCTGGTCGGCAATCCGCTTTAGTGCATCATCAAGCGTACCTGATGCTTCGCCAGCGGTAACTAGCGCAATGAAAATTTTGTTAAATACTTCTGGATGTTTGCCAAAGGCCGAAGATAATGTCTTACCGCCTTCAACGTCGGCAATGATTTCTTGGACGATCTCCTGCATTTTTTTGTTGGCAGTCTGCTCAAATACCGTATGTAGGCTTTGTGTCAACGGTAATCCAGCACCAATCAATGTTGCCAGCTGGCGCGAGAAAACAATCTTATCCTTGCTAGAAATTCGGTTGGTAAAGCGCGCTAGCCAGCCGCCCTCAACTTCCTCCTTGATTGATAGCGGCATATAGCCCTGAGCGGTCAGCGCTTTAGCGGCTTCGCTCTCAGATTCGGCTTGAACAAGCGATTTGACAATGTTACCAGTCGCTTTATCGCGTGCTTCGTAGGTAAACTTTTTCATTAACTATCCCCTGATTAACCTTTCAAATTCGGTCAAGTCAACAGCGAATTCCCGCGCGCTATCATAAGTAATCGTGCCGCTTTGGACCAACTGCACCAATGTGCGATCCATCGTCTGCATACCTTGGTCGGCACCAGTTTGGATAATCGCGTCAAGCTGATGAGTCTTGCCTTCGCGAATAACGTTACGAACAGCCGGATTAGCAATCAAAATTTCAGCCGATACTACCCGACCGCCGCCGATCGCTGGTACTAACCGCTGCGAGCAAATTGCCATCAAAATATTACTGAGCTGCGCGCGGATTTGCGGCTGCTGATGCGGCGGGAAGACGTCAATCATACGATCGATCGACTGCGCCGCCGAGTTGGTGTGCAACGTCGCAAACACTAAGTGTCCAGTTTCGGCAATAGTAATCGCCGCCGAGATCGTCTCGAGGTCGCGCATCTCGCCGATCAGTACCACGTCCGGGTCTTGGCGAAGACTGGAGCGCAGCGCCGCCGAGAATGAATAGGTATCGTAATGAACTTCGCGCTGCACCACTACCGATTTTTTCGACTTGTGCGTAAACTCAATCGGGTCTTCGATAGTAATGATGTGCTGCGATTTTTCAGAGTTGATCTTATCAACCAGCGCCGCCAGAGTAGTCGACTTGCCAGAGCCAGTCGGCCCAGTCACCAGCACCAAACCGCGCGGGTAATCGGCAAAATTCATCACTACCGGCGGCATACCGAGCTCGGTCACCGACTTAATCTCATTTGGAATTAAGCGCAGCGCTGCTGCTAGGTTACCGCGCTCATGGAAAGCATTGACCCGAAATCGTCCGAGCGTACCGAAAGCAAAGCTAAAGTCAAACTCTTTATCCTTAAGGAGGATCTGCTGCTGATCTTCGTCGAGGATTGCAAATACTAGCGACTCGACTTGCGCTTCATCGAGAGCATCAAAACCAGCAATAGCTATCAATGTGCCGTCAATTCGCAGCATCGGCGGCAAACCAACTTGAATATGCAAGTCGCTAGCTCGGCGCTTGATAACTTCTTCTAGTAAAACTTCAATCCGTAATTCTTGTTCTGGCATTGTCCCCTCCTTTTATGCTGTGTCTGCCGACGTTACGCGGTTTACTTCTTCTAGTGTAGTGATTCCTTGCAAGGCTTTCAAGTAGCCGTCTTGGCGCATTGTAATCATACCATCCTCGACTGCTTTGCGCTGGATCTCGTTGCTAGTGGCCCGGCGAACAATTAAGTCTTGGATACCTTCATTTACATCCATTACCTCGTACAGCCCAGCTCGACCACTATAGCCATGCGGCGTAGCTGGCGTATCGCGACCTTTGACCAGCACGTAGGCTCGTTGATTGGCTAATGGCAAGTCCTTGTAGCCCAAATCCTCGGACACGCGCGCTACATCCTCTTTGGTCTTGGGCAATAAATGCCCCACCGTCTCGAGAATCATCTGCGTCTCAAGCGGGTTCGACCAGTAAGCATCGCGATGCGGCGACACGCGGCGCACTAGCCGCTGGCCAATTACTGTATTGACCGTGCTAGCAATCAGGAACGGCTCGACATCCATATCGAGTAAGCGCGGCAACACTCCGGCCGCCGAATTGGTGTGCAGTGTCGAGAACACCAGATGTCCCGTTAGTGCTGCTTGCACGCCAAGGTTAGCCGTCTCGCTGTCGCGCATCTCGCCGACCATCACTACGTCTGGATCTTGACGTAAAATGCTACGTAAGCCATTAGCAAACGTCAAACCAACGTCGTTATTAACCTGGATCTGATTAACGCCGTCTATCTTATACTCAACCGGATCCTCAAGCGTCACAATGTTAATCGCGTCAGTTTTGATTTCTTTAATCAGCGCGTATAAGCTGGTTGATTTACCGCTACCAGTCGGGCCGCTTGTTAGAATCATGCCGTTAGGACGTTTGATGCCTTTGCGAATCATTCGTAAGGCTCGACCGACATAGCCCATTTGCTCGAGATCAAACGTGTTGCCAGTTTTGTCAAGCAGGCGAATCACTACCTGTTCGCCCCAAACAACCGGGCTAACAGCAATGCGCAGATCGACTTCCTTACCAGCCACATTAACTGCAAATTGACCATCCTGCGGAATGCGATGTTCGTCGATTTTCAAATTGGATAAAATTTTGATGCGGCTAACTAGCGCCGGCTCAATACTCTTCGGCAGCTGCATGACCTCGCGCAGTACGCCATCGACGCGGCAGCGTATTTTTAGCGATTTTTCGAGCGGTTCAATATGCACATCGCTAGCGCGGCTCTTGACTGCATACTCTAGGATAGTACTCAATGCGCGGCTAATCGGCGAATCCTGGACGATAGTTTTGATGTCGCTTGACGATTGAATCGCCTCGGCCTGAGTAGCCTGCGCCGCTTCGTCAACGGTCGACAAGTCGGTCTTATACTGGTCAAGAACATGACGAACACCCGCTTCCGATGCCATAAAAACCTTGAGCGGCCGCTGAATACGGTTAGCTAAATAATCTACCGCCTGTACGTTATTGGCATCAATCATCGCCACCGCCAAACGATTATTCACCTCGGCTAGCGGCACCGCCATGAAGCGCTCAGCAATATCGCTCGGCAGCAGCGATAGGATACTCTGGTCAATGATACTAGCCGTCAAATTAACATACGGCACACCCGAAACGTGAGCAATAGCATGAGTCAACAGCTCGTCGTCTATCTCGCCGATATCTTCCAGAACCGTCAACAACGGCTTGTTTGTTTTAGCCGACTGCTTAGTGGCTCTATCAATAACCCCGCGAGAAACTAAGCCCTCGTCAACCAAGAGCTTGATGAGCTTCTCCTGAATGTCATCGGTCATCAGCGCCACTAGAAAGACTCCTACCTATTTTGATTCTGACTACGATCCTGGTTTTGGCTCTGGTTGGATGCGGCATCAGATGAATTAGGCGAGCTAGATGAACCAATTATTGTTTCTACTGTCGGATTTATGGCATTAGAATTAAAAACTTCCGAGCTTGGTTCTTTGACATCACTGCTCATTTTCTCAATCGTGCTAACACTAGTACCAACCCGCGGCGCCTTAAGTGCAGGAATATTGTTACCAATAGTAAACGCTATTAGCATAGATAAACCGGCAATCAGCACAATCATCGCTATATCGCTCTTCTTCACGGCTTTATCCCCTTCTTGTTAAGTTGAACTGTTTTACCTGGCAAGTAATAAGCATGTCCAGAAATTGACATCGTAAACTTAGAATCTGACGCTTCAATCGTTGATTCGTCAATATCAATCACGCGAATTGACTTCTCGAAATTACGCAAAACATTGCGCAGTATATCTGCATTGCTGGCTGATAATTCCATCGTAAAGGCTATCTGTTGAACACTTCTAGAATTATCGGCATTGTTGTCGCTTGACGAGCTGTTATTTTTGTTACTGTCAGAGGAATTTTCGTTCGAAGAAACTGTTTGAAAAGACTCAAGCTTAGCGCCAGGCACTCGGCCAACCAAATTTTGCACAGAGGCGCCAAGTGCTAGCGAGTTGTCGTCAGCCGGCAAAGCGTCCAAGATAACACGCAGCGGATCTTCCTTGTCATTAAGTTTTGCAGAGCCGAGCGCCGAATTGGTGTTTAACACGCGGATATTGTCGCGCAAACCGTCATACGTCTTAATATTACTATCGAGCGTCGATGTTGTTTGATTCTTTTCGGCTAGAACTTTCGTCTCAAAAACTATACGCTGTACTAGAAAACCGCCAATAACCAGCGCAAAGCCAACCAAAACCGACGCACCTGCCACCCAGCCGAACATTACGCGGCCGCTACGATCAATTTGCCGGCGCTTATTTAGCGAGGTATCTTTCTTTGCTTCCGCCATTATTTATCCTCCTTTTTGTTTGAAGCCTTTGCCTCAAACAGCGAATCTGGCACGTGCTTTTTTGAATCAGTCACGTCTACCGAACCAGTCGGCGAAACGATTACTAAGCTTTTAACGCTGTTCGACAACAATTCTTCGGGATAAGAAAACGTCAGAGTAAACGTCAGTTTCTTCTCTCCGCCAGAATCTTCGGCATACGCCGTGTTGGTAATTCTCACAGAGCTAGATAGTGGCGTTTCTGCAGATTCCGAATCTTTCGTGTATTTCAATTTAGTATTAAGAATGGTTTTCTTAAGCGCGTCTACCGCATTAAAACCGCCAGCGGTTGAGCCTTCTATGGTAATCGTTTTTTCTGACGCATTATAACGTACCGTTGACATAGTCACGTTGTTTGGCGCCTGCGGATTAACCGCGCTCAAAGTATCAAAGATGCGTGAATTAACACCTCGATTGCTACTGATCATATCAATCTGAGTTAGCTGATTCTGAATAGTCAAAAGATCATTAATATCTGGTTTATCGCTAAGTTCTTTATATTTGCTTTTAATAGCATCATCAGCCTGACCGCTAGCAAACTGCAGCGACCCCAAAGCAAGCCCCAGCACAATCACAGTACCTGCCGCAGCTGCAGCCACTAACATTGATACCGATATCACCGTATTACGAACCCGCTGAGCGTGTAAATATTCCCGCTTAACGTCTGGTATCAGGTTTACTTCAATCATGACAAGTTTCTCCGTTTCGCCAGGCCAACCGCCGTAGCAAACTCGTTAGCAATCGGCGCTAGTTGCTGTTGCATACTCTGCGAGACATTTATATTTTGCCAAGGGCTAGTTGCAACCGCTGATATATTAATCTTGCCCGCCAAATACGAATCGATTTGCGGCACAGTCGCGCCGTATCCAGATAACAAAGCTTGAGAGACTGCCACATCTTCATACCTATTCTGGAAGAATTTAATCGATTTTGACAATTCAGAAGCAAAATTATCAAGCGTCATCTCGACAGCACGGAAGACTTGCCCTTCGAGGCGACTTTGATCTAGACCAAATTTCAGGATAAACTGGCGAGCCTGATCCTCTTGGACGCTCAGGTTCTGAGCCACAGCCTTAACTAGCGAGTTCAGTCCAGTCGGAATCGTCCTGATTAACCGCGGCGTATCGCCGTAAGTCAAAGCGATATCTGTCGATAACTCGCCCATATCGACCAGCATATAAGCTGAATTGCTAGCAGTCGCTGGCACTAACGCTCGCACCATCGCTAACGGATCTGGCTCTTCAGCTATGACATTCAGGCCAAGCGATTCAATTAATTCCAAACGCTCTTCGCTATATTGCTTGGACACGCTGGTGATTAATACTTCGTTTTGGTTTTGCGACTTTAGCGAACCGCCTAGCAATGCCCAGTCAACTTTCGCCTCGTCACTGCTCATCGGAATATACTGATCAACTTGGTATTTCATAGTCGCCCGCAGTTCCGCTTCGCTCATCGCTGGTACGTCAATAACCGTAGTGAAGGTCTTGCTCGACGGCAAGCCAATCGCTACATTTTTAGTACGAATACCAGACTGGCCTACTGCCGTCATCGTGGCCTCGCCGAGCCGGCGCCGCGCTTCTGGCGAGTCGCTCGCGGTAATTTTGTGATCGACAGGCACATATCCGTATGCAACCAGATTCCAACTGCCCTGGCCAGAAGCAGCTAGCTGCAATACTCGCACCGCGTTGGTACCGATGTCGAGTGCAAAGAAATCGCCCATCCCTTTTTGAATTTTCATATACCTTATATTATGCATAAGCAAAGTAAAAAACGCAAGCTTTTTAGATAATTACTTTTCGGACAATACCCTTTAAATGCTATAATGTAGGATTATGAGTTTATCTATCGGAATTGTCGGTTTGCCGAATGTTGGCAAATCCACGCTTTTTAATGCTTTAACTAATAATAATATTTTGGCGGCCAATTATCCTTTTGCCACTATCGAACCAAACACTGGCATCGTGCCGGTACCCGACGAGCGCCTAAATGTCCTCGCTAAAATGTACCACGCCGAGAAAATTATCCCGGCTACCGTGACTTTTGTCGATATTGCCGGGCTAGTCGCTGGCGCTTCCAAAGGCGAAGGCTTGGGCAATAAATTCCTAGCTAACATCCGTCAATGCGATGCCATTGTCCATATCGTCCGTGCTTTTGAAAGCGACGATATCATTCATGTTGAGAACATTATCGATCCAAAACGCGATATCGACACTATCAATACCGAACTGATTCTGGCTGATCTGCAAACACTAGAAACTCGCCTAGCTCGCCTCGCCAAAGAAGCCAAAGCCAACCCCAAAGCTAGCGCTATCAAAAATCGTTTAGAAGTGATTGCTGAAAAACTGCGCGCTGGCACGCCAATTAACGAAATTTCCGGCACTGATCCTGACGATATCGCTGATTTGCACCTTTTGACCGCCAAGCCAGTAATTTATGTGTTCAACGTCAATGAAGAAACCCTGGCTAGCGAAGACAAGAAGCAGAGCCTGCGCAATCTCGTGCCGCACGCTCGCAGCCTATTTATCTGCGCCAAGCTTGAGGACGAAATTAAAGGCCTTAACCCCAGCGATACGCTTGAACTCTTACAAAGTTACGACGTGCCAGAAGCCGGGCTAACGCAAATGATTCGCGCCGCCTACGATTTGCTCGGACTGCAAAGTTACTTAACTGCCGGACCGAAAGAGGTTCGCGCCTGGACAATCCACCAGGGCTGGACAGCACCGCAAGCTGCCGGCGTCATTCACACTGATTTTGAAAAGGGCTTTATCGCCGCCCAAGTTGTTAATTACGACGATTTAGTCGCTGCCGGCTCAGAGGCTAACGCTCGCGCCGCCGGCAAAATCCGCACCGAAGGTAAAACTTACGTCATGCAGCCAGATGATGTAGTTGAATTTCGATTTAACGTTAGTAAATAATTTAGCATTTAATCGCTTAGATTTGATATAGCTTAGACCAATTTGCCAGCGAATCACCGGCCAGCCGCATAAGCCGCTAACAACTTCCAGCTTTTCTCAATATATAAAACCGCTCCAAGTTGCCGTGCGCGCCTTTCACTTCGCTGTCTGCTTTATCAATAATTATAAAATTAGCACGCACCCACTGCTCGAATTCGCGCAAGATTGCCCGCCGCACGCCGTCATTCTTGACGACACCGCCGCGAGTCAGCTGTTGGCGTTGCGCCTCAAACTGCGGTTTAACCATTGCTACTATCGTTGTATTTTTATCAACGATTTTCGCAACGTGTGGCAAAATTTGCCGCAAGCTAATAAACGATACATCAATCACTACCATATCCGGAGTTTCACTTGGCACAAAATCCCGAATGTCAGTTTTTTCATACAACTCAATTCGTTTATTGCAGCGTAAGCTCGGATGCAGCTGATCGGTGCCAACATCCACGGCGTATACTTTCTTCGCGCCGTGCTGCAACGCAAAATCGGTAAAGCCGCCGGTACTGCTGCCGACATCCAAAACCGTCTTGCCACGAAAATCCAAATTGAAAACTTTCGCCGCGCCCGCCAATTTTAGTCCGGCCCGCGACACATAACGCTCTGACGCTGCTAATTCAATTGATGCTGATTCATCAACGAACAATCCTGGCTTGGCTGCCGCTCGCCCGCCAACGCGCACACGTCCCAAACGAATCCAATTCTCGGCTTCCGAACGCGAACCTACCAATCCGCGCGCCAGCATCAATTTATCTAACCGTTGCTTCATTTCTCAATTCTACTATGGATACATAATCCGCTCAATGTCGCGGGTCATTGCCGCGATTGTCGCGTAGGATTTTCCTTGAGTCATAATTGTCATCACATAAGTACCGCGCGGATGCCGGACAATCGCCGTGTCGTGCACGTAGTTCCACAAAAAGCCAACCTTATCATAAACTTCACGCGCTTGGCTACCCGTCGGTATACCATAACGGTAAGGATGGTGCGACAAAGAATACAACAGCCGCTCGCGCTGCGCTCCGCTAATTAGCGAGCCAGTCTCCAATCCGACCATGAACTTCGTCAGATCACCCGCCGACACATGAGTTGCCTGCGCGTGCGTGAAAGTCACTGCCCGCGAAAACCCTAGTCGGTAAACAAAATTGTTCAGATTTTGCCGGCCAAATCTATCTAGCCATGCCACCGCGCATGGATTAGTACTGGCAATAGTCATCCGATCAAAACAGCCCGACACTGTCGTGTCAAGCATCGGGTCGCTCCAGCTAATTCCCCCGGCATTTATCTCATCAAACAAGCGTTTAGCAACGAACAGTTTATAAGTACTAGCACTAACGACACTCTCCTCGGCATCGGCATCCGCCGACCAACCGCTGCCGCCCAGCTGGCGAATCGAAAACCAAGCGCCATTACGCGCCTTATCACGTACATAAGCTCGCAAGCCATCTTCGGTAGGAGTATAGCGGTTATTATAAATTACGCTCGGCTCTAAATCAGTCATAGCCGCCAAGATCACGCCACTACCTTGGCCTCTCAGCAGATAATCAGTGACTGGTTGCACTATTGAAGCCGCATCGATTTGGCTACCTTTCTCACCAGTGGTTCGCGAGACTTCTCGCCCGTTCTCAATATTGATATTTGTCTGGCCAGCCGGACGTCCAGCTGCTTTTGACCAATTATCAATTGAGCTTTGTAGTTTTTGTCTGTTAATCGCTAGTGTCGTGCCACCCTCCGCCGTTTCTGCGAATTCTAGCCACGAAGCTTTCTCGGCATTGCCAACTGCAAACGTCTGATCGGCAGCGTGAATCGTCAAAGGACGAGCCAATGCTTGCTCGGCTTGATTACGGACAGAAGCGAACGCCGTACTGCGCCGCGACGCCTCTTGCAACTTAGCATCAATTCGAAGCTCCGTCATGCCAGCAAATGAATACTTGGTTGTTTGCAGCACGTTTTTGATAGCTTGCGCACTCACCAAATGTCCTGGCACATCATTAACCGCCGTTAGCTGACCGTCTTTAAACGCCACGCCAGCGTTTATTGGCGGCCGCGACAGTTGCGAACTAGTTTTTTGTGCAAAAACCTCTAGTGTCGGCAACGCGAAAGCTAGATCTAGCGTTTGCACATTTGGCAGCTGCCAAAATATCGAAAACGGCACCAAACGCAGCCAAAAGGGATAGTTGGCTAATTGACTCGCCATCTTTTCAGCCTTGATATCAGCACCAGCTTCACTCAGCGTATAAACACCGGTCGGTTTGCCGCCAATAATGAATTTAATTTTCGATCGCTGGAATACTAACGTCGCTTGGTTAGCCAAATCTGTCTCACTCTGCCAACCAACCCAGTGGCCATTCATCCGCGCTAGTGGCAGCGCTCGATCAAGCGGATACAATATTTGCACAGCCAAAATCACCGCTACAACAAAAAACGCCGCCCAAACTAACCTCCGGTGGCGTTTTTGCTCGGGCATTGCCGAACGATATGTTTGTTTAACTTTTTTGTGCAGGCGTTTAGCACTTGCAGCGGCACGCGCTCGCTTGTTAGTCATATTTACATTTTAGCACGCTGCGAAACACTTATTTTAGTTTAATAAGCTATTTCTTGCGTTCGCGATACTCGCCTGTAGACGTGTCAACCGAAATAATATCGCCAACCTTTATAAAAGCTGGCACCTTAACGACCGCGCCTGTCTCAAGCGTTGCATCTTTCAAAACGCTACTAGTCGTATCACCTTTAACCACCGCCTCTGTATAGGTCACTTCCAAATAAACATTTTTTGGCATCTCGACGGTAATCACCTTACCGTCAAAGAATTGCAAAGCCAGCTCGTCGCCCTCTTTCATGAAGTTTTTAGCTTCGTCAACCAAATCGGCCGACAACTCAAACTGCTCAAAACTATTCGGATCCATGAAAAAGAAAGCTGAACCGTCATTGTATAAATATTGGACAGTTTTGCTAGTCACCTCGGCTGGCTCAATCTTATCTTGGCCTTTAAATGTTTTGGGAATAACCGCGCCAGTAATTAAATTCTTCAATTTGACATTAACGATAGAACCGCCGCGGCCCATCACTTTCTGGTTGTAATCAGTTACTCGATATGGCTGTCCATCAATTTGGCACACTACGCCTTTTTTCAAATCAGTTGGTTGATACATTTCATCTCCTTTTGCGTCTTTAGAAATACCCTTCAGCGCACGACAAAGTATTTCGTACGCTGGAAAATTCCCTAATCTCGCGTCACAAACGGTAGCAGCGCCAGATGACGCGCCCGCTTTACCTCGCGAGCCAGCATCCGCTGCAATTTAGCACTCAAGCCCGTTTTGGAAATCGGCTCGATTTGGCCGCTCACCGGACTAATATAGCGCAACAGTGTCTTCACTTCTTTATACGAGAATACTACTGGAGCATCCTTGCGCATTTTTTTTGCCATAATTTATAATCCTTTCTAATCGTTAAAATGGGATCTCGCTTAAGTCGATTGGCTTATCGTCAATATCCTCGACGACCACATCTTTGGTGCTAGTCGCTGGCGGCGGTGTCGATGCTGGTGTATTACTGTCGTTGCGACCGCCAACAAAATTGAAGTCTTCGACAACCACCTCGACAGCCGACCGTTTATTGCCATCTTTATCCTCGTAACTACGCTGGTCGAGCCGGCCGCTCACCAAAAGCGGCGCGCCTTTTTTGACATATTGCGAGATAATCTCGCCCGGCTTGCCCCACGCTACACAGTTGATGAAGCTGGTCTGGTCTTGCTGCTGGCCGTCTTGGTTGCGCCAGCTACGGCTAACCGCCAAACTAAAATTAGCTACGCTCTGGCCGCTCGTCGTTGTTCGCAATTCAACATCGCGCGTCAGATTTCCCATTAATATTACTTTGTTAAACCCCTTTGCCATGATAGATTTCCCTCCTATTTATGGCTTAATCTTCGCTGTTTTCAGCCTCGCGTTCAGCCGCGCGCTTCTTGGCCTCCGCCAGAGCGGCACGTGCTTTGTGATCTATCTTAACCAATAAATACCGGATAACTTCGTCGCTAATATTCAGCGCATTGTTAATCTTGAGCGGCGCGTCTGCTGGCAGCTCGACATCCATCGACACATATACCGCAAAATCTTCGCTTTTGATGCTGTAAGCGAGGCGATTTTTGCCCCAATTGTCCTCGGCCTTAACCGAACCGCCGTTATCGGCGATCAGCTGCTTGACCTTACCAAGCACCGTGTCCAAATTCGCCTCCAAATCAGGCCGAATAAGAACCGTCAGCTCGTATTCTCTCATACATTACCTCCTTGGTATCCGTACGGATGGTTACGTTATCTCACGCAACCTTAGGTTTAATATCACTTAATATTATACCCTATCTGCTATGAAAAAGCTAGCTTCTATACTAGCTCACCACCTCTACATCAGATCGTAAGTACAAGGCTTGCTGGTGCCGGCATCAAAAATACCTGCCATCAGGCAGGTATTTTATCCTAATCCTTATTTACTTTTTTGATTCGTCATCACCCCAATTGCTTTTCACAGTCTCAATTGCTTTCTGCACTTCTGCCACTGCGCTATCACCTGTAAAAACATTTCCTATTTCATCACTATCTTCGTATCCGCTCGCACCATCTTTATTATTTACCTCAAGCCCCCAATTGTCATCTCCGCCATTGTAAACATTATATTTTAACGTCTCCGGCGTATGTTCTCCGTCTCTGTTAGTGTCTTCATGCAACTGAATTTTGCTAATATTAACATCAGGTCTTCCTAAGAATTCTTTAACTTCAGACCAATTAACTTTATTATCAGCCTTCATCTTATCTAATACTGACTTATCTTCTGTACTAAAAACAAACTGTGTCGACGTGCTAACTCCGCGTTCACCAGAAGATTTACCATCGGTTATGGATATTTCAACATTCGTCCCGCTGCCTTTAGAGGTGTCACCATCTGGATTGCCGTCGTATACGTAAAAGCTAGCCATGTTGCCGCCTTCGCCTATAAAATAGCTACCATCATTATCATTGAGATCAGGGTTGCTATCTTTAATCTCATTAACCTTGTCTAAAGCGGTCGTAGCTGCTATGTTTGTCGCTTCGCGCATTTGTTCACTGTTCATCGCAGGCTTATGTGCTTCATGATAGAGACCAACAGCTACCGCAACAGATAGAGCAAGAGCACCTAGTTTCTTCACGCCACGTTTCAATTTTTCCCTTTTGTCAGGCCGCTCAGCGCCTGCAATAGAACTCTCTTTAGTTTTATTCATATATTTATCGTATCCTTTTCTGTCTATAGACAGTTAATGATGTAAACTGCTTATGATTATACTCCATATTTGCTATTTTGTCAATGTTTTAGCATTACCTAAATAAACAGCCATGCACCACCCTACCTAACAAACAGCACAGCTACATGAAAGACGATGAAATATATCGTAGCCAGCACAGCGACAATAGTACTAACCAACGGCACGTAATTTTTCAAGCGTTTGCCCTGGTCGGCGACAATATCGAGCTGCCGATTGCCAATTCGCTCATCGGCATAATAATCCGTCTGATTATACAGCTTAGCACCCATGATATTCATGATATGAAACGCTTTCCACACAAATTCCATTTCTTTTGCGTAATCGAATTTATGATAGGCGCTATAAAAATATATCTGGTTATCCACTATCTCGACATCGCACCACGTCGCACCATCAATCAACAGCGCCATCAAATCAGGCGTGAAAATATAAAAGGCATCCCGCTCGTAATCTTTTGGCGCGTACAGCGTAAAGTAATCGTTAAAATTCCCCTCCAAACTAAGACGCTGGTCAGGATCAATATCGTCCGGCAAATTATTAAAAACTTTACCAAGTATATTAACATTATCGACCGTTGAATCAAGAATAATATGCGGCAAATTCCGATTCATATCAATCCGCAAATAGCGCCAATAATGATCGCCTCCGCTACTCTCCGCACGATTTTCTGCATCTTTATGCTCATACCAGCCCATTTGGAAGTTAAGTTTGCCGCCGAGCGTACCGAACAAAACATTGCGCGAAATCTTATCATAAGCCCACTCTTGATTAAAAATAACGCCGGAGTTATCAGGGTTTTCTACATACGGCATGAAATCAAGCTGATTTAACCCGGCAAATTTGCTTAAAGCTGCCAGCATATATCGTTCGCCAGTCGCCCTTTTTGTATCAACTAAACGTCTGAATTGGTACACAATAAAGATAACAAACGATACAATTACGAGAATCTGCATCGGAGCTATCAAAATACGAGTAGCAACAGAGTCCGATGTCGGCACAAAAAGCGTAATTATACCTGAGCCTATCATAAAAATGGTAAAAAGTATGCTCAGTACTTGTATTAAAACTCCCTCAGGTTTCCGCTCGACATTAAAGTTCTGGTAATACTGCCGAAACCACTGCACCTCAGACTCGGACATTGGCGTATATAACGGTGAAAAATCTAACTGCTTCATATAAGTTATTATAGCCCGAACTAACCCAGCCTACTACGGCATTTAATCTTTTTAACCCCTCGCGCCAATCTTTTTGCAGTCAAAATCGCAATTGTGCTATGATGCTAGAATGCATGTCGCAATCCAAGGCCAAGCCGGTTCCTTCCACGACCAGGCTGCCCACCAATGGTACGGCGCTAGCGCCGAAATAGTCCCCTGCACAACGTTTAGCGAAGTCTTTGCGGCCTACGACGAGGGCAGTGCCGACGCTATCGTCGCAGCGGTCGAAAATACTTTGTTTGGCAGCATTAACGAAGTTTACCGTTATATCGAAGAGTGCAGCGCGCCGATCGTCGGTGAAATCAAGCTGCCTGTCGAGCAGATGCTCATCGGTTTGCCAAATACTAAACTCAGCGATATTACCGAGGTTTACTCTCACCCGGTAGCTCTTTCTCAATGCCGCTATTTCTTGCAGGAACATCTACCGCAGGCAACACCTATTGAATTTTTTGATACCGCTGGCGCCGTCGAATTTATCAAGCAAAACGGCTCCCGGCACTGCGCCGCTATCGCCAGCCAGACTGCCGCCGAATTATATAATTTGCCAATAATACAGCGTTCCATCCACGACAATCCCGATAATATCACCCGCTTTTTGGTAATTGAACCGTCTAATGCGCCTGCTGACGCTAATCGTGCTTCTCTGGTCATCACCACCGACCATCAACCTGGCGCCCTCGTCGAGGTATTACAGATATTCGCCAAGCGCCGTATCAATCTCGCCAAATTACAATCGCAGCCAATCGTCGGTCAGCCTTGGAAATATAAGTTTTTTATTGTCGTCGACTGCGCTGGACAACCGCTACATCAAGCTATTCGCGACATCGAACACAGCAACCACGAGGTTACTATCCTAGGTGAATACAAATCTAGTGCCAGCGATTAGCAAATTTTAATTTCACAAAGATAAATAAGCCACAGGCAGATGTTTATATTTTTACATGTCTAGATCATCGACGCTGGATATCAATACGTCGCGCGGTTTTGAACCGTTCGCAGCGCTAATAATACCCCGCTCTTCCATTTCCTCGATAATCCGCGCCGCTCGTTGATAGCCAATTCCCAGGCGAGTCTGCAGCATGCTTGTAGATGCTTTTTTGCGCTCTATGACCACGCGTACTGCATCCTTAAACTTATCATCGCTGCCATTACCACCGAAGTCCATCACCACGCCGCCTTTACCATTCAATTGCACTGGCTGGCTAACGATTTCATCATTGTACTGCGGCGGCGCCTGCATCCGCAGCTGATCAGTAATTTTATTCACTTCGCTATCCATCACCCAAGCGCCCTGAATACGCTTCGGTTTCGGCATGCTAGCAGTTTTAATCAGCATATCACCCTGGCCCAGCAATTTCTCGGCGCCAGCCTGGTCGAGAATTGTCTGGCTATCGGTCTGGCTGGCCACTGTAAAGGCAATTCGCGCCGGCACATTTGCCTTGATGAGACCGGTAATCACATCAACGCTCGGACGCTGCGTCGCTAGCACCAAGTGAATACCAACCGCCCGCGCCTTCTGCGCCAGGCGAACTATCAGTCCCTCGACATCGCGCTTAGCTACCATCATCAGATCGGCCATCTCGTCAATCACAATCACGATATACGGCATAGTACCCTCGTCAACTTGCTGTACATTACCCTTTTCATCAGAAACACCGATTTTCTTGCCTTTTGCTTTAGCCCGTTCATTGTAAGTCTTGATATCGCGTACTCGCTCTTCGGCTAGCAAGCTATAACGGCGTTCCATCTCGTTGACCGCCCACTTCAGTGCGCTCATTGTCTTCTCTGGCTCGACAATCACCGGCGTCAACAGGTGCGGAATATCCTGATACGGCGCCATCTCGACCTGCTTCGGGTCAACAAGAATCAACTTCATGTCGCTCGGCGCGTTACGATACAGCAAACTACTTAGCAGCGTATTGATCATCACCGATTTACCCGATCCAGTTTGACCAGCCACTAGCAAGTGCGGCATTTTGTTAAGCTCGCCGACAAACGGCAGTCCTGAAATATCTTTACCAATCGCAAAACTCAGCGGCTCTTTGCGGCGGCGCCATTCAGCGCTCTCGAGGATTGAACGGATACGTACGTCAGCCGCTTTTTTGTTCGGTACTTCAATACCGACAGCCTTTTTGCCTGGAATCGGCGCCTCCATGCGCAAGCTCGACGCTGCCAGATTCAGCGCAATATTGGTTTCTAGCGCTGTAATTTTGCTCAACTTAATGCCCGCTGGCGGACGCAGCGTATACTGAGTCACTTTCGGGCCGATATTAGCACCTTCCATATCGACATTAATGTTAAATTCACGCAAAGTATCTTGAATAATGCGCGCATTCTGCTTGATATCGCCCGCATCAGCTGGCGCTTCCTTCTTCTCTAGCAAATCAAGGCTCGGAAATTGCCAGTTCGGGTCGCTAACCGCCAGCATCGCCATTTTGTCGTCGCGATCGGCTTCGGCTTTTTTAGCCTGCGGTTTATTCTTAAGCTTGGCATTTTGCTTACTATCATCTTGCGACACCGTCGGCACGCCTTCATTAAGCTTGAAATCATCCATCTTGCCGTGATCATCTTCGGCAGCTTTGCGCATAACCTGGACATTAGCTTCGTTCTCTGCCTTTTCGTTGCTAGATACTGCTGTCTTGAACATTCCTGCGATATCACTAAACCGCATTTGCAACACAAACAATAGCGTAATCGCAATCAGCAAAATATAAACAAAGACACCAACTGGTACATTAACCAGCGACAAGACAACCGAGTTCAATCCATCACCAACAACACCGCCAGTCGACGGCGCACCCTTTTCGCGAAACAGCCCAAATAAGCCGCTGAACCAAATAACTATCAAAATTGAGGCAAATTTCATGACTGCTGGCAATCGGTTGTTCTCGGCGCCAAATATTCTAACAGCTACATACAAGCCGACAACCGGCACTACATAGACCGCCCAGCCAATCGTTCGCTTAGACACCTCTAGCATTTGATTAAGCAATGGACCGCCCGCACCGAACCACGATACCACCAGCAATGCCGATAGCGCCATCAATAGCACCGCCGCAACTTGCGGCCAAAACCCCGAGGGTACTTCATGCTGCGGCGCTGGCGCTTTCGCTGCTTTGCTAGCGCGCGCTGTACGAGTTGTTTTAGTCGATTTTCGAGTTCGCGTCGTCTTTTTCTTTACCATAACCGTTAACTATTGTACTCTGTTTATATCTAAAAGGGTATACTACTATTGTAGCATAAATTACTACAAAAAGCAATAGCGCTATCTGTTAGTACGAGCGGCTATCTGAGCGGTCGCGCGGCACTACTGTCTCGGTATCAGGGGTCTGTTTGCGCGGGAAACGCTTGACTGACGGCTGCGGCATCAACGGCTGGCCAGCAGATTTAGCTTGCGGGGCGCGGCCGTGCGCTTTCGCTGCGCCGCCAACTTCATTAACCACTGGAATAACAATTGGCGTTCGCCGCGTCTGATCATACAAAATATGCGTTACTTCGTCTTTGATTTCTTTTTTGACCACCTCTATGTCATACTTACCAGAGAAACTGCGCGCCGCTTTTTGCTTGAGATATTGGCGAATCATTCCCATTAGCTCTTCATTATCGCGCATGTAAATAAACCCGCGGCTGATAATGTCTGGACTAGTCAAGAGCCGCCCCGTACCACGCTGAACCGTCAATATGACTATAAATATACCTTCTTGACTCATGTGGATACGGTCTTTGAGTACCACTTCGCTGACTACCGCGCCGGCATCATCATACATCGTACCACCAGAGTGAACAATGCGGCCAATTTTGTGCGCGCCATCGCTAGTAAACTCAATGATATCGCCTGGATCACAAACAAATATATTTTGCCGCAGAATACCACATTCTTTCTCGGCCAAGCGTGCATTATGCACTAGCATATGAAACTCGCCGTGATTAGGCAGATAGTACTTCGGTTTGACCGCATTAATCACCCGCACGTGGTCATCGTAATAGCCGTGACCCGATAGGTGCAGCGGCCCGATACCAGTCAGGTGTGTTTTGCCATTTTGGATAATCTCGCCGCCCTCGCGCATCAGGCCATCAACTGTCCGCACTACGTATTTTTCATTGCCAGGAATTGGATTCGAACTCAGCACTACCACATCCGAACCCTTAATTTTAACGTATTTGTGCGCCCCCGTCGCCATCCGATTGAGCACCGCATTGAACTCGCCTTGGCTGCCAGTACAGACGATTGTTATCTTGTTATCAGGCAATTTTATCAAATCTTCCATCTTAACGACGGTGTCTTTCGGTACTTTAATCACGCCCGAACGCAGCGCCACCTCTAGGTTCTGAATCATACTAAAGCCAGCGAATGCCACTTTGCGATCGTGCTTTTTCGCTTCCTCTAGAAGTAGCTGAATTCGATGCAACTGGCTAGAAAAGCTACTGACAATAATCCGGCTTTTCGACCATTTATCCATCACTTCGCCCATACTGTGCTGAATGTCGAATTCGCCGTGCGTATGTGTACCGTCGCTTTCACAGTTAGTCGACTCGTTCATAAACAGCAAGAAGCCTTCTTTCTCGGCGATTTCGCTAATCCGATTGAAATCGAATTTCTTGCCATCGACCGGATTTTCTTCAATACGCCAGTCGCCGCTCGAGAGGATATTACCAACTGGCGTCCGCACCACTACGGCAGCTGCATCTGGAATCGAGTGATTAACGCGTACCAGCTCAACACTAAATGAATCACAAAGTTGTACAGTATCATGATTTTCTGGATTTAATTCGTGGTATTCTGGCGTGAAAGCGCCGTCTGTCTCTTCCATCGTCCGCTGCAGCATGCCAAGCGTGAACTTCGTGCCATAAACTGGTGCTGGCAATTTCGGGATGATATGCCGAAATGCACCAATGTGGTCGAGATGGCCGTGCGTAAAGACGTGCGCTCGAATCCGATGCTTATTTTCTTCCAGCCACTGAGTATCAGGAATTATATAATTTATACCCGGATAATCGCTGCCTGGAAACAAAAAACCCATATCAATGACGATGATATCGTTGTCATATTCAATCGCCGTCATGTTCTTGCCGATACCCATCTCGCCAACACCGCCAATCGGAATCACCTTCAGTGTTGGCCGCGGCGCCCGCGGACGTTTCGGCTGGTCTTTTAGACTGAATTGCTTGCCGCCATAGCCGTTGTATACCGATTTATTAACCGGCACATTAATCAGATGCTGGCTAGCCTGCGCATTCACGCCTTCTGACATTCGCCGCTGAGCGCGGAAAACTTCGCCTTTGCGCGTGGTTGTCGCGTTCAGTACAGTATTTGTTGATTTTTGTTTAACCTGCAAAGGGCGTTTACTAGTATCGTCGCCTTTGGGGGTTGCCAGTCGCCGCTGACCCATATTGTTATACTCCTTTTTTATTACAATAATCTAAAAACCAGGTAGAGAGGTGTTATTTTACTCATTAGAAATCCCTCTCGTTAGTAGCTTTATTCTAGCAAACTGCCCGTATTTTGTCAAAAATGACCCTACTCCAACTAAAATGCCAGCGCCGTTTTCCCAAAGACGCTGGCATTTTCTAAAAGCTTCAAAGAGGATTAATCGTCGCCATCTACCGAAGTATGAGCGAATTTGCGCTTGCCGCGGTAGATAAAGAAACCGATTGTCAACAAGTTAGCCGCCAGTAAGAATCCAGCTAGCACCCACATGCTATCGCTATAGAACGAACTGCCTAAACCTCCCGAAATAGCCTGGCGCAGCGCCCGAATAGAATAAGTCATCGGCACCAGCGGATTGACTGCTTGGAAAAAGCCATTGGCTGTTTGAATCGGGAATGTTCCCTCGCTCGAACCCAGTTGTAATACTAATAGCACCATCGCTAGAAAGCGTCCTGGATTATCCAGCACAATTACCAGGAGCGACACGATCGACATATAGACAAACGACGTCAAATAAATCGCCCCGATGAAATTCACCGGATGATCTGGCGCTAGACCCAGGCAGTAAACCATGATCAGCATCAAGATTGTTGCCTGAACGAAAGCCGCCACGCCAGTAACCGAAGCTTTAGCCAACCACCAGCGAAAGGCGTTCTCTTGCTCGGCAAAAGTTTTGCGGATTGGATAAATAATATTCAGAGCAATCGCCCCGACAAACAAGCTCAGCGACAACACGTACGGCGCCAGCGCGTAGCCGTAATTCGGCACGTCACCCTGCTTGGTCGTTTCCGACTTCACCGGGCTGGCCATTTGTTGCTGAGTGGCCGCGCCAGTTGGTTGTATCTTGAGTTGCCGGGAAGCATCTGCTAGCTTCGTAGCCAAAGTATCTGCGCCGTCCGTCAATTGCGACGCACCATTCGTTAGTACACTAGAGCGGCTATCTAACAGCCGCGTACCGTTCGCTAGTTGTTGGCTGCCAGTTTGCGCCTGCGCCAGACCATTCGCCAGCGATGACGAGCCGGCCAGCAATTGGTTATTCGCCGATCTGACGCTGTTATAGCCGTTAAGAGCAGCGATTGCATTCGGCGCCAGCTGGTTAACGCCGTTGTTCAGCGTAGAAACACCGGTTTGCAATTGTGCTTGCTGCGTTGACAGACTTTGAGTGAGTATCTGCAAATCTTTAAGTAGCGCGGCCGCTTGAACGCTAATCGTTTGCGTTTTATTAAGCGCCTGGGAAAGCTGGCTAATTTGCGGCAAAGTTATGGTTGTCGAACCGCCAGAACTTACCGCATCATGTCCTAATGTTTGCAGCGTCCCGCCTGCTGCCGTCAAATCCGCTGCTGCCGTTTGCATAGTTTGCGCCAGATCTCGTGCTTCACTCTGCACTTTGCTCTGCTGATTAACAAGCGCCGGCGATGGATTATGGACGCTGGTATTTAATTGATTAAGGCCTGCCTGCAACTGTTTCATACCGTTTGTTAGCTGCGCAACTTGCGATTCGCTTGGCAAACCGTTCGACAATTGTCCCAAGCCTGCCTGCAATTGGCGCGATCCATCGCCGAGCCTCACTAAACCATTAGCCATCGTCCGCTGATTTACCGCCAATTGCCGGACGCCGCTAGTATACGTCTGCGCGCCCGCTTGCAGTTGCGTCAAACCGCCATGCAAAGTAGCTGCGCCGCCCGCTGCTGTCTCCAGACCATCGCCGAGCTTACCGATATTTTCCAACACACC
Organism: uncultured Candidatus Saccharibacteria bacterium; assembly: GCA_963530345.1. Classification (GTDB taxonomy): domain Bacteria; phylum Patescibacteriota; class Saccharimonadia; order Saccharimonadales; family Saccharimonadaceae; genus Saccharimonas. The sequence continues at coordinate 70,475 of CAUSBR010000002.1, read as the reverse complement.
CTTAGCATACGCCTGAGTGATTTGCTCAGCCACCGACGTTTTGACTTTTTCAGACGCTTGATTGCTGACCAGCGAACCAATATAGTTCTTGGCTGGCGTAGTCGTGTAGCGAATCACCGCCTGCTGCGGTTGAGCAGCAGTAATCGACGCCGCTTTTGCTGAAAAATCCGTCGGAACGGTCACCACCGCATAGAAATGTCCGCTGCTTACGCCGCTATCAGCCTGCTGCTTATTCACAAATTCCCAGCCCAAATCATGATTATTTTTAAGTTTTTGTTCAACCGATTGCCCGATATTTAACATTTGGCCGTTCAGCTGCGCGCCTTTGTCCTCATTGACAAATGCCACCGGCAAGTTTTTCACCTGCCCATATGGATCCCAGATTGAACCCAAGAAAAAACCGCTGTACATAATCGGAATAAAGGAAATAACCGCCATCGACAGCAGTAATATTTTATTTTTGCAGAGGTGCTGCCATTCAGCTCGCACCATATTGACGCGGCGTCTATTTGACAGCCGTCTTAATTTTTCAACCATACATTACCTCCTTGACAACGTCTGCTAACGTTACCGTTTTTAGATACTCGCTCCACTTCTCTTGCGCCTCGGAAAAGACTTTTTCAATCATAGTCATGCCAATTTCCACCTGGCGAGGCCGCGACGCAAACACTCTTTCGACAATTCCTTGAGGCTGAAAAAACGGCGCTTCGCCCTCGATCGCCAACACCACATCGTGCAGCGTCACTTGGCCCATTTCCCGCGCCAAAATGAAACCGCCGCCAGCGCCCTGCGTCGAGGTAATCAACCGCGCTACCACCAGCTTGCGGCTAATTTTCTTCAGATACGTCGGCGAAACTGCCATTTTTTCCGCCAAAGCATCGTTGGTCATCGGCGCTTTTCGCTGCGGGTCAGCCAAAATCGCCATGATACAGCAGGCTTGTTCAACAGCTCCTGATAGTTTCATATTAGTCCTTCCGTAAATTAGATATAGTGGATATCGACTATCCACTATACTACGGTTGCTTAGTTTTGGCAAGAGTTTAATAAACGAATTAGGAATAAGCCCTGGCTTTTGAGCAGATATCTATAGATTGCCAGTGTGTCAATCCTACGATTCAGGATTATTCTGCTGCACAAACGCCGCCGCCCGCATAAAATCGTCAATTAGCGTCTGGCGCATACCGCCATTATATAGCGCTGCTGCTGGATGATATAGCGGAATCACTACAAATTCCAATTCATGCAAGCGCACCCGCCGCGGCCGTCCGTGGTCCTGGCTGATCCGCAGCCCAGGGATAAAACCACCGCCGCTGTGCCGCCCCAATGTCAGCACCGCTTTTGGCTGAATAATTTCTAATTGCCGCATCAAATACGGCCAAAATTGGCGCTTCTCTTCTGGCAGCGGATCGCGGTTATTCGGCGGCCGATACTTCACAATGTTGGTAATATAGACGTCCGGGCGCTGCAAACCAGCTGCCGCCAGCATCTCGTCGAGGAATTTCCCCGCCGCGCCGACGAACGGTTTACCTTGTAAATCTTCATTCTTGCCTGGTGCTTCGCCAATAAATACGATATCAGCATCAGCATTGCCATCGCCCATCACCAGCTGCGTTGCTTGAGCCGCCAATTCCAAACAAATCCCAGCTTCGATAATTTCCGCCGCCAAGGCGTCTAATTCAGCTTGCTTATTCATAATTACATTTTACCAAAATAGTACCCTCTGCTGATACAGAGGGTACTACCGGCGCGGCGAATATTAACGCAGCGCAGTTAATTTTTGATTGACAACGCTTGAAAAGTCGTTGTAGTACCGATCCATACCGCTATCAGTAACTTTGCGGCTGGCGTTAGTAATTAACGTATAGCCGGTAGTTGACGGTTCGGTTGGACGGCGCGGTCGAGCGCTGAAATTACCGCTGGTATAGGCTCTAGCGTATTCGACATAGTATTTCTTCAGCGAAGTGTAGTAATCGCTCCACTCCTTGCCAAAGCTAGCCACGTTGCTATTGTCCGATTTGCTCAGTTTCTGCATCAAGGATGTGCAATCGCCGTATTTTTGACTAACTTCCTTATCAACTTCATCTGGCTTCTTGCTTATATGGCCAAGATAAAATACGTTATCACATTTTTTTCTGACCTCGCTATAAACCTCTACGTACTGCGACAAGCCCTCCATTTCCGGTTTAGCGACGTCGTAAGCTTTCTTGTATTTGTCGTAAGCTTCTTTGACATCTTTATCGTGCATAATCTTAGATTTCGACAATTTGTCGTTTAACTCGTCGCGACTCTTGATGGCGCTATTAACTGTTTCTTTGTAGGCTTCTGGATTACGTACAGATGAATACTGCAAACTGTTCAATTTCGAGTTTTCATCATTCATCCACGAAACAGCTTGACGGTAATCTTCTTTGCTCGGCCCCATATTGAGCAGCAAAACAACCACTATTACGATAATCAGCAGCAAAAAGCCAACAGAACCGCCAATTATTCCCCACAAAGCCCCCTTGCTAAGACCTTTTTTAACCGGCATTTGCGGCGGCATCGCTGGCTGCTGTTGCATAGGCGGCGCAGACATTGGAGCTGGCTGCTGCGCAGGCGGCATTGGCTGCGGCGATTCAGGTGGTTGCGGTTGATTGTTCATAGACTTCCCCTCTTTTATAAGTGTATCTCTATTAAGTATAGCAAAACTCAAGCTGTTCCGTATAGTATTCGTTTACGTAGAAATATTATCGCTGTTCAATTCCCTTCATTGTCAAGCTTAGGCGCCCGCGATTATCAATCTCTGTTAATTTAACACGTACCGTTTGGCCCTCTTTCAAGACATCAGTTACTTTGCCGACTCGTTTATCCGATAGTTGTGAAATATGCAACATACCGTCAATTCCCGGCATAATGTTCACGAACGCGCCGAAATCCTTGATGCTGACGACTTTGCCTTCATAAATTTTGCCAACTTCTGGCTCCTCGACCAGGCTCTTGATCCAGTTTAGCGCTTTCTCGATCGATTCGCCGTTCGGACTGGCGATGGTAATCAGGCCGTCTTCCTTGATATCAACCTCAGCACCAGTCTCGCTAGTAATCTTATTAATCACCTCGCCGCCTTTGCCGATGACGGCGCCGATTTTATCTGGATCAATTTTTAGCTTTTCAATTCGCGGCGCGTACGGACTGAGTGCTTCGCGCGGCGCTGGCAAAATACTCAGCATATGATCAAGGATAAATGCCCGGCCAGCCTTACTCTGCTCAATCGCTTGGCGCAGCACTGCCACCGGCAAGCCATGCACTTTCATATCCATCTGCAGCGCCGTGATGCCTTTGCTGGTACCAGTCACCTTGAAATCCATATCACCAGCGAAATCCTCGGCATCGGCAATATCGCTCAGTACGTACGGCGTATCGCCGTCCATCATCAATCCCATAGCAATACCAGAAACCGGCGCCTTCAAAGGCACACCAGCATCCATCAACGCCAGACAGCTCGAACAAGTCGCTGCCATCGACGTCGAACCGTTCTGACTCATAATTTCAGTGACGCTACGAATAGCGTATGGGAAGTCTTCTTCACTCGGCAGCACCGGCGTCAAGGCACGCTCCGCCAAGTAGCCGTGGCCAATCTCGCGCCGGCCTGGGCTGCCCATCCGCTTAACCTCGCCAACCGTATAGCCCGGCGCATTGTAATGATGCATGTAGCGCCGTTCGCCGTCGTTAACCTCCATGGTATCAACCAGCTGCGCGTAACTCAGCGGCGCCAAAGTGACAATATTCATACCCTGAGTCACGCCGCGGGTAAACAAGCTTGAGCCGTGTGCTCGTGGTAGCAAACCAACCTCTGAGCTGAGCGGGCGAATTTCCGTCAAAGCGCGGCCATCCGGGCGTTTGCCGTCCTCGACGATACCGCGGCGCACATCTTTATGCAACGCCAAGGTAAACGCTTCATCGTACTCATCGCGCACCTCATCGTACTCCTCAGCGCTCAAGCCCAACTTTTCGGCCATCGCCTCGTGGAATGCCCAGCGAATCTCGTTAACCACTTCGTTGCGCTCCGGATACGGCCGGCGAATTTTCTCGCCCAGCTTGCCATCAACCCACGCATCAGCCGTCTGCTGAATTGTTTCGTCCGGCAAAACCAATTCATATTCTTGTGCGGCTGGCGCCACTTTGGCGGCCAATTCTCGTTGCAAAGCAATCGCCGGCTGCATCATCTGGTGCGCCCAGGCCATCGCATCAATAATCACCTCTTCTGATACTTCCTTTGCACCAGCCTCCACCATGGTAATGCCACTTTCAATTCCAGCCACCACCAGGTCAAGATCAGACTGCGCTCGCTCTTCCGGCGTCAAAAAGGCCTTAAACTCGCCATTCACGCGGCCAACCCGCAAGCCCGCCACCGGCCCGTCAAACGGCGTCCCGGTCAGCATCAAGGCGCTCGACGCCGCAATCATCGCCACCACGTCCGGACGGAAATCCGGATCCATGCTCAGCACTGTCGCCACGACTTGCACCTCTTGGCGATAACCTTTTGGAAACAAGGGTCGAATCGGACGGTCAATCAACCGGCCGATCAGCACTGCTTCGTCGCTCGGCCGGCCTTCGCGCTTGATAAACCGCGAGCCAGAAATTTTACCCGCCGCATAAAACCGCTCTTCATAATCAATTGACAGCGGGAAATAATCCAGCTGCACTGGCCGGCTACCCACCTGGGCGCTACCCAACACCACCGTATCGCCGTAGCGCACCAGCACGCTACCGGTGGTGCGAAAACCAACGCGGTTAACTTCCAGCGTCAGTGGCCGGCCGCACAACTCAGTGCTCACGCTAAAAATCTCCTTGCCGCTCGGGTTAATAATACTCATAAAAGAGCTCCTTTCTTCGCGGCAAGTAACAGGGATGAAAAATCGTCTTGGCTAGGCTTGGCGATTCAAAACCGCGCGCCGCAAATTCTCGTCTCTATCACTTCCGCGTTAACGATAACTGTCTTATTATAACAGACTGTAAGCATTATTTCATCTATATTTTATCATGCTATTGCTTTTTTATCATGTTTATGCTATAATAAAAGAATGAGCACGCTTCCTATAATTCAGCTAAGGCGCCGCCAAGACTTCTGGCTAAAAAGCCAAGAGACTGCGAGAGAATTACGAAAAGAAGCGCATACGATCGATCCAGAACGTCCGCAGCGCGGTATCGGGCGAGCTGCGCACAATCTATTACAATTAATGCAACAAGTTGAACATCCAACTGTTGAAACTAACCAGCAACAAGAGTTTTACAAGCTCTATGGCACCTATCGCGACTGGATTGCTGCCGTAACTGCCGAAAAAACAGCTAGAGACTCAAATAGGAGACTTTCTCCTAAAGATCACGAAAAAATTGTTAGTGTGCATTCTTCATTCAACGACTCGCTGCGCGAAATTTTTAACCGCTGGGGCACTGCTATCACGCCAGCTGACACAATGCAACTTCTAAATAATTTTATCCCTATAGCCGACAAACCCCACTACCGCAAGAAAATGGAAACAAGCATAAAAGGTGTACGTACAGAATTACTTGCTGAGCTAGCTCTCGAAAACATGGGCTTTAAAGTGGTCCGTGCGACTACCGAACAAGACAAGAGAGGTATTGATTATCTTATAACTGACAGCCAAGGAAAGCAGACAGCGGTAGATATTAAATCTTCAAGATTTAAAGCGAACAAAACCAATGATCGAAACGCTAAGTATTATAATGACTGTACTATAGCTATCTGTCCATTTTCGCCCGAAACCCTCGAAAGTATTCATACGGTTTTGCCTGCCGATCCATACGGGCAAATGCTAGAACCTTCAAAGGAAATGCTTGAAAACCTATACAATTCTGGTGTTGTAGATAAGGGTGAATATGATAGAATTAAGGATAAATTAGACAAGCAGATAGCAGATATGCATGAACGAAATAGCAATCCAACACGCACAAGGAAGAAATTAACTCATGTCTAGCGAGACTAGTTTCTTTGGGGAGGAGACCGGTTCGCTTACTGAATATCACCTAGTCAATCCAGAGGAAGCATGCAGCGATATCGTCAACTCAATTAGGCGCGGAGAAGGAATTATACTAGTAGCAAAAGTATCTGCCGGCATGGGAGAAACCTCAGTTAAAGATGCTACTCGGATTGAGGAAATTGCGGCTTCGTTTACTGAGTTAAGTCGAGCAAACGAAGCAAGTTTATTTGGGACTGGCGACTCGCCTCAACTCGAGGCTAGAGGCGTAACCAAACACCCTAACCCTCTGGACTCAGATGATGGCGATAAAAAACCTCTGATCGTTGTTTTCCAGCAAAGCGATGGTAATGAGATTAATTCCGGACACTTTTTTCTGGCAACCGAACAATATCCTTGATATTATATCTTAATACTAGCCCCTGCTAAATTAAGCTAATCGCAAGCTATTCAAACTTAATCAACGAGGAGGCCTAATGCCACAAACCGAAAGTCTATATACTGGGCGGCGCATTAATGTGCGCGCTATTATTTATCGCGAAGGAAAGATACTCGCCGTCAAACATCGCCGCGGCGACCAGGAATCCCCGTATTATGCCGTACCAGGCGGCGGTCTTGACCCGCACGAGTCGCTAACTGAATGTTTAATCCGCGAATTACGCGAAGAAACTGGCGTGACCGCCAAACCTGACAAACTGCTATTCATTCAGCAATTCCCATCATCGCGGGCTGGCTACGAAGAGGAATTAGAGTTCTTTTTCGCGGTCGATAACCCTGATGACTTTACCGATATTGATATTAGCCAAACAACGCACGGCGCTCAAGAATTAGCCGTTTGCGAATACATCGACCCGTCGCAGCATGTTCTTTACCCAGAGTTTCTGCAAAGCACGGATATCGCGCGATATATCAACGGCGAACAACCGGTTCTCGTCGTCGACAACTTCAACGAGCAGCACCAACAGCTACTCTAGCGTCACGTTTTGCTGCGCCCAATCAACCGCCGCTTGCGCCCGTTTGCGCGCCTCCAAGCTTTTTCGCGGCGGGCGATCATCGCCCCACCATTGCCGCCAAGCCCAATCTGCCGGGTTGAGACACTCCAGGCAATCCATGTGGCGCAATCTGCCGTTCACAAACTCTTCATTGCGCTCGGTATAGACAAGTTCGTAGCCGCACTTCTCAAGCGCTCGCCAGCTCGCCGCGTTGCCGTGAATAACCGCCGACTTAATTCGGTGCAGGCCTAGATTTTCGAAAGCATACCAGGTTCGTGCCCGGTGGCAAGCACTGGCAATCCCCCGGCCCCAATATTTTTTATCGGCAATAACTATACCGCTTGTCGCATAATGAACGTGATCTTTAGTTATTTCGGTAAGTGCCGTATTGCCGATCAGCTGGCGCTTGTCGCCATCTACAACCCAGATTCCCCAATTCAGGCTGGTTTTATTTTTGATCATTTCATCATACCAGACTTGCTCGGTCTCAATCGTCTGCGCTCGGTGCGCTGATAAGTACTGTGTTACCGTGCCGCGCGCAAAACCCTCGACAAACACCGCTAGATTATCGCGCGCAAACGGCGCCAGTTCAACCGATAAGCCCCTATCGGTTGTTAATTTCATCATCGGCCCAAACGCCATCGCGCACTCCTTTCGCTTAATTGTGTTTACATTATACATAATTGCGGAGGTTTAGTACACAAATAGTTATAAACTATAAACTTTCAATGATACTCTGTAGATCTCTGCGAGCTTTGCCAGCAATTTTCTGCAAAGCCGAGCCGCTACCTGGTTCAGTTTGCCATATTGGCGACTGCGGGTTAGCTTTTTCCACTAGTTTAGACATTTCTTGAAGAGTTTTCACACTAACGTTTAGTCCGCCTTTAGCTTCTAGCCTATCGGCTAGCTCTGCCCTAACATTTGGGTCAAGAAATCTGCCATAAGCTCTCAAGAATTCTCCTGCCAATTTGTTGGCTTTTTCTTGGTCGAATGGTTGACGCTCGCCAGGTTGTTTCGTATTTTGCTCTCCGGCGGCCTGTTTTTCGTCTGTCTTTGATACGTCTGCTTCAGATTCTAACGTATTTTCTTGGTTGCCGTCTGGTTGAGCTTCAACTGGTGATGTCTTATCTTCTGCCTTTGGGCTTTCGTTTCTGGCGGTTTCTAGCGGCACACTTTCTTTCGGCGCTTTAGGTTCTGGTTCGCTAGGCGGCTTGGCGGCGGCAGTTTCTGCTTTCGGAATCTCGGCACGCGGCGGCAACGGCGTCTCTTTTGCCTCGGGCATAACAGCACTAGCACTGGTCTCATGCGATACCAACTCGTTTGACTCCTCGCGTATCGCTGACTGCTCGTATGCTGCTTGCTCAACTGGTGGCCGCGAAGCATATTGAACTAGATTATCGCCTCTGTCCCTGTTATGCTCACCCCTGACAATACCATCAACCAAATCCTCTGGAACGCCTTTTGCTAACAAATCAGCGCGCCGATCGAGCATTTTATCAACACTTTGCGGTCCTTTCTCGGCATCAGCATGCGACGGTAACTTACCAGTTATTTTCTCGCCAGTCATGAAAACCCGGCGGGTAGAAGCACGTTCGTTGGTCGGCGCTATTCCGCCGTCAGTAGCGGCTTTATAAGCCTCGCCGACCAGTAGCTGCCTGCCAGTATTCGACTCTTGGCGCGCCATAGCGGGCGGCTTATCGCCGAAAGCAATCGCCACCGCATCGCGAGCATCATTGACTTTCTTGGCCCGGCCAGCCGGCGTCCATTCGTGCGGCGTACTAAAATTATCACCATCAAGAGAGTTAGACTTAACTATCGGCTCAATACCGTACTTCTTATAGTCAAACGACTCGCCGCGGCTGTTAGTCACCTCATGAGAAGGTGTTGGGAAGCGTTCTTTTGTAATCATTTTTATTTTTGCCGTTTACTTACCTTTTTATGCTAGCATAGCTTATGCTTTTTGTCAATAATATTACTTAGATTAGTAATTTTAGCAATACGGCAGCTGCGATCTACCTTTACAAACCAAAAACCGCCTCGATACGAGACGGTTTTTGGCCCAGGCTGCACGTTTATTTGCGCAGACCGAGCTTCTCTAGCGTTGCCTTGTAGGCCTCAAAGTTCGTCTTCTCAAGGTATTTCAGCAGGCGCTTGCGCTTACCTACCATCTGAATCAGTCCGCGGCGCGCCATACGGTCGTGCTTATTGGACTTGAGATGTTCAGTCACCTCTTTGATACGAGCCGTCAAGATCGAAATCTGCGCTTGCGGACTGCCGACATCGTTCTCGTTGACCTGAGTCAAAGCAATAGCTTTCGCTTTGTTATCCTTTGATATCATAACTAATAACTTTAGCAGAGATACGCTAATCAGTCAAGTTATGCGAACTCCTTATCATATCTATCACTCTATAGATTTTCTCAATATCGTCAATCGTCATCTGACGAGACTAATCTATCCAGCCCTTAATAAGTTTAGTAGTCGTTTCTGTGTCAGGTAGCGTTTTACTTGGAGTAAAATTATTTAAAGTTTCCGGCTGCCCATTCCTATAATAATCTATGCTATATTCATGGTTTGTCGGTTGTCCAAGTTCGCCGTAAATAAGCCATTGCTCCACAATCTCGACTATTTGTCCTGGAACACTTTCAACACGCTTTTTAACACTCATGTATAGCTCATCTTGAGACATCTCGCCGTCTTGTTTCGACTCTGGCACATATACTAATTCGCAACCTTCCGGTACAGCCGCCTCTTGGTCATCAAAATGGAGAGCCTTACTAACCAATTCCGGCGTCAGTGGATACGAGAAACTTTTGAGAGGCTGATCATCTAGCGATAAACGGCCAGGTTCCTCTACTTCTCTACCTACTAGTTTTAATGTTTCCGCAGCTTGACGGCGCAAGTTATGGAGCACTTCTTGATCAGGTATAGGCTCTGTAGGAGCAAGATTCTCATAATCTGTCATTCTTTCATTATATCATAAAAAGTCTAAATAAGCAAATTTCTATGCTTCTTATGATTCAATACCAAAATCAGCTAGCTTTTGCGCTTGGCTAACTTGCCAATCGGCAATCTGCGTACGGCGCAACTCCTGGCAGTAAGCGCCCGTATTTAGCGCTTCACCGATATCAGCCGCCAGGCTACGAATATAGGTGCCGCTAGAGACATGGGCTCGAACTTTGAGCAGCGGATAAGCGTAATCAAGCAATTCCAGCGCATAAATCGTCACCGCACGCTCTGGTATATCAACTTTTTTACCGCTGCGAGCTAATTTGTAAGCCCGCTGGCCGTTAATTTTGATAGCACTGAACGCAGGCGGACGCTGCTTGATATCACCAACGAATTGCGCTAGAACATGCTTAACTGCTGCTGCATCCGGTTGTTTGAGTAAAGGTGAAGATTCAGCTCCTTGTAGTTCGTCGCTTGCAACATACGGCATAATTTCGCCTTCCGGGTCGCCAGTTGTACTAGTCTGCCCCAACCGGAACGTCGCTTCATAAATCTTATCAAGCTTGGTATAACGCATCGCGTTGCGGCATTCCTTGCCCGTAACTAAAGTCAACAGGCCCGTCGCAAACGGATCAAGCGTCCCGCAATGACCGACTTTGACTTTTTTGCCAGCCCGATAGCTAAGCACGCGGCGAACTCGCGCCACCACCCCGAAGCTAGTCATGCCTGGCGGCTTATCGATCAATATAACCCTGTCACTCATACTTCAAGTATATCAGCATACCCCGTAGCATTGATTCTAAAATCTTTTCAGAGTCAATCTGAAGCCTATTCGCAAGCTTAAGCTTGCCCTGGAATCTTGAACTGAGCCGGATCATTTGATGTTGGTGCCGAAACTGCTGGAGCTGGCGGCGGCGGTAGAGTAGATTCTAAAGCGTCAGCTCCGACCCCGCCATTAGCTGGTACTGGCGGCAAGGATGAAAAATCTGGCAACGGCGGCAATGGCGGTAATGGCGGTAAATCGTCAACCGCGCCAGACGATGGCACAGCTGATGCTGCCGACAGAGCTGCATCAACGGCAGACCGCGCTTGGTCTTGGTCTGAACTAGCAGGATTTGCGGCTGGCGCAGCTTCTACGCTAGGTGCTGGCATACTCGGCTGTACCGTTACCCCTTTCGAAGAAACCGCCTCGGGCGCCGCATCAACCGGTGCAGCTTCTGATAAGACATCGCGAACTGTCGGTTCTACCTCGGTCTTATCAGCTACGGCATTAAATGGCGATTGCATTGACGGCGGCTGCGACGCCACCGCGCCGCGATCGTGGCTTAAAATGACGCGATTATGCATGTCTTTTTCAGCTTTTCTAGCTTCCTCGGCAGCCTGTTCGGTTGTCGCGTTAAAAGTACCACCAATCGACGGTTCGCCCGGGCTAACTGGCATCGCTAGACCTGGCCCTGGCGCAAATGGAGCAACTGGTGGCAAAGCTAGATCTTCTTTGGCCGCTTCATCTACTTCTGCTGAGCTGGCAGCAATATCGCGCTGCAAATCGGCGACCGACGGCATATCTCGCCTATCAGCTTCAGGCTCAACAGCAGGAATTGATGCTAATTGTTCGGCTAATTTCTTTTCGGCGGCAGCGGCGGCATCTCGGCTGCTTCGCTTTTCTAGCTCCTCATTGGCAGCCCTCAGAGCTTCGTCGGAATGGCGCCTATCAATTGCATTCTTGACGTCATCAACATCACCGACTGGCTCGTGTGAAATCGACAATGCGCCAATGTCGCCAGAATTTTTAGACTCATCCTTTTTGGAGGATTTTTCTTCGTCCTTACTTTTTGCTTCAGGCACTGGAATCGGCTTATCGTGCGATTCTTTGAGTTTAGTGGCAATCAGCTGCTGGTTAGCACCATCTGCCATCAATTGAGCAGCTACGGTCATCGCCGCCGAGCTAGTATGTGCATTGCTGAAACGATCGGTTGCTGCCACGATACCAGTCAAAAACGCCGTAGCGATCTGCTCGTCAATCAACCGGCTTTCACCTCTTAATTCATTAGCTAACCGGCATAGAACCTCGCTATAACTACTAGCTCGGGGATTACTCCACTCTAGGCTGCCAAGCTGAGTCGATTCGCCAAGCGACACGCTCGCCACCACCGCATCGTGCAAAATTCGGCCATGGCTCTCGAGCGCATGATCCAAATCAGCTTCGTCTTTAACACCAATTGCCAACACCATCTCGACATTATAGTCGCCTTGGCTAAAGTCCAAATCTTTCTGGTTGATTGTCGTACGGTACGGCGTAATAAAAATCTTGACCATATCATCGACAATCTTGTAACGTAAGTGATCAGCCTTTTCCTTATCCAGCGCGATGATAAAGTCGCGCAAACTATCAACTGTACTTTCAAACGTTTTCTCGGGCTGTAGAAATTTAATCGCTGGCGGCACTGCCCCGCTAAATACTGCCGTCGCATGCTTATTTAACTTATTGATTAGCAGCGTGATGCCCAAAGCAGCGCTCAATTCGTCAACCGACGGATTGGCGCTAACCGTAACGAGAATATTATTACTTTCTTTGACTTTCTCTACTATCTGGTTTAGCACGTCTGCCATATTTTATCCTATTTGTTTTTATTCGCTATAGACTTTATGTACTATAACATAAGCATCACGGCAAAGTCAATACTATTTTGTAAAGCAGCGCCGCTTTACAAACAGAGGTGTATAAGTTATAATTGAAAACTGATTGTATACACTAAATCAATAACAGAGGTAAAGGAATTTATGCCACTCATCAAATCAGCCGTTAAGCGAATGAAGCAAACCGCTAAGCGCCGCCAGCGTAACATCGGTATCAAGCGCGATATCAAATCTGCCACCAAGGAATTTTTGGCCAACCCGAGCGCCGCTACCCTAAGCAAAGCTCAAAGCGAGCTAGATACTGCCGTCAAGAAAGGCCTGCTCAAAAAGGCAACCGTTAGCCGCCGCAAATCAGCCCTAGCCAAGGTCGCTAAAGCTGCTGGCGTCAAGCTAGAAAAGAAGGCGGCCAAACCCGCTGCTAACACCAAGAAAACCCCTGCAAAAAAGCCAGCTGCCAAAACCACAGCCAAGAAGACCGTAGCTAAAACTGCTTAATTTATAATAAAGAAATTAAAGCGCTCCGCAAGTCGGAGCGTTTTATTTTTGCCGCGAAGCCACCCGAAACAAAAAATCCTCCAACGCTACCCACGGATCAACTGATGAGGTTTTCATTTGATAATCGCGCTCCGCCGCTAATTCAGTCAATTCCGCCAAGTCCTTTGGCGACAGCTGCCGAGCAAGCGGCCGCAACTTCTTGGTAACAAACGGATGTATGCCGAGATCAATCGTATCGCTAGCGCCAGCTACTTCGGCCTTGGCTAATAATACCAGCTGCGACCACTGTGACCATACCAACGGCGCCACTTTATAAACATCGTCGCTACGATGAAGTTCATCAAGCGCGCTCCGTAGATTTGTCGTCTCGCCGCGTACCGCCAACTCAATGATATCAAACACCGAAAACTCACGTGCTGGCGGTAAAACCGTTGCAATCGCTGCATCGTCAATTTTCACGGCATTTTTCAAGGCAGCTACAGCATGAGTTAATTGCAATTGGTCAATTTCAGCAGAACGCGATTTTTCATCGTCGACAATTGCTCGCGCTACCATATCGCTAGCCTGTGTTTTCGTCAATTTTACTCCGTGCTCGCTTGCATAGTCTAGCAGCCACTTTTCGGCCGCTGGACGCTGGCGATCAGTCAGCGGCATTGCTTCAACTAGCTTTGCAGTTTTTTGCAAGATTTTGAAAGTTTTGGTACGCTTATCCGGGCGCGGCTCAATCAATACCAAGTAGGTTTCTGCCGCAAAATCGCTAGCCCATTCGCCGAGCTTATCCCACAAGTCTTTTCGTTCCGAGAGCCGTTCAATAACAATCAGCCGCTGTTCTTGAAATAAACTCAAGCCGCGCACCGTATCGGCTAATTTATTCAAATCGAGACTGCTTGCGTCGATTTTTTCGGGCCGAACGCCTAACGATTTCGCTAACTGTTGCAGCTCATATTGCGCACGGTAAGCGTTCGTGCCAATAATCAGATAAATCATTTAACTTCCATCTGGCAGACTGGGCAAATATGCGTGCCGCGACCACCTACTTTTAGCTTGATAATTTCTTGGTCGGGATGGCGATGGCAGGCCTGACCTTCGCGGCGAAACACACGAGCAAATGTCAGATAATTCCCTTTTCGTCCCTCGGCATCAACATAATTCCTATCAGTCGAACCGCCCTGATCAATACTGAGTTGCAAGATTTGCCGCAACTCATTAAATAATGTATTCAGCTGCTGGTCACTGACATTTTTTACCCGCGTTTGCGGATGAATCTGTGCCGCCCACAGTGCCTCGTCAGCGTAAATATTGCCAACCCCAGCGATCACCGCCTGGTCAAGAAACGCTGGCTTGATCATCGAATTTTGGCGGCGGCGAATCCGCTGGATGAAATCCTCGGCGCGCGTCTGAGGATCAAGCGGCTCCGGCCCAACCTTTTGCATGAACGGCAAGTTCTTCACCTCATCAGTCGGTAACAATTTTACCCAGCCAAATTTGCGCTGATCGTTAAAAAACAACCGTGACCCGTCCACAAAATCAATCTGCACCCGCGTCGACCGATCCGGCAGCTCGCCAATCAAGCTATCGTTCGGATGGCCGCCAGCAAAGTCGTCGATCTCGCGAGCGGTATCCGCAGAAAAATCTTGGGCAACTTTACGTGGGCCCCGAGATTTTTTTGGGGATACCCGAGCGCCATGGCTAGAGCTTTGACGAAACACCAACTGCCCCGTCATTTTCAAATGTACCACCAACGAATAGCGCGTATCCAAATCAATCATCAGCACCTTTGCTCGCCGCCGCACCGCCGCCGCGCGCGCACCATATAAAAATTGTTCGACATCAGCCGGCGCATTCGGGAAGCTTTTTGGCGAATCGAACACCACCGTTCGCGCCACCACTCGGCCCGGCAGTAGCTCTGCCAACCCGCGGCGAACCGTCTCGACTTCGGGAAGTTCCGGCATTTATGCCTCCAACAGAGCGTTCAAACGCTTAATAAGCAGCTCATTATCGGTGTACTGCAACGCCATCATTCCCGCCACCTCGGCGCCTTCGCAATTTTCGACACGATCGTCAATCATCACGCATTCGCTAGCGGCGACACCTAAGCGGCCAGCTGTCAGCATGAAAATTTCTGGGTTTGGTTTGGCCAAGCTTTCCTCGTACGACAACACGCGCACATCAAACATTTTTTCTAATTCGCCTGGCGCAAATAGATATTCCAGCGTACCACCGCCAACATTACTCAACATCGCCATCTTCAAATTAGCGTGCTGCTGGCGTAAATTCACGATATAGTTTATCAATTCCTCGTTGCGAATCCGCTTGTGCATCAAGAAATCATGCGTCTGCTGCTGCGTCCAGCCAAACAACTCAGCAATTCCCGATTCATACTTGCTGCCGCTAATGAAACCGTAATCGTGCTGTTTACTGAGGTCGCGCAGTATTACCTTGCCCTCTGGCTCGGCCATTCTTATTAGCGTATCAATACTGCCTCCGTACAGTACACCAAAACAATCGAAAATAACTGCTTTTATCGCCATAATTAGAAAATATTATTAAATGACGGTTTGAAATCTGGAATCTGATTGACAAAAAGAGCTTGGAGCTTCAGAGTATCAGCGTTAAGCGTACCAGGCGAGTCCTTGCAAGTTGAAGTCCACAAATTGGTATCGGTATTGTCGCCATCGCGCGTCTCGAATACGTAAGCCAGCCCTTTAGTAGCGCATACGCCGCGAATATCATCGTTTGATTTGTTATCAGAGGCCTGAATGTTGACCTTGACTAGCGCATAAGTAAACTGTTCATAAGCATTACTGTTATTAGCATATTCCTTCTTGTCCAAAACTCTATCCAGATAACCCGAATAAATAACGTATTTACGCGATGTTGGACTAACTGTAATCTGGTAGCTCTTGAATTCTTCATCGGCAACAATCGGACCGCGCACTGTCCAGCGCACGCTGCGAATTGGGTCTTGATTTTTGATTTTGCTCTCTAACGATTGTTCGGGGGTTTGCGGCTGCTCAGTCTTTTTGTCCGGATTCAGCAATGATCGCACAAGTGTTACCAAAATGGCAATAACAACCACCACAGTGATAATAGTAATGATTATCGGTAAAATTCTCGGTCGGGATCCTCTGTACATGTTTGTATTTTAACACACTTATTACGCAGCGACGTGTACCACATCAGAAACAGCCGCAGCACCTAATTCTTCTGCGGCAGCACCCAAACCTTCTTCTACGTCTGCGAGAGAAGACTCGACGATTTCTTTAAAACGTCTATTCGTATTGTCACCGTTATTACCAGCTGTTGTTTCTTCAGAGGATTTATCAGTATCATCCTCTTTAGCGGTTATTTCGTCAAGCGGTAAAAGCTCTCTGCCAAGACTATCTGCTACTACCAACTCGCCGCCATCTTTCCAAAAAACATTAATACTGCGTCTACGAGCAAAATGAAGCGTATCGATAGCCTTAACGCCTTCCGGCATAACAAACGGCATATACTGTTCTTCCGTACAGCCGTTTTCAGTGATTTCTTGTACCCTCGCCTCTGGAGTATTGCTGTCGTTTTCGGCATTGGGGTCGCAGCAAAGTACCAGCCAACCATAAGGGTTTCCTTTATTTTTATAATTATTGTAGATTTGCCAAACAGTACCGTCTGCGTCTACAAACCTACCAACACGAAAGTCACAACCACTTTCTTCGCCAAGGTTTTCATAAAGCTTGTCCGCGGCAGCCGCTTGCTCGCGAAGACGAGACTCTCTTAGTTTTAGCTGCGCTATACGCTCTTGCCTAGACAAAAGCCTAGCCTCTTCAGGTTTAGGGTTGCTATTTTCTGGTAACATTTTCCGTTCCACAACATCCGCCTTTTTGCTTAAGCTAACTGTAATTAGATTATACCACAGTTGCAGTTATTTGTCCATATTTGTCCGGGTTTTCGCTAATTTTCAACAAATTTTAATTTTTTACACTTCGCCCCAGTTATTGCCGATTTTAACGTCGACTTTAAGCTTAATACCGAGCTGCGGGTAGATATTTTCCATAGTCTCTACCAGCATCTTGCTGACCACTTCAGCGTTTTGGCGCGGACATTCAACCATAATACTGTCATGGATTTGCAAAATTTGGTAGCCGAGCGAGGTATTTTTATGTACAAGCCCAGACTTGCTGCCTGAAGAGACTTGCCTTTCCGGCAAGGCGAATTCGTTCTTTTCGAATTTGCCGGTCTCTGAAGGTAGCAAATCTGGGCTTGTCATTATCGTCAGTCGCTTCTCTACCGCCAGCATCGCCAACTTCATCAAATCCGCCTCGGTACCTTGTATCGGCATATTAGCTGCTGCGCGCTCGGCAGCCGAACGAACAGCAAAATTATTCGATCTAACATCGGGCGTCGGCCGGCGGCGGCCAAACAATGTCTGCACAAAGCCATCTTCGTGTGCTTGACGGATTGTTTGTTCCATGAACTCTTTGATGTGCGGACGGATACGATAATATTCGTCGATGAAATGCTGCGCCTCGCCGTAACTCATATTAGCAGCCGCTGCCAAGCCGTGCTGGCTCATGCCGTATAATACGCCGAAATTCACCACTTTAGCGCGGCGGCGCTGTGCTGGTGTCACTTCATTAATCGGTACGTTATAAACTTCTGCTGCCGTCTTGGCGTGAATATCAACATCTGCATTAAAGTCTTCAATCATCTGTTTTTCGCCAGCCATCACCGCCGCCAGGCGCAGCTCAAATTGCGAATAATCAGCATTTACGAAAACATTGCCAGGCGCTGGCACAAAGGCATCGCGAATCTGCCGCCCCAATTCAGTACGAATCGGAATATTCTGCAAATTCGGGTTAGTACTCGATAGCCGCCCGGTCGCTGTCACGTCTTGATTAAACGTCGTGTGGATATAGCCGTTAGCGTCAGTTTGCTCTGGTAAGGCCGCCACATAGGTATTCTGTAATTTCGATAGTTCGCGGAAACGCTCGACCAACTCAATAATTGGATGTTGCCCGCGCAACTTATCGAGTTCCTTTTGGTTGGTGGAGTAACCAGTTTTGCCTTTTTTGATACCGGCTGTCGGCAAGAGCAGCTTATCAAATAGCGCGCTAGCCAACTGCACCGGGCTGGCGACATTAAATTCATAACCGACCATATCATAAATATTTTGCTGAACCGCTGTAATCTCTTGCGCTAATGATTTATTCATTTTTTCGAGTTTGCTGGCATCGATTTTGATGCCTCGAAATTCCATTTGCGCTAAAACATTAATCAGCGGAAAATCCATCGTCTGCGCCACCTGCTGGAGGTCAGGCAGCTCAGCAAACGCCGACTTTTGTTGCTCATAAACTGCCCACAGTGCTGCCATCGCCAATCTTGGGTCGTCCAAAGATTCTACGCCCGCCAAATCCGCTAATGCGCGCGATTTGCGCAAAGGATTTAATAAAAATGAGCCCTGCGCGGTATCGTGTTTAACAGCCGGCAACTGCTGGCAGCCAGCACCGAGAAGCGCTTTGAGAAACTCCTTTGTGTCGTGGCCAACTATCAAAGCTTCTGCTAAAATAGCGCTTGCTTTAGCCAGCGGCAAGCGGGCGACCTTGCCTTTTTCATGGCTCAGCCAAACCATATCACCATCCCAAATTACCAGTAATTCTGGCGCCATTACTAACATTGGCATGACTTTATCGCCCAATATTTCAACAGCCGGCGCGAGAATATTATTTGGAGTCACTTCTGAAGCGCCATCGCGCATGTGTTGTGGTAATTTTCGCAACAATGAGCGAAACTCCAGCTTTTCAAGTAGCTCTCGCAACTTTGTCGTGTCTAAGTCGCGTACGTCCATCGCTGCCAAATCGAGTTTCACTGGAGCATCGGTGAATAGCCGCGCCAATTCCCGGCTCATATAAGCAGATTTTTTGCCAGCTTCTAGTTTGCGGCGCAAACTGTCTTTAATCTGCCATAGATTCTCATAAACGCCGTCTAGCGTTTCAAATTGCTGTAGTAATTTGACAGCTGTCTTCTCGCCGACCCCCGGCACCCCAGGGATATTATCCGACGAATCGCCTTTCAAGCTTTTCAAGTCGAGAAATTGGCCAATCCGAATACCGTAGCGCTTCTCAAACGCTGGAATGTCAAATTTATCAATGTTAGTCAGGCCTTTTTTGAGCGCATAAAGATACGTATTTTGGTCGAGAATTTGCAGCGCGTCCAAATCGCTAGTAATCAAATATGTTTCGATGCCGCCGTGCTGTTCAGCCTGCTTGTCTAGCGTTGCCATAATATCGTCAGCTTCATAATCATCAAATTCATACAGTGGCCAGCCAAAGGCTGCCAGTAGCTCGTGCAAAATCGGAATCTGCGCGTAAAAATCCGGCGGCGCTGGCTTGCGTCCAGCTTTATATTCGGGGTAAATCGCCAAACGCCGGCGAATATTCGTTCCTCGTTTATCCCACGCCACGCAAACATAATCAGGCTCAAGCCGCTTAATTAATTCTAAACTCAGCGCCGCGAAACCGTACACGCCGCCTGTCGGCGTCCCGTCTGCGGTCGACAACCCAGGCATAGCATAGTAGCCGCGATAGAACACGCTTTTACCGTCGATAATCACCAAGCGTTTGACCATATTTATATTATACGCTATCTAAGGGCCGTTACTTACAAGCGAATATAGCCATAATCATGTATACTAAGGTTATGACATCACAAGAAAAACCAGCCAAGATTTTGGCATTCGTCGGATTGCCTGGCGCCGGCAAAACCGAAGCAACCAATTTTGTAGCCGCCAAAGGTTTTCCCAAAATCTACGGCGGCGGCATTTTGTACGACGAAATGCGCGCCCGAGGCGTTGAAATCACACCCGAATCACAAGCCGAATTTCGCAAACAGTGGCGCGAACGCGACGGCAAAGACGTTATCATCCGCCGCGCTGCCGAGCAATTACACCGCTTAATTGATGCTGGCCAGCATCGTTTATTGTTCGACGGGCTCTATTCCTGGACAGAGTACAAGTTCCTCAAACACGAGTTTCCTGGCGAGCTCATCGTTGCAGCCATTGTCGCGCCAAAACATTTGCGCCACCGCCGTCTCGCAACTCGTCCCGAGCGGCCATTTACCGCCGAACAAGCTAACCAGCGCGACTGGTCAGAGATTGAAGATATCGAAAAAGGCGGACCAATAGCTATCGCTGATTATTATTTAATTAACGACAGCGATATTACTGCGCTATATGCCAAGATTAATTCGCTGCTCAGTACAACTGGTTTTGTTAACTTATAACACCTAAAACCAAAGTTATTGCAGATAAGTATAAAGTTTTTTAGCATCTTTATGCTTGCGTAATTTTGCTAGCGCTTTAGCTTCAATCTGGCGAATTCGCTCGCGCGTCACTGCAAATTCTTGGCCGACCTCTTCGAGCGTGTGGCTCTTGCCATTATCCAGACCAAAGCGCATCCGCACAATCTTTTGCTCGCGATCGCTCAGCGTACCTAGCAAATCTTTAACTTGTTCCTTTAACAGCTGATTCGAGGCCGATTCCTCTGGACTAATTGTACCTTCATCCTCAATGAAATCTCCCAGCACCGACTCGCCTTCATCATCGCCGTCGCGACCGACGCCAGCGTCCAGGCTCGAAATGTCCTGCTTGATTTTCATGACATATTCGACTTTTTCCGGTTCCATCTCTAGCTCTTTGGCTAGCTCGTCAATCGTTGGCTCGCGGTTCAGCTCCTGCGTCATGCGCCGCTGCGTGCGCAGCAATTTATTGATGGTTTCTACCATATGAACTGGAATACGAATCGTTCGCGCCTGATCAGCAATCGCCCGGGTAATCGCCTGGCGAATCCACCAGGTGGCATAAGTACTGAATTTAAACCCCTTGTCTGGATCAAATTTTTCGACCGCGCGCAGCAAGCCCGTATGCCCTTCTTGAATCAAATCCAAGAAGTCTAAACCGCGGCCCGAATACCGCTTGGCGATCGATACCACCAGGCGCATATTTGCTTCGGCCATTTTATCTTTAGCTTTTTTGTCGCCTTCTTTGACGCGTTTTGCCAATTCTAGTTCTTCCTCGGCGCTCAGCAGCGGGATTTTGCCAATCTCGCGCAAATGCAGCCGCACTGAGTCGTCCGAAATATCATCGAAATATTGATTAGCATTGAGTACATCTTCAGGAGTATCTTCGTCCATCAAATCGTTGATATCAGGCTCATTGATGTCTTGATCTTGTATATTGTCGTCAGATGGCTTCTGCGCTTGGTCGTCGTTTGTCACGAGCTTTCTCCTTGATTATGTTATTGAGTGCCGCACGCAACTCTCTAGCCGCTGCCTCATCGCCAGCAGCTTCAGCGTCGCGTAACTTAGCTAATAATTCTTGTTGAGTTTGTTTGTTATGTTTATCCTCTTTATCCCGCAGCAGTTGGCACATCGCGACATAGCGATCGCCGCTATCCCATGCTGCATAACGCTCCTCAGCGCGCAATGATACCATTTTTACATAAATATCAGCTTTTTGCAACTTTTTAGGGCGATTTTGCGGATCGTCTTCTTCGAGGAGTACCGTCGCTAATAACTCTCGCTCAGCGCTGCTCCATTGCTGGCGGCCAGCGCGGCGCAATTCTTCTAAACACCTAGCATCATAAAGCGCCAAAGCCAAAATGTTATCCTCTAGCACCGCCTGTTCGTTCTTAATAATCGATGTATTTGCAACAACGGGTTTGAAAGTTTGTTTCTTGACTGGCTCGCCAGCTAATTTTTGGCGCACCGCCTCCTCGCTAGTATGCGACATAGTAGCTATCCGCTTGATATAGTATTCGCGCTCGACGGGGTCAGCTAGCCCGCGCACTATTCGCAGCGCTGCCGTAGTAAAAGTTCGCCGGCCAACCGCTGTATCCAAATCGCAGCGCCCGGCATGCTGGCGCAACACCCATTCGACAGCTGGCTCGTTGCGAGTTATCGCTTCGCGCCACGCCTGAACACTTGATTTAATCAGCTCGTCCGGGTCTTTAGCGCCATCTGGCAACGAAATAATTGTTAACTCAACGCCCTCGTGCGAAGCCAGCTCAATTGCCCGCTCGGTCGCTGCCACACCCGCTTTATCGCTATCATAACAGAGGCGAATATCGCTGGTCAGCCGCTTGACCGCCTTGAGGTGATTCTCGGTCATCGACGTGCCAGCAGTCGCTACCGTTTGCGCCACACCCGCTTGGTGGCTGCTAACTACATCCAAATTTCCCTCAACCATCACTACGAAGCCACTTTTGCGAATCGCCTCTTTGGCTTGGCTCAACGCAAAAATATGACGACCCTTATCATACAGTAATGTCTGCGGCGTATTCAGATATTTCGGCGCATTCGGCACACTGCCAATAATCCGCCCGGTAAAGCCAATCACTTGCCCGCCCTGATCCATCAACGGAATCATCATTCGACCGCGAAACAAATCTTTGCCATAGCGGTTTAATAGCCCCGCATCGTTGATTTCTCGCTTAGTAAAACCTCTTTTTTCGAGCGCCGCCAGCAACGCCGTGCCGCTATCCGGCGCATAACCAATCTGAAAATCTTGGACGGTTTGCCGCGACAATCCTCGCTGCTTAAAAACATATTCAATCGCCTGCTGGCTACGCAATAAACTCTGTTGGAAATATCGTGCCGCTAGCTCGTTGGCTGCCAACAACCGTTTTTTGTAGGCGCTGCGTTTTCTGGCACCAGCCGATTGGTATTCGCTGAGATCAACTCCAGCTTTGCGCGCCAAAAATTCCATCGCCTGGCGAAAATCCATCCCCTCAGCCTCCATCACAAAAGCGAAAACATCGCCGCCTTTGTTGCTCGAGAAATCATGCCAAATATTTTTTTCAGGACTTACGAAAAAGCTAGGCGTTTTCTCGCCAGTAAACGGACTCAACCCCTTATAACTGCGCCCTGCCCGCTTTAGCTCAACATATTCGCCAATCACATCTTCGATATTGAGCCGCGAGCGAATTTCCTCCTTGGCATCCATACATTTTAGTATATCACTCTTTACCTCTGTTATCGGTTGTGGTTAAATATAGGTATGAATCAGGACCCCTACACCAATCCGCAACAACCGTATTCGCAGGGTTCTGCTAATAATTTACCACCAGAAAACCCGCAGCAGCCAGCCGCACCGTACAATCAGGTCTACGGCCAGCAAACACCGCAGCAGCAAACGGCGCCTAATCCGTATTACAATAACCAAGCCGCCCAGACGCAGCCGCTGGCATACCCGCAGCAAACATCCAGCCTGGCAACTAATCAGTCTGATCAACTACCGCAAATTAACCAAACCGCACCATCGTACGACACAGGACCGCAGCCGCTAAGTACTTTCCCAGTTTACGCCAGCAGCTCGGATGATGATTATAATACTGTTGACTACCTTAACCGCATCGCTCCGCAAGAACAGCACACCATCAATCGAATCGCTATATTTGCGCTCATTGGCACTGTTATTGCTAGCGTTATCATCATTTTGATTCTAATCATCAACCCTGGCGCATCTGATGCCAACAGTCTAATCCAGCCGATCCGCGATCGCACCGATACACTGAACAAAGTCGTCGACGAAAACGAAGGCCGCCTGACGCAGACTGAAATTGCCGAGGCCAACACTGCGCTCAACAGCACCCTGACGACCATGCAGACCCGGCTAGACGCCATCATCAAAGAGCGCAAAATCCAGAAAAAATCCTCTAGTACCGAAAAAAGCTACCTGGAGGCCCTGCAAAAGAAACTCAACGACTCTTATCAAAAAGGCAAGCTCGACAGTAGCTACGCCACCGCCATGACTTACGAATTAACCATTTTAAAGTCGCAACTCAACAAGCTTAAAAAGGTTAGCGACTCCAAATCAATCCGCTCGTTCTGCGACGAATCCATTAATAATATCGACGTTATCCTCAAAGCTTACCACGACTTCGCTTCAACCAAGCAGTAGCAGCTATTCCGTTACTAGCCGATAACTCAACCGCGCCAGATCAAAAAGTTCTTCGTCGCTGAGCTGGCCGCTGCAAATCACCGTAATCCAGTGTTTTTTATTAAGATGAAAGCCCGGTTGAACCGATTCGTACTTTTGTTGTAACTTTAACGACAATTGCGGATCACATTTCAAGCTAATCCGCAACGGCTTTGAATCCTCGGCTATCAACGCAAACATCTTTTCGCTTTGGCCAGCATCTTTGCGGCCGACTTTGTACACAGCTACTTTATCGCCGAACGGATAATCCAGCCATACGCCTGGCAAACTTAGCAAAAACTCTTCAAATTGCTGGTGCGTCATAGCCATTTACTCCGTATAAAGCATACCAGCATCAATATCGGCAAAACGACCAGCAGTGCCATCGTTATCCAAAACATTACATCGCTATGAAACGGCAGCTGCGAAAAGTTCATGCCAGCTAGACCTGTCAAAAACGACATCGGCATAAATATCGTTGTTACAATCGTTAAACGCTTCATTACATCATTCATTCGATTAGATACCACCGACAGATACATATCCAGTGCGCTAGTCAATAGATCGCGCATGGTGTCAATCAGCTCGTGCACGCGCCAAGCGTAATCGTAGCTGTCGCGCGCATAAATCGCGCACTTTTCGTCGAAAATACCATACCGACCATTACTCAAACCATTTAGCATATTCATCAGCGGCAAAATCACTTTGCGCAAATCCGCTAGCTGGCGCTTATACACAAAAAGCTGCTGCAACTGATGCTTGCCCGGATCGCGAATCATTGTATCTTCTAATTGATCGGTTACATCGTCAATTGAGTTAAGAATCGGCATATACTGCTCGACTGTAAATTGAATCATCGTTGCTGCAATTAGCGACGGCGACAAAGCGCCTGGCCGGTACGCTTCAATCCGCTCGGTGACCTCGCTATCTAATTCGTCGCGGTGCAAGGTGATAACTTTGTTTTTGCTGAGCAAAATCGTCAACCCTTGCCAATGGACATTGCGGCGTTCAATACTCGGGATTTCCGCCTTAATCAGTAGCCAATCGCCGCCTTCGACCGCTTGCGGCAGCCAACGGTTCTCAATCAAAATCCGCCGCTGCAACTCCGATAAGTTTAATTTTTCAATTAAACTTTGCCGTACTTCTAGCGAATCCTCGCTGATATCGTGCCATATTTTATCTGTCACGCCTTCACCTTCTTCAAATAATATTTTAATTCTTGAATACTGCCGCGAATGTCCTCCAGCGCCCGATGATCCTCTGGTTTGGCAAATTTCTTACCGTATTTACCCTCAAACACCACTTTCCAGGCACTGACATCTAACATCCGATAGTGTAGCCTTTTTGACAACGTAGGCCACCATTGGTCGATAAACCGCCGGTCTTGGTGAATTGAATTGCCGCCCAGTAAAATCCGTGATTCATCCGCAAAATATTCATCGCAAAACGTAAGCAGCTCACGCTCCACCTCGGCCAACGGCTTGCCCGAGGCATTTTGTTCCTCCAGCCCAAGCCGCGCCGCTGGATGTTCATTCCAAAAGCTAGCATTTCGATCAAGCAATTTCCTTAGTTTCTCTGGGTCGTGTTGTACAACTCCCTCATATGTCGCAATTTCCGTAAAATCCCAATCAGTGGCAATCGCCGCCACCTCCAAAACCTCATCGTGCACCGGATCTAGCCCGGTCATCTCCAAATCCATCCACAGAATTTTTTTCGGCTTGAAACTGGCTTTCATATACCTAGTATACTACTTTTTGGCGTCGTAGTAATCTCGAGAAAACTGCTCTGGCACCTGCTGCAGCAAACGTCCTAGTACAAAGAAATACCCCTCCTGGCGCGAAGAGGGGTCTGCCGCCCCAGCGGGAGTTGCAGCCAAGCAAGGCCAGGCAACCCCCGCCGGGGTGGGGTGGGAGGGACTACCGCTGGGACTTGAGCGGAAGCTTCTCATAGAGAATCTCTACGAGCTGCCAGGCATCCCTCGGACGCCTGGTCACCGTAACTGAAGTTACGGTGCTGGCTCGATAGATAATCTCCTGGGGGGCACCTGTCGTCCCCAAAAAAACGATCTCAACGCCGATGGAATCCCCACTCTCGAGGGACTCCATTGACAGAAACGCACGGACATCGGAAAGGCGCGCGCCCTTTCGATGAGAAAAGGCCCAACCCAGCATCTGAAGGTGTTGGGTTGGGAAAATGTTCAAGTACCTCCCCACAAGGGGGGCCTCCTCAAATTCTTTGAGTTCTTTGAGCTCCTTGAGTTCCTTAAGTTTCTCGGTCATCTCTGACCCCTCTCTGCCCCTTCCGGGGCGGTCAGCGGAGCTCGATCCTGTACCGAGCCCTCTTCGGCGCCGTGAAAACCACCGTTTCACAGCATCAAAGAGGGCTCGATTCTACGTCTATATTAAAGTGCGCCAGAGACCGGCGGCATCGCCCCAGCCCCTCACCGGTATTATAACACATTCTTGCAATTACTACCATAATAATATTAAGCACTAGCGCGAAGCAGCCGATCCCCTCTTTGCTCCCGCACCCAAAAACTACCGCCGCTGACGCCGGAGGTTACTATCCAACCACGCATAGCGAGCAGCTAACCACCCCAAATACTCCTCGCGGCTGTGCAATATTGGGTGTCTCTCGTCCATACCGCCTTCTCTGCCATCCACAATAATCGCTTTATCAAGCCATAACTTTCAGCTTCCGCTCTTTGTTCAGGAGTAACTAACGACGGATCTCCCGGCTCTCCGCCGCCTGCACCGCCAACATGCGCGGTTGCTACCTCCCAGAAAAGATTTTTAGGATCGCGACCGCCAACACCTTTTAGCTTCACAACCACTGTTACATCACTTGTTATTTGAACATCCTCTTCTGTGACGTCTTCTCTAGGAATCAACTGCGAGTAACCTGAACGACCCTTTCTCACTGCATAAAAAACTTGTTTTTGATTGCTGTCATCAATGTGAACTAGACCACTATCGAACGAATATTCTGTCTCTTCAGTACGAACAATTTTCCTATCATCCGGCCGCGGCTCTATTCCGCCAATCACTCGTGGCAAAGCAACTTCAAAATTTGCCTGCTCAACAGGATCTGTCGGATAATGTATATGCGAACGCGTTGGGTCAAACTTGTCGACAACAGGTTGTCCGTCTCTGAAATAGCCAACAACTGGCCGGCTGCGGCGGCTGATAATCAAACTTTTACGTTGTTCCATGCTTTTGACAACGACTGATGTTCTCCGCAAGCTGCGCACCATGAGGTTACTTTTGTTATTAACTCGTTTAGTTTTTCAGCAGAGTTTTCGTCCTCGTAGGCAACGTACCTCAGATCAATTGTTAGCGCCAACCGTTGTTTTTGAAGTTCTACTGGAAGTTTATTGCCAAAAGACTCCATCCAGGCTATAGCGTTCTCTACATCTGCATAAAAAGCTCGTTCGCGTTTGGCGGCCTCTTCTTGTTTTTGTTGTCTAGCACGGATCTTACGAGCTTTTTCACGTACCTCCTCTGGTAAAACAATCACAAGGCTCGTCCAAGTTTGGTCGCCGATGAATTCATGTTTTTTTGTTTGGCACATAATTTGCTGCCCGCTCGGTATCGTAGTATCTTTAGGATATACATCAAGAATATTATCGACACCAACTGTTCCATGGTCAAAGTACGGACCTATATATTCTCCATCTCTTGCATATTCTACTGGCAGTTCTCTACCATTGCTCTCGACATAATCAGGATAGAGACGATTAATCTCGTCAAGGACATCTTGCCCGCAAGATTCAGCAGCATTAAACTTAGCAACACCTTTAGCGATATCGTCAATAGTGCGAAGCTCGCCAGTTTCGTCTGTCAAACCAACTTCTGCAAGATGTTCAGCGATTCGAGTTTCCAAATCTTCATCACTGAATTCCCTAAATTCCTGGCCTGATTTGCGCGCAAGTCTCGACAATTGGCTATTAGCTTCGCCGATAAGCTCCCATCGATGTTCTTTTGCGATTTTTTTCACAACAAAGTCGGCCATTTCCTCGCTAGGCTCGGCAGCAACTTTGCGTTCGCCCAATTTGTATAGTTTATTGTCTACTGCAGATTCTACGAGTTTGACTGGCCGACCATCGCCACCTACTGCAAAACCCTTATCTATATCACGGAATAGCTGTGGGGCAACCTCTGCGAGATCCTCTAGACTAACATTCGTAATGCCTTTTAGAACTGGTATTACTACTTCTTCGCCATTTTTCCGAAAGCGTATATCTTCCGTATCGGCCACTACAAAACCACCTGCTTTAACGCGGGATCGCCGGCTCGGTTTTCTTTCTTCGCCCTCACTGTTACGATAAAGATTGCCTCTATTTGTATCCATCAATCTATAAGTGTCTACAGCAAAAACCTCAGACCGCCACCTGTAACTTGGCACCAAATCCCTAATGTTTATCTGGCGCCATAATTTATCGGCGCTACCCGCTATTATACATTTCACTATCTGCTTGCGCTCTTCATCAGATGGAAGCGTCAAGTCGCATTCAGCTAACCCCTGCTGATTTTTCAAGCGGCGCAATTCGCGTTTAACCTTACCAGGAACGCCTGGCCGTATATCGTATCCGAGCAGTTCTTCTCTCGGCATATTTTGTATAGACGCCAGTACTTCTAGCTGTTTCAACCAATCAGAATCATTATGTTCTGAATCTATTAGATTTCTCCAGCGTTCCTTGCATGGTCTCTTCTTGCTGCCGTACACGACCAAGTCTGCTGGTATTTTCTGCAAGGCCACTATAGCGGCAACTTGCATTCGCACTGTTTCAGGGAAACGTTCTGCTTCGGCCAGCATACGGGCATGCTCAGGGCTTTCGCCGGCAAATTGTTCCATCCGGCGGCCAATTTCTGTCAATTCGCCATTTTCGTCTAGAGCGCCGAGGCGCTGCAATTTCTCTGCTGGCACGTCGTCTCTAGTGTGATCCAGTACAGCCGCGCTAGCTACTGTGTCATCCGGGTTTGCGTCATCGCTAGATTCTCGTACGGACGCCTCACGACCAGGACATTTCGTAGCGCCAAACAAATCTCCTGGAGTTGGCATTTTTCTTCCTTCGCTCATTGTAAATTTCTTATCTTTCAGTCTATATTAATTATTGAATTTATTCTGTAGAGCTGCTAATAAACTATCCATATCTTGGGAATTTATCTCTGCGTCGCGTTTGGCTTGCGCCTCGTCGTTTAAATCTCCTTCTGTAAAGCCCCAGCCATCACCGATTGACGGCGATTCCTTACCAGACATACCAGTTGCACCATCCCACTCTTCGGCGATAGATTTCTGGATAGCTTCGATTCGCTCAAGCTGCTCTTCGGTGATACCCTGCGGCGGCTCGTAACGCACGCCAAATTCATGCGGAGCGGCTGTATAAGCTTTCTTATGCGTAAGAATAACCATACCTTCGTCAAGAACTTTCGGGCCCCACGTTTTATAGTCATCGCGGCGATAGCCAGATTCGCTAGGCTCAATAAGCTCGCCATCAGCACCTATCACGTAAGCTATACTTCTATTGGTTCTGCCATTTGTACGCGTATAAAACTTAAACCTATACGGCAAATCATGGCGCGTCTCGCGCTCGCCAGAATGGCTAGGGCCGCAGAGCGGCACCATCTGCCACACCCTTTCACACCATTGTTCTGCCGATCTAACTGCTGATTGGATATTTGCCGAACGCTGCTCTGGCAGCTGAAAACCGCGCTCTGCTTCGTCAAGCATCGCTAGAATACCAGCCGCCTGCTCGCGCAGAGCTGGATCCCGAACATTATCTAGATAACGATATACGTATTCGCGCGTTGACGAAATTTCTTTCTGCGCCTCAGGAGTAATTGCTTTTTCTTCCAGTTCTAAGGCCTTGATTCTGATAACTTCGCGACTAATTCCTTTTGTATATAATTTACCGCTATGCGTTACTTTTCGCTCTGTTTGCAGCCATCGATTATCGTCATCAGGCAAAACTACATTGCCGCGACTCAAGCTCGCTTCTGCAGACATGTCTATTCCAAATTCTTCACCGATAGCTTGCCGCATATCTTCTAGCTCGCCGTCGCGCCAACTGATAACCCGGCGGCGGCTGCCATGCGATCCTTTGTGATGCAACCTATACAGCTGATTCATCCGAAGGATTGTCGCTAAACCCGCCACCGACAATCGGTCAGACACTACCACTAGATTAGGATGTTCCTCATCTTTTTCATCTCTGTTATAGTACCAATCGGCTGGTTCAATAGTCTGGCGGACTGGATGTCTTTCGCTAGCGCTGTTCAAGAGTTCACCGTAAGGGACAAGCTTCCAATCTACTCGTGGAACACTATCCAACTCATAAGTCACCGGATCGCGTACATAATCCGTTTCTACCTCAAATCTTTCATGACGCACTGTAGCCGGATTGCCAACCGTAAAATCTGGCAATTCATATCCGTGACCGTCTCTATCTTTTCCGTACGCCACACGCGCAAATTCTTGCTGAAGGCCGCTAACATCACCCAGCAATTCTGGCGTGACACGGCTTTCTGGATTTAGCCTCTTTGGGCTCACCGTAAGTATACTCCTGTCTCTCGAGCCTTGACTGCTCGTTACCGCCGGCCGGATCGGTCGAAGATAATAAACTTTCAAGGATTAATCCCCCGCATTTTACTGGCGCGGGGGAGACCAGATAAGGCAGCGCGGCGCTAACTCGCCAGTACTGCATGGAAAGGACCCCGAGTTAGCGGGAAGAGATGGTAGCGATACGTGATTATAGGTGGCGAGCCACTTCACACATATTCAACACCTTTAGCTCTCTCCAGAGCGAACGAATTTTTCAGCCGAAGCCTACTCAAATCGTTTTTCCCGGGTTACTGCCGGTTCAGCAAGGGCGCCGAGAGATCAGATGCGCGCGAAAGCGCGGCACCCGATGACCCGGTTCTGACCATCACGGACAGGCTTACTCGGAATGAGCAGATCCGCGGTTGTCCTGCCATGAGCGAGAGCCGCACGCGCCGTGATAAAGCTCACGATCAAGTGCACACCCGTTCTCGGCTCAGGCAAGCCGACGACCTCGCCAAACTCGGTCTTAACGACCGGGATTTCGAGAATTTCGTCAACGGGCACATCAGTCTGACGTGCCCTGGCCTCACCGTCCGAATGAAAGATAATTCGGACGGTGTCTCCCTCCTCGTAAAATACGTACACTGGGTGACCAGTGTAGTTACGAATGGTCATTTTCACCTCCTTAGGTAAGCGTGTGTTTCTCTGTAAAGCGTTTCTGGAAGTCCCAGAAACTATCATTACAGCACACGAAAAGTCGCCACCCAGCCAGATATCACACCTGGCCAGACTACCAGTCTCGACATTTCGAGACCGCTAGTCTGACCAGGACGACAACCTGTGCTATACTGAACCAGATTCTTCCATTTTAAAGCGCTAGCTTTCTAACGAAAGCCCGTTATGCAGCGCTATGCTGCCTAGGGCTAGCCGTCTAGCAATCTGCTTTCCGTCCAGCCACTGAGCAATAATAGCACACTATTTATCTTATGTCAACACTATTTTATAATAATTATTAACAGATTATCGTCTAGCTTGGCTAGCCTATAGCCGTGCTTTGCGCCATATTATTTTTTAGGCGCACCATGCTATACTAAACCCATGACCAAACGTATTCTCCTCAAACTCTCTGGAGAGCAGCTCCAGGGCGAGTTCGCCAGCGGCTTCGACCCCAAGCGCGCCCGCTGGATTGCCGAACAAATCAAACCAGCGCTAGAAACTGGCGCCGAAGTCGTCATTATGGTCGGCGGCGGCAATTACGTCCGCGGCAACCAAATCGTCGGCCACGGTATTCAGCCTGTCTCGGCCCATAATATCGGTATGCTTTCTACCCTGATGAACGCCATCGCTCTGGCTGATGTCTTCAACGACGCCAGCTTGCCGACCCGCGCCCTGTCCACCGTCGAAATCAACCAGTTTATCGACCAATACACCTTCCGCCGCGCCCTCAGCCACATCGAAAAGGGCCGGGTGGTCATCGTTGCCTGCGGCACTGGCCGGCCATTCCTGACCACCGACACTGCCGCCCTGAACCTAGCTTTAGAAATGCAGTGCGACGTTGTGATTAAAACAACGAAAGTTGATGGAGTGTACGATAAAGATCCTACCAAATTCCCTGATGCTGCCAAATTTGATCAGCTCAGCTATCACGAAGCTCTGACCAACCCTGACATCGCCGTCATGGATAAAGCCGCCATCGGCCTGGCGATGGATGAGCACATCCCAGTTATCATCTGCGACCTATTGACCGACGGCAACATCGCTCGAGCCGCGCGCGGCGAAACAGTCGGCACGCTGATTAGTTAGCATTTTTAATACCGCCGAGGCAAATCGCCGCAATGACCGCCGTTCCGTCAAGCCACGGCCGAGCCTCAAAAATGTTAATCTTTCTTCTTATCTAATTTATCCAGCTTGAAAAAGTGTACAATCGCATACACCACAAAGGCCACCGCCAACAGCGTAATCAGCGAACTGATAAACGCGCCGTAGAGAAATTCAGCTTTGCGACCAGCAATTTCGACGGTAAAAGATGCCGCCTGCAAGCCTTTTTGCGAACCGACGATCAGCTGCACTAGCGGGTCAATAAACGCTGTCACCAACTTCTTCACCGTATCGCCAGCCGCCGTACCGATCGCCAGACCAACCGCTAGGCCGACTATGCCCTGCTCGCGGATAAAATTAACGAAACCGCCCATGTGAGTGTCTTTGACAATCGTTTGCGCTATTTTTTTGTTAGCTAGCTTCTTGGCAGCTGATTTTTTGGCTTTTTTGGTTGTTTCTGATGGCATTTAACCTCCTTTAACTGTTTGATTATAACCTGGTTTATTGTAATAAATCGCTTGTATTTATTCCGCAACCTTACAACGTAACCTTACAAGCGCTCTGGCGCCGCGATGCCCAAAATCGTCAGCCCCGCCTTCAAGATATCAGCGTACACTGCCACCAGACCGACGCGGTGCGCTTCTTTATCGCTGCCGACGACTTGATTTTTCTCGTAGTAGCGGTTGAATTCTTGCGCCAGCTCAAACAGGTAGGCGCAGACGTGATGCGGCTCTAAACTTTCGGTAGCACGGTTAACTGACTCGGCATATTCGCTCATTTTCCTGACTAGCAGCCGATCTTCGTCGAACAATTCCGTCGGGAATGCAACTGTTTGCTCAGATTTCGCCAAAATACCACGGGCCCGAGCGTGTGCGTATTGCAGATAGCTACCAGTGTTGCCCGTCAGACTAACCGCGTCATTGATGTCGAACACGACGTCGCTACCGATTTTCACTTTCAGGAATTGATAGCGCAGTGCGCCCGCCACCACCTCATCGGTCGGCTCGCCGCCGGCTTGCTTGATGGCTTTTCTGAACTCGTTAAACAGCCAATCAATAGTGATCACCTCGCCAGTGCGCGAACTCATCTTGCCAGTTGTTAATTTAACCAGGCCAGTCGCATAATTAAACAATTTACCTTTCAATTCTGGAATTGCCAGTTCACTAGCGGCGATCACCCCGCGGAAATACGCCGCCTGTTCTTCGCCATTGACCGTAATCGACAAGTCCAGGTTTGGATAATCTTGATGCTTCAGCTGAATCAGCCCCATATCGTGCGCACCATACAACCCGTTGCCATGCGAACCGATGAATACATTATCAAACGCACCGTATTGGCTACCTTTGAAGATATACGCACCATCTGACTTGGTAAAGACCTCTGGGGTTTTTTCTTTAATCAAAGCTTTACCCGGCACTTCAGTTTCACTCTCGACATAACGCCGCTCAATTGGTACATTCCCTAGCCGCGCCACATTGGCGTCAATTTCATCAAAACTCCAGGCTTTACAAATCTCGTACACCTGCTTATACAGTGGATCGTCCAGCACAAACGATTGCTTGGCCAACTCATCAATTTCCGCCCGCGCCTCTGGCGATTCTTTAGCTGATCGCGCTCCCTCAACGTACATACGGCTCATAAACTCGTTGCGCTTATCAGCCGGAATAGCGTCTAGTTTGCTGACATCACCGTCAATTTCGCGCAGAATCGCCCACATGCTCTTGCCGACATGTGTGCCGACGTCACCGTGGTAACTCACCCGATGTACCGCCGCACCGTCCACTGCCAGCAAGTTCGCCATGGTATCCGCCAAAATCGAGTTCAGCGCGTGGCCGATGTGCATGGCTTTAAACGGGTTCGGACAATTGGTCTCAATAACGACTGTTTGCCCCGAACGGTTAGTCGCCGGCCGCACTTTCAGCGATTCCAATGCCGCTTGATCGCTTAACGTTATGTTGATGAAACCCGGCCCAGCCACGCTAACCTCGCTAAACTCCTGGCGGCCGCGCAGCTCCTCAGCGATCGCCTCGGCAATCTCGCGCGGGTTTTTACCCAGTGGCTTAGCTAATTGTAGCGCCGCATTGGTCGCAAAGTCGCCGAATTTTGGATCGGGGCGCGTTAACTGTACATCAACCTGCTGCTGATACAGTTTGTCAATTATTTTCTTCAGTGTAATAACACAATCAATCATAGACCATATTATAACACTTTTACTACAGTTAATCTTCCGCGCCGTCAAAATCTGGCTGGCGATACACCGATACTGGCGTAATATTACGAGCATGATCCGATTGCAGCACCGCTCGCAACATCGCTGTATCGTCGCTGCTCTCGTTGTAAGTTGGCTCGAAATCTTCTACTTTTTGTTTTTCTTCTTCTGCCATATTCTCATATTAGCATAACTAGTATAATTTGTCAAGAGACAGCCGCTCTAATCAGTCCAGCAAACAGCGGATGCGGCCGCATTGGCCGCGAACGAAACTCGGGGTGCGCTTGCGTTGCGACAAAATAGCGGCAATTTGGCGCCTCGACAAATTCGACTAGCCGCCCGTCTGGCGACAAGCCCGACACCGCCACGCCGCCGCGGGCAATCTCATCTAGAAACTGCTGGTTTACCTCATATCGGTGGCGATGGCGCTCCTCGGTGTGATCCGACTGATATACCTTAGAAGCAAGCGACCCTGGCGTGAATACTGCTGGATAATTGCCCAGCCGCAACGTACCGCCAGTCGATTCTTTGCCCTCTTGGCCAGGCATAATATACACCACATCATGCGTCGTAGCATCGTCAAACTCCGTGCTGTTAGCATCGTCAAGCCCGGCTCGCCGCGCCGCCGCAATTACTGCTGTCTGTAAACCTAAGCAAATCCCCAAATACGGCACATCGCGCTCAAGCGCATACTGCGCTGCCGCAATCTTGCCCTCAATCCCGCGCGGGCCAAAGCCGCCTGGCACCAGCAGAGCATCAACCGTCTCGAAATCGCGCTCGGTAACTGTTTCGGCATTGAGCCACTTGATATGCAGACCAACATTTTCATACCAAGCCGCACTCTTGAGCGCCTCGGTCACCGACAGATAAGTATCTTTGTTTTCCATATATTTAGCGACTAAACCGACAGTCACGATATCAGTTGGCTTTTTGCTTTGCAATTGAGTTAACGCTTGCCATTTCGCGAGATTCGGCTGAGCAAAATTACCAGTGAACTTGTCGAGAATGGTCATCAATGGGCTAGCGGCTATCCGCTCGGGAATCATAAATACGGTATCGAGATTTGGCAGCATCAGCACGCCCGGCAAGTCAACGCCGCCGTACAAAGCAATTTTTTGAGCAACCAACTCAGGCGCTGGCTCGTCGCTGCGGACAACGACAATCTCTGGCACAATACCGAAACCGCGCAAATCGTTTAAGGCATTTTGCGCCGGCTTGCTCTTGAACTCTTTACTGGTATCAATAAACGGCACATAAACCACATGTGCATACAAGCAGCGCTCCTTGCCGATTTTGTGAGCAAATTCGCGGATCGCCTCGATGAAGCTTAATCCCTCGTAGTCGCCCACTGTACCGCCGATTTCTACGATGTGCACATCGCTGCCTTCGCCAGCCGCAATAATTGACTCTTGAATGGCATGTGTTAAGTGCGGGATTAGCTGGACAGTTTTGCCGTGAAACTTACCAGCGCGTTCATCGGTAATCAATTCTGAGAGTAAGCGTCCCGCCAGTGTGGCGTTTTTCTGCGTCAATTCTATATCCAAAAACCGTTCGTAATGCCCGAGGTCTAAGTCGGTTTCAGCGCCGTCGCGCGTCACGAAGCATTCGCCGTGCTCTGCCGGATTAAGCAAACCCGCATCCACATTGAGATACGGGTCGCATTTCTGAATTGACACTTTGATACCCTTGGCCTGGAGAACCGCGCCGATGCTCGCAGCGGTAATTCCCTTACCTACCCCCGAGAGAACGCCGCCGGTTACAAAGATATATTTTGTCTGTTTGCCCATGTATGATTGCTCTTTCATGGGCCCTTATTATAGCATAACCGCTTAGAGTACGCTATATGTAGCGTGTCTATTGGCAACCCTCGCACATAGTTAGTGTTGCCGGATCAATTGGCGCTGATGGCAGGCCGTCAGCTTCAGCTTTTTGATCGGCTTCAGCTTGCGCTTTGGCTATCTCACGTTCAATCGCCTCGAGTTTTTCCTCGAGCGTCATGTCGTCGTTAATTATCGCTGATGGATTCATTATTTCCCCCTTTACTTATATTCATTATAGGCTAATAGGCCGCTTATTCAATTGCTAAAACTGTTACTTTACGGTGTTAACTTCATAGTTCGTATTGGTGCTTTCAAAGAAATTGACTAATTCAAGCGTATCGTTAGCCGCTGCCATCCACTTGGCTGGATTAGCTACATTGTATTCTTTCTCGAAGCCTAGTTCTTCTAGGCGGCGGTCGGTCATAAACTTGACATACTGGTTCACGTAATCCGCGTTCAAGCCCAAGATACCCTTTGGCAGCATGTCTTTGTTATAAGCCTCTTCAAGCGCTACCGCCTGCAAAATCAGATCGCGAATCTCGTCGGCGAATTCTTGCGTCTGCAAATCTGGATTCTCGTCAAGAATTGTCAACAGCAAGTTAATGCCGAAAGTTAAATGCAAATTTTCGTCCTTGGTAATCCAATCTAGCAAACTGCCAACATTACGCAGCAAATTACGCCGGCGAAAACTCATGCCAACCATAAAACCGCTATAAAACCAAATACCTTCTAGTACGATATTGTAAGCCACTAAGTTGCGCACGAAATCTTTCTTGCCCTCAGTAGTTGTCACGTCTAATTTGTCGTTGAGCATACGGCCGACATATTTTGTCTGGAAATCTGATTTGTCTTTCAAACTCTTTTTGCCGTAGCCGGCTGCATAAATCTCTTGGCGGTCAAACGGAAATGTCTCGATAATGTATTCAAAGGTCATAAAGTGGTTGGCTTCCTCCCACATCTGCTTCGACAGATACAAGTGCGCCTCGGCGGCATTGACGTATGGATAAATACCAAAAGCTAACGACTTATTGATAAGCAGTTCGTTTGGGTTTAAGTAACTAATCACCGTTTTCAGCGCATGTTTTTCATCGTCGGTCAGCTTCTCGAACGCCGCCAAATCTTGCACTAGTTGTACTTCATTCGGGAACCAAGTGTTAGCAACTGCCTGATTATACAAATCCATCGCCCATTGGTAGCGTACTGGCTTGAGTTGCAAGCCGTCGCGCAGGCCTGATCCCAAAATACCTTGCGGTTGTGTTGTTTGCGTCATATTTCCTCCTTATTATTGTGATTTTAGCAACGTTTATGATTGTTTGCGCCGAGCAAAGCCGAAACC
Source organism: uncultured Candidatus Saccharibacteria bacterium (assembly GCA_963530345.1). Taxonomy (GTDB): domain Bacteria; phylum Patescibacteriota; class Saccharimonadia; order Saccharimonadales; family Saccharimonadaceae; genus Saccharimonas. The sequence continues at coordinate 32,751 of CAUSBR010000002.1, read as the reverse complement.
GCTTACCCTTTTAGCGCTGTCGGTACGAACTTTCTGTACCGATTGCGATGTGACGGTGGTTTGCTCGGATTGATGGCGCGGTTTGACATGCAGATAATATGTCGTTTTCAAACCGCGGCGCCATGCTTCTGAATAGATTTCGATATATTCATCAATATCGCGCGACTCTAAGTACATATTGCGGCTAATTGCTTGGTCGACCCATTTTTGCGCTCGCGCTGCCACCTCAATAAAGGCGTACGGGCTCAGCTGAAAACTAGTTTTGTAGACGTCGCGGACTGCTTGCGGAATTTGCTCAAAACCTTGGATATCGCCCTGATTCGCCAACAAGTCGTCTTTGAGCGATTCCCACAGATTAAGTTGTTTGAGTTTACGCACTAAATTAGCATTAACCTCTAGGAATTTGCCGTTGAGCGTGCTGCGGCTAAAGATTTGGCTAAACTGCGGGTCAAGTCCCGGCGTCGTACCTGCCACATGCGAGATATTAGCTGTCGGCGCGATCGCCATCAAAGTTGCGTTACGCATACCTTTTTTGACTTTTTGGCGCAGCGCTTCCCAATCCAAGCGCGATTTACTATCAATTTTTACCTTAACGTCGCGCTCTGTTGTAAGTTTATCAACAGTATCGATAGGCAGTAATCCCTTGCTCCAACCGCTGCCAGCAAAGTTCGGATAGCTGCCGCGCTCAGCTGCGAGGTTAGCCGATTCATCAATGGCATGGTAGCTGATAAATTCAGTTAGCTGGTCAACCAGATCGTAGGCAGCCTCGCTTTCGTAACTAATCTCTAGCTTCTCCAAAACATCCGATAATCCCATATAGCCGAGCCCAAGCGCCCGATTCTGCTCATTGCTATGCATAGCTTCGGTAACTGGCGTGTTCGTAATGTCAATCAAGTTATCTAACTGGCGCGTGGCAGAGCGTACTGATACCGCCAAACGATCCCAATCCCAAGTCTTATCAGCATTGAGAAAAGCCGACAAATTCATACTAACTAAATTACAGGTAGCAATATTATTTTCGTCCTCGGGCAAAGTTATTTCGGTGCACAAATTACTGAGATGGATTGTCCCGGTGTTATTGTTGAGCGCCCGCAAATTGATGGCATCTTTCCAGGTTAGCCAAGGGTGTCCAGTCGCTTGCAAACTACTGAGAATTTGGCGGAATTGTTGTCGGGCTGGCACGACTTCGAAGCGGTTAATTTTGCTGGCTTCTGCTAGCTTGATATATTCTTGGTAGCGGCGGCTAAACGCTTCGCCGTATAGTTCGTTTAAGTCGCTAACTTCAGCTGGATCAAACAAATACCAATCCTGCCCGCCTTGGACGCGCTTCATAAACTCGTCCGAAATAAACACCGCTGTATCTAGAAATCGCGTCCGCAAGTACGGATCGCCCGAATTCTGGCGCAAATCGAGGAATTGCGAGAAATTAAGGTGCCAGTTCTCCATATACGCCGCTGCTGCACCCGCTTTCTTACCCTTGCGCGATACTGCAAATAGCGCCGTATCGATCATTTTCATGAACGGAATCGGACCAGTTGACTCGGTATTGGTGGTTTTGACAGGACTGCCGGCGGCGCGCAGCTTATTCATACTAATGCCGATACCGCCAGTACCTTTAGCGATGAACATGGTATCGCTAATACTTTTGGCTATCGAAGCCATATCGTCTTGAACCTCCATGACAAAACAGTTGCTTAGCTGCGGAAACGAACCGCCAGCGTTAACCCGCGTACTGCCGCCCGGACTATATTCCAGATTAGCCATGTGGCGGTAAAATTTTATCGCCGCCTCGGTCGGATTGACTTCGTTAAAACTCAAACCCATAGCAATACGCATGTTAGTGAACTGCGGCACCTCGATCGGATCGCCACTTTGGCGCCGCAGCGCGTAACGATTGCGGTTGGTCACTACACCGAGATATTTGCTAAGTGAATCCTTGCTCGGATCGAGCGCCGCCGCCAGCTTTTTGAGGTTAAACAGCTGCGAATCGGCCATTCGTTTATCTAGTAGACCCTCTTTAGCGGCTTGGCGAATATAGATGGGAAACTTTTGCGCGTGTAGCTTTTTAAGCTCGATTTCGTTAGTATAATCGCCGAGCACTTGCTGGTAGATAGTTCGCAGCAGCAATCGCGCCGCAATTGTGTCAAAGTCCGGGTCGTCTTTGACATTTTGGACTGCCGTCTGGATAAGCGCTTCATCAAGTTGCTCGGTAGTAATGCCGTCAAACAGCGTCAACTGCAACTCGGCCGCTATTTGCGCTACCTTCGCAATTTGGTCTGGCAAGCCTTCGCTAGCTGCCAGCAGAGTTAAATTAATTTTGTTAGCGTCAAACGGCTGCTGGCTACCGTCGCGCTTCACAACTGTAATATCTGCCATCGTTTCCTTTCTTGTTTCTAGCTGCTATTTTTGAGCGCAAAAAACTAGCTAGACCATCTGGGTCTGCTTTGCGCAATTTATTTGCATATTTGTCTATTTTACTAAACACTATACATATAGCGTCTGTATACCAAGCATAAACGCTAAATATGGATTTTTCAAGCATTTTTGCTAGTAATTTTCACAACTGGTTTGGCCCATGCTATCATGGAAAATATGGAACCTATTATTTCTATTGCTCATTTCAAGATGCAATTCGGCAAAACCGAAGTCATCAAGGATCTAAGTTTTGAAGTCAAGCGCGGCGAAACATTCGGCTTTCTCGGCAGCAACGGCTCAGGCAAAACTACCACTATTCGCGCCCTGCTCGGCATTTACCAGCCAACTGCTGGCGAACTGCTAGTCAGCGGCAAACCCTATTCGGTATCAAGCGGTATCAAACTGGGTTATCTGCCCGAAGAGCGCGGCCTTTACAAAAAAGAGCCGGTCATCGACATCATGACTTATTTCGGCCAGCTCAAAGGCATGAGCCGCCTCGACGCTCGGCAAAAATCGCTTGATTTTTTGAAGCGCGTTGATTTGCTCGACAAAGCCAAAACTCGCCTCGATAAGCTCTCGGGCGGCCAGCAGCAAAAAGTCCAGCTCGGCATCACAGTCATCGACAACCCAGAGCTGCTAATTCTTGACGAGCCAACCAAAGGATTTGACCCGGTTAATCGCCGGCTACTGATGGAAATCATTGAAGAACATCAATCTAAAGGTGCTACCGTAGTGATGATCACTCACCAAATGGAAGAAGTCGAACGTCTATGCGACCGCATATTACTGCTGAAGGATGGCGCAGCGCGCGCTTACGGCACCGTCGCCAGCGTTCGTAAACAATTTGGCGGCAAGTCGCTCGATGATATTTTTGTTCAAGTCTACAGCCGCAACAACGAGGAGAAGCAAAATGCATAATTTATCAACTGTCATTCGTTTCGAGGTCGTTCGCGCCCTCAAGAAAAAATCATTCTGGATTCTAGCAATTAGCTTTCCACTGATGTTTGCGGCAATTTTTGGGATGGTCTTTTTGTCTAATCAAGCTACCAACGACGCTGCCGAAAAGCTCAAAAACCAGTCGTTCAGCATTGCTATTACCGACGAATCAAAGATGGTCAAACCGCAGCTAATCGCCGCCTCGAAAGCCACCGAAATTAATCCCAGCGACAAGCAAAACGCTATTGACCGCGTCAAAAACGGCCAGCTTGATGCGTACATCTACTATCCAAAGAATCTCGACCAGCAATCAATCGAAGTTTACGGTAAAGATGTCGGTATTTTTGACAACGGCCGCTACGGCAGCCTGGCTAGCAGTCTATTAGCCACCTCTGTTCGTTCAGACGTTAATCCGGCTATTCAAAAAATTATCCAAGGCAAAATCAACTCAACCAGCACTATTTACCGCGATGGCAAAATCCACGACAGCGTCCAAGAGATGATTCTGCCAGGTATCTTTTTAATCCTCTTTTATTTCCTAATCACCTTCTTTGGCAATCAAATGCTGACCAGCACCACCGAAGAAAAAGAAAATCGCGTTATCGAAATGATTCTCACTACTATCGAAGCGCGAACTTTAATCGTCGGCAAAATTATCTCGCTAATAATTCTGGCAATAATTCAAGGCTTGCTGGTAGTCTTGCCGGTGCTTATTGGCTACTTGTTTTTCCACGACCAGCTCAAGCTACCGTCAGTCGACCTCAGTAGCTTGCCAATCGACCCGCTACGTATCGGCATCGGCTTTCTAGCCTTTGCTAGCAGCTTCATGATGTTTACCGGCCTGCTAGTAGCTATCGGCGCCGCTGTGCCGACCGCCAAAGAAGCTGGCAGCTTTTTCGGCGTAGTAATGATTTTGCTGTTCGGCCCGCTTTATGCCGTTTCGATGTTCATATCAATGCCAGACGCGCCGCTAGTAAAATTCTTGTCGCTCTTCCCGCTGACATCGCCAATCCCACTGATGCTGCGCAATGCCGCTGGCAATCTGGGAATCGGCGAAGCAGTAATCGGTATCGCCCTGCTGGCCGTTTCTGCCTCCATCATCATTGCCATCGCCGTACGCATCTTCCGCTTTGGCGCGCTCGAATACAACCGCAAACTCAGCGCCAAAGAAATCTTCGCCCGCAAGTAACGCTCGCCGCTTATTGAGCGGACTATTGCCAAAACTCTCTTTACGTTGTAAAATAGCGAAGTTGCAGCAGCCGCTGTGACTTCGCTCCTTTCAGAGAGGGAAAAACCATGTCTCAGCTGGATGACTTTCAAAATAATCTAAAGGTTGCCAAAAGACGCTATAAAAAAGCGTTGAAAGAGTATAAAGAGGCCAACGAAAGGCTTTCGGCGATACAAAATCTTAAAGTCACAGGACGAGCGTTTGAGGCAGCAATGACGCGAGTCGAGGAGGCCCAGACTGCACTTAAGCGGTCAAAATCAGACATTAAGTCAGCGAAGAAGCAGAGAGACATTCTGTTCGCCGCCCATGCTGATATTGTTGGTCATGTTGACAACATGGAAATACATCCTATCGTAGGATATGGGTATGACATTTTCTATGGAGGTCTTGAAAAACCTTGTGGAATGGGTCATGGTCATGTGGTCATAGACCGTAGGGGTAAGGTTGTATATAAGCGCGACCCCACCTTCTGTCTGTAGACAAAGAAAGGAGCACACAAGACCTGAGCCATGTCTAAAAACTGGCTCACTTCCATAGATATTTTACAGAACTAGATAGAATGATACACGAGACATCAGACAACAAAACCCAAGAAGCATTGTCTATATTGAGCAACCTAGACAAAGATATCGATAAACTGGGAGGCTAGCGCGCGCTATTTGTAATTGCTGACGAGATCAGTGCGCGCAAAACGAATCATCAAGACCGTTATAATGATAAATATGAGCAGTAGTAACAGCAAATACCCTCAAATGACCTACAAACAAGCAGTTGAATACTGCAAATACTGGGCGGACAAAATTAGGTATAAAGGACTTGATTTATTAACTACTGATTACAGTGAAGTTATTGGGATTTCTGATCAGTTAGCTTATGCACTATATATGCAGACTTGGATTGATCCGCAAAAATATTATCCTTTGTATCGAGTTCGTACATATGCTATAAACATTGACAATAATTACACCGACAGAGCTTCGTGGGAAAAGTTATTGGAACTAATTGATGATCTGCCAGAAGAATACGGTAAAAATAATCACCCTCAAATGACCTACAAACAAGCAGTCAAGCACTGCAAGTACTGGGCGGACCAGATCCGAGCCGATGGGCTTGATTTATTGACTACTGATTATGGTGCGGCTATTGGAGTTTCCGACCAGTTAGTTTATCCACTAGATATGCAGGAATGGATCTCAGCCCCAAGATATCCAGATATTTATGCAATACGATACTATGCTGGCGTTGTCGACCACGACCACACAGACAGAGCATCATGGGAGAAGTTGCTAGAGCTAATTGATAAATTGTAAAACCGGAATAAGATTATGAAGCAAGATGAACAGGCAATTCTAGCACGTGATATGATTCAAATGATTCGTGAAAATGCCGATAATTCAGATGTCCTTGAATATCTTGATAGCTTTGCGTTCTCGTTGGCACGCGGTCTCGAGGACTCGTCTGTTGTGTCGTGGGATGATCTCGCTAGTATATGTGACCAGAGGTATTATTCTTTAAACAACAATAATCCAGTACCGCTTAATGTCGAACTGCTTAATCAATGTGAGAGATCTATTCAGAAATTCTTGCCAAAAGTTCGTGACTCATAAGCGAAGCCAAACAAAGATAAATCGTTGAGGGTTCGTTTTCGTTTGACCAATTTCATGAGTTAGTAGACCAAATAATAACGGAACCTTGAGACACAAGTATGCCGGTCCTGGGACATGACATATAAACCGGAGTCGTGACGAAAAACTGACTCACTTACGTAGATGTTTTATAGTATAGATAGAATGATGCAGAAAGTGCCAGATAGTATAGTTCAAAATGGTAATACTACTAAAATATTAGCATTAATTCAAGTCGCGCGTGCCATGGATATCGTGGAATTGTGTAAGCGAGGAGATTATAACCAGCCTAACGCACGCTATCCGCAAACTAAATCTGAACGTATCGTCGATGAATTACTTAGTTTGATGTTACAAGACTCGACAGTCGAGTTAGATCCCGCTCTTGATGAGATGTTGTCTATATTGAGTAGTCTAGACAAAGGTGTCGATAAACCAAAGGACTGGCAGGCACTATTTGCGATTGCTGACGAGATTGAGACGCGTAAAACAAATCACCAAAGCCATTATAATGATAAATATGTGCAGTAGTAACAGCAAATACCCTCAAATGACCTACAAACAAGCAGTCGAGCACTGTAAGTATTGGGCAAATTAGACGCGACGGGCTTGACTTATTGACTACTGATTACGGCACAGCTATTGGGGTTTCTGACCAGTTAGCGTATCCTTTGGAGATGCAGACTTGGATTAATTCAAAAGAATATCCTCTTATGTATAAAGTTTGCGTATACGCCGTTACCGTTGATAATGACCACACCGACAGAGCCTCGTGGGAAAAGCTGCTAGAGCTAATTGATAAATTATAAGACCATAAATATTATACGTTCCGCATACGCAGCGTGATATGTATGATCTGCAACAAAACAGACGATGCTAACACGATTAAATGTTTCAATATTTGCAAGCGGTCAATCTAGAAATTTATTCCAAGAGCATGATAGCTTAAAAGTTAGCGTCATCCTCTTGGCGGAGAGGGCGGGATTCGAACCCGCGATACGTTGCCGCATACACGATTTCGAGTCGTGCGCCTTCAACCACTCGGCCACCTCTCCTTGTACGGACAATTATACCCCACTCTATCTATTTTTGCTAATCATGTTAAATATATGTAAACTATATGCATACACTTTACACATTTAAGGAGCAATTCATGGACGATTCAATTTTTACCAAAATTATCAAAGGCGAGATTCCTTGCCGCAAAGTTTACGAAGACGATGATGTTATTGCCTTTCTCGATATCAACCCGCTCAGCGACGGGCATGTGCTAGTGGTGCCCAAAGAGCAAATTGATTTGATTTGGGACCTCGACAACGAGACTTACGCTCACCTCTGGCAAACTGCCAAAAATATCGCTCAGGCTATCCAGGCCGAACTCAACCCCCTGCGCGTCGGCGTAGTCGTTGAAGGCCTCGACGTACCGCACGCCCATATCCATCTAGTGCCGTTGTATGACCGCGACACCTTGCAGCTCCATCACGACTACCCTGTCGATATTTCAGACGAACGGCTCGATAATATCGCCAACAGCATCAAAGAGCGCTTAATCGCCATATGATCACTGTTATCACCGTTGGTAAAAAGCATGAGGATTGGGTCTCAGGCGGCATCAAACGCTACCAAACGCGCTGCAAACAGCCCTGGAACTTCGAATGGCAATTGATACCGCATAGCAAGCTAGATGGCCAGCAGGCCCGCCAAGAGGAGTCTGAGCGAATTTTAGCGCGTTTACATACCCAAGACTTCATAATTCTGCTCGACGAACGCGGCCAGATGTTCGACTCGCCTACCCTATCGTGCCAGCTAAACGAGCTTTTTGCGCAAGGTAAAAATATCACGATAGTTATCGGCGGCGCCTTTGGTGTTAGCACAGCACTAATACAGCGTGCTAACCTGGTTTGGTCGCTATCACCGCTAGTCTTTCCGCATCAGTTGGTGCGATTGATCCTCGCTGAGCAGCTATACCGAGCCCAAGAGATTGCTCGCGGCAGCAAATATCATCACCAGTAGATAGCCAACCTGCGCGCTAAAACCTAGCGGTAATCTGTTTGCAAATCGTTCGAACACTGCCTCAGACTAACTTATAATCTTATTTTTATGACATACTATTGACTTTTTATCATACTTGTGCTATATTTGTAAGCACAATACCTTAAAACAAACATAATTATGACATATTTTACTTACATCATTAACGCCTTATTCGCCGCACTCAGTCTGCTGATAGCTAGCGGCGTTGCTGTCCACGACGGGCATTTCGGGCATGCTATTGATATCAGTTTGACGCATGATCATTCCATGCAAAAGCTCAGTTCGCAAGATTTGCGAACCATCAACGAGTCACGAATGCAGCACACCCATTCCGAGCATAATCTCTCAGAAGGCATGCTCAGCAACAGTTTTCGCTACCAATCGCCTAGCATTTCGCCAGATCGCCGTCATCACCACAAAAACATTTTAGCCTTATTAGAAGAAGGCGGCCGGCACGCTTTTGATAACGCAAATTTGCCAGTTATCGACTAGCTTTTACTTATTCGACACAACTTGCAGCTCGTTCTGTAGCCGGGTAATTAGTTCTTGTTTTTCACGGAGTGTCTTGCGCGACTCCTCGACCAGAGCCGCTGGAGCTTTGGCTACATAGTTATCGTTTGCCAAGCGCGTCTCGAGCGTCCGAATATGCTGGCGTTCTTCGGCTAAACGTTTCTCGAGGTTAGCTTGATGCTCGTAAAGCGTTTCGTCGTCAATGTCTAGCCAAACGTCTCGCCCGCTAGCCGCCAAGCGCAATCCCCTAGCCTGGTCAACATGTTCTACCGAGGTAACGCGCGCTAGCTTCTTGACAAGTTCGATATTATCAGCCACCAGCGAATCGTCCATGTACAACAGACCATAACGTTTATTGCCCGGCAGTTCGCTAACTACGTAGCGTGCTTCTGATACTAAATCTTTCAAGCGGCCGAATGCAGCAGCAGCGATATCGTCGTACTCTAGGCGGTCTAGCATAGTTTCGCTAGCCAAGATCGTATCGTGCCACGGCAAAGCCTGCCAAATTGTTTCGGTCAAGAACGGCGCGAATGGGTGCGTTAACCGCAAAATTGTGTCTAAAACATACGCGTTCATGTCGATATTTTGCTCAACTTTACTAGCCTCGATGTACCAGTCGGCTACATCATCCCAAACGGTGTGATAAATCGTCTCGCCGGCCTCGGCAAAATGATAGGTCGCAATCTGCCGGTCTAGCGACTGCGCCGCCTCATCTAGTTGGCGAGCAATCCAATGATCGGCTAGCGATTGCAGTTGCGGGCTGACCGTTGACGTGCGGTCGCCAACCAAATTTTCAGTATAGCGAGCAATATTCCACAGCTTGTTGCAGAAATTGCGGGCTGCTACCACCTTGCCAGTATTAAACGCTTGCGGCTGAGCAGCACTGCGGCTAGCAATGATACCCATACGCAGCGCGTCCGAGCCATATTTCGCCACTGTCTCCATCGGATTGATGACATTGCCCTTGCTTTTACTCATCTTGATACCCTTTTCATCAAGCACTAAACCATGCAAGTACACATGCTTGAACGGCACCTGGCCAGTCCGATATAGGCCCAGCATAATCATCCGCGCTACCCATGCAAACAAAATATCACCTGCTGTTTCCATGACGGTATTCGGATAATACTTGGCCAGTTTGCCAGCATCCAAATAATCGGTAGTGATATACGGCCACTGGCCGCTACTGAACCAAGTATCAAGCGTATCCTCCTCGCGGCGATACGTTGTACCATCTACAACGATTTCTTTCTTATCGACTTCGGTGCTGTAGCGCCAATCGTCCAGATTGGTCTTGGACTGAAACATTGGAATCGGAATGCCCCACGGTATCTGGCGGCTGATATTCCAATCTTTAATGTCTTTGAGATATTTAATGACAACATCGCCTTTATTTTCAGGGGTAAACGTCACTTCCTTGCGCTCAATCGCCGCGATAGCGTTATCGGCCAATTGGCGCATTTTGACGAACCACTGCTCTTTGGCGAGCGGCTCGATGACCGAACCGCATTTGTAGCAATGCCCAACCTGGTGTTCGATGTCTTTTTCACCACGCAGCAATTCGTCTATTTCGAGCGCCGCTAAGACACGTTTACGAGCTTCTAGCGCCGTCATGCCGACAAATTGACCCGGCACATTGATCATCTTGCCGTCAAAATCAATTACTTGAACTAATTCTAAATTGTGGCGCTTGCCTACCTCAAAGTCATTCGGGTCGTGTGCTGGTGTAATTTTCACCATACCAGTGCCATAAGCTGGATCGACATAATCGTCAGCGATGATGGGAATTTCGCGCTTGACAATCGGCAGCAGCGCTTTGCAGCCGACAAGGTCTTTGTAGCGCTCGTCGTTTGGATTGACCGCCACGGCTACGTCGCCAAACATCGTCTCGGGACGCGTCGTAGCGATAACGATTTCGCCGACTTTATCGATTAGCGGATAAGCGATTTCCCACAACTTCCCTTTTTCATTTTTGTGAACAACCTCGTAGTCCGAAAAACTCGTCTGATGCTGCGTACAGTAATTGACAATGCGTTCGCCCCTATAAATATAGCCGTCCTGCCACATCTTCTCAAAAGTATCGTAGACAGTTTTGATAACTTTATCGTCGAGCGTGAATACCAAATCGTCCCAATCAGCGCCCACGCCAATCGCCCGCAGTTGTAATTCCATATCGCCGCGGCGTTTAGCTACGAAATCCCATACCTGCGCGTATAATTCTTCGCGGTTGAAATCAAAGCGCGTCTGGCCGTGCTTTTCTAGCTCGCGCTCGTAAACTACCCAAGTTTCAAAGCCGGCATGGTCAGCCCCCGGTATATACACAGCATCATAGCCTTGCATACGGTGATAACGTACTAAAATATCTTGAATTGCCGACCCTAAAGCGTGCCCGACATGCAAATTGCCATTAGCATTTGGCGGCGGCATCACAATCGCGTACGGCTGGCCCTGCCCTTTCGGTTTAAATACGCCAGACTCTTCCCACAAGGCGTAAATCGACGGTTCATATTCGTTCGGAGTATAAGTTTTAGCTAAGCTCATTTCATTCTCAATTCATTTCACGTGAAAATTAGCAAAATAACCAAGCATAGCAATTCCACAGTTTGCTATTCCTCACCTCTTGCTGTTTTTTATTCCACGTGTTTGTGTTCTATCCTATTATAGCACAAACGATGTATACTAAACATATGATTGATACAATACTATGCGACGAAAAAGCTGCCTGGGACAAGACTGTTGCTAAGTTTAGCGGGCACCCGCTGCAGCTCTGGGGGTGGGGCGAGGTAAAAGCGGCTCACAATTGGCATGTTCAGCGAATTACTATAGTTGACGGCAACGAAACAATTGGCGCTGCGCAAATATTACTAAGAAACCTGCCTAAACCGCTTAATCAGTTAAGCTACATTCCGCGCGGGCCAGTTTACAAACAAGGTAGGGAAGACGATGTTTTGGCGGCAATTGTTAATTACGTTAAGCATAAGCTGCCATGCACCGCACTAACTATCGAGCCAGATAGCGAACATCCGCTTCATGCCAAAGGTTGGCGCCAATCGCCAAACAATATTCTGCTATCGCGTACTTTGATTTTGGATTTGACTCATACAACCGACGAACTATTAGCCGCGATGACCAAAAAAACCCGCCAGTATATCCGTAAATCCGGCCGGGCTGGACTTGATATCAAACCGGTAAAAACGCACCAAGACATCGCTGCTTGCCTCGAAATTTACCGCCAAACTGCTAAACGCGCTAAATTCGCTCTGCACGACGACCAGTACTATTACGATATTTACGACAAACTAGGGGAGAACTCGCAGATTTTTGCTGCTTACGAAGACAATCGCCCGATATCATTTCTTTGGCTGGCGACTAGCCGCGAAACTTCATTCGAGCTATACGGCGGTATGAACGATCGCGGCCAAGCTTTGCGCGCTAACTACGCGCTAAAATGGCACGCTATCGTCGAATGTAAGCGGCAGGGAATTAAGCGTTACGACATGAACGGCCTGCTCAACGACGGTGTTAGCAACTTCAAGCGCGGCTTCGCTAGCCATGAGAATAAATTAGCTGGTACTTATGATTATCCGATGAGTCCATTCTACCCAGTTTGGCGGCATGGATTACCGCTAGCTAAAAGAGCTATCCGCAGCACCAAAAAATTACTTGGTAAATAACCGATCTATATCAACAGCCCCGCGGCGAAATATAATGATATTTGCATGCTCATCGAGGCCGATAATAGTTGACGGCTGATTATTAGTTATAGTGCCGCCATCGACATAAAAATCAACCTTGTCGCCAAAATAGGCTTTAGCTTCAGTAATTGTCGACGAAATTGGCCGGCCTGGCACATTAGCGCTGGTGGTCATCAGCGGGCCAGTTCGCGCCAAAAGCCGCGATAGCGAAGGGTCGTCGGGAATGCGCACAGCTAAGTTATCTCGCGCTTGTTTGAGATAAGTAGCAACATTATCAGCATTAACAACCACGCTGATTTGACCGGGCCAAAACTTAGCTGCTAATGATAGCTGATTAGAGTCTAGTCCTAATTTCGCCAAATCATTAATTGAACTAGCGATTAGCGTTCCTGGTTGGCTAGTGCGCTTCTTGGTGTCGTACATTTTTTGGATCGCTGCTGGATCAGCGGCCCGTGCTACAAGACCATAAACTGTGTCGGTAGGCAGCACGCCAATACCGCCGCCATTCAAAATATTGATCAATTCATCATTATCAACAGAGGTAAATAGTTGTGGCATTTACAACGCTCCGGCATTGTTCCAGGTGGTTTTGGCCATTGACAGGCTAGGAACCACTTCGAGAGTGTATGGATCGGCTGGAGTACTCAGTCGAGCTTGCTGATAGCCTAACGCCGCAATCATTGCCGCATTATCGGTACACAGCTGAATCGGCGCGTACTCAATGTTAATCGGCAATTTTTGGCGCAATTGGCGGCGCAATTCTTGATTGGCAGCCACGCCGCCAGCAATTACCACTGATTGCGGTCGAAAGTCCTGAAAAGCGCGCAAGGTACGCTCAACTAGCGTCTCGACAGCTACTTTCTGGAAGCTAGCTGCAAAATCATGCTGCTGCGAGCTCGTGACAAGCCCTGGGAGCTCATGCGATGGAAAAGTGAAGTCTTTGCCCACTTCGCGCTGTACAGCCCTTAGAACGGCTGTCTTGAGGCCTGAGAACGAAAAATTGTACGGATTATCGAGCTTAGCTTTGGGTAAATGGTATTTATCAGGATTACCCGACTCAGCCGCGCGCGCAATCGACGGGCCGCCAGGGTAGGGCAAGCCGAGAATTTTGGCCACCTTGTCAAAAGCTTCGCCGACAGCGTCGTCTTGGGTTTGCCCCAGCAGTTGATAATCACCGTGGCCGCGAAAGAGCACCAACTGCGTGTGTCCACCAGAAACAATCAAGGCCAAAAGAGGAAAGCGCGGCTGAGATTTTGGCAGGGCAAGCTGAACAGGCCCGGGCGCTTGCTCGGTAATAAAATTGGCGTAGACATGTCCCTCGACGTGATGCACCGGGTAGAGCGGTTTACTATGCAAAATCGCCAGCGTTCGCGCCGCCAGCGAACCGATTAGCAGCGAACCAATTAAACCTGGCGCATAGGTCACGGCGATAGCGTCAATATCGTCCCAAGTACAGTTTGCTCGGGCGAGAGCTTCGTCGACGACTGGGCCGATAGCTTCGATGTGGCTGCGCGCCGCAATTTCGGGCACCACGCCGCCAAAATGCGCGTGGATGTCAATCTGCGATTGCACCACATTTGACAACATCCGAAAACCGTCCTCAACCACGGCTGCCGCGGTTTCATCGCAGCTTGACTCAATTCCCAAAACCTTCATCTACTTAATTGTACCACTGTTAAGAGGTCGATGCTATAATATCGGTATGAATTCACTCAAGAAAACTTTGAAAAAAGCCATTCCCGCTAGTTTATACCAATCAATTGAGCCAACTTATCATCTATTGACAGCTACCGCCGCTGCCACCAAGGCCGGTTATCCAGCGCACAATATGCGCGTCATCGGTGTGACTGGCACCAATGGCAAAACCTCGACCTGCTTCATGATCCACAAAATGCTAACCGAAGCTGGCATCAAAGCAGGGTTGATGACTACTGTCGCTTACGGTGTCGGCAATGATATTACGCCGCAAGTTGCTCATATGACAACAGTTTCAGCGCCGCTGCTACAAAAACGATTAGCGGAATTCAAGAAACAAAATGTCGAATGGGTAGTTTTGGAAGTGACTAGCCACGCGCTAGCCCAGCACCGTACCTTTGGCGTACCAATCGAGATTGCCGTCATGACTAACGTTACGCACGAACACCTCGACTATCACAGAACTTTTGAGCGCTATTTGGCTGCCAAAACCAAACTATTTAAACTAGCCAGCCGCGTCGGTGTTATTAACGCCGACGATCCGTCTGCTGAAACTTTCCGCCAAGCCGTCAAACAATCGGTCAGCTACGGCCTCAAATCTGGCGATTGGCGGGCACAAGATATCAATTTGAGCGCCCACGGCAGTGATTACATAGCGTTAATTGATGGCGATTCTTACCACATTCATGTTAATATTCCAGGCGAGTTCAATGTTTATAACAGCCTAGCGGCGGCTGCCGTTGGCCGCGAGGTTGGCTTGACCAAGGACCAGATCGAGCGCGGAATTGCCGCTTTAGCGGGCGTAGAAGGCCGCATGACAGTGGTCGACGCTGAACAGCCGTTCTCGGCGATTGTTGATTTCGCGCACACGCCAGACTCGTTCGAACGATTGTTGAGTGATGTTAGAAACACAACAAAAGGCAAGCTAGTGGTATTGTTCGGCTCGGCTGGCCGCCGCGACGAAGCTAAACGCGCCATCCAGGGCGAAATCGCTGGCAAATACGCCGATGAGATTGTCTTAACCGAGGAAGACGATCGCGATATCGATGGCAATACCATACTATCGCAAATCGCCTCGGGCGCTGAAAAAGCTGGCAAAAAACGCGAGGAAAATCTCTTCTTAGTGCCAGACCGCACTGCGGCCATTAATTTCGCCGTCTCGCGAGTATCCAGCTCAAAAGATACTGTTATATTCCTAGGTAAAGGACACGAAAAAACTATTGAACGCGCCGACGGAGCTCACCCTTGGAACGAAATCGAAACAGTGCGGCAAGCAATTTTGAATATTAAAGCTAAGTAGCGACGATTAGGGCTGAGAATGCTTCTAAGTGGCCTAATAGTATGATTCATGATGCCGGGCGAAGTATAATCGGCGCACTAATCGTTCGATATATTTGCTCCAAAGCCGCGACTTAATAGGCGAAACTGGAATCTCGAAAGCGCCAATATAGTCAGTGATATGCTTATTGAAGCTAGTTTTGAAGCGCCCCAGACCATAGCGCGGATGATTCGGGTTACTCATTTCGTCAGAAGCTGGCGTACCACAGAGGTCGTGTTCGAGCGAGCCATGCTCTTTAGCCCATTTGATTACTTCCCATTGCAGGCGGTGGCTAGCGCCGTAGGCCGTACGTTTGCGAACCGAAGCACCGTCTTTGTAAGTACTTTTGGTACCTAGAATCACCGCAAAAGCACCAGCTACCAGCTGATCTTGATAATAGGCAAAAAATAGCTGACCTTGATTGGCATCAGCGTATTGCTGGTAGAATTCACGGTAGTATTGCGGCGAACGAATCGTAAAGCCAGCGCCATCGGCCGTTTCTTTGAACAAATCATACATCGCCTGGCAAGTTTCATCATTGACCGGCACCCGCTTAACAACAACACCGTCGCGATCAGCGCGGCGAATAGCGTGGCGGCCCTTTTGCGGCAGATCCTTAAGGATTGTATCAAGATCACTATGTAAATCGACTATCACGGTCGAGGCATTATATTGAATCGGCCGAGTAGGCAATAGTTCAATCGCGGAAATATCGGTGCCACGCAGTAATTCCGGCTCAATTTTGATAGTAAAAACGCCTTGCTGGCGAGCAAAATCGCGCAGCACCGGCACTATTGAAGCTAACTCGCTAGCGGTTGCTACGCCCGGACCTTTCGGGATATACCATACTTTACCGAATAGGGGAATATGCTTTTCGATAGCGCCAATTGCTAACTCGCCGCAGATAATAAAACGCGGCCGCCAATTAGCTAGCCGTTTCAAATTTAAAAAGACCGACCCTTGTAGCATATTGCCGCGATCGCTGTTATGAACCACTAGATCATCCCAGCGGTTGATTTCGTCATCAGTTGCAAAACGAATAGTCATAACTATAGTATAACACCTCCGAGGAGGGCTTGCGGAGGTGTTATCGCATGATTAACAGAGAAAATCTATTACGGCTGCGGGTTTGATAAGAAATCAATCTCTTTGATGACATCAAGCAAAGCCTGAGCGCGGCGAGATTCATCAGCAATATTTTTGGCGGCTTCATGCGCTGGTGCAATCAAGGTTTTATCGTCCGTCGAGCGGATCAATAACAAATAAGTGTCAAATTTTTCTTCGGCAGAGATGTTGAGCTTGTCCACCAGCGGTCGAAGCTCTTTGATGGCTTCGTTCTTGACATTATCAAGATCGTTGTCAGCAACTGGCGTAACTGTAGCTGATGTTTTAGCCGGTTTTGGCTGTGCCACTGGTTCCGGCTCCGGCGCTGGCTCTGGCGGCAAATCAGGCAGCGGCGGCAATTGTGCTGCTGGTTGTGCGCTCGTTGCGCTCGCGCCGTTACTTACGCCAGCCAAAACCTTAGCGAGATCCTGATCGTCGCTAATTGGCTGCGTTGTTTGCGGTTTTATATCCATGTGCCCACCCTCTTCATTACTTTTATGCTTTATTTAGTATATACTGTATCATAGTTATAGGAAATATCGCAAGAGAAAGGTGATTTTACATGCTAGATGACTCTAATATTTTGAAGCAAAGAGACAACGGGGGCGCTCTCGAAGTTGCAGCTAAGCTTTATCAACAAGCAAATTTTGACTGCCAACTGCGCGACGCCGAGCACGACGGCCGCGAACTGCGCAACATCATCGTCGCTGGCATGGGCGGCTCGGCGCTAGCGGCCGACCTCGCCAAGTCGCTACTCAACGACACGCTATCAATTCCTTTCGACGTCGTCAAGGACTATGATTTGCCGCATTACGCCGATTACAATACCTTAGTTATTGCTAGCAGCCATTCAGGCAACACCGAGGAAACTCTATCATGCCTCAAGCAGGCAATTGAACACGGCTGCCAAATTGCTATCATTGCTACTGGCGGAGAACTTAACGAGATTGCTCAACGAGAACATATCCTATCAGCACTCATTCCCAAAGATTGCCAACCGCGCATGGCCGTAATTTATTCGCTGCGAGCGCTATTTGAAGTGCTTAATGCTTTCAAGTTGATTGACCGCACCTACATTGACGAACTAGCGGCTATTAGCACTTGGCTAGAGAAAGAAAGCGCGCTCTGGGCCAAAGATGTGCCGACCAAGCAAAACTACGCCAAGCAGCTGGCCTTAATCGCTGTCGGCAAAACGCCGGTTTTCTACAGCGGTAGTTTGATAGCGCCGCTAGCTTATAAGTGGAAAATTAGTTGGAACGAAAATGCTAAAAACGTTGCATTCTGCAACTATTTGCCAGAATTCAGCCACAACGAATTTATTGGCTGGACTAGCCACCCGGTCGAGAAGCCTTTCGCGGTATTTGATTTGCTAAGCGATCTCGAACACCCGCGCATTCTCAAACGCTTCTCGCTCAGCGATCAGATGCTATCTGGCAAACGCCCGAAATCAAATGTGGTACCGCTCGCAGGCAAAACACCGCTGCAGCAGATGCTGTGGGGTTGTATTTTAGCAGATTTTGCCAGTATTTACGTGGCAATTCTCAATAATGTCGACCCGACCCAGGTTAATTTGATTGAAAAGTTCAAAAAAGCCCTCGAAAAATAAACGCGCGTGGAGATAAGTAAAAATAAAATAGACAGAATAAGCGCTGTCTATTTTATTTATCGTCTATCGGTAGAAATTCGGGCTCTAGTGGTATTGCCGCAGCGATTCAATAGTATTCTTGCGCGCCGCTTTCAGGGCAGGGTAAGTACCGAAGATTACGCCAGAACCAACCGCCATCAACAACGCCGCAATCGCTGTTGACCAGGTCATTGTCGGCCCAAAGCTCATTTGCGAACTAATAATCACAGCTAACAAACAACCAACCAGATAACCGCAGGTGCCGCCTAGCAGGCTAATCATTAGCGACTCGACCAAAAACTGCCCGATAATTGTCCGCTGGCTAGCGCCAACTGCTTTGCGGATACCAATTTCGCGGGTGCGCTCAGCCACGCCAACCAGCATGATATTCATAATACCGACGCCGCCCACCACCAGCGAAATCGCTGCAATGGCCGCCATCACCGCTGTTAAGGCACTAAACAATTCGCCAGTCGGCCGGCCAATATCAGCGCCACTTAGAATAGTAAAGTTGGCTTCGCCTAGGTGTTGTTTGAGGATTTTCTCTTTTAATTTATCTTTAACAGCCGAGACATTATCCTTGTCCTTTGCCAGAACGTTAATCTGTTGAATTTGCGTACTGCCTTTGTGCAGCAATTTACCTTGATTATAAGAGACAAAAATTGCATTACCATAATCAACGGTATTATAGTTAACCGGGTTAGCGCCAGTCTTGACAACGCCGATAACCGTAAACTGCTGGCCGTACATCGTGAACATCTGACCAACCGAACGATCAGTGTTGAATAGTTTAGTTGACAACTCGCTGCCGATCACCACCGCTGAATCGTCAGTTTCTTCACCGAGGAACTGGCCGGCATTCATTTTGATATCTGCTGTCTTGATAAACGCAGGAGTAGTAGAAAGTACAACATTATTAGCCGCCTCAGCTCGAGAGGTTTTAGCAGTAGCATTCAAAATCATTAGCGGCACCACCGCGTCGATACCATCAATTGACTTAGCGGCCTCGATATCAGCCTCGGTCAACGAGCTAGTACCGAACAACTGCTGCCCAGCTGGGTTGAGATAGGCATTCAAATCGCGCGTCTGCGCGCCCGGACGGACGATCATTAGCTTGCCGTCATAGGTATTAACTTGGTTAGAAATCATTCCGCGAGCACCGTCGCTAATCGCCAAAATACACGTCACGCTAGCCACGCCGATAGCAATACCCAGCGCCGTCAGTACCGTACGCGCGCGGCTGCGCCGCAATGTTTGATAAGCATCGGTGATGTGTTCAACTGTCATTAACCTCATTTTTCGTCGTCCTCGCTCTTTTTGGCTGTCTTTTTAAGCTTATCCTTGGTAGCTTCTTTTGTTTCTTCTTTGGCTTTTTTAGTGTCCTTATCCTTGGTATCCTTAGCATCTGCGTTATTCTTGTCTTTAGAAGCGTCTGATTTGTGCAGCGGGATTGCTACTTCCTTTGATTCGGCATGCGATTCAACCGTTACGCGGCGGTCGCTAGCAACCTTGCCGTCAAGCATGTTAATCACGCGGCTAGCATAGCTAGTCAGATTCGGGTTGTGAGTCACCATGACGATAGTGTTGCCTTTTTTGTGCAAGTTAGCCAGCTCCTCCATAATAACGTGGCTAGAGCGGCTATCGAGGTTGCCAGTTGGCTCGTCGGCTAGAATGATGCTCGGTTTATTCACTAAAGCCCGCGCAATTGCCACACGCTGCATCTGGCCGCCCGATAGCTGCCACGGCATATAATATTCGCGCTCCTGCAAATGGAACGACTTTAGAATGCTACTAGCCATTTCCAGACGCTTGACGCGCGGTACACCTTTGTAAATCAGCGGTAAAGCAACGTTTTCCAGCACCGTCAAGCGATTAATTAAATTAAAGCTCTGAAAAACAATACCAATCTTGTTAGAACGAATTTTGGCATACTGTCGTTCTGATAGGCGAGCGGTCGAGTGCTCCTCGAACAGATATTCGCCCTGGTCAGGCCGATCCAAAAAACCAAT
This sequence comes from uncultured Candidatus Saccharibacteria bacterium, assembly GCA_963530345.1. GTDB lineage: Bacteria > Patescibacteriota > Saccharimonadia > Saccharimonadales > Saccharimonadaceae > Saccharimonas. The sequence goes on along the minus strand of CAUSBR010000002.1, from coordinate 12,558 downwards.
GATATTAAGCAAAGTCGTCTTGCCGCAGCCGGACGGCCCCATCACGGCGATGAACTCGCCCTCGCGGATGGTCAGATCAATTTCATCGAGCGCATCGTGCGCCGCGTCACCTATACCGTATATTTTTGTAAGTTTTTTAAGTTGAATTATCGGCCTTGCTGTCTTTCGCGCTGTCATATTAATCTATTATAGACAAGTGACGTTTAATAAATCAACCGATGAAGATTGTGTAAAATACTACATTTTTAATTAGTCAGGTGCAGAGTAAAGCGTAATTCATATTTCTGGCGTTTTCTGGTAGAATTGTAAGCGAAGGAGAGGTGACCGAGTGGTTGAAGGTGCACGCCTGGAACGCGTGTGTGCGAGCAATCGTACCCAGGGTTCGAATCCCTGTCTCTCCGCCAAATATCACACCGCTTGGCTCGACGCCAAATCAGGAAACTTTGCCTCTAGTCGGCGCAAGCGCTTGTCCAATGAACCATACAAAGTATCGTCCACCAGCTCGCGGCTGCCAGATTCGTAGTAAAGTTCAAGTCGCAGACTAGCAATCTCGGCATGAATTTTGCCGTCTTCAGCTTTTAGCTCATTGAAGCCCTTATCCATTCGTAAATCCATATCTTTTACGATATCGACCAACGTTTTATGGTCGTTACGAATATCGGCAAGCTGTTCATCAATGCTGTTGAAACGTTCGTCGATCTGCGCAAACTGCTCGTCGTTTTTCTCGAAGCGTTTGTCTATTTGAGTAAAGCGCCTATCAACTCTTTCAAAGCGTCTGTCTATTTGAGCAAAGCGCTCATCAATTTGCTCAAAGCGCTTGTCTATCTGCTCAAAGTGCCTATCAATCTGGGCAAAGCGTCTGTCAATTTGCTCAAACCGTTCGTTCATCGTTTTCGCCAAATTGGCAACGATATCACTTAGTTTTTGTATCTGATTGGATAATTCCTCATTAGTCATACTTCTATTTAATCACAAACATCAGCAGCATAGCAACTATCTGCCAAACGAAAAGCGCCCGCCCAGCAGGGCAGACGCTCTCAATTATCAGACACGAACCATCCGATCCAGGCTCGTATAAAAACATGTGGTACACCCGGCGCGATTCGAACGCACGACCTCTGGTACCGCAAACCAACGCTCTATCCAGCTGAGCTACGGGTGCTAACTAGCTGATAATAGCATACTCAAACACTTTTCACAAGTGAAGCTTGGCTAGTATCCGGTCGATAAAATCTGGCTTGACCTCTTTCATCGGCAGGCGCGCTGCTAGCATGTCGACAATTTTCTCGCCTGATTCCTCAGGAAAGTAAATATTCTGCCCTAATTGGAAGCGCTTGCGCGGAATTAACGCAATATGATGAACATTATTGATAGTGACAACATCAAACGATTTAAACTGATCATACAGCATTAGCCGGTCGCGAACATACAGACCCTTGCGGGTCAAGGTATAATCAATAATCTCTGGCGGCCGATGCGCGTACACGCCCAGCGCCACCGCCATCACTGGCAACAAAATGGTGAATGTCAGCGAATTAAACGCAAAATAAGCAATTGCCATCATTATGAGCGTCGCTAGCGCCAAAGCTGCATACCACATCATTGAACGCTCGCTATAGAGATGCTCTGGACCTTGCCAGCGCACAAGAATTTCGCTATCGTCAGGCTCGGTTGTCGGTACCGTATCTGTATCGCCGCTAAACGTTGGAGTGTTGCTCTCTGTGCCCTCTGCTGAATCATCATCGGCTGAAGCGACTGGAGAATCTACCGTTTCAGCATCAGTTGGCGCTGGCTGGAGCGGCTCTGTATCCGTATCTGCCGTATTTAACTCTAGTTCTGGCTCTAGCGCAGATGCCTGAAAAGGCGCCCCAGAGGCTGCCTCTGCTGGTTTCTGCCAATCTTGCGGTGAGTCATCCTGCATAACCGCATTATACCACGCTTATAGTAGTTACCACAAAAAATAGAGGGCAATCGCTGACCTCTATTTTTCTTGGCGGAGGAGGGGAGATTCGAACTCCCGCTACAGGTCTCCCCGTACTAACGATTTAGCAAACCGTCCCCTTCAGCCACTTGGGTACTCCTCCAAACGAAGCTATCACCAATAGTAAAGCTCCAATCGCTACCAGTTTAGCATATTTTACCATTGCTGCATAGATTTTTGATGATAACCATGTATACTAATAACTAGAAGGACTTCAAAAATCATTATGAAAAGCACTAATATTATCATTAGAATCCTAGCTTCAATCACCATCGCTATTGCTGCGCTGTCGCCGCTGCCGGTAGCGGCTATCGGCTCAATCGCGGACGGTGCTAGTTCGGCGCGCGGCGCCGACCAGCCAACCACCTTATTCGGCGAGTCTGGCGTATTTTCACGAGTGAGTAGCGTCTTGCTATTCATCGTTGGCGCTGTTGCTGTAATCATGCTCATCATCGGCGGGCTAAAATATATCGTATCTGGCGGCGACGCCTCGAAAGTTCAATCAGCCAAGAACACTATCCTTTACGCGCTAGTCGGTATAATCGTGGCAATTCTGGCCTACGCGGCCGTTAATTTCGTCATCGGCAATTTTATACCTAGCCCATCAGGTAGTGGCATTGGCGGCAGCGGTACTACTACTGGCGGTTATGGCGCCTCCAGCCGCTAAAATAATTTCATTTTTATAAAAGTAAATAAGGCATTTTCTTGGCGGAGAGGGCGGGATTCGAACCCGCGGTGAGTTGCCCCACGCTGGTTTTCAAGACCAGTACCATCAACCACTCGGTCACCTCTCCAGCGAACCTATTATATCAGAGATTAGCTACCCTGGGTAGGCTGCCGCGCTACTACTGCTACCGACACCTTTTCGACTCCGCTATCCAGTAGAGCTTTGGCAGCATAGTGCAATGTCGCTCCAGTAGTGTAAATATCATCGATCAACAAACAGCTAGCAGCCTCTGATCTGTTGCAAACAAAAGCCTGCTTCGCTTGCTGCCAGCGCTCGCTCTTATCAGCAGTATGCTGGACTGATGAGGTTCGCCGATGCAGTATCGTACGATAAGGGAGCTTTCGGCGCCTAGCAAACTCCTTGGCTAACCTCGCCGCGTGATCGAAACCGCGCTGGCGAACATGCGACGCAATCGTCGGCACTGGCACCACAATTGTCCCGGCAGGTAATTCTGATACGCGCGCATCTAGCAAATCAACAATCTCGCGATAAGCACCGCCAACTCGTTCGAATTTATAAGCACCAATCAACAGCTTCAAAGCGCCGCTTCGTTCGCCAACATACCAGGCATTTTCAAAAGGCGCTCTCGGCTGGCAGCGCTGGCATAAACCGCTGGAATTACGAATAGTTTTCGCGCATAGCAAGCACCACCGCGAAGCTCGCGAGCTGATGTTATTTTTACAATTATCACAAATAATTCTACCAATCTCACCGCAAGAACAACAGTAGTGGGGCGCTAGTATATCGAGCAGGGAAATCATCATTGTGTTTTTTACACTCTTATGGTTTATATAGTTGATTATACGCTATGCATAGTCTATAATGATAGTATAAATTCAATCAGCCAACGAGAATAGTGGAGGACATCAATGGCACGTAAACAAGATGACGATCTGTTGATCGGGGACGAGCTGGCTGCAGCATTTCTCAACGATGACAGTTTAACGAACGACAATAACTCGCCAGCCGCAGCGGCACCTCAGCAGCAGACCGACGATAGCGCCTGGCAAGAGCAGGAAGAAGATTTTCCAGGTCAGCTAGCCGTTGACGTCTACGAGACTGACGAATTGCTAGTGATTAAGGCTCGTACCGCCGGTGTCAACAAAGAAGATCTCGATGTTAGTATCTCTGACAGCATCTTGACCATCAGCGGCACGCTGTCGAGCGGCGACGACACTGCCGTTTCGCGCTGGCATATCCAAGAATGCTATTGGGGCGAATTTAGCCGCACGCTAGCATTGCCAGTAGCTGTTAAAGAAGACGAGGTTTCGGCAGTACTCAAGGATGGCGTCCTAACTATTAGCTTCACCAAGGTCAAGCAAGAACAAGCCAAAAAGATCGCTATCCAATAGAGCAGGGAAAATTTAGATAAAATAACCCGCAAGCAAACGCAAGCGGGTTTTTTGTTGTATAAACCAAAAACTAGCGTACCGACAGGAGAAAGCGAAACATATAAAATAACCGCGCCAATTTAAGCGCGGTTATTATGCTTTGAAAGCAACAGGTACTATTCTGACTTGACGAAGCTAGAGATCACGAAGTTGACCGCCGCGTAAGCTAGAATCGCTACTACGATACCAACTATCGAGTATAAAATAGTATTCTTGGCCGACTGCACCTGCGTCTGGTCGCCCTGCGAAGTGACGTAGCGAAAACCGCCAATGATCAGCATAATCACCGATACGGCACCGATGATAAATAGCAAAACGTTGGTGACAATGCGGAAAATCGGCGTCTGTCCCTGGTCACAACCATTTTCATTGCCAAACAGACAAGCTGATTGATCATCACCTTTGGCAGCTCCAGCCCCGCCTGATATATTTAATGGTTTCTCCCCACTAAGACTACTCGAGGATTTCGCTGGCGCAGCAAATGCCGGCGCCGCCTGAAACATCACGCCTGCCACCGATAGCGCCAGTGCTGGCACCGCTAGCAAACCGACGATACTATCTTTATTTAGTTTAATTCTCATACGGTCGATCCTTTCTGTATGATTTATTGATCTTATACAGATTATTATACAACATTTGGTGAATAATTGGGTTAGGGAATTTTAGATAAACTGAGTAACGACAAAACTAACAATCGCATAAGCAGCTATCGACACTACTACGCCAATAACGGCATACAAAATAGTATTCTTGGCCGACTGCATCTGCGTCTGGTCGCCCTGCGAAGTGACGTAGCGAAACCCGCCAATGATAATCATAATCACCGATACGGCACCCATCAGAAACAAGAGTATATTGGTGACTGTCGTCAATACCGAGCTGAAACTGTTAGGAGTAGTACTGGTACCTGACGCCGTCAGACCATCAGTTATGCATTGCTTGGCGCTACCGCACGACGCAGCCTGGACTGGTGTGCCAGCAAAAAACAGCGTTGATACGCTCAGTACTAAAGCCAACACTACCATTATTATATTTTTTTTCATAATTGCTCCTTTCTAGCTATAAAAACTATCAACAACCAGCATTACAATTGCCCTAGCAGCTATCGCCACCACTAGCCCGACAACCGCATACAAGACAGTATTCTTGGCCGATTGCAATTGCTGCTGATTGCCCTGCGAAGTAATATAACGAATACCGCCAACGATAATCATAATTACTGATATTGCCGCCAACAACCAAAATGCCCAACTAATCGGCGTGGAAATCGTCGTATGCGTATTATCAATTTCATTGTGCTTGATGAGATCGCAATCCTCTTTGTCGTAAGTGCCACTGTCGCAGGCACCATGCAATTGAGCCGCCCGGACCGCTGTTGGCATTACCACCATCGCCACCAGCGACACAATTCCAGCAATTACAACTGCTAACACGGCTATTCTACGCATAATTAGAAAAATGCTCCGTTCACGAACATTATTATTGCCGCCGACATGTAAACAACCACTAGACCAACAACAGTATATAACATAGTATTTTTAGCCTGAGCCACCTTGCTAGGGTCGCCTTGCGATGTGGCATAGATAAATCCAGCAATCACCAGCACAATAACTGCAATAACCGTTGCCCAGAAATACGCCAACCTGATTATACCTGGCAAAGCATCATTATCTGTCTTGGTCGGGAAATAAAGAATACTGTTTGCATCAATCTTGCGCACAGCAAGGACAATCGTTTGCCAGATCATATAATGTCTCCTATGACATTAACAATTTGCACGGCGAGCATAGCAATCACGAAACCTATCAGCGCGTTCTGTACCGTCTTTTTAGCGCCAGCGACGCCCTCTGGCGAGCCAGTACTATACATATAGGCAATACCGCCCTTGATCAAGAAGAATATAGCTACATACGTAGACGCTATCAAGAGACAGCGTACAACATTAGCGCCGATCTTGAACCCAGTGCGGCTAAAATCAATTTTGTCGGGCTCGCTAGCCGATTTCAGACCTTCAAACTCGCAGTCGCCGCTAGAGCCCTTAGTCATCATGCCATTGTACCAAGCAGGCATAGCAAAGACATAAGCATCGCACGACGCATCAGCCGCATAAGCTGCCGACGGGACAGCCGCAGAGAAGAAAACTGTACCTGTTATCACCGCTGCTAAAGCCAAAAATACGCGCTTCATTAGTTGAAAATCCCTCCTGGAATTAGCCAATTCAGTGCCAGATACATTAAACCAAACGCTATAATACCGACAGTCGTATTAGTCATAATCGTTTTGGCTTGAGCAACCCGGTTACTATTAGCATCGCCGCTAGCATACAGTATACCCGCCCAAATAAACATACCAATCGCCACAATTCCGACCAAAACAACCAGTATCGTCAGGAAAAAATTAAGCAAAGCAAATATAGCTTCGCTATCCTCGGCCTTGGAACAAATCTCGTTTGGCAGCACCGCGCACTCTATCCCATCGGCATAAACCGGCCAACTAAACAGCGACAACACGCCAATAGCGCTAGTCAAAGCAATTAGATAGGTTGTTAGTTTCTGTTTCATGACGCGTATAGCTTCCTAATTAGAGTATAGCGCTGGTAGTCCATATTTGCAAACATTTTTGACAAACATTAATATTCCTGATGGCGCTCATTGACTTTTTGTAGCAAAAGTGCTATAATGAACAGTAGTATGCGGGATTGGGTAAGAACATGCCTGCAGGGTAGGATATCCTTGCGGCAAGGATTTTTAGTGCTCTCGGCAGTAACGATAGCATTATTTGCTAGTGTTCTAGCACTATCGCGGCCAGCAGCAGCTGCCGATGCCGAGCGTTCTACCAAAAACGATACCGTTATTTACCAGAAACACACCTATACCAGAATCGACAAAGCGTCGTTTGCTAGCGGCGAAAAAACCAAAAGTTTGCCGATCGCTGGCTACGACGGCTACAAATACGAAGACAACGAAGGTATCCACCTCATCTTGACCGAAGGCGACGCCAAAACTGCCACCGAAGGCCAGGCGGTTAGTTATCTTTTGCGCAACGGTATATACGATCCATCGACGCAATCCTCGTCAACCAAAGTATCTATCGCCAACGCACCAGAAGCAGACAGCGATGACGACGGCGACAACTGTAAAGTTAACGTCGGCTGGTTCGTCTGCCCGGCTACGCAGCTTATCGCCGACCGGATGGACGGCGTACTCGACATCATCAAAAGTTTCCTGATCGTCCACACGCTGCAAACCGACACCACCAAAAACAACCCGATTTACGAAATCTGGCAAAAAGTCCGCGACGTTTCCAATGTCTGTTTCGTCCTGGTGTTTTTGCTGATTATTTACGCGCAAATCACCAACCAAGGCTTGAGCAACTATGGCATCAAATCAATGCTGCCACGCTTAATCATTGGGGCTATTTTGGTCAACGTTTCGTATTGGATATCTGGCGCTTTAGTCGATACCTCGAATGTACTCGGCTCGTCAATACAACAGTTCTTCACCGACGTCCGACACGGTTTGTCTAGCCACGGCCGTCTCGGCGACGAATTATCATGGACTGGCGTCACTGGGGTAGTGCTAGCTGGCGGCGGCGTGCTCGGCAAGGTGGTCGTCGCTAACGGCGGTATCGGCCCGTCGCTGACACTGCTGACCACGATGTTAGTCGGCGCCATCGTCGCAGCCATTGTGGCGATGGTAGTTCTGGCTATGCGCCAAGCGCTAATCACTCTGTGTATCATCGTTGCGCCGCTAGCTTTCGTGGCTTACGTATTGCCGAGCACAAATAAGTATTTCGATAAGTGGAAAGACCTTTTTGCCACCATGCTGCTGATGTTCCCGCTTATATCGTTCATTTTTGGTGCGGCGCAGCTAGCCGGCTACGCTATCATCGCTAATGCCGGCGACTCAATTACCCAAATCATCATCGGCCTAGCCGTGCAGGTTGCACCAATCGCCATCACGCCGCTTATCATCAAGCTTAGCGGTAATTTGCTCGGCAAACTCGCTGGTATTGTCAACAATCCGAACCGCGGCATCATTGATCGCACCCGCAACTGGGCGCAGGAACGCGCTGCTTACCAAGCTGCCAAAAACCGCGCTGGCAAGAGCCTAATCAATACCGACAGAGGCATCTTCAGAAGGTCGCCGAAGCTAAAAAGGGCCGCCCGCGCCATCAACAGAGCCCACGGCAGCCGCGCTAACTTTGTCAACTCGGCCGTACGGCGGCAACATCGCCGCACACAGCGCCGCAAAGGCTTAACCGCCGCTTACGAAGCCGCCGCTAGCAACAACGCTACCGAGTGGGATAACGACCGCTACGGCCGGCGCTCTGTCCAGACAGTCGAGGGCGAGAACGAAGCCCGCAAATCAGAAATCGGCAACACCTTCTACGCCACGCCGCACGGCCAGGCGCTTGAAGCACGCCGCCGTCGGGCCAGCATCCACAAGTCCGAGCTCGACAACGCCTTCGACCGCGGCCATCAAAATCTGACGCACCGCCAACAACTCGCCGAAATCGACAAAGCCCGCGTCCAAAATGAATTCAACGAAAGCAGAGCCGGCCAAGAAGTCGATACCGCCCGGCGCACCGTCGAGGCGCACAAACAACGTATCAGCAACGACCAGCAAGCCCGCTGGGATACCTTGGCGCAAACCAGTCCAGGCTACAAAGCTCTAGAATTGAGCGTCAAGAAGAGCGAATTCAATGCTGCCCGCGCCAAAGAAAAACTTGGCAAAATGCACGCCGAAATTATCGCCCAGGGCGACCAAAGCGAACATGTCGTCAACCTGCGCGGCGCTAATGCTCCAACACAGGACTATGTACTGCACGTTGCCCGCGACATCAAACGCGCCAACATCGAAACCAATCTGACCGCCGCCGCCAAACGCGCCGCCGAGCAGGCGCTAGCCAGCGAAGTCAACACTATGATGCTCGATAACACCGTCCGCGTCGATGGCAAGCTAGTTCGCGAATACGCCGCTGGCATCGGCAACCAATCAGCGGTGCTGGCCGAATACGTGGCTAAATCGCGCAAAGAAGCCGGCGAAAAGATTGCGCAGCAAGCCGAACTAGCGCACCACTTCAAACTCGACCCTGGGCAAATTGAAGCGCTGGCTACCGGCAAACTAGGCACCGACGCTGCTGGCCAACCAATCACTCAACTGCACGTTACCGACGCCGCTGGCCGCAGCTATGCATTCGACGCCCGCGACGACTACGTCCGCGACATGTCGATCGCTGAATTGTTCAAAGTCGGCTCGGTCGAGCAGAAGTTGAACGTCGTTAAACAAACCGGCAGGTTAGTCGACGAACACGGCAATGTGATAGCCACTGGCTACAACTACGACTTCCGCCGCTCGGTCGAGCAGGCTATCATCGATACCAAATTCATGCAGGCAGTTCCAGCCCTCAGCGACAAATCACTCAAGGCCGTCCTCAACGGCGAATTCTACGGCGACGAAAGCCTGCAATACCAGTCCTTCCGCCAGATTCTCGAAGGCCGCATCAAAACCAGCACTATCGCTAATGCTAACGCTAACGCCCTAGCTGTGATGTTCGCCGATATTGATACGAGCGACCTGACCAGGACACAGTTCAATAAGCTCATCGAGGATAGCATCAGATCCGAGCAGAAGAAACTCGGCGATAAAGGCCTGCCAAACAGCGAAGCAGACGCCCGCCAGAGCCTGATCAAGCGGTTCAACAAGCGTCGCCGAAATGCCCGCAAGATGGCTGTCCAAATTCTCAACACGCCAACCGTGCGCCAGCCTATGACCGACCAAGCCGTCGACGTCCTCAAGGAATTCGCTGGCGATTTGTACGACGGCGATGACGACGATGACGACGAAAATTAGCAATTCGATAATAATTTAGCACCGCTGGCTTGATTATTTCGCCATAAAGATGTATAATAATACCACAAATGCGAGGTGGGTCGCATAGACATCATAAGCCACTAATCCCGAAGGAGGGGATTGAAGTTTTATGGTAAAAAGTCCAGATCTACTCAATAAAGAGGTTAGCCGCGGCGATCTACTAAAGTTTGCAGGAATCGGTCTAGGAATATTGGCCGCAGGAGCCTGCGCTGAAAAAACTAGCTCTGCAAAGCCAGCCAGCCCAAGTATCGCAAACATACCGAGGGAGACAGCTGACGCAAAACCTACAACTCCTGAAGCAACGCCGACACCCGTAGAAACCGCCAAGACGGTAGAGCAAAAACCTTTGCCAGACCCTGAACAGCTTATCTCGCGCGAAAGAGCAGAGAAAATATTCAAATTTCCAGACTGGAAAAGCGCGGTCGCCGAGGCCGGAAGCGAAAAAGCCGCTGCCGACAACATAGCTACAAGCCTCGAGGGTATGATAAATGGTATTCTTAACCCTCTAACCTTAGTTAGCGAAGAGGATCGTGCAGAGCTAGGGCTAGGGCAGCGCATTCAGAACGAAAAACTAAATAATTTCCGCGAAAATCTCCAAAAACGTGTCACGGAACTATTTCTAGAACTTACGACGGTCGATCCTACCCAGGGGTCTATACCAGAATCTATGGCATGGCTTGCTAAAAGAGGAGGAAATAACACTTTAGTAGCTCTGACCCAATGCGGCAATCCTGAATCGCTAAATGGAGACCCATTGTTCTCCAGAACTGTTGAACGCGAAGGTGATTTAAAAGGAGAAGGAAAAGTATTGTATTTCACCAATTTTCCAACACAACCGCATAAAATAAGAATCGGGACCTCCTTTGTCATGAGAGACAACCTAAACCCAGAGCCTGACTCAACTGCTTGTCAAGCGTTAGATAGAAATATACAAAAAGATAGCGAAGCTAGCAAAAGCAAGTTTTTCGTATTTGACTTCACACCACCGGAAGAAGAAGGTCCTATGAAACTGGTAGATTTAAGGATAAAGAATTCAGTCAACGAACCGTAATAACTGTAAACCGCATAACTATACCAAAATAAAAGGCGTTTATAACGTCTTTTATTTTATTTACGGTTTGTATAATGTATACTGTATAGTGATTATGTATAAAAAGATTTCGCTAATCTTAATCGCTTTCGTCGTATTTGTGTCATCTTTTGCTGGACTATTGAGTAATCAAGCGGTCGCTGCCGAACCAGACGCTCATCCTTTTTATCCTAACGGAATTGCAGATGCTGGAAAAAAGGCCGCTTTTGCCAACATGTTTTGGGGATGTTTTAAAGTTTATAGAGGCGATGAGACTTCTCGTAAGTATTCAATAAGTGGTGCCGAAATAGGCGAAACTCAATTTCAAAATAACGACGAGCAAATGGCTACTGTTGGTGTTATAACTGAAGTAGAAAAAGGTGACGGTAGAATATCATGTTCAAATATTAACTCTTCATTCTTATCTTCAATGGGAGCCTTAGGTTTTAGCAATAGAACTCCTCGGGAAGTTTATTGCGATATGGATAAACTTGTCAGTGGTACTGTAGCTACCACAGGAGCATGTCCGGCTAGTACAGGTACAGGTAACCCCCTAGATATAGTTAACGATAATGCTGCAACTGCTCTTTTTAAAAAAGCTGAGTCTATACACGGCCACATACAATACTATATAGGTTATAAAACGCTAGTTGCTCAATGTGGAGTTACTGACGCAGGGGTGCGATCAAAAGATGATGGGCACGGAGGCGAAGGCTACTACGATATAGGTATTGTTAAAAATGATGGCACCATAGAAACACATGCATATCAATTAGCCAACGCAAATTCTGAAGTTACTTTTTGGAATACAACTGGCGCAAGTGGTTGGGCTCATGTTTACCAGAAAAAATGTAAAGATTTCTTAATGGAAACATTAGGGCCAAGCAAGCCTGCAACCGCTGCGTACGCTACGTACGTAAAGAGTAAGATTAAAAAACCTGCATCTTCTAGTGAATGCGAGAGTAAATATAAATCTGATCCTGAAAAAAGTGCGTGTATAAAAGGAGCTAATCATAAAGGTGACTCTACATTTTGTGATAAAGAGTATCCTTTTTCTACTGCAACTTTTGAAAAAGGGAGCGCAGATGAACTAATGAATGAACAAGCTAAAAAAGCAAATGCTGCCTGTAAGTATGGTGCCACTGGTACCACTACTAGTACTAGTAGTGGTAGTGGTAGTGGAACTGTCACTCTACCCGATGGATCAACCATTGAAGCAGACCCTGAAGCAGAGAGTACAGGATCAGAAGAAGACCAAGAAAACTGCAAAATCGACTACATTGGTTGGATAGTCTGCCCGATTGTCAACACTCTGGCCAGTATGTCTGAGGGCGCACGCGCTAGACTAATCAACATGTTAACTGTTGATGCCAAAAGTATTCTAGGCGATACTTCCGAGGGTTCTGTCTATTCATATTGGGCAAAGATTCGCGATTATGCCAATATCCTCTTCGTGGTGTTCTTCCTGTTCGTCATCTATTCGCAGATGACTGGATACGGTTTAGACAATTACG
>CAUSBR010000001.1:0-738871 GCA_963530345.1 uncultured Candidatus Saccharibacteria bacterium | reverse complement strand
GAGTAATTCAAGTGGTCAGCTTGGTAACAATTCAACCATTAATTCCGGCGTCCCTGTCGCTGTCAATACTTCCGGTGTATTAGCCGGAAAGACTATCAAGCAGATTTCTGCTGGCAGTTCGCATACTTGCGCTATCGCTTCTGATGATAAAGCATATTGTTGGGGGAGTAATTCAAGTGGTCAGCTTGGTAACAATTCAACCATTAATTCCGGCGTCCCTACTCACGTCTATGCTCCCAAAGAAAACACCACCATTTCTGCTAATACCATGAAGCTTCGCACTCAATACGCCAAAAAAACTGCGGCGACGTGCCAGGCAGTGGCAGCGGGTTGGCAGGATGTGACCAATAACTCGACTTTGGCGTACTCGGCAGCCGGTCCGAATAACGGGACGGCGATTGCGGCTGCAGCAAACGATCCTAATCTGCCGTCTACCAGTGTCGGCTACAGCCGTCAATCAATAGTCCGCCCGAGTAGCGCTGCACAGCTGACGTTCACTAATAATCGCGAGATTAATGCCGGCGAGACAGGTCTGTGGGATTTGGCGTTGACTGATAATGGCCTGGAGCGTAATACGAATTATTGTGTTCGTTTGGCAGCCGATACAACAGCGGCGCCAGGGACGAATATCGATACGTATTCATACTATCCAGAGTTTAAGACTGCTGACGGTTCGCTGGACATTCGATTTACAGACGCTGCTAATGCCACATTAACTAATCCGACTACTGGGTTTTCGGCGGCAATGACCAGTAAAACGGCGAGTACTACGACTGCGAAGTTATCTAATAACTCGTCGCAGCAGCTTGAGGTGGCAAATAGCTTATCGACGACGGGTTGGAGCGTTTCATTGGCGGCAACTGGCGGCCCAACTGCTAAATGGGCGCAGACTGGCGGTACAGCGAATTATGCGTTTAATAACACTAATGCAGACCAAGGGCAATTATCGGTTGACCTATCATCAAGCGTGTTTACGGCGTCTGGTTCGACGCCGCTGGGGCAGGCCTGTACGACGGCTGGCTTATCGTATGGTGCGGGCGGTGCGTTCGTAGCTGGTACGGCGTCGGCTAACGCGATTACGCTGGCGACCGCCTCAAGCAGCAGTGGTTTGACCTGCCTGTTTAAATTGCAGAATATTTCCTTGAAGCAGACTGTTCCGGCGTATCAGAAGCCAGGCACGTATACATTGCCAGTAACAGTAACGGTGGTAGCGCAATGATGAGGATGAAAAATGTAATAAGAGCTGGTGCGGTAGTTGTTGTATTTTTAACATCAATAATTGGTATGGTTTTTAATAGCAAAGCTGCTCTGGCGACAACTTCAGCGGATTCAACTTTTTCACAGTTAATTCGTGAAATAGATTGTTCGCATACAGTTTATAGTGAAGCGGTTGGGCAAATGAATGATGTGGAGTGCGACGTTTTCGCGCCAAAATACGACCATTCGGTAATTAAAGATAACGGCTACCCAGTGATTTACGGCGTGTATGATGCGGTACATACGGTTATTGATCCGGTGACTGGCGTGCATAAATTAGCGATTGAGTTTGCCGGCAGGGTGTTTGTTCTGGGGGTTGATCCGGAATTGACGGTTAATGGTAATGCTTGGGTGCTTGATCTATCTAATTGGCCGAATACACATCCTGGCGATACGACGCTGGTGATAGAACGCGGTAAGACTTACCTTGGTGAGATTGCCTCCTCGACACGGGCTTACGGCTCGGCTTTGCAAATTAATCACGCGGTACCTTTTACAATTACTATTCCGCCGCGAATCTTGCCGCCGACGCCGCCAGTAATTCCGTCATCACCAGCGGTTCCAGCTGTTTCGGCAGCCGCTGCAGATATAAAAACTGGTAAAGATTTGGCTAATACTGGCGCAAACATGTGGTTTATGGTGATAGCGGCGCTGGGAATGATTATTATCGCGTTCATACTGCTGATACGTAACAGACGAGGAGGCGGTCATGAACAGTAGGAAATTAGCGGATGTTCGGAGGTGCGAAGGAGGGTAGGTAGTAGCACTATAATGAACAACGAAGCAACGAAAATAACGTAAAAGAAAGGATACGATATGAAAAAACTAATAACAAACGTAGCTTTGGCAGTCGGTGTAGCTGGCGTAGTCGGTCTGGCGGGTACGGCGGTGTATGCGGCGACTACGGCGACGTCAGAATTGAGCCAGACTATTAACGCTGGCGTGCTCAGCACCGACATTCGCGATACTGGCGATAGCGTAGTAACAAATCCAACATTTGCCATGAACGCGACTACGGCGTCGACTTCTGCCCAAACGACGACTGGTACATTTGGCGCTAATGATAAGCGTATCGCTGTCGATAACCCTGGCGGCGCTAATAATGGCTGGACGCTGACATTGAATGCGACAACTCCTGGTACGGGAAAGTGGACGAGCGGTAGCAATACATATCAATACAACGGTAATGCTACGACTGGACAGTTGACGGTTAATCCAGCTGCCGGAACGCTGACATCAATGATCGGTGCTTCCACGGGTATTACACTGGGTTCGCAAGCAGCATTTTCCGGCACTTCTCCAGTAACGCTGATTAGCGCGGCGGCTGGTTCCGACGATGTTTGGCGCGGTTATGTGACGGGTGTCGGTTTGAGCCAGGCTATTCCAGCTGGCCAAGCAGCAGGTACCTATACCTTGCCGATGACTCAAACTGTGGCTGCTATCTAAGATCTGGCGCAGTTATATCAATGAAAATTGGGCGCTCTTTCGGGCGTCTGATTTTCATTTACACGGATTATTTAGTTTTTGGAAGTATCAACGGGTGTTGGTATAGCCATGAGTGTCTTGGCTTGCTATAATAAACGTATGATTTTAATGAGGAGAATACGGGGTATAGCTTCATGCTGGCGCAGGCTAGCGGTAATGGCGGTTGCGGCAGGTGTTTTATGGCCGTCGTCGGCTTTAGCGGCAGGAATTGGCAGTCGCCCGGCGAATCCTGATCCGAACAACCCGCGGACGCAGTCGATTTTTATTTATCAATTGAATCGCGGCGCTAGTAAATCCGATCAGCTAACGATAACTAACGGTTTGACCGAACAAGCGAATATCGAGGTATACGCCGTCGACGGCACGGTCACAGCGACTGGCGATATGACATGCAAGCAGCAGGTCGAGGAAAAGAAAGATGCTGGCAATTGGGTAAAATTAGCGAAAAGCGAGGTGGCATTGGCGCCTGGCGCATCGACGAACGTTAATTTCGCAGTTACCGTGCCTAATAAGGCTGACGTCGGCGAACATAATGCCTGTTTGGTAATCCAGCGCAAAGCCGATCCGGCCACTGCTAAGAAAGGCGGCATCCAGCTGCAAACGCGCCAAGCGGTGCGTATGGCGATTACTGTTCCTGGCAATATTCACCGTGATGTGACAATCGATAAATTCACCGTCGATAATAACGGCAAGCAGCTATATAACATTGCTATCAAAAATTCTGGCAACGTTTCGGCTGACGTTGACGTCAAGTTAGTAGTTAAAGATATGTTGGGCAACGTTGTTTATCGAAACGGCGGCGAGTATGCAGCAATTGCCGAGCAAATCCGCCAGTTCCGCTACGAGAGTAATTTACAGCCGTTCTGGGGCGGCAAGTACCGCGCTGAGCTTTCAATTGCTTACAACAAAAAGGCCGGCGAATGGGGTGTTAGTAAAAATTCGGCTGATTTAACGACGAAAAAGGTTGAGTCAATAGAGCTATTTTTCTGGCCGGCACCTGGTGCTTGGGCGATTATCGTTGGAGCGATTGCTGTAGCTATTGCGGCGGTTTGGCGGGTGATTGTCTTAGTGAAAAAGCGCCGGAAGCGATAATTTACTAGCTGCGATTGATATGCCATAATGGTAGTATGAAGAAAAATTTTCTTGTTAGAGCGTTCTTTGGCGTTACTATTGCGGCGCTCGGCGGGGTTCTGCTGCTAAGGAATCTCGAGATTATTAAGTTTGATAGCTGGCACGTGTTTTGGGGAACGGTTTGGGCAGCCGGTCTGATTTTGGCTGGTCTGATGACGATATTCAGTTCTCGCAGGGCCTCGCTGCGGGTGTGGGGATTACTGCTAATGACTATTGGCGTGTCCATTGGCTTGGGCGCTTACGGTGTAATTAATATTAGCGTTTGGAAAATATTTTGGCCAGTGATGTTGATTGCTATCGGCTTGATGGTAGGTGTCGGCTCAGGCGGCCGCAAGCGGTCTAAAAAATCGCCTGCTGATGTTAGTGGTAATGAAAAAATTGCAATTTTTTACGGTGAAGAGTCGCGCGTGAAAGGTGACTATACTGGCGGTTCAGCAACGGCGATATTCGGCGGCGTAGATTTGGATTTGCGCCAAGCGAAAATTAAGGACGGCGCGGTCATCGATGTCTTTACGTTTTGCGGCGGTGTCAACATCAATATGCCTGACGACGTGATCGTTAAAAACGAAGTTCACGGCATTTTGGGTGGCAGCGAGGATAAAACAGTATCCAAATCTTCCGCCAAAAAGACAATCTATCTGCGCGGCGAGTGCGTTTTGGGCGGTTTGGAAGTAAAATGATTTAGTTTGGATTGGCTCGAGATAACGCTATATCTAGTGTGCTTACGCTAGATATAGCGTATTTTAATTTTATGTAGTAGAATGTGAGTAGGGCGTTTTCGCGTGTGTCAGGTGAATGATCACTCTTGGCGATACCAGCGCGAAATGAGCGGCTATCAACCGTGAAGCCTGCGGGAAGAAATCGGCGTAATCTTGAATTAGCTGAGATTAGACCCCGCCGCGACTCGCTGCGACAAGGTGATAAGTGAGCGCTAAAAGAGTGCGTGGATGTCGGACAACTCGGCAAAACCCACGGAAAAATCACTTCTTTTGGAATCGAGATGGTACCGTCCGTTTGAAACACCTCCAGCGGATTCTCGAAGTCAAAAGAGGTGATTTTTTGAAAGGAAATAATACTAGTGCCAGCTAGCAAACAAGAGTTGCTTAAAGATACCAACGGCGAATGCTCGCTTAATCCTAATAAATATATGCCTGTTATTGAGGTAGTGCCGCCCGGCAGCAGCTCATTTACTCGCCTTAAAAAGGAGATGTATATCTCTGATGATTATGAGGCGGAGCTGTGTGATCTAATTAAACAGAAAAAGGCGGTGGTGTTGGCGGTAGAGGCGGGTGAACGCTATGCCGGTCGGGTGACCTTGCGGCATGATTGGGGTAATGAGACCTCTATCATTGAAAAGGATTTTCCAGGTTTGCCGCAAATCAATGCGCTGGAAATTGATGAGGATTATCGACGTCGGGGCTTGGCGACTATGCTTATTGCGGCAGCAGAAAATGAAGCCCGTCGCCAAGGTTTTCCTATGATTGGACTGGGTGTTGAAATCTCAAATGAGCCAGCGAAAAGACTATACGAAAAACTAGGTTACAGCTATCAGCAGGTTGGCGGTAGCGATACGTATGATTTTCTCTTCGGCAAGCCTAATCCGCAGGTATATAAGCTACGGTTAATGACAAAATCGTTGCAAACAGAGGCAAATCATGACTAACCAGCAGCAAGAATGGCTAGATTTTGCGAAAAACGTGGCGTTGGAGCCGGGCGATATTATGCGAAAATATTTTGGCAAAAAACCAGACTCTCATTTCAAAACAAACAATACAATCGTGACTGTTGCTGATGAGGAGATAATAAAAGCGATGAGGAGACTAATAGAATGATGAACAGGGAACAGGAAAGTTTGATTAATAATTTAAACAAAGCAGTGAATATAAGGTAAATAAGGAGAAAGTGTAATGAAATTCAAACACGGAACACGCCGTCGCGCGGCAGAATACGAAAAGGACTGGGTGCAGCGCTGGAAGGACGACCAGACGTTTGAGAAGTCGGTAGCGCAGCGGCCGGCGGATAATGCCTACGTTTTTTACGACGGGCCGCCGTTTATTACTGGCGTACCGCATCATGGTACGTTACTGAGCTCAATCGTTAAGGATGCGGTGCCGCGCTACTGGACGATGAAAGGCAAGCGTGTGGAGCGCCGCTGGGGCTGGGATTGTCATGGGCTGCCAGCAGAGAATTTTGTCGAAAAGCAGATGAATATTATGGATCGGCGGCAGATTGTGACGAATAGCGACCAGCCAGCACCGCTGGATAAGGACGGTAATCCTTTGCCGACTATCAGTCTGGAAAAATACATCACCAAGGCGCGCGAAAGCATGGTGGCGAATAGCGAGACGTGGCAGGGCGTGATCGACCGCATCGGCCGCTGGGTAGATTTCAAGGGTGCGTATCGTACCATGGATAAGGATTTTATGGAGTCGGTTTGGTGGGCGTTTAAACAGCTGTACGAAGCGGGCAAGATCTACGAAGGCGAAAAGGTGCTGATGTATGACACCAAGTTTGCTACCCCTGTTAGCAAGGCTGAAGTCACTATGGACAATGATGCCTACCAAACAGTGACGGATCCAAGTGTGTATGTGAAATTTAAGCTGAGTGATACACAAAAGCCAGTAGGCTTCGACGAATGTGAGAGGAGTTATGTCGGTGCTTTGTTGGTGGATACGAATGGAAAACTCATTGTGCAGCAGCGAGATGATAAGCCAGGTATCACGAATCCGGGTATGGTGAGTTTCTTTGGCGGGACGAGCCATGACGGTGAGTCGCCAATTGAGACGCTGCGCCGTGAGCTTCAGGAGGAGCTTGAGCTTGAAGTAAATTCGAACAATCTATTGCTACAGACCGTCAAGCACGAAAATGAAACGAATGTTGCATGCTCCATCTATATTGTTACTGGTGTGGACGCTGAAAAACTAAAATTGCATGAGGGTGCAGGCTTCGCCACAGGCACGCCAGAAGAGCTGTTGAGCCATCCTGTGACGGGTGTGACCCAGCAGGCGATTGAAGCATTTGTTGAGGCTCGAGATTCTGTATCTGTCCTCGCCTGGACGACCACGCCATGGACATTGCCAGCCAACCTGATGCTGGCGGTTAATCCAGATATGACATACTGCGAGGTGCTGGTGGATGGCGAAAAGCTCATCATCGCCGAGGAAGCCCTGGAGCGCACTCTGCAGGATGAAAAGCACCAACCGCTTGATTATGAAGTGCTGCGAACCTTCCCGGGTAGCGAATTGGTGGGTAAGAAATATCAGCCGCTCGATACTGGCTCGACCTGGCCAGAGAATGACAAGATTCACACCATTTACGCGGCGGATTTCGTTTCGCACGAGTCGGGTACGGGTATCGTGCACATTGCGCCGGCTTACGGTGAGGATGACTTTGAGCTTGGTAAAGCTAATGGTATCGCGCCTTTCCATGTAATTGATGATAATGGCTACTACACCGATAGCAATTACACAGGCCTGGAGGTGTGGGATAACAACAAGTTCATCGCCAAAGATCTGAAGGAAAAGGGTGCAGTGTGGAAGATTGAGTACATTCGCCACGAATATCCATTCAATCCGCGCAGCAAGCAGCGCATCATGTACCGGGCCATCCCGAGCTGGTTCTTTGATATCCAGGGACAGAAACCGCTGATGCTGGAGCAAAATGAGAGCATCAATTGGTTCCCAGCACATCTGAAGCATGGCCGCTTTGCCAAGAATATCGAGCAAGCACCAGATTGGAATCTCAGCCGCGACCGCTTCTGGGCAACGGCCATGCCGGTGTGGAAGGGCGACCAGGGTACGGTCAAAGTAGTCGGGTCGTATGCAGAGCTTAAGGAGCTGAGCGGTGTGGAGTTGGATGATTACCACCGTCCGTGGGTGGATGACATCACCTTTGAAATTGACGGCGAGACATTTACTCGCATCGATAAGGTGCTGGACTGCTGGTTCGAGAGCGGCAGCATGCCGTTTGCGCAGCTGCATTATCCGTTTGAAAACCAGGCTAAGTTTGAGCAGAATTACCCGGCGGACTTCATCGTTGAGTACATCGGCCAGGTGCGGGCGTGGTTCTACTATGTGCATGCCGTCAACGTTGCCTTGGCAGAAATCGGTGCCTTTGGTGAGGCGGGTGAGCAGCATAAAAACGCCTACAGCAACGTCATTACCACTGGTGTGGTGGCAGGCAATGACGGCCGCAAAATGAGTAAGTCGCTCGGTAACTTTACCGACCCGAACGAGCTGATGGATAAGTTCAGCGCTGATTCCTTACGCTTCCTATTACTGAGTAGCCCGCTACTTAACGGCGAGGACTTTGCTCTGCACGACAAAGACGTTGGTGATGTGGCTCGGAAGCTGGCGATGATCTGGAATATGTATGATTTCTTTACCATGTATGCCGAAGTCGACGGGTGGGAATTTGACGGTGAGTTGAGAGACCCACTCAGTGAGCTGACTAACCCGCTGGACATCTGGATCGTCAGTCGGTTGCATCAACTGGTGGCTGAGGTTGAGCGTCACATGGATGCCTACAATATTCCTGATGCGCTGAGCCCGATTTTGCCATTCCTGGACGACGCATCCAACTGGTACGTTCGCCGCAGCCGTCGCCGCTTCTGGAAGTCGGAAGATGATGGCGACAAGAACGATGCTTATCGGACGCTACATTATGTGCTGGTGCGTCTGAGTTACATCTTAGCTCCATTTACGCCGTTTTTGGCTGAGGAGTTGCATCACAATTTGACGGGTGATGACGAATCGATTCACTTGAAGGATTGGCTGGCAGCGGGTGCGGTGAATGAGCAGGCGCTGGCTGACATGGCTCGGACACGCGAATTGATCAACAACGGCCTGAGTCTGCGCATGAAGAAGGACGAGCATCAGGAGTCGATCAAGGTTCGCCAACCGCTGCAATGTGCGGCATATGCGGGCGTAAAATTAACTGACTACTATGAACAAATCATGGCCGAGGAGCTCAATGTTAAGGAAATTCGCTGGATTGAGAGTCTAGACGAGCACTTGGCTGATTATGATGTGACCGAGGGCGTGATCAAGCCAGAGAGTTGGGTAGAAATTAGTAAGCACTTAACGCCCGAACTCAAACGCGAGGGTCTGATGCGTGAAGTCATTCGCCACGTCCAAAGTGCGCGTAAAAAAGCGGGACTGCAGGTGGACGATCGGATTGAGCTTGGCATCACTAGTAGAGACTCAGAAATCGCTCAGGCTGTCGATACATTTGCCGATACCATCAAGGCCGAGACGCTGGCTATAAAACTAGGTTCTGCGGCAGATGATATGGAAAAATACGACGTTAAAGTTGACGGTAAACCGGTAGAAATTTATCTGAAGAAAGCTGATTAAGCTGCTAAATTGCGACCAGGAGTACACCCTTATAATTTCCAGGGTTTCTTGGCCATATTTTCGCATAGGTTAATTAAGTGTTACGATAGAGCTATGACTACTATTACCAAAGCTATCATTCCGGTCGCCGGTTGGGGCACGCGGATGTTGCCGATTACTAAATCAATCGAAAAGTGTATGTTGCCGGTGGGGACGCGGCCAGTGGTTGATTATATAGTGCAGGATATAATTCGGGCGGGCGTCAAGGACGTTTACTTCGTGGTTGGCGAGCAAAGCACTCAGGTACAGAGTTATTATCGGTCGAATATCCAGCTGAACGATTATTTGCGGCGCGCTGGCAAGCAAGATAAATTACCTCTGGTGGCGCCGCTGCGCGATGTGCGAATACATTTTTTAACTCAGCCTGGTACGGGTGGTTACGGCACTAGCATTCCAGTGGGGTTGGCTAGCGAATTTATTGAGCCAGGCGAGTCGACCTTTGTGGTGATGGGTGATCAGTTCTTTTGGCGCGGCGACGGCGGTTCAAATGCGGCTGATCTGGCGGAGCTGGTGGAGGCGCGCGGTTTGTCGGCTGGGCTATTGGGTAACCCTGTTGAGGAGGCACTTATCCCACAAACGGGCATTATCGAAACCGACCAGCAAGGTAATTTTGTGCGCATCATTGAAAAGCCGAAGCTGGAAGACGCGCCAAGCAATCTCAGTAATTCAAGTTTTTACGTTCTCAACAAAGAAATTTTTGAGTTAGCACGGACATTGCCTGCCAATCCGCAGCGCGGCGAATTTGAGCTGACTGATGCCATCAATGCGTATATTGCCAGTGGCGGTATTATCGCGGTGGGCGAGGCCAAGGGCGACTACATGGAATGCGGTTCGCCCAGCGGCTGGCTGCGCGCCAATAACGCCATGGCTGAGCTACAGAAAAACTAGTTGCATGTATCGTCCGTCTCTGTTATAATTGGTCACTGATAGTAAATATATATTAAGGAACGAAATGAAAGCAGTCGTAAAAATCTCTGGCAAGCAATATATTGTCAGCGAAAAAGAGTCCCTCTTGGTGGATCTCCTCCCTGAAGGCACAAAAGAACTCACTCTCGACGCACTTTTAGTGATTGATGGTGATAAAACAAAAGTTGGCATGCCGACGGTGAAAGGCGCGGTGGTAAAAGCGAAAGTCATTGAAGCGGAAGTCAAAGGCGATAAAATCCGCGTCATTCGCTACAAAGCTAAAAAACGCGTTCACAAAGAAAACGGCCATCGTCAAAAATATAGCCGGATCGAGATTACGTCGATCAAATAATAGACATAAATTTGATAAATTGCCCTGTTCTCTGAAGCGGGGCAATTTCATATTTACTAGATGTTTGTGGTATAATTAAACGTAAGCAGAGAGGGCAGATAAACAGTGGCATCTATCATAACGGTTACCAATCAGAAAGGCGGCGTTGGCAAGACAACAACGTCAATCAATCTGGCTTACTATCTGGCAAAGATGGGCAAGCGGACTCTATTGATTGATTTTGATCCGCAGGGCAACGCAACTAGCGGCTTAGGTATTGATAAGCAGAGCTTAGAAGTAACTATTGCCGATGCTATTCTCGGCCGTAAAAAATTAGTAGAAGTAACAATCCCAACCGAGTTTGATAACCTATCGTTGGTGCCTGCTGTGCCAACCCTAGCTAATACCGAAGTAGAGCTGGCTCAGACTGATTATCGTTTCAGCCGCCTGAAATATGCTATCAAGGCTTGCACCATAGATTACGATTACATTATCATTGATTGTCCGCCAAGTTTGAGCTTGTTGACGGTTAATGCATTAATTGCCGCTCAGTATGTTTTGCTGCCGGTACAAGCAGAATTCTATGCATTAGAGGGCCTAGGCCAGTTACTGGAAACGATGAAACTAGTGCGCAAAAATCTCAATCCAACGCTTGATTTGGTAGGTGTGTTGCCGACAATGGTTGATAACCGCACATCACTGTCAACGCAAGTATTAGACGAGATTTCGAAGCATTTTCCAGCCAAAGTATTCAAAACGAAGATTCCGCGCAATGTCCGCTTGGCTGAGGCACCGAGCCACGGCTTACCAATTGGCGCGTATGATAGGTTTAGTAAAGGTGCTCGCGCTTATAAAGCGCTAGCCAAGGAGGTGATTGAGCGTGCCGGCTAAAAAGGGCCTAGGGCGAGGTTTTGACTCGCTTATTCCGACAGAGCTGCTAGACGAATCGTTCGATCCGACAGCCGAGCAAGACGAACGTGTTAGCGATTTGCGTTATATCAAACTAGCGTCAATTATGCCCGATCCAGATCAGCCGCGCCGCGAATTTGACGACGATGCGTTGGTTGAATTGAGTAAATCGATCAAAGAGCATGGCGTATTGCAGCCAGTAGTGGTGCGGCCGCATGGCGACGGCTATATGATTGTGGCCGGCGAACGTCGTTTCCGGGCTTCTAAGCTGGCGAAGCTTGATCGGATTCCAGCGCTGGTGCGGACGCTATCGGGCCAGCACCGGTTAGAACTGTCGCTGATCGAGAACATCCAGCGCCGCGACCTTAATCCGCTAGAAACAGCGACGGCGTATTTGAAGCTGCGCGATCAATTTAACCTGACTTTAGATGATATTGGCAAACGTGTCGGTAAAACGTCGGCGGCAATCGCTAATACTATGCGCCTGTTGCGCTTGCCGGGGGCGGTGCGCGATATAGTAGCGCGCGGCGAACTAAGTGAAGGCCAGGCGCGGTCGCTGACGAGCCTGCCGGAAGAAGAAATTTTGCGGGTTGTCCCGAGAATTATAAAAGAGCAATGGAGTGCGCGGACGATTGAGCGCTATGTCTCGAATTATAAAAAGTTGCATGGCACGGCATCGACTAAAGGCAGAAAAGCCGTCCGCAGCTCGAGATTTATTCGCGAAGAGGAATCTTTTGCTAAGCGTTTCGGAACGCCAGTCGCCGTCAAAGAGACTCGGAAAGGCGCCGGACGGATTATTATTTCATTCAAAGATCAAGCAGATTTCGAGCGAATTGCTAAGCTGTTAGGTGAATAACAGCCGAATTGCACTAATCCAACGTTGTAAAAATTACACGTAAAGTTATTAGGCTACTAGTTTGTAGCCTTAATCTTAAAATCAAAACGAATCTATGTTGCCTATTGGAAAGATTCTCAGAGCTACTGGTCCGACAATATCATAAGTCGGAATAAAACCCAGTCCGCTACGCGAGTCGAATGAGTTGTCGCCGACTCGATTATCGCCCGCTACGAAAATAGAGCCTTCTGGTACTGTCCATTCGCCACTGTGGCTAGTTGGCGATTTTGGACCGACGTTGTTCTTGCGTGTGCTGTCGTCTGGATGAAAACCTTCGGGATATTTATTATTGTAAACTGTTAGCACGCCGTCCTTGACAACGACGCGTTCGCCAGGGAAGGCAATTACGCGTTTGATGATATAGCGATCGGGTGCTCCAGGCCTATAGACGGGATTAACAAAAACAACAATCTTTCCACGTTCTGGCAAATACGGTTTATTTTGTATCTGTGCCATGGTTACAGGTATTCGGTTAATGATTAATCGGTCGCCGTCGGCGAGAGTATTATCCATGCTGTGTCCAGAGACGGAAAAACTGCGAAAAACGTAAGCATTTAATAGCAAAGTGCCAATTAGCACTGCAATAACAAATCCGCTAAAACTTAGAAAATCTCGAAGACGCGGATGGCGGGTGAGATAGCTGGCTTCCATTACACGTATTATACGCTGTAAAAACCAACGAAACAATAAGCGTGATATTTATTTTTTAGCTAAAATCCTTTATAGTACATAGATATGGTAAAGCGAGCGATAGACGGTTTTGTACCGCGAAATACTCCTGCGCGCAGAGCGCCTGTTGATAGCCAGAAAAAACCAGCGGTTAATTTCGGCGATATGGGACATACTGTGTCTGTACGGCGCCAGCAGCAATTGCCGCCGCAGCCGATTACCTCGGCACCAAATAGAGGTGTTCGCAGCGATATTGACGAGTCTTTGCGCGAGATTAGTAATAATCTTGATTTATCTCCATCCAAACATTCTGGCAAAGGCGCGCCAAAAAATGGCCAAAAAAAGCGCGATTGGAAAAAAATCGCCAAGCGTGCGGCAATCGCAATAACTGTTATTGTACTTGGTATTGGTATTTTCCTGGGGGTACGGGCTTTGATGGCGGGTAATGCAGTCTTCAAGGGCGATATATTTGGTTTTGTACAGAAGAAACCGCTCAAGCAAGATGCTCATGGCCGCAGCAATATTCTAATACTTGGCACCTCAGAAGACGACGCTGGTCACGAAGCGGGATATCTAACCGACTCGATGATGATCCTTAGTGTTGACCAGAACAAAAAGAATGCTTATATGATTAGCGTGCCTCGAGACTTATATGTCAAATATGGCAAGAGCTGCCAAGCGGGTTATTCTGGCAAGATTAACGCTTATTTTAACTGTGTCAACGATAATTGGTCGAGCGACAGCGCTGAGGAAGAGCGTCAGACGGCAACCAGAGCTTTTGTTGGCAATATATTTGGTATTGATGTGCAATATTCGGTTCACCTGAATTATAGTGTGATGCGTGATTTGGTGGGGGCGCTTGGCGGTATCAAGATTACCATCGACAGCCGCAATCCGAATGGTGTGATGGATAGTAATTTTGATTGGAAGTGTGGTACGACGTCTGCCGAGAAGTCTCAGCGCTGTCCGCGCGGCCACTATATTAGCTATCCGAACGGCGAAGTAGAATTAGATGCCGAGCACGCGCTGTATTTGGCGATGGCGCGCGGCGACCGAGCGCCAACGTACGGTTTCGAACAGTCTAATTTCGACCGCGAAAAAAACCAGCAAAAGATTATGGTTGCTATTCGCGACAAGGCTTTAAGTGCTGGCACACTGGCAGACTTTACTAAAATTTCTGGTATTATCGACGCGATTGGCAAGAATTTACGAACTAATTTCGAAAAGAGCGAAGTGCGTACGCTGGTCGAACTAGTACACGACATCAAAAGCGATAATATTAAAAGCGTCAGTTTGATTGATGCCGAGCCGGCTATCTTGACAACTGGCACGTACGGCGGCGCTAGTTCGGTGGTGCCGACGGCCGGAACGTATGACTACAGTCAGCTGCGGGCTTTCGTCAAGAAAAACCTCTATGCGACAGATATCACTAAAGAAAATGCTAACGTTGTTGTACTTAATGCTACTGGCGTATCAGGCGTGGCGCAGAAACAAGCCGATAAATTAACTGAGCTTGGCATGACGGTTAGTACTGTCGGTAATGCGCCGCAAAACGGCTCGTATTCTAGCAACAAGATATATAAAGTCTCAACGCGCGCCAAGACAGCTACGTCTGTAAAACTGCAGTCGCTTTACGGCGCTGCCCCAGAAGCGGTACAGAGCGTGCCAGGCGTCAAATATAATGCAGAGGTAGACTACGTTATTATCATAGCAGTCAAGCCGAATGCCGGCGAGTAGGCGGGTTATAGAAACAATACTAAGGTGGTATAATTAAGCGGTATGAGTTCAACAAAAAAGCATAAGTATAGCTCTAAGGCAAGCTCGCTGGCTTATGCATCGCTTAATATTTTGCTGGCGCTGGCGGTGTTTGGAACTATTTATGTAACTAATTCGCCAATTTTTGCTTTGCTGCTGGTGGCGCTTGGCAAATGGCGGATTTTGTCGGTAAGGCCGCGTTTTTGGGTGGCTAATGTTTTGTCTAATTTGGTGGATATTATAGTTGGCGTTAGTTTTGCGCTATTAATTTGGCTGTCGGGCGGGTACATGATACTTCAGCTGGGGCTAACAGCGTTGCATATTGTCTGGCTGCTATTTATCAAGCAGCGCTCAAAATACACGTACGCGGTTATTCAGGCTGGTATTGCGCTGTTCTTGGGGCTAGTGACACTGTCGTTGACAGCTTATTCATGGGATTCGTTTTATTTCGTAGCAGTTGTTTGGGTGATTGCTTATGCGTCAGCGCGGCATGTAGCTAGCCGCTACGAGGGAATCAGCACTAATCTTTACGCGATAGCAGCAGCAACAGTGTGCGCTGAACTCGGCTGGATCTCGTATTATTGGATGATTGCTTATACTATTCCGGGTTTGGCTGCTATCAAGGTATCGCAGTTCGCTATATTTGCAGTATTGATGGGTTTCGTGGCCGAGCGGACAGCGCGCAGCTATCATAAACACGGCGAAGTTCGCTTCGCTGATATTGCAATGCCGATATTATTAACGGCAATGACGATGGTTGTGGCGTATATCTTTGCGGTTTTGAGCGGCAGCGATGCTTTGTAGGGCGTTAAGCGGATTTTTAAGGATTCTTTAAGACTATATGCGCATAGTAAGTATAATGGATATGATCAAATTATCGAATAGAGGAGGTTTCTGATGAATAATAAGCAGGAAAATGCTACGCCGCGATCGTCAGACTCGCAGCCGCTGCCGCCTCGGGTTGTTGCGGCTGCTAAACCTTGCCAGAAGAAGACGGTTTGGCTAGCGATCTCTATCGTGATTGCGGCGATTATTTTGGCGGCTGGCGGCATAACTTGTACGCTGCTAATGCGAGGAGGCCGCAATTCTCTGAATACTTTCGTTGACGGTAATCTGGCGGCTGATAGTAAGGAGGCTTCTGTTTCTGATATTATTGACAAAGTTTCGCCAAGCGTGGTGTCGATAGTCACCAATACTAAGTCGCAATCTCTATTTGGCGGTTCCCGCCAGGTGCAGGCGGCCGGTACAGGTATTATTATCAGTAAAGACGGCTTCGTTCTTACTAATAAGCATGTTGTAGAAGGCGCGCAGTCGGTTACGATTGTGGCCTCGGACGGGTCGACTTACGACGCGGTATCGCTAGTTGGTACCGATCCGTTGAATGATTTGGCTTACTTAAAGATCAAAGACGTTAATAATTTAACACCAGCAGCACTAGGTGACTCGTCGACAGCCCGAGTCGGACAGAACGTTATTGCTATCGGTAATGCGCTAGGGCAGTATCAGAACACCGTCTCTAAAGGTATTATTTCTGGTAAAGGCCGGGCGGTCTCGGCGAGCGATAGCAGCGGTAACTCGCGGGAATCTCTGACTGATATGTTGCAAACTGATACGGCTATTAATTCTGGCAATTCTGGCGGGCCGTTAATTAACTACAGCGGGCAGGTTATCGGTATTAATACAGCGGTAGCTTCGAATGCTGAAGGAATTGGCTTTTCGATCCCGATTAACGCAGCAAAAGGTATAATCCAGCAAGTTTTGGCTGGCAAAGGCGTGCAGCGAGCGTATCTGGGCGTCAATTACACGGATATCACGCCGGAAATAGCCAAGCATTATAGTTTGCCATCAAAATATGGCGCGTACGTGACTGGCGGCCGCAGCGAGGACGTTGGCGTTACCGCTAACAGCCCGGCCGCTAAAGCTGGTATTCAAGACAAAGATATCATTACCAAGGTCAATGGTACTGAATTGGGCGCGCGAGGTAATTTATCAAGCGTTCTCGGGCAGTATCAGCCGGGCGATACTATTGATTTGACGGTGATGCGCAGCGGTAAAACGATAAATATCAAAGCGACGCTAGCAGCCTATCGAGAATAGGCAAATTATGCTTGCAGTACGACGATAAAGCTGCGTGTTAGTTTATGCTGCAGCTGGTGCGAACCAGCGTAGGCTATTATTGCACCGTGCTGCCGCGGGTCGGCTTCTAAAAAAATTAGGGCGCCAGGACTTAAGTGTGCTGGTAGCTGGTCCATCAGCTGGTAGATTAGCGCCAAGCCCTCGTCTTTGGCGAAGAGCGCTAATGTTGGCTCATGATTAGTCTCGGGCGAGCGCTGCCACGAACGATCGACATATGGCAAATTAGCGATAATTATATCGAATTTGCCGGGTACGGCGCGCAATAAATTACTTTTTATCAGAGCGACGTCGGCTTGAAATTTTTCAGCATTTTGACGGGCAACGCGTAAAGCTGGTTGGCTAATATCAGATAAAATTACGTTAAGTTTCGGGATCTCTAATTTTGCGGTGATGCCCAAACAGCCGCTGCCAGTACCAATATCTATCAGCTTGCCAGAAACACCAAGTTTTTTTAGCATCTCTATGATGGCTTCTGACTCTGGACGAGGTACTAAAACCTGCGGCGACACTGTAAATCTTCGGCCGTAAAAATCGCGGTAACCTAAAATATAAGCAAGCGGTACGCGTTCTAACCGCAAGCGCAGCCGAGCATTAGCAATATCAACACGCCGCGGGTCGATGTCGTCTTCGGGGTGAGCGTGCAGGTAGGTGCGATTTTTCCGCAGCGTATTAGCCAAGATAAGTTCTGCGTCCAACCTGGCAGAATCGACGCCAATTTCTCGTAATTGTTTGATTGCGTGATCGAGCCATGCCGATATATTCATACGAATAGTATAAAATGCAAGTTTGTAGCGGTCAAACTAAATTAATATGATCAGGGGTGAGACGGGCGATAGGTTATTGCTGGTCGGCGTTTTGCGCTTTCAGTTCTCGTTCGTAAGCTTGCAGCTGCTCAATTAAATCGTTGATGTCTCCGTTCATGGCGGCGGGGATGTTGCTGCGGCTATAATGAATGCGGTGGTCGGTGATGCGGTCCTGTGGGAAGTTGTAGGTGCGGATTTTTTCGGAGCGGTCGCCAGTACCGACTAGCGAACGCCGTTCAGCGCTTAACTTGGCATTTTCTTCGTCAATTTTCATCTGCAGCAGTCGCGAACGTAGCACGCTCATGGCTTTTTCGCGGTTCTTGATCTGCGACTTCTCGTCTTGGTTGGTAACCATTATGCCAGTTGGCAGGTGAGTAATGCGTACTGCCGAGTCGGTGGTGTTGACGCTCTGGCCGCCGTGGCCGCTGGAGCGGTAAATATCGATGCGCAGGTCATTCGGGTTGATATCGATATCAGTTTCTTCGGCTTCAGGCAGGACAGCGACGGTGGCAGTGCTAGTATGAATACGGCCTTGGCTTTCAGTGACCGGGACGCGTTGGACGCGGTGGACGCCGCCTTCAAATTTCAATTTGGCATATGGCGCGTCGCCCTTAACCATGAAAATGACTTCTTTGTAGCCGCCAGAATCGTTAGCGGACTCGCTAATTAGTTCGGTTTTATAACCGTTGGCTTCGCACCAGCGCAAGTACATGCGGTATAGTTCTGCCGCAAATAATGAGGCTTCGTCGCCGCCAGCGCCAGCGCGGATTTCTATGATGATATTTTTCTCGTCGTTTGGGTCTTTGGGTGTTAGTAATATGAATAACTTATCGTCGAGTTCGGTGATTTTAGCTTCGTCCTCGGGAATCTCTGCTTTGGCTAGTTCGGCTAATTCATCGTTGCCCTGAGCTAAGCTTTTTGCCTCCGCTAGCTGTTTCTCGATAGTATCGCGTTCGCTAGCGGTAGCGATAATGGTTTCTAGTTCGGCGAAACGTTTGTTGTTGGCAGTAAAATCTGGCGAGCTGTAAGCGTCGAGACTTGCTAAAAAATCGCCGAGGCGAGCGCGTTCGGCTTTCAAGGCGTCTAAATCGAGAGAAATCTTTGCCATAACTTATAAAATTATAGCATATATTGGCGGAATAAGAGTTTTAAGGTATAATACCGCCGCTAGATTCGTGGCAAGTTTTAGATGTTGGTGGGGTACATATTAGGGTTAAGGGTGGCAGATAGGTCAGATGTAAAGGTGTTTTTGTGGATTAGGCAAGAAAAATAAAACATCGCTGACAGATAGCAGCGATGTTTTATTATGCGATTGATGGCGTCTAGTTTTTCTCGTTGACCTGTTTCTTAGCTTTTTTGGAGGTTTTGGCTGGCTTAGCGTTGTTGTCGCTGGTTTTGTCATCGGCAGCTTGCTGAGCCTTGGCGGCAGCAGCGGCGTTAGCCTTTTTTGCTTTGTTGACGAGAGCTTCGCGACGGGCCTTCGCGGCGGCTTGGCGGGCCTTGAAGCGGTCGACGCGGCCTTCGGTGTCGATGATCTTTTCTTCGCCAGTGAAGAATGGATGTGATTTACTCGAAATGTGGACTTTGACCAACGGGTAAGTTTGACCGTCTTTCCACTTGATTGTTTCGGTAGATTGCGCTGTTGAGCGAGTCAAGAACGCGAAGCCTGCTTGTTCGTCGCTAAATACGACCAGGCGATAGTCCTGTGGGTGAATACTGCTTTTCATAACTGTAGTATTTTAACAAAAATCTATCTGTCTGTCAAAAATGAGTTTTGCGGCGCTTTTCGTTGCTACGGCGTTCCTTTTCGCTGCTGATTTTGTCGTGAAGTTTACGTAGCGCGCGCTGCGAAGCTGGCAGCTGGGTAATAGCGCGAATTTCTTCCTCGATGTCCGCTAAATCTTCGTCGCTGAAGTCTTCTAATCCAACGTAGCGCATGCGGGCGCCCTTGGCGGAGCGGATTAGTTCATCAAGCTTAAGCTGAATAGCGCGACTATCGCGGTTTTGAGTATTTTGAATCAAGAACACCATCAAAAAAGTGACAATCGTCGTACCAGTGTTGATAACTAACTGCCAGGTGTCAGAGAAGTTAAAAATCGGCCCGGTGATAAACCAAACAGCTATTGAAGCGGCTGCTAGGATAAACACGCCAGCCGACCCTGCCAGCGTCGAAGCGCGCGACGAAATCTTGCGAAAACGTTCTTTCATGATGTTAAGCATAACAAAAAAGGCGAATATTAGCAAAAATAGTGTATAATTACGATGGATACGTAACAGAAACAAAAATGACAAATGACAAAACACCTGAATATTACCCTGCACAAACGCCGCCAGAAATAGAAGCTGTAAGCACTGAGGACGACGAGTATAGTAGACGTCGCGACTTCTTCAGAAGGTTGTGCGATGATATAGATGAAATGCGCAAAGGCGACCTGGCAGAATTGAAGGTAAAATATAAAGGATATCTCGATAGAACCATTAGGAATGTCTGCCTAGCTAGAGACGAGCGGTCGCGAGAAGAGCGTTCCGCTATAAGTAAAGGTATTAAGCTAGTTGAAAAAATTGCTGACGTACCATTAGTCGATTGGCCAGACGATTTGCTTGAGTATCCGGATGTCTGTAGCGAGTATGTAAAATGGATGCTTGAATCGGGTAATGGTACAGTGTATCGTTGCGCCCAGGCTGCTAGAGAGGAGTTTCATGATAGCGGCGGTCGTATCGTAGATAAGAAAAATATTGATTTTGAAAATAGCGATTACGAACGGATGATATGGCGGTATGAAATGTGTAATAGAGTACTGCTTGGCGATGACGAATCGGCTAAATCTGTCATAGATGAATACGGTGAATATATAGGACAATATGGGACGATTAATATAGGGGAGGCCTATATGACGGAAGAAGGTCAAACAGATTATATGGAGTATATAAGAGCTATGGAGCATTTGGGCCGCGATAATGTGCTTAAACTGCATGATAAACTTGGGATAGCAATTTTTTCTCGCTGGTCGTTGCAAACGTTAGATAGCATGGTTGATTTGGTGAATGGTAAGGGTGAAGAAAAGTCGTGGTCGGTTGTTCTAATTGGCAAATCGGGCGATCATAATGGCGCCTTTAAAAATTTCAGACGTACAGAGTCTTCGGATATTATACCCATCGAAGTAGGTTCTGCTAACGATACTCAGGATAGAGTTACGACGTTGCAGAATATGGGCATTGATACCATCGACCGGTTGACTATCGCTGGCCATGGCAGTGCTAATGGATTGTTATTAGCCTCTGGTTATACTCTGCCAAGAGATACCAGTGTATTAAGGCAGAACCCTATTACTTTGCTCATCAATATGATAAAAGCAGGCGATGATGGTTTGCGAAATATCAATCTGATGTCGTGTTCTGGCGCTCGTCGTTTTGGCGGAGAAGCAAGCCTGGCGGAATGCCTCTCTTGTTTGGACAAAGGTTTAGCCGTACATGCTCCGCCAGAAGATGCGTATATAGACGTACAAGACGGGGAGGCTAATTTGAGGTCAAAGGTACCTTTGAACCGCGCTATAGAGGACTTACTTATTGAAATGAAAATTCCTGGTTATAATAGAATTGCTAGCTGGCTAGAGAAGGTATTTTGGAAGAGAACGAAGAATACCTTAGTAACTAGCGTGGCGGGTTCGCTAGTGTCAAGAAAAAATGTTAATATGACATTAGGAGGCGAGACATGACAGAAATGTTTCTTGGCTTATCACCAGATGCCGATAAGTGCGATCCAGAATTGATCAGAGAAATAATAAAAGAGATAAAAGGCTATGTTGCTAGTCTGCAGCCTGGTGAATCATTTTTTGAAAATGAAGAAACAGGTTTAGTTATAAGAACTAATGTAGAAGAAGGCGATGATGGCGATGGAGCGAATCACCGCATGGTTAGTGTTGTCCGCGAAGAGGGCGGTGATAGAAAAGGGTGGCTGATCGTTACTAGAGGAAATCGTGTTTCTGTCGTAGGTGAACTAATCGGTAGCAAAGATGACGATGACAAGAGGGAGATCTATTTATTGTTTTCTTCTGAAATTAATCCTGACCAATCTGCCGATTGTTCTAGTTGTGATTCTCTAGAGCAACTAGCAGGATCTCTGGCGCAGGCATCTGGTGTAAATAGGCCGTCGAGAAATCCTTTCGCTGTTGAAAAAAATAGCTAATAATGCTACACTACGTTTGAAGTAATTTTAACGACACAGCTCGTTGCAGCTCCAAAAGCGGCGGGCGAGGAAAAGGAGTAACCTGATGTCTGTAGAAGTAGACATGAAAGCTTTGTTTGAAGCTGGTGTTCATTTTGGGCACAAAACTAGCCGCTGGCACCCGAAGATGGCGCCGTATATTCACTCAAAACGCCAGGATAGCCATATTATTGATTTAGCGAAGACAGTTGAGGCGCTAGACAAAGCTTTACCGTTTATTACCAAGACGGTAGCGAGCGGCAAAAAAGTTTTGTTTGTTGGCACCAAAAAGCAGGCCAAAGATATCGTTAAAGCGGCTGCCGAGTCGGCTGGCCAGCCGTTTGTGGTGAATCGCTGGATCGGCGGTATGCTAACCAATGTCACCACTACCAATGCACAAATCAAGAAACTGCGCGACCTCGAGCGCCGCATGGACAACGGCGATCTCGAGAAGCGCTACAATAAGCTAGAAGTTCAGCGCTACCAAGAAGAAATCGATAGTTTGAACTTCAAATACGGCGGTATCAAAGAATTGAATGGCAAGCCTGGCGCTTTAATCGTGCTCGATATGCTGGTTGATAAAAATGCAATCGCTGAAGCAGAAAATCTCGGTATCCCAGTGGTGGCAATCGCTGATACTAATGCCGACCCGAGCAAAGTTGAATATCCAATCCCAGGCAACGACGACGCGATTAAAGGTTTGCAATTGTTGCTAGACTACTTTGTAGCAGCGGTGAACGAAGGCAAGACTAAAAAAGAGGAGAAATAGGATGGGCGTATCAATTGAAGACATTAAAAAGCTGAAAGAATTAAGCGGCATTGGCCTGACCGATGCCAAAAAAGCGCTAGTTGAAGCCGAGGGCGACTTTGACAAAGCTCTCGAGGCACTGCGTAAGAAAGGCTTGACCAAGGCCGAGAAAAAAGGCGACCGCGAGACGCGCGAAGGTCTGATTGAGAGCTATGTGCATTCGGGTCGTATCGGCGTGGTTGTCGAGGTTAACTGCGAAACAGATTTCGTAGCGCGCTTACCAGAATTCAAGGAATTTGCGCACCAAATTGCTATGCAGATCGCAGCGATGGCACCAAAATATGCAACGGTCGAGGATATTCCGAGCGACGTTTACGAAGCGAAAAAGCAGGAGTTTTTGGCAAGCGACAGTTTGCAAGATAAGCCAGAGAATATGCGCGAGCAAATTGTCGAAGGACAACTCAAAAAATATTTTGCCGAACAAGTCTTGTCTGAACAAGCTTTCGTACTTGACGACAGCAAAACCGTCGGCGAGCTGATCAAAGAGCAAGTAGCACTGCGTGGCGAGAATGTGCGCGTTAGTCAATTCAAGCGTATCGAGCTTGGCGGCGAATAAGCCTACGTCTTACACAACCAATATAACCGCTGAAATATGGCGGTTATTTTGGTATGATAAAAGCATGAGCAATCAATGGCGGAATGTAGATGCGCAATTTTGAATCTGGTAGTTTTGACTTTTATAGCAATCGCGAAAAGCCAAGCGGCGGCGAGCGCGAGCGTGCGAGCGAGCTGGATGATATTGACTTGCGGCCAGAAAGCGAGGTCTTTCAAGACCATGAGCGGATTGATAGCAAAGATCTTGACGATCAGCTGATTGCCTTGCGAGACCGGCTAAGCAAAGATACAGGCGGAATTATTCATATTGATATTCCAGCTTATAGATATGATTTTGCCGACAATCCTTTCGTTGGCATGGGGCCGAATCGCACCAAGACTTACGAGATTTCGCGCTATGTGGATATAGTGTTTTTGCATCGTTTCATGTACCAAGAGATTATTGTATGCGGGCTGCAATCGCGCAAATTTACCAACGAGGCAGGGCGGGCGGCGTTTATTAAACGGATTCGCGAGACTGGCGGCTTGCCGCTAAACCAGGATGGCAGCGAGCCAGAAGTTTTGGGGCGAGCATTCGTGCCATATATGCCATACCATACGACTGATGCGTTTTTCCGCTTGTATCATACAGTTATGCCACGGGTAGCCGAACGGCCGCACTATCCGCTAGACGTGTGGTTGATTTTTGATGAAAATGCCTATCAAGAAGTCGACGGCTCGCCAGATTTTCGCCAAGCGTATCGCTTGCGCCGAGGATTTGACCGGCGGGCTAGTTTGCTAGGAGTAGCGCAGATAAATTAGCGTTTAATGGTACAATAAAGTAAAGGAGAGTATATGTTTAGTACAGATGAATATGAAGCAAAAATGACAGGCGCATTTGAGCACTTTGGCGAGGAGCTGCGCAAAATTCGCACTGGCCGGGCGCATCCAGGTATGTTAGCGGGCGTGATGGTTGAAGCTTATGGAGCTAGCATGCCGCTCAATCAGGTGGCCAACGTGACAGCTCCCGAGGCGCAAATGTTGCTGGTGACACCTTTTGACCCGAGTAATTTGCAAAATATCGCGGCGGCGATTCGTAACGATCAGAGCCTTGGTTTTAATCCGAGCGACGATGGCCGGGTAGTGCGCGTGCCAGTACCAGCCTTGACCGAGGAGCGCCGCAAGCAGCTGGTTCGTCAGGCGTCAGAAAAGTTAGAAGAAGCGCGAATCGCTTTGCGCAATATTCGCCAAGACGGTATCAAGGATGCCAAAAAAATGAAGGAAGCTAAAGAACTGAGCGAGGACGATCTCAAAATGATCGAAAAAGAATTTGATCGCTTGATAAATGAATTCCAAGACAAGCTAGAGGTCGCTTTCAAGGACAAAGAAAAGGATATTCTAACCATCTAATGAGCGAGAAAGTATTGCCAGTACACGTCGGCTTCATTGTCGACGGCAATCGCCGCTGGGCAAAAGCTCAGGGTTTATCAGCGCAAGAAGGGCATAGCGCTGGTTATGAAAAGTTGCGCGAAATTATCATCGATACTATCGATCGCGGCGTGCCGTATGTTAGCGCGTATATTTTTAGTACCGAGAACTGGCATCGTAGCGGCCCGGAGATTAAGCATCTGATGGATTTGGTGGTGCAAATGTTGACGCGCGATTTGCATATTTTCGTTGAACACGGTATACGGTTAAGAGTAGCAGGAACGCGTGTGCGCCTCAGCCGCCGAGTCAAAAAAGCGATTGACGAGGCCGAAGCGGCCACCAAAGATTTGACGCACGGCACGGCGATTTTGTCATTTAATTATGGCGGGCACCAGGAAATTATAGATGCAGTCAACACCTTGCGCAAAACGCTTTCAACACATAAAAAAGTAACAGCGCAAATCTTTGAGCAATTTTTGTATACGCCAGATGTGCCGCCGTGCGATTTGATAGTGCGAACTAGCGGCGAACAGCGGCTAAGCAATTTTATGCTGTGGCGCAGTGCTTATAGCGAGCTAATTTTTGTTAAAAAATCGTGGCCAGATATGACAAAACGCGACATAACCGCTATACTAAATGAGTACGCGAAACGTTCGCGGCGGTTTGGAGGGTGAAATGAGTTTAGTTTTTGGTATCATTGTCGGTATAATTGTGTTGACTATTTTGGTGGTGACGCACGAGTTGGGCCATGCTTTGGTGGCGCGGCGTTACGGCGTGCGTGTTGAGGAGTTTGGTATTGGCTTCCCGCCGGCAGCTTATAAGAAGAAGGTCAAGAAAAGCTTTTTGGGCAAAAATGTTGATTACAGTATTAACTGGCTGCCGCTAGGCGGTTTCGTTAAGTTACAAGGCGAGCACGACGATGATAAGCAGCCTGGCGACTACGGCGCAGCGACATTTTGGCAAAAAACACAGATCTTGCTGGCTGGCGTAGCAGTGAATTGGCTGAGTGCGGTGTTGATATTTACGATTTTGGCGTGGTGGGGTATGCCGCCGCTTGTCGCTAATCAATTCACCGTGGCTAGCGACACGACAACTTCAGGCAAAGAAGTCAAGATAGCTGGTGTCGAGAACGACTTGCCAGCGCAAAAAAGCGGATTAAAAACTGGCGACAATATTCTATCGGTTGACGGCGATAAGATTAAAACTCCAGATGAGCTGACCAAGAGATTAGCTCGTGACAAAGGTAAAACAGTCAAGATCCGCTACTCGCGAAACGGTCGAGAGGCAGTGCTGCCTGTAGCATTGCGGTCTAGCAATGATGACAAGCGCGGTTATCTGGGCGCCAGTTTATCTCAAGAGGTCTTGATGCATTCGACTTGGTCGGCGCCAATTGTCGGCGTAGGGCTAACTACTCAATTGACTGGGATAACTATTCAAGGGCTTGGGCAAGTTGTTTATGACGGTTTGACGGGGCTGGTTATGAAAATCGTGCCGAACGACCAGGCGCAGCAGCAGGCTAATCAAAAATTAGCAACAGTTGGCAATAGTGTTGGCGGCCCAGTGACGATATTCGGCATGTTGTTTCCGGCGGCTGGCGAGGCTGGCGGCCGCTATGTCTTGATGATTGCTGGGTTAATCGCTTTATCGCTGGCAGTGATGAATATATTACCGATTCCAGCGCTTGATGGCGGGCGGTGGTTTGTGACGGCTTTGTTCCGCTTAATAAAGAAACCGCTCCGTAAAGATACCGAGGAGAAAATTCATGGTACCGGATTCTTGGTTTTGATAGTATTGATAATATTAGTAACGATTTCTGACGTCGGGAAGCTATTCAAATGAAACGCTGGCGGGTGGGTAATTTAAAAAAGCTTCGTTTTTCCCGGCGGCAGATACTATCGTGGATCGGCTGGACGCTGCTGGTGGCGATATCGATGGTAGCGGCTGCTTATGCGGTAGCTGGCGTTGGGCGATTGCTATGGCGGACGGGTTGGTTGGCGCAAGCTAATGTATCGGTGGTTAATCTAATTTTGCAATGTTTTGTTCATGTCTTGACAATTGCCGCCGTTTGCACGGTAGCTTGGCGTATCAAAAAAGCAGTATCAGCCAAACAGGCTGGCGTGCAGCGGTTGATTGAGTGGCGCGATATCGGTATGGCAATCGTTGGCGCGGTGGCTTACATTGCTTTGACAGTGAGCTTGTCATTTGTTGCGCAAGCTATCATACCAGGCTTTAACCCAAGCCAAGCTCAAGATGTCGGGGTATCAGATAGGCTGTTTTCGTTAGATCTAGCGATAGCTTTTGTGGTGCTGGTGATAGTGGTGCCGTTATGCGAGGAGTTAATTTTTCGCGGTATACTGTATGGCAAACTGCGTTCGGCGAAGCTGCCAGTAGCAGCTAACGTATTTTTTGTCAGTTTGCTTTTTGGGGTGGCGCATGGACAGTGGAATGTTGGTATTGATACGTTTGCGCTGAGTTTGGTGCTTTGTACGCTGCGCGAATATACTGGATCGATTTGGTCTGGTTTTTTGCTGCACGCAATCAAGAATAGCGTGGCTTTTTATGCGGTTTATGTTGCGGCGGCGTTTTGGTAATTTGTTGATATGCGTGATTCACGGTAAAATGAGGATATTATGAGACTAAGTAAGAATTTTACTCGAACTATCAAGCAGGCGCCAGCTGACGAGGTGGCGCGTAATGCCCAGCTGCTGATTCGCGCTGGCTACGTGCATAAAACGATGGCGGGCGTTTATTCATACTTGCCGCTGGGACTAAAGGTGGTTGAGAATATCAAGCAAATTGTCCGCGAAGAAATGAATAAAATTGGCAGCCAAGAATTGGTGATGAGCACGCTGCAGAGCAAGGAATTATGGCAGGAGACTGGACGCTGGAGCGATGATCTGGTCGATGTTTGGTTTAAGTCTCATCTGCAAGACGGCACCGAGGTCGGTTTCGGCTGGACGCACGAAGAGCCGATTGTTGATTTACTGCGTAATTATTTGAAGAGCTATAAGGATTTGCCAATTAGCGTTTACCAATTCCAGAACAAGCTGCGCAACGAGCTGCGCGCCAAAAGCGGTATTATGCGCGGCCGCGAGTTCGTTATGAAAGATATGTACTCGGTGCACGCCAGCAAAGAAGACTTGGATAAGTATTATAACGCCGCGATTGAGGCTTATAAGCGCTGCTACGACCGCTTTGGTATCGGTGATGAAACATACGTAACGTTTGCCTCGGGCGGAGCTTTCACTAAATTTAGCCACGAATTTCAGACGATTTGTGACGCTGGCGAGGATTATATTTATCTGCATCGCGGCAAAAATATTGCTGTGAACGAAGAGGTTTTGGATGAAGCCATCAAGGAGCTGGGCATTGACCGTAGCGAACTAGAACGGGTCAAAACTGCCGAGGTTGGCAACATCTTTAACTTTGGCACGCAAAAGTCCGAGGAAATGCGCCTGGTCTTTACTGACGCTGAGGGCGTAGAGCAGTACGCTTACATGGGTAGCTACGGTATCGGTATCACCCGGGTGATGGGTGTGATTGTTGAGAAATTTGCTGACGACAAGGGGCTGGTTTGGCCGGAAAACATTGCACCAGCTAAAGTATATCTGGTGCAAATTGGCAGCCAGTCGCGTGCTACAGCTGACGAACTCTACCAGAAGTTGCAATCTGCCGGAATCGAAACTATCTATGACGATCGCGACGAGCGTCCAGGGGTTAAATTTGCTGATGCCGAACTGCTGGGCATTCCGTATCGGGTGACGGTCAGTGATCGCTTGCTTGATGATGGCAAATGGGAGGTGTCAACGCGCCAGACTGGCGAACAACGGCTCTTGACGGCAGATGAGTTGCTTGCTACACTGAACTAATCTGAGTATTTTGTATTGGAGGGCTGGGGTTTCTCTAGACAGAGGAAGTTTCGGGCGGTATAACGAAAGGAGTAAAACTCATGAAAAAAGCATATCAGATCACCGAGGATGGAAGAAAAGAGCTTGAAGAAGAGCTAGCTGCCTTGAAGGGTCGCCGCGGCGAGATTGCCGAGAAAATCGCTGAAGCGCGCGGTTACGGCGATTTGAGCGAGAACGCCGAGTACGATCAGGCGCGCGAAGAGCAAGGCCTAGTCGAGACGCGTATTGCCGAGATTGAGGATATTTTACAGAACGCCGAGGATATCAAGGGCGGCACCACTCACAAAGTTAGTTTGGGCAGTCGAGTGACGCTTGAATCTGGCGGTAAAATATTTGAATATACGGTTGTTGGCCCGGTTGAAGCCGATCCGCTGAATGGCAAAATTAGCGACGAATCGCCGCTGGGCGTGGCACTAATTGATAAGGTAGTGGGCGATACCGCCGCTATTAACACGCCCAAAGGCGAAACCGTCTACGTGATTAAAGCAATTTCGTAGCTGCTAACAGGGGCGTGCTATAATAAATAATTATGGCTACACTGCAAGATTATCGAAACGAACGTTTGCGAAAATTAGAAACCCTGCGAGAGCTAGGTGTTGATCCGTATCCAGCGCGGTCGGAGCGGACGCATGGCTGCGGCGAGGTTTTG
Organism: uncultured Candidatus Saccharibacteria bacterium; assembly: GCA_963530345.1. Lineage (GTDB taxonomy): Bacteria > Patescibacteriota > Saccharimonadia > Saccharimonadales > Saccharimonadaceae > Saccharimonas. The sequence continues at coordinate 709,670 of CAUSBR010000001.1, read as the reverse complement.
GCGCGTTATGATGAGCTGGCAGGCCGGGAAGTGGTCGTGGCAGGTCGCATCGCTTCAATCCGCAGTTTTGGTAAGCTGGCGTTCATCAAACTGCGCGACCAGTCTGGTGAGGTGCAGCTATATTTGCAGCGCGATGATGTGGCAGAATTGGACGCTAGCCGCGGCATATTGGGCATGAAACAGCTGAAGCTTCTGGATACCGGTGATTTTGTCGAGGCGCGCGGAGTGATGACGACGACGCAGACTGGCGAAAAGTCGGTTGGCGTGCATGAGCTAAGGTTGCTAACTAAGTCGCTACGGCCGATGCCCGAAAAGCTCGAGAACAAAGAAGAGCGTTTTCGCCGCCGTTATGTTGATATGAATGTCAATCCAGAGGTGCGTCAGCGGTTTATTCGCCGCAGCAAGTTCTGGCAGGCGACGCGCGATTATCTAAACAGCCACGGCTTTACTGAGGTGAATGTGCCGGTATTGGAACACACCACTGGCGGTGCTGACGCTAACCCGTTTGTGACGCATATGGACGCGCTGGACGACCAGCAGTTTTACCTGCGCATTTCTCACGAGCTGCCGCTGAAGCGGTTGATTGGTGCTGGGTTTGAGAAGGTGTACGACCTCGGGCCGCGTTTTCGTAATGAGAATTATTCCGATGAGCATTTGCCAGAGCACATCGCTATGGAGTGGTACGCCGCCTATTGGGACTGGAAGCAGGGCATGCGCTTTATGGAGGCAATGTATAAAGATGTGCTTCAAAAGACGTTTGGCACGCTGCAATTTCAGCTGGGTAAATTTAATGTTGATATGAGCGGCGAGTGGGAAGTCTGGGATTATGCCGAGGTGATCGACAAGCATTATGGAATTGATGTGTATAATACAACGATTAAAGAGGTAGCTGCCAAGCTGAAAGAATATGGCTTGGAAGTAGAAAAGACCGATTCCATTCCGCGCAGTATTGATAAATTATGGAAGAATATTCGTAAAGATGTGGCTGGGCCGGTGTGGTTGGTGAATACGCCGAAGTTCGTCAGTCCGCTGTCCAAGACCAACCCCGACAATCCGCAAACGGTGGAGCGTTTCCAGCCGATTATTGCCGGGTCAGAGCTGGGGAATGGTTTTTCCGAGCTGAACGACCCGATTGACCAGCTGAACCGCTTTATTGAGCAGCAACAGATGCGCGATGCTGGCGACGAAGAAGCGATGATGCTGGATATCGACTTCGTGGAGATGCTGGAGTACGGTATGCCGCCGGCTTGCGGTTGGGGGTATTCTGAGCGGGTGTTTTGGATTTTTGAAGGTGTGACGGCGCGTGAGGGCGTGCCATTTCCACAACTGCGTCATGAGATTGACGAGACAACGCGGGCGATATATCCAGAAGTGAAGTTGTAGTTTTTGAAGTTGTCGATACTTCGGTACTGGCTTTTAGGCGGCCATTTTCTCGCTATCTTCAGCTAGCTCGCCGAGCAAGATATCGATTTCGTCAGACACAATATCTGCAAAGTCTGGTACATTGGCGCGTACCCAATCGACGATTTGGTCGTCGCTGGCTTCTTGCATGTGTGATAGTTCTTCGGCTTGCTCTGGTGATAGCTCGAGGACGATTTCGTTGATGACGCGTTCTTCTAGTGTCGACTCAAAATGGTCGGCAAGCGATTGGTAATCTTCGTCTGATAGATGGATTCCTAAATCTGCGAGGAGGCTGCGGCTTAAAATTGGCATGATGTTATCCTTTCTTTTTCTGTTTTAACTTTAGACAAAGGTATTTTCGACGCTACGGTCTCTAGCTTGCTGGGTTGCTTCGGCTTTCTTTTTTGCAGCAATCTCGTTTTGCGCGCTGGCTTCAAAGGCTTTACCGGTGTTTTCAACGTCTTTTTGAGCTTGAATCAGCGACTGCGCAAGTTGCGTCTCCTGTCGCTGCAGTTCGGCTAAACGTTTATGGTAATCGGCGATTGCTTTCTCCATATTTTCTTGTTGTTGCTGAGCCTTGACGGCTTCGTACATTGCTGCAAATTTGTTGGCGCTATCATCGGATAGCGAGTCGGCTTTTTCTTGAAGTTCAGCCGCATTCTCTCTGACCGAAACCAGGTCTGACTCCATGTTGGCGATTTCTCCAGCTTGCTGGCGCATACTATTTAGCTCGGTTCTGGTCTGCTGAAGCTGCCCGCCAATTGATTCAACTCGATTTTGCGCGTCAGCAGAAGCTCGTTCAGCGTATCGTGCTTGCCAACTGGCCTCTTGTGAGTTTTTGCTAGCTTCGGCAGCATTCATGACAGCGCTAGCGATGCGGCGGAGTTGATCTTCTGGTATAGAATTGATGTGTTCTTTGGTTGCTCTTGCAGCTTCTAAATGGCTAGCACCTTGCTGGCGAAACTCACGACGAAGAGCTCTGCGGGTGAGGGCCTCACTTCGGCGCTTGGTTAATTTGGCAATAGCTTCTTTACGGCGTGATTCCATATTGTTTTTGACGTCATCCAGACGTCCAACCATCTGTTTTCTGTGACTCTCGTATCTAGTTTTGCTTCTATTAAATCGGCGCTCAGCTTTATATAATCTTTTCTCGCGTAACCTCCTAAGCGGGTTTTTGGGACTAAGATGAGCAACCGCTTCAGCCTTCTTCTTGCGGCGGTTATACGAGCTTTCAGCAAATCTGCATGCTAGATGTCTTGCTAAGAGTCTTGGTGTATCTTTCATGTTCGCCACGCTCGCTTGCGCGTACTCAACAATCCCCTTGCGTGCATTACTAGCTTTTTCGACTAATTGCCGAACTGGATAGTGTCTACCTAGAAGCTCTTGATCGGTGCGCAGCGTCTCGTTAGCTTGCACTTCGGCGGCGTTTTCAGCGCTTTCTTGGCCAGGCTCGACGTCTCCGTATTCGGCACCGCTTTCTTGACCAGATTCAGGGGTTGTCTCATCGCCTTCAGGCGGCACTTCTATGTAATCTGGTATACCATTCTCATCAGTATGTACGACAGATCCGTTATCTAATGTAAAATCCTTACTTTGTTCTCCTACTGGCGGTGGTGGACTTCCAGTTCTCTCCAATGATCTCGCGGGCATTTTGTTATTCCTTTTTATTTTTGTCTGACTTTCTATACAACTTATAGCAAAAAATCACGCTTATGTCAATATTTTTAGCGTAAAATGGGTAAAAATAGCTGAGATTTTTGCCGAGACGGCTGCAAATGCTATACTATTAAATATTATGGAATGGTGGCAGGCTATCATATTGGGTATTGTCGAGGGAGTAACGGAGTTTTTGCCAGTGTCGTCGACCGGGCATTTGACAATTGTCGAGAAGTTGATGGGTATGCGGATCAACGATCCAAGTTTGACGGCTTTTACGGCTATTATTCAAATTGGCGCTATCGCTGCAGCGATAATTTATTTCCGAGATGATATTTGGCGGGTGATGAGTGCCTGGTGGCGCGGTTTGTGGTGGAAACGGGCGCGGCGGCAGTTTGATTACAAGTACGGCTGGGCAATTGTTATTGGATCGCTGCCGATTGCGGCTATCGGTTATGCTCTCAAAAATGAGGTCGAGACAGTGCTGCGCAGTTTATGGTTTGTGGCCTTTGCGCTGATTGGCTGGAGCCTGGTGATGTGGCTAGCCGACAAATGCAGCGCTGTGCGGCGCGGCGAGCGGCAGACAACTTGGCGGGATACGCTGGCGATTGGCTTAGGCCAGTGCTTAGCGCTGATTCCAGGCGTGTCGCGCTCAGGGGCGACGATTTCGGTGGGACTATTCCGCGGTTTTGATCGGGTAACGGTGACGAAATTAAGCTTCTTCCTGGGTATTCCAGCCTTGGTGGCGGCAGGTTTGTTAGAGGCGATGACTGCTTACAAATATATTGGCGGCGGCGTCGGCTGGGTACCAACAATTTTGGCGACAGCGGTGGCTTTTGCGGTTGGCTATTGGTCGATTGCTTGGCTGTTGAAATTTGTCGCCCGTAATGACTTTTCGTTGTTTATCCGGTACCGCATCGGTTTGGGCGTGATAATTATATTATTGCTAACGACTGGCGTAATAACTGCGATATAAGGAGGAAAGCTGAATGATTGAAGTCAAAAACATTACTAAAATATACGGTAAAAAGAAAAATGCTTTTACGGCGCTGGATAGAGTTAGCCTGAATATCGAAGAGGGTTCGAGCGTGGCAATTCTGGGTAAATCTGGCAGCGGTAAATCGACACTGATGCATGCGATTTCCGGGCTAGACAAGCCGCAAAAGGGCAAGGTGCTAATTGACGACGAAGACATTTTGCGGCTGAAGCCGCGGGCGACTGATAGGTTTCGGGCGCAGAAGATGGGTTTTATCTTCCAGAGTTTCTTCGTTGAGGGCGGCGAGAGCTGTTATGATAATGTCAGTTTGGCGTTAGAGACGGCGGGCGTGGCAAGAATCGGCCGCAGGAAACGGATTATCGAAGCTCTGGAAGCGGTTGACTTGGGCGATAAGATTAAGTCGCGCGCCAAAGACCTTTCGGGCGGGCAAAAACAGCGTTTGGCGATTGCTCGAGCGATTGTCGGCCGGCCGCAGATTTTGTTTGCTGACGAGCCGACTGGTAATCTTGACTCGGCAACTTCAAAAGTGATTGAGGATTTGTTGTTTAATTATTGTAAAGAAAACAACGCTACGCTAATTATCGTGACCCACGATGAAGATTTAGCGCAAAAATGCCAGCGGGTGATTCATATCAAAGACGGCAAGATTGAATCGGATTCTGCTGCCGAGAAATCGGCTGCTAGAACTCGCAGCAAGAAAGTAGAGAAACCCGCTGCTAAAAATAAGTCGACCGGCAAATTTACAGAGGAGGAAAAATAATGAAAACTACCGATATCGTGGCTAGAGCTGGCCGTAATTTGCGCCGCGCCAAAATGCGGACAATTTTGACAAGCGTGGCTATTGCTGTCGGCGGCTTCGCGATTATGGCTAGCCTGATGGTAGGGGAGGGCGCTAGGCAATATGTCGACCGGATTATTAACAGTAATATTGATCCAAACGGCCTAATCATTTCTAAGGACAAGCGGGTTACTACTGCTGGATCAGCGGTAGGCGGTAGAAGCGAATTAACTGAATATAATCCTAATGCGGCGTCGTATTATGGCCAAGAGTATGACACGCTTACTCAGAGTGATATTGAAAAATTGCGCCAGCGCAAAGATCTTAAAAATGTTGAGCCGAACTATCAGCTGCGGCCAAAATATGTAGTATTTAGCGTGAAGAATGATAAGAAATATGTAGCCCAAGTTATGATGCGCGATAATACCCTGCAGTTAGAATCTGCAGCTGGCCGCGATATTAAGTCGGGAACAAAGCTAGCGCCAGGCGAGGCAATTATACCAGAGAGCTACACTGAGAAACTGGGCAAAACGGCGTCAGAAATGGTTGGTTCGATGTTAACAATTACAGTTAACCAGCAGCCGCAACAGGCTGATACTGATACAATTCAAAAGGTGTATATTGAGAAGGGCGAAGAGGGTGTCAAAGAACTTCTTGGCGGTAAGACGTTAAATAAGCAATTCAAAATTGTAGCGGTTGTCAAGAAATCGCCAGACCAGATGGCTAGCCGGCCAAATCTGTATATCGATTCGAGCGATGCTAAGGAATTAACGGACTTTAGTACTGCTGGAACTGATGCTTATCAAAAGTATATTTTTGCCAATGCGACAGCCACGGGCGGTAAAACTCCCGAGGAAGTTCGCGACAGTTTGAAGGACGCTGGCTATTCGTCGATGACTTCGAAAGATGTACAGAGTATGATTTTTACTTTCGTAAATATTTTGCAAACTATTGTGATGGGTTTTGGTATTTTGGCTTTGGTGGTGAGTGTGTTCGGGATTATTAACACTATGTATATTTCGGTGCTCGAGCGGACGCAGCAGATTGGTCTGATGAAAGCTTTGGGCGCGTCGAAGCGTGATATCGGGCGGTTGTTCCGCTACGAAGCAGCTTGGGTTGGCTTTTTGGGCGGTATGATCGGCGTGCTAGGTGCTTGGGGTGTCGGTACGCTAGCGAACCCAGCGATTTCTAAAGCATTGGGTCTAGGCAAGCACGATTTGCTAATCTTCCAGCCGCTAGACGCTGTCGTTGTAGTGTTGTCTCTGATGTTGGTGGCAATTGTAGCTGGTTGGTTGCCGAGCCGCAAGGCGGCGAAACTTGACCCGATTGAGGCGCTGCGAACAGAATAACTTATAATAACATAGCTCTTTGCGGATACATCGGGTAGGCCCGTATGGTGTACGGTACCACGAGATGATATACTAATGTTATGCTAGATATTCGCTATATTCGAGAACATGCCGATCGCGTGCAGGAATCGGCAAAAAATAAAGGCTACAATGACGTATCGATTGCTCGTTTGCTAGACACTGATGAGCAACGACGGCAATTGCAGCAGCAGGTCGATGAACTGCGAACGCGGCGGAACGAAATCGCTGGCCAGATGAAGGGCGGTAAACCAGCGCCAGAGCTGATTGAGCAGGGCAGGGCCTTGAAAGAAGAGCTAGCGAAACTAGAGAGCGATTTGCGCGATATCGAAGCAGATTTTCAAGCGCAGATGGACGCGGTGCCTAATATAACGCTTGATGACGTGCCGCTTGGCGGTGAGTCGGATAGCGTGGAAATTAAAGAGTGGGGTGATAAGCGCCAATCTGCCGAGGATCATTTAGATTTTGCAACTGGCCGCGGTTGGCTTGATTTTGAGCGCGGCGCCAAGGTAGCCGGCACGAAATTTTACTACATCAAGGGCGATTTGATGCTGCTAGAGAACGCGATCTATCAGTATGCGCTGAACCTGTTGATTTCTAAAGGATTTACGCCGATGACAGTGCCGCATATGGTGTCGGGCCGAGTGGCGCGCGGTTCCGGTTTTGCTCCGAAGAGCGACAAGGAAAGTAATGAGTATTTCATCGACGGCGAAGACGTCATGTTGATCGGCACGGCCGAGGCGCCGCTGACTGGCTTTCATGCTGACGAAATCATCGACGAGAAAAATCTGCCGCTGCTCTATGCTGGCTATAGCCCTTGCTACCGCAAAGAAGCGGGTGCAGCTGGCAAGTTTAGCCGCGGACTATTCCGCGTGCACCAGTTCAATAAGCTGGAAATGTATATCTTTTGTATGCCAGAACAATCAGTCCAAATGCACGAAAAAATCTTGTCGATCGAGGAAGAAATTTGGCAAAACTTAGGCGTGCCGTACCATGTGGTGAATATCGCGGCTGGCGACCTCGGTGCGCCAGCAGCCAAAAAATATGATATCGAGTACTGGTCGCCAGTCGATAACCAGTATCGCGAGTTGACTAGCTGCTCGAATTGTACTGATTTTCAGGCGCGTAATCTCAATATTCGCGTGCGCCGCAGCGACGGCTCGCTGCAGGTACTTCACACGCTTAACGGTACAGCGGTGAGCTTGGCGCGCTCGCTAGTAGCAATCATCGAGAATTACCAGACCGATGACGGTAAACTGCGCGTACCAGAGGTACTGCGGCCGTATCTAGGTAATCGCGAGGAATTGTGATGAAGCGAGTGGTGCGCCAAGTTTCGCGCAGCGGCTACCAGAAACTTGCTAAACCGTTGCTTTTTAGACAACACCCAGACAAAGCGCATGAGGGTATGATCAAAGCGGCGCGAGCACTGCACCGAGTGCGCGGCGAGAATATTTTGCGGGTGTGGAATTATCGAAATTCGCGGCTTGAGCAGGAGATTTTAGGCCTAAAATTCAAGAATCCGCTAGGAATGTCAGCTGGGCTGGACAAGAACTTCGACTTGCCGCCAATAGCTAAACGGATTGGCTTAGGTTTCGAAATTGGCGGTTCGACTACTGCACAGGTTTGTGCTGGTAATCCGCGGCCGTGGTTTCGCCGCTTACCGAGCGAGAAATCGATTGTAGTTAACGTCGGCTTGGCAAATAACGGAGTCGCTCGCAATATACAACGGATTAAGCGGTATCCGCGGCGGCTGTGGCGCGATTTCCCGTTGAGCGTGTCAGTTGCTAAAACCAATAATCCCGAAAATGTTAGCGATATCGAAGCGATTGCCGACTATTGCCAAAGTTTGCGCCAGCTAGAGGCAGCTGGTTGCGCGCCGTTGTATGAAATCAATATTAGCTGCCCGAATACTTATGGCGGCGAGCCGTTTACGACGCCAGCGCGGCTGGATAAATTATTGACGGCGGTAGATGACTTGCGTTTAACACGGCCAATTTTCGTTAAGATGCCGACAGACAAAAAGTGGCCGGAATTTATGAAGCTGCTAGCAGTAATTGATCGGCATGAGGTTGCTGGCTTAACGATTGGCAATCTAGTCAAGGACCGCTCAGCGCTGCGTAATTCAAAATTGCTGGATAACGAGATCAGGGGAAATCTCAGCGGCCAGCCGGCGCGGGAGCTTACTACTGGCTTAATTTTCAAAACTTATGCCAAATACCGCGATCGTTTTGTGATTATCGGTGTCGGCGGCGTGTTTACTGCCGAGGATGCTTACGAGAAGATTTGTGCTGGTGCGAGCCTGGTGGCTATGGTGACGGCGCTAATGTTTGAGGGGCCGCAGGTTGTCGGCGAAATTAACGAAGGCCTAGTTAAGTTGCTCGACCGCGATGGCTTTCAGAATATTACTGAGGCGATTGGTAGCGCTCACCGCGGCTAAATGCTATAATTAAAATACATTATCGGTTTAACGAAAGGGGTCAAAGTGATTGCAGATATTGATATAACTGGCGTAGGCGGTTACGTTTTGGATGAACCGACGAAAAAATATATTAGCAAGAAGATTGGCAGATTAGATCGCTTAGTGACGCGGCATGCTCGCAAAACTATGAGTGCTTCGGTGAAAATCGAGGAAGTCAATCGCGACAACGGCAACAAATATGAAGTCGAAGTGATCATCAACGTGCCGGATCAGGTAATTAAAGCTAAAGATTCGACAATGAATGTTATGGCGGCAACTGATATAGTCGAGCGCAAGCTAGCCGGGCAGCTTCGCAAGTACAAGCAAAATTTGTTAGCTCACGTCGGCCGGCGCGATATACTAGCGCGGTTCAAACGCGGTTTTGACCGCGAAACACAGTAGCGATTTAGTAGCAGCCTCTTCCAAAACTCCCCGAAAACAGTTATAATTAGGGGAGTTTTTGGAAAATACCTGAAAGTGAGGGAAATTTGACGTTATGGTGATAACACAACAGAAGGTGCTGACGAAGGTTTTCGGTGACCCGCAGAAGCGGATTTTGCGGCGTTTACAAAAGAAAGTCGACGAAATCAATGCGCTTGGTCCGAAATACAAGAAACTATCTGACAAGGAATTGGCTGGCCAAACCGATGTTCTGCGCAAACGTTTGCAGAAGAAATCTGTGACGCTTGATACGATTTTGCCAGACGCTTTTGCGGTGGTGCGCGAGATGGCCGATCGGACAATCGGCGAGCGCCATTACGATGTGCAGCTGATTGGTTCAATGGTATTGCATGAGGGTAGCGTGGCCGAGCTGAAGACTGGCGAGGGTAAAACTTTGATGTCGACGCTAGCAGCCTACTTGAATGCGCTTGAAGGCAAAGGTGTACATGTTGTAACTGTCAATGATTATTTAGCGCAGCGTGATGCTGGCTGGATGGGGCAAATTTATAATGCGTTAGGCTTATCGACTGGTGTGATCATCAATGAGACTTCATTCTTATACGACGAAAATTATGACAATGAAGCGCATACTGATCCGCGCATGAAGAAGCTTCGTCCGTGCACCCGTAAAGAAGCTTACCAGGCAGATATTACTTATGGTACTAATAATGAATTCGGCTTTGATTATTTGCGCGACAACATGGTTAACGATATTGATATGGTGCGCCAGCGCGATTTGAATTTTGCGATTGTCGATGAGGTGGACTCGATTCTGATTGACGAAGCGCGGACGCCGCTAATTATCAGTGCGCCGGCCTCTGAGAATCCTGACAGCTATTATCAATTTGCCAAGATTGCGGCGAAGTTGACGCCAGAGGATTATACCTTGGAAGAGAAGCGCAAGCAGGTAGCTCTTACTGACGAAGGCGTCGAGAAAGTCCAAAAAATGCTGGGTATAAAAAACTTATACACTCCAGAGTATGTGCGCAGCGTTTACCATATGGATCAAGCTTTGCGGGCGCAAACGCTGTTTCATCGCGACAAAGACTATGTGGTGACAAACGACGGCGAGGTGATAATCGTTGACGAGCACACTGGTCGGCTCAAGCAAGGCAACCGTTATAGCGAAGGCTTGCACCAGGCGATTGAAGCCAAAGAAGGCGTACCAGTATTGCAGGAAAGTATGACGCTGGCGACGATTTCCTTTCAGAATTACTTCCGTTTGTACAAAAAACTTAGCGGTATGACTGGTACTGCTTTCACTGAGGCTGAAGAGTTTCAACAAATTTATTCGCTCGACGTAGTAGTGGTGCCGCCGAACAAACCAATTACTCGCCAGGACCATCAGGACTTAATCTACAAGACCGAGAAAGGCAAGCTGAAAGCAGTAGCTCAAGCGATCAAAGAGTATCACGATGAAGGCCGTCCGGTGTTGGTTGGCTCTGGCTCAATCGCTAAAAACGAAATGATTGCCAAATATTTGGATAGCGAAGGTATTAAGTACGAAATTCTAAATGCCAAGAACAACGAGCGCGAAGCAGAGATTATCTCACATGCTGGAGAAAAGGGCGCGATTACGCTAGCTACTAATATTGCTGGGCGCGGCACCGACATCAAACTTGGGCCGGGCGTCAAAGAACTGGGCGGTCTAGTGGTCATTGGTTCAGAGCGCCACGAATCGCGCCGGATTGATAATCAGCTGCGCGGCCGCGGCGGCCGGCAGGGAGACCCGGGCGATACGCAGTTTTATGTTTCGACCGAGGACGATTTGATGCGTATCTTTCAGGGCGAGCGGATTGCTAATGTGTTGGAACGCCTAGGTGTCGATGAGGAAACGGCAATCCAGAATCGTGCCGTCAGCAAGACATTGGAAGCAGCGCAGAAGCGAGTCGAAGGTTATAACTTTGATACGCGCAAAAATGTTGTTCAGTACGATAATGTTATTAATCGCCATCGCAAAGTTGTTTACACGGTGCGCCGCAAAATCCTCGAAGGCGATAATATCAAACCAGAAATTCAGCGTTTGCTACGGGCGATGGTTAATAAATTAACAGAGGTGCCGGCCAAGAATAATCCAAAATTTGTCGAAGAATTTGCAGAGATTATTCCGCTAGAGACCGACGAAATTGATAAAATTGGCGCGATCAAAAAAGATAGTCAGCGCCGCGATAAAGCGTTAGCTGCTGCACAAAAAATGTATACAGCCAAAGAAAGAGAGCTCGGCGACGATCTAATCCGCGGGGTTGAGCGCGAAGTTTATCTGCAAGTACTTGATACGCTATGGATGCAGCATCTCGAAAACATGCAGCATTTGCGCGAAGGCATTCACTGGCGCAGCGTCGGCCAGCGCGACCCGCTGGTTGAATACCGCAGCGAGTCGCAGAAGCTATTTGATAGCTTGCAAGCGACATTGCGCGAGGAAGTTTTGCGTGCTATTTATCATGTGCGCGCCACCGACGCTATTAGCCGCGAATCAATTGACGATGACCACCAAACGGAATTGACGAAGCTTGCCGAGACTTCGGTCGAGCATGGAGTCAACGAAATCACTGGCGGCGAAGAGAATCGCGATCACGATTTCGGCGGTTCAATAAAAAGAGCCGCCTCGACCGCCGAAACTAATCATAGGCGCAACGTTGCCCGCAAAAAGAAAAAGGCCAAGCGCCAGAATCGAAAAAAGAGCCGCTAGATGAAACACACAGTAACAGAAGTACGGCTCGACAATGGTTCGCGTGGGCTACTTATTGACGTGCCTGGCGCGACGGTGATGAGCTTCCAATTTCAATTCCGCGCTGGCAACCGCTATGTTGGACACAAAAATATTTATGAAACCGCTCATGTGATGGAGCATATGTCGTTTGGTGCAAACGCTAAGTTTCCAAGCGAGCATGCTTACGAAGCAGAATTCACTAAAAATGGCGCGTACCATAATGCATGGACAAGCGACTTATCAATGGTATATGTGGCTGATTGCGCTGATTTTGAATGGGATCGGATTTTAGAATTGCAGCAAGTAGCTATTTGCCAGCCGCGCTTTCAGCAAGAATCGCTAGAGGCTGAAAAGGGCAATGTCCGCAGCGAACTAACGGGGTATTTGAATAACCACGGCCGCGTGCTTTGGCCGAAAGTCCAACAACTGCTAGGCGAGGACGTTTATACGTTTTGGCAGCGTTTGCGGACGATTAACAATATCACGCTTGAGGATATCCAGCGCCACCATCAAAAAACACACACCTCGGATAATATGCGCTTTGTGATTGCAGGCAAGCTCGATGGCCGGTGCGAGCAGATTAAAAATATGCTTGAGAGCTGGGAGTTGCCGCGCGGCGAACGCTTCACAGTGCCGCGCGATGTTTTGAAAAAGGCCGCTCCGACCCTTATCAAGCGTAAAGAAGCGACTAATTTGACCTTTGGTTGGAGCATGTCGCTGCCGCGCGAAATTAATGATGCTGAGTTAGAGGCGATGTCGTGCTTGAATCATATCTTGACCGGAACGATGCACTCGCGCATCTTCGGTGCTGCCCGCAAAAAGGGTTTGGCTTACGGCATGTTTAGCGAAGCGAGCGCCGGTTTTTATGATAGCAGCTGGGATTTTGGCGGGCAGGTCAATGTCGAGACGGCGGATAAGCTCTTTGATATCATTGCCAGCGAAGTGCGAGCGGTGCTTGATGGGAAAATTAGCGAAGAAGAACTGGCGGCGGCGCAGTCCTACGCGCTAGGCCGCCACCAGATGGGGGCGCAGACAGTCGCGCAGATTAGCAATTTCTATAGCGGGCGTTATTTCGGCGATGGTTTTGTCAAGGATTATGAGCGCGTGCCCGAAGCAATCCGCAACATCACTCGCGAACGTATGATCGCGACGGCGCGCGAATTTATCGGCGCGGACACCTGGGTGCTGGCTGGTGTAAGTGCTAGCGATCAGAAATCGCTGACGCGGCTAAATGATAAGCTAGAAAAGCTGTTTTAGAATAATAATTTCAATCAAAAGTAAAATGCTCCGCCGCCGACCCAGCGGAGCATTTTACGCTCAACGTTGGGTGGGCGACGGAGTTGGTGTCTCCGTCTCCGTGGTGCTACCGGCGGAGCCGAGAATCTGCCGATACCCAGCTTCGGTCACGCTCACAACTACGAACTTACCAGCGTTACCGCTGGCAAGGGCTTTTTGGAGAAGTCCCGATAGCCCCTCGTCAGTGGATGAATTTACCTTAGCGCCTTTGATAAGACTACACTCGTTTGTTAGCCATCCCCAACGGATGTGGAGATGGCAGTTATCGGGCATATCCTCAGCAGTGTAGCCGTATGCTAGTGCTGAGACTCTATCGAATTCAATTGCCATCGACGATGAAGTCTCGTCATTGACGATACGAAATTCGATATTCGATAGTGGAACTTCGATGATCTCTCGTGCACCGTTTCGGTGCTGAAACCCAATCAGTATGCTACTACCGCCTTGTATCTTAGCGTACGCATTGACGGAAAACATTCCGCCACTGACGGAAACCTCGCCAGAGGCGGTCATTGATCGACTCCCTATGTCTAGTGGATATTCATATCCACTAGAAAAATCGTATGCTGACGCTGCTTCGGCGTACGTCGCTACTCTGATTTCATGTTCAGAGGTTTTGTTGTATGCAATTGAATTTGCAATTGCGTAAAGAATTGCCATAACCGCAACTGAGACTACGGCAAACCTTCCTTTGTCATCTCCGTAATTGGAGAAGACAAAAGCGAGGAGGGCAGCGAGAAAGAATCCGACGATAGTACAGACCACCGCCGTAAGAAACCACCACATGGCGACTCCCTTCGATCAATAGACGGAAACGTTCTACCTCTCGCTGGTCGGAGCGAAAGATTACTATAATTATATCAATAAACAATCTTGTTACCAAGCTAAAGCATAAAGTATTGATATTATAGCGATGAAGGCGCGTGTTATAATAGTCGGTATGAAGATCATCATCGCTGGCTACGGCGTAGAAGGTATATCAAATCTGATATATTTCCGGCAGAGATTTCCTGATGCGGAGTTTGTGGTGGCTGATGAACGTCCGGCGGGTAAACTGCCGGCTATTCCGAGTGGCGTTAGGTTGATTTCTGGCAAAAACGTCTTTAGCGAGCAGCTGGACGGCGCTGATTTGGTGGTGCGGACGGCTAGTCTGCCGCCGCGCAATATAAAAACCAACGGTAAAATTTGGTCGGCAACCAACGAGTTTTTTGATAAATGTCCAGCGCCGATTATTGGTGTAACGGGAACGAAGGGCAAGGGGACGACATGCAGTTTGATTGCCTCGATTTTGCAGCAAGCTGGCCAGACGGTGTATTTGGTCGGCAATATTGGCGTGCCAGCGTTGGATATACTGCCGAAGATTAAAAAAACCGACATCGTCGTTTACGAATTATCCAGCTTTCAGTTGTGGGATCTAGAAAAGTCGCCGCACATTGCGGTGGTGCTGATGATCGAGCCGGATCATCTGAATGTTCATATGGGTTTCGCCGACTACCTCAATGCCAAGAAAAATATTCGCCGCCACCAGCAGTTGGCTGATGTTTGTTTATATCATCCGACGAATAAATATTCGTGGGAAGTGGCTGCCACGCCGCTTGATAGGCTGTTAGGTACGGGCGATAACCATGGTGATACGCTGGACTTCGCGCAGCGCTATGCTATTCCCGACGATGACCAAGTTTATGTCCAGGATGGCTATTTTTGCGTGCAGAATCGGCAGATTTGCAGCACCAGCCATTTGCGATTGCCGGGAGCGCACAACCTAGAAAACGCTTGCGCGGCGATGAGCGCGGTGAAGGAGTTGCCGATCAACATGACTGATGAGCAATTTGCTGCTGGACTGGAGAGTTTCACAGGTCTGCCGCACCGTTTGAAATTCGTTGCTGAGAAAAACGGCGTGAAATATTACGACGATAGCATTTCAACCACGCCCGGTAGCGCTATTGCCGCTTTAAAAGCCTTCACGGAGCCAAAAATTTTGATTTTGGGCGGCTCCGACAAGGGCGCGGACTATACGGAATTAGCGCAGGAAATCGCCAGGCAGCAAATGCGAGCGGTGATTGTCAACGGCGCTAACGCCAGCGAAATTATCGAAATTTTGCATAAAAATAAGGTTTCTTGCCAGGTTGTCCAGCTGGAAATGGCGCCGATGCCAACGGTCGTCGAAGTGGCAGCGGGTCTAGCTCAGCTTGGCGATGTGGTGATTCTCAGCCCGGCCGCCGCTAGCTTCGATATGTTCAAGAGCTATAATGATCGCGGCGAGCAGTTCGTGGCGGCGGTGGAGAATCTTTAGTACCGTTATATGCCAATATACGGTAAATTCTAGTATTGCTAGCGGGGGCTAGATAGCTAAGCTAACTTAGCAAAATCGCTAATCCGCTTGGCAATAATTGCAGTAGGTTCAAGAATGCGGCATCGCGGGAAAAGGCGTTGTAGCCGCCTCTTAAGCGCCAGATAATGCGTGCAGCCTAGAACAATAACATCGCTACCGTCCGCAACACTGGTCGATACTTCATCAAGTATAATATCGTCGGCCAAACCTTGATCGATCATCTGCGCCCACGCGTGAGTGTCTGGCGTGTCGATACGAACGTCAGTAGCATATTCACTGATAAGCGCGCGCAGACGCTGGCTGTGTTTGGTGGCGTTTGTCGCCAGCAGGGTGATATGATGCGATTTGGTCAGGGCGGCGGCCGATTTGATCATCGGTTCAAAGCCCATAAAGCATACGTCTGGGTAACGTTGCCGCAGCGAGCCAATCGCGTTGGTCGTGGCGGTATTGCATGCTATAACAATAATGTCGCATGATAGCAGCGGCTGAATGGCGGCATCGGTTAGCGCGATAATCTCTTCCGGCGAACGATTGCCGTACGGTGCGTGCTCGCGGTCGATCGCCGTGATGTACAAATGCTGCGGTAGTAATTTTTTCAGCCTCTTTGCTACTAATTTGCCGCCAGTTCCCGTATCAAATATGCCGATCTTCATACAAAAAGTATAGCAAAACCGCCATAACGATATCTACGACAATGCCAGAGCTCGCAGTTTTGGCAGATTTGAAACGCCGAAATTGCTGCTTATTGCTGTTAATACTGCTATAATAAGCAGGAATAGGCGCGAGTCTTGAGATAGTATCTAATCGGAGGGTTTATGGATCAACAGCCGTACCAGCAATACCAACAGTATCAGCAGCCGCCGCAATTGCAGGCACAAACCAAAGGCCAGCTTGCCGTAGCGCGGGCTCGCAATGCGCAAGATAATGTCGTTCTGACAATAACTATCATTATCTTTTGTTTCTTTGCGGCTAGCTATTTTATCTATACAACATTCCAAGAAATGTCGACAGATAATGCTGGACACCACGTTGAGTTATCGTTCAGCGATGGCGTGATTGCTGTATTGCTGGCGATAGTTTTTATGATTATGGGATTGGGTATGCTGCTAGGTATTGGTATGTTCATGGTGCGGATGATGCGCCAGCAAATGTTAGGTAATGCCTTGCAAGTTGAATATAGCGCTTACGCGTGGTTGCGCGATTGGGCTAACCAGGTATCGGCTGATTTAGAGATGCCGCAAGTCGAGATTTTCATCACGCAGAATCCAGTGATGAATGCTTATGCTTTTGGTTTTGCTAGGCCATATTCTATCGTGCTGCATTCTGGATCGATTCGCTACTTGACCAAGGATGAGCTAAAAGTGATCGTCGTACATGAAATGGCACATATCAAATACCGCCATGCCAACGCTAACGTGTATTTGATGCCGTTTTTGTCAATTCCGATTATCAGCGTATTGGGTAGTTGGATCTCTGGATTCTGGCATCGTCGTGCCGAGCTAACCGCCGATCGTCTAGCTTTGATGTATTTGGGCGATAGCGAATTAGTCAAGAAATCGCTGATCAAGGTGCATGTCGGACCTGATGCGGCAGATAGTATGAACGAGGTGGCGCGCCAGTGGATGCAGTATACGGCTGAGCGCCCGATGAATCATTTTGCGCAGACTTTTAGCGATCATCCGTTTTTGGTACGCCGGTTGAGCCAGATTGACTATTGGAAGGGTGTGGTTGAGCCGCAAAATCAGCCGCAGAGCGTTGCGCCAGCTGCTGTTCAGTCTAATGTTTCTGAACCCGCTGAATCAGAACCTGCTACCGAGCCGACAACCGTAGAGCCAAATTCTACCAAGAAATCAACTCGCCGCAAATCAGATGACACCAGCCAAAATCAAGACGAGACTGCTGCCTAGGTTCTATGCAGCCGTTACGAAAACAAGCTGAAGATCTCCATGCTCGCGTGGCTAGCGCTTGCCAAGCTTTGCATATTGATGCGCGCGCCGAAGAGCTGGCAGTGCTTGATGAACAGCTGGCCGATTCGAACGTCTGGGCGAATTTCGAGCGGGCGCAGATGCTGACGCGGCAGGCGGCGAGCTTGCGTTCGCAAATTGAGCCGTGGCAGATTTTACGTTCACAAGTCTCGGATATAATCGAACTGATGGATCTAGGCGACGACTCGATGCTGGTAGAGTTTACCGAGCAGCTAGCAGCTCTCGAAGCAGAATACCAGGAGCGCCGCAAAGATTTGCTATTCTCAGGCGAATACGATAATCGAGCGGCGATTCTCAAGTTGAGCGCTGGCGCTGGCGGTACGGATGCGCAGGATTGGGCAGAAATGCTAGAGCGAATGTATCTGCGCTGGGCTGAAAAGCATGATATGCAGACCGAGCTAGTCGAGCGTTCGACAGGCGAGGAGGCTGGCATCAAGAACGCAACTTACATTATCCGCGGTGCTTTTGCTTACGGCAAATTACGCAGCGAACACGGGGTGCACCGGCTGGTGCGGCTCAGTCCATTTAACGCTGATAATTTGAGGCAGACTAGCTTTGCGTTGGTCGAAATCATGCCGGAAATGGACGCGCCAGGCGAGGTCGAAATCGACGACAAAGATTTGCGAATTGATATTTATCGCAGCGGCGGCAACGGCGGGCAAGGAGTCAATACAACTGATTCCGCAGTGCGCATCACCCACTTGCCGACAGGTACGGTAGTGGCGATCCAAAACGAGCGCAGCCAGCTCCAAAACAAAGAAACCGCGCTAAAAATCCTCAAAAGCCGCTTAGCGCAAATGCAGTTAGAACAACGCGCCGAAACGCTAGCTGATCTGCGGGCAGGCGAGTCGGCTAGTTGGGGCGCGCAGATTCGTAATTACGTGCTTCACCCTTACACATTAGTCAAGGATACGCGCACCAAATTTGAGACGCATAACGCCCGCGGTGTGCTAGATGGCGACATTGACGGTTTTATCGAAGCATATCTCGAGCAGCAAGCAGCGACCGAGTAGCTGGCTATCGCTATAAACTAGCTTATGCTACAATAGGTAGTGATGATTCTGTTAGATAGAGTGACCAAGGTGTATGGTAAGGGCAGCAAGCCAGCGCTTGACCGTGTTAATCTGCATGTCGAGCCGAACGAGTTCGTGATCATCGTTGGGACGAGCGGTGCTGGCAAATCGACCTTGCTCAAGTTATTGACGCGCGAAGAAAAGCCGACTAGCGGCAAGATTGTCGTTGGCGGTATTGATTACGACCAGCTCAAGGACAAGCATATCCCGCTGTTGCGCCGCAAAATTGGCGTAGTTTTTCAGGATTTTAAGTTACTACCGAACCGGACGGTGTTCGAAAATGTGGCCTTTGCGCTAGAAATCGCTGGCATGACTAATCGCGAAATTAAAAATACTGTACCAAAAGTGATTGACCTGGTGGGTCTAAAGGGTAAGGAAAAGCAGTTCCCGCACCAATTATCAGGTGGCGAGCGCCAGCGCGTGGCGATTGCCCGGGCAGTGGTGCGCCAGCCAAAGATTCTAATCGCTGACGAGCCAACGGGTAATCTCGATCCGAAGCATAGTTGGGATATTGTCCGCCTGCTTGAGAAGATTAACCGGTATGGCACGACTGTTATACTTACAACACATAATGTCGAGATTGTCAATAGGTTAAAGCGCCGCGTTATCACTGTTGACCACGGCAAGATTACTAGCGACCAAGCGCAGGGGAGTTATCGGCAATGAGACGAGACAAAGTCAAGACAGCGGCTGCCAAAAAGAAAAGCCGCCGCGAGGACAAAAAAAATACCGGTGCGCGCGCCTTGACCAGACAAAGGCGCAGCCGCCAGCGCAAATGGCTGACTTTCGTGCGAATGTGCCGCTACGGCGTCAATAACTTCACTCGTAATGCTTGGCTAACTATAGCCGCTACCGCAGTGATGACGATTACGCTGTTGATTATCTTTACTACGGTGGTGGCGCGCAATATTTTGGCAGACTCGGTAACAGAGCTGAGTAAAAAAGTCGATATGTCAATTTATCTCAAAACGGGTACTACCGAAGAGCAGGCTAAACCGATTATTGCCGATTTGCGCAAACTGCATAATGTCGAGCGCGTTGAATTCGTTTCCTCGGAAAAAGCGCGCCAACAAAGCGCCGAAGACAACAAAGCCGACCAAGATATACTAGATGCCCTTAATCAAGCTGCCAATAAAATGCCAGCAGTGATTCGCGTTAATCTAGAGAATATCAATGACACCGACAGTCTTAGCGATTTTGTCAAAACTAATAAGCCGCTCAAAAAAATTATCGATGATAAGCGCGAACCATCGTTTGCTGGCGACCGGCGCGATGCTATCGAAAATATCGGCCGCTGGACAGATTTTGCGCAGCGGGCCGGTTTGGCAGCGAGCGTACTCTTCGTCGTAATATCGTCGTTGATTGTTTTTAATACCATTAGAATGGCAATATTCAATCGTAAAAGCGAGATCGAGATGATGAAGCTTATCGGTGCTGACAAAAGCTTTATCCGCGGCCCGTTTTTGGTAGAGGCAATGGTGTATGGTTGTATTGCTGCGGTTGTAGCGACCGCTATAGGGGTAGGGGTTTTCGCGACGATTTCTGGCAAATTACAGGCTTATGGAATTGCTGCTGTAGCTACATCGCACTTTCTGGTAAATAATTTGCTGCTGGTCTTGCTAAGTATGATGTTGTTAGGCTCGTTGATTGGGATTATTTCCTCGACACTGGCTACTCGCCGTTATCTCAAATTGTAGAGTAATTTACGAAAGGGGGTGCTTATTCGACGTAGCTTTATTGACAAAGCGGTAATGCTTTGTTACGCTAGAGGTATGAAACATAGGTCCACCACACCAGTTTCGTCAAGGCGGCACGTTGCGAAGTCGTCAATCGTCGCAGCAGCTGTTTTGATGAGCGCAAGTATACCGGTTGCCTTCGCGCAAAACGTGTTGGCCGACCAGTACGACGAACAGGTCAAAAAACTTCAGTCAGAAGCTGATTCGTATCAGCAGCAGGCGGCGACGCTTGGCGCGCTGGCGTCAACGCTGCAAGCGCAGCTTGATGTATTAACCAAGCAAAAAAATGAAATCCAAGCGCAAATTAATACTAGCCAAGCTAAGCGCGATAAGCTCGAGAAAGATATCGCTGCTACCGAAAAGAAAATCGAGATTAACAAAGAAGCTCTTGGCGAAATTGTTGCCGATATGTATGTCGATAGCTCAATCTCGCCGCTCGAGATGCTGGCTAGCAGCAAAAATATTGGCGACTACGTTGACAAGCAAGAATACCGCTCGTCAATGCAGGATAATCTGAGTACCAAAATCAAGCAGATTAAATCGCTCAAAGCGCAGCTCGAAAAGCAGAAAAAGCAAGTTGAGAACGTACTACGCGATCAGAAGTCGCAAAAAGCCGCGATGGCCGCCAAAGAGGCCGAACAAGCCAAACTAGTCTCGGACACTCGCGGCGAAGAATCAGCATACAATAACCTGGTCGCCAAGCGTAACAGCGAAATCAGCAGTGTCCGCGCTCAACAGGCTGCCGCTATGGCTGCAGCTGCCCGTGCTTCAGGCTCTACTAATATTGGTACGGGCTCGGCTAGCGGTGGCGGATATCCGTCGGTTTGGGCTAATGCCGAGCAAGATACGATCGTTGATAACTGGGGTCTCTATAACCGCGAATGCGTCAGCTACACCGCCTGGAAGGTAGCTAGTACTGGCCGCTATGTGCCGCATTTTGGTGGAGCAGGTAACGCTAACCAGTGGCCAAGCACTACGGCACGCTACGGTATCGCTAATGGCTCTACGCCAAAGGCTGGTTCAGTGGCTATATGGTACGTTGGTGCGTACGGGCACGCTATGTATGTTGAGGCAGTTAACGGCGATGGTACGATCACCGTTAGCGATTATAACAACAATATGGATGGTCTAGGCTGGGGGCGTTACCACTATTACACGCGTTCAAGTGCTGGGCTAACTTATATATATTTCTAGCGAGATCAATATAATAATCAGTAAATTATAGCGTACTCAGCCAGAGTGCGCTATAATTATGATTATGGCAAACGAACAGGGAGTTGAAAATAAGGGGCGGAAGCCTCGGCAGCGGAAGGTCTCGCAGAGTGTTTTCTTGGCGTCGTTGGTCTTGGCGATAATCGTATCGTTTGCGGCTGGTACGCGCAGCGAAGAAATATATCAGATAGCAGCGCCGATTTTTGGCATCAAGGTGGCTAAGCAGCCGCTCGACACCGAGGTGATGAAAGAAGCTTATCGTCAACTAGCGGCGAATTATGACGGTGATTTGGATGCTAATAAGCTGTCTGACGGGGCGGCTCGCGGCATGGTCAAAGCGGTCGGCGACGACTACACGACATTTCTAGATAAGGAAGAAGCGGCAGAATTTAACAAAAGTCTAAACGGTGAAGTCTCTGGTATTGGCGCCGAAATCGGCGTGCGTAATTTGCAGCCGACAGTACTGCGGGTCCTCGATGATTCTCCAGCCAAGAAAGCTGGCCTTAAAACGGGCGATATCTTTGTGGCTGTGAACGGTACGTCAGTAGCGGGCGAGACGGCTAGCGGCGTGGCTGATAAGGTTACTGGCGAAGCGGGCACGACCGTCAAGCTAACTATGCGCCGCGGCAGCGAATCGCTAGATTTTTCGATTACGCGGGCCCAAATTAGCGATCCTAGCGTCCGTTGGTCGGTTAGCGACGACGTTGGTATATTGACGATCTCGCGCTTTGACGATAATACTGGTTCGCTAGCTCGCAAAGCCGCTAAAGAGTTCATTGACAAAGGTGTTAAAAGCGTTATTGTTGATTTGCGTAACAACGGCGGCGGCTATTTGACAGCAGCGCAAGAAGTAGCGAGTCTATGGCTAGATAACGGCAAGACGGTCGTTACCGAAAAAAGCCGCGGGCAGGTGACTGAGACAGTTAAAGCTTCGGGAAATCCGACACTTAAAGGCAAGAAAAGCATTGTCCTCGTCAATGGCAGCTCAGCCAGTGCTAGCGAGATTGTGGCCGGTGCACTGAAAGACTATCAAGCAGCCACCTTGGTCGGCGAAAAAACCTTTGGCAAGGGCACGGTACAAAAGGTGATTAACTTATCCGACGATCGTATCCTCAAGGTGACAGTAGCTCGCTGGTACACGCCGCAGGATAGAAATATCACCAAAGAAGGCATCCAGCCGAATCAGACGGTTAAAATGAGCCAGGACGATAATAATGCTGGGCGCGACCCGCAAATGGTGCGCGCTAAAGAATTAGCGTCATAGCCCTTGTGCTTATCGCCAGGCTGGTATACTATATAAACTATGGATACACGCAAACGCAAGATTTTGCTAGTAGAAGATGATACTGCGCTAGCATCGGTATATCGGTCGCGTCTTGAACTGGAGGGTTTTGACGTCTGTGAAGCGAATAATGGCGAGGATGCGCTGTCGTTGGCAGTGTCTGAACATCCTGACTTGATTTTGTTGGACGTCATGATGCCGAAAATTAGCGGTTTTGACGTTTTGGACATTTTGCGTAATACGCCGGAGACTACCAATATTCGGGTGATTATGCTGACGGCGCTCAGCCAGCCGAAGGACAAAGAGCGAGCCGAGCAGCTCGGCGTTGACGATTATTTAGTAAAATCGCAAGTAGTTATCGGCGATGTCGTCGAGCGGGTGCGGTATCATTTGGGTATGGCGGCTTAGAAATAGCTGCTATTTTTGGGCGGAGACCGCGTTATGCAGAGCCTCTCAGGATCTCTGTCTAGTTTGTGATCTGCAAAGGAGTGGATTAGCGTTAGCTTATTGACAAATCGTGTATTTTTTGCTATAATAAAAACATATAAAGATTAAAACAGAAAAATACACATGGCAAATAATGAGCTAAACATACATGACGCAAATTTAGAAGATTTGCAGAAAACTGCTGATCGATGTTCAAAACCGGAAGATTTGGCGGCTAGCCAACCAGAAAGTCCGGCCGAAGCTGCTGATCAGTATGCAGAGTCGGAGTATTCGGAGAGCAGCGGTCAGCAGGAAACCGCTGATCAGCATTCAAGGCCAGAAGCTCCAGCGGCTAGCAATCAGCCAGAAGACCCATTGGCGGCTTTGCGCCGAGCTTTGAAAGCTAGAGAAGACGCAAAGCCGGAAGCTCCAATACCATCTTTAGAAACCCAAGCCGCCGAAACTAGACTCGCTCTCGGTATTGGCCGTACGGCGTTTCGGGCGGTTGATATGCTCGAAAATCCTACTGGTAAACCGCCGGCCGATTCTCTTGGCGAGCCAGAATCTAATTCTGAACGTTCAGATTCCAGCGAACCTGCAGACGAGTCGATTGAACGTGCAGACGGCGATTCGTCTGTCGCCGATACTGAAAGCGAATCTGTCGCGCCAGAAAATCAAGAGGAGCCGGGGAGCTCAGATGAGCAAGATCCAAATGAATCGCTAGAAGTATCAGATAAGCAGTCTCCTAGTGGCTCCGAGGCGCTAAAAAGGCTGGCAGAAGCGGACACCACGCAGCTTACTATACGAAATATGGCGGGCGTGGCAAAGGATTTGGTTAGAGTGCTGAAAACGGCAAATACTTTGCGAGCTCCTGTGCTATTTGGGCGCATACAAGAGTCTACGTCAGGCATCTTAGCCATGCTCAACAGGTTCAACGGCGCTGTCGAAGAAGTCGGAGGCGATTTGCCACGGGGCGAAAAACCCCGCCTGGGTGATGCGATAGACCAGGTTAGGTACGCTTTGGCAGCAATGAATAATGTTGCTGAGCAAGGCTTTTCAAGACGTATCAGTGACGAAGAATATTCACAGCACGCTTTACAGCTGAACAACAGTATCACAGAACTGCAAAGATTCATGAACGTATCAGTAAAGCGCCAAGAAAACAAAGAACAAGGCTAGTAGCGGTATCTCGCTAGCCAAGGTAGCACACCTAGTGTGAATCTAGCTTATTCAACGCAAACTTGAGTTCGCGGGTGAGTATTGCCAGTGAACGATGGCTTCTTGATATGTTTGAAAACTACGGTGCCGCTCTTGGCTGCGTGAATAGTGTAGTTGCGGCTGATGTAAGTACCTGGGCCAGCAACTTTGGTACTGCCAGTCTGGCGAACCAGCACCTCGCCCTGGTTGACTTTTTGCCCGCCGAAACGCTTGACGCCATTGCGCCTACCAGCACTTTTGTGGGTATTATCGCTCGAACCGCCAGCTTTAACGTGTGACATAAAACTCCTTTAATTTAATATAAGACAATCTATGCTATTGTACGCGAAGCTATCGGAAATGTCAAGCTTCTGAGAATGAATAATGAAACAGGCTCGAGCTTGGCGGGCGAGATGCTTTTAATTTTCATCGAGAGGTTTAAGTAGCAAAATCTCTCGTGCCACCACCTGGTTCTGGCGGTAGTAGAGTAGCTGCTCGTCGCTGACTAAGTTTAGATGTAGGCGTCGGTAGCCTAAATCTGCTAACTGATCAATAAGCGGTAAATGTGTAAATTTACCGCTATGGTCGCGCCAGGCGGGCGCAGCGACGACTAGCGTTGCACTCGGATTGATTTGCGGGCGGATGTTTGCTAAAAACTGGCTGATGATGTGATTGCAGTTACCGCGGACTGCGGTGAGTTTGGCGGGTTTTGGCGGGGCCGAGAAGGGCTGGCCGAGGTAGGCCTCGCAGACGACGCGGTTGATTTCAGATTTTTGAGCAGTATTGAGCTTGACGGCGGTAGCGTCAGCTTGGAAGATCTGCCACTGGGGGTTGATTTGGTATTTATTATCGAGCCACTGCATGTTTTCTGTGGCATAATCGACCATTTTTTGGCTTAGGTCGCTGCCGTAGACGTCTATTCCCTTGAGTCGCGCTTCTTGGAGAACGGTGCCAGTACCGCAAAAAGGGTCCCAGAGGCGGCCAGGTTTCGTCTCGCCAGATAGATTTATCATCATCCGTGCTAATTTCGGCGGCAGCATACCGACGAAAGCATCGGTGCGCGGGCGAGCTTGGTCGCGGGCAGCCAGCGCGGTGATGTTCTGGGCGCCGACACTTTCAGCGATAATGAGACGGTTATTTGGCGCTCGGATGACTAGCAGCTCAACTTTCGTCGGCGATAGCCCAAGCTTGTTGTGATGGCTAGTAGCGGTGTTGAGGGCGATTTCTGGGTTCGGGATAAGGCGTAAGCTAGTGCCGCTGTCGCGTAATTTTTTCTTGATGAGCAAGCCGGTTTTTTGGACATCGCGAGGCGAGATTTTGAAGCCGTAAGCGCTGATGCCAAGAGTTATTTTATGCTCGCTGGTGCGCCATTTGGCGGCGTAGTACTGAACGATTTGGCGGCTGGCGATTAGCCAGTTGCCGCGGTCGAGTTCGAGAACGACCCGGCCGGCTTTTTGGCTGCCGCCGAGGGTCTCGAAATCGAAATCAGGCGAATCTACAAGCGCTGTTTGCTCCGAAAACCACCGGACATTGTCAGCACTGTAGAGCTGTTCTAGCTCGGCTACTCCAAGTGCTGGCTGGCGGCCAAGTATTGTGATATGCATAAATATA
This sequence comes from uncultured Candidatus Saccharibacteria bacterium, assembly GCA_963530345.1. Lineage (GTDB taxonomy): Bacteria > Patescibacteriota > Saccharimonadia > Saccharimonadales > Saccharimonadaceae > Saccharimonas. The sequence continues at coordinate 683,712 of CAUSBR010000001.1, read as the reverse complement.
GTATACTAGATTGTATGAAAAGGAGACTGTCTTTTCGATTGTGGTTGAGTATTGCCACGTTGCTGTTGATTGCTTTGATACTTTTTCTAGCTAGAAGCGAACTGGTATATGCTTGGGGTCTGCTAGGTAAAATTGACCTTGGCAAGCTTGTGTGGATGTTGCCAATTATTGCGGCCGGATATTTGGCGACTGGCGAGATGATTTTTTCGTATTTGCGTCAGAAAGGCTTCGTGAAGAATATTAATCCGGCAACTCTGGCACGCATATCGCTAGAGCTAAATTTTGTTAATCATGCTTTTCCTAGCGGCGGTGTTAGTGGTATTTCGTATGCTAACTGGCGCTTAGGCAAGTACGGTGTGCCAATCGGACGGGCGACGATGGCGCAATTTGTGCGTTATGTGGTGGGGTTTATGGCGATTGTGGTCTTTTTGGTAGTTTCTGTTTTGATGGTGACGATTGACGGCCGTGTTAACCGCTGGATAATTTTGATGAGCTCAACGCTGGTATTTTTGCTGGTGATGGCGACGCTGCTGGGCGCGTACTTTTTGAATAGCGTCCATCGGATGAAAAAATTAGCCAAGAGGATTACGATGATAACTAACGGTACGGCGTCATTTTTTGCGCGGCGGCCGCAGGTGGTGTTGAAGCAGGAGTCGATAGAGAAATTTTTTTATGATATGCACGACGATTTTAACGAGCTAAAGCGCGATAAGCGCGTGTTGCTGAAGCCGTTTTTGTGGGCGATGTTATTTACCGCTACCGAAATTGCGCCAATCTGGATTACTTTTCAAGCGTTGGGAATGAGCGTCAATCCAGCGTCGATTTTGATTGCTTATGGCATAGCGACAATTGCTGGATTCATTGTGGTAACGCCGGGCGGAACGGGCGCCTACGAGGCAATCATGGTTAGTGTCTTGGCTTTATCAGGTATAGGTGGCGGCCAGTCGATTGCAGCGATTGTACTTTACCGGGTAATTGTACTGCTGACGGCGCTGCTGCTAGGCTATGTATTTTACCAGCTAACAATAGTGAAATATGGACGAAAATCCGATTCCAAGGTTCGGCGTTAGCGGTTTTGTCGAGCTGATTAATCAAGTGCTGGAGTTTTCGTGCAGCGCTGTTGAGATTGAGGGCGAGGTTGCCAGCTTCAAAGTAAATCAAGGCAAATGGGTGTTTTTTGACTTGAAAGACGAGGAAGCGAGCGTCGGTTGCTTTATGCCAGTTTATCAACTGCGAACGCCGATTGAAGACGGCATGAAGCTAGTGGTGCGGGCGCAGCCCAAAGTGACGAAGTGGGGCAAATTTAGCGTGACTGTGCAGAGCTATCATCCGCTGGGCGAGGGTAGCTTGCGTAAAAGCTTCCAGCTGCTGCACGCTAAGCTCGAGAAGGAAGGAATATTTGCTACGGAGCGCAAGCGTTCTTTGCCACAAATTCCAGCGCGTATCGGCGTGATAAGCAGCACTCAGGCGGCAGGCTACGCGGACTTTATCAAAATCGTAAACGAGCGCTGGGGTGGCTTGCAGATTGACGTAGCGCATGTTCAAGTGCAGGGCGAGGCAGCGGCTGATCAGATTGTTGCGGCAATTAATCGTTTTAACGAGAATCAAACGCCGCCTGAAGTGCTGGTGATCATTCGCGGCGGCGGCAGTGCTGACGATTTGAATACGTTTAACGATGAATTGTTGGTTAGAGCGATTGCTGCCAGCCGTGTGCCGACATTGGTCGGCATTGGACACGAAGTCGATATGACGCTGGCGGATTTGGCTGCCGATGTGCGGGCTTCTACGCCGAGTAACGCGGCGCAAATCATTGTGCCAGACCGGCGAGAACTACTGCGAGAAATAAAAGCGCTGGTTGACGGCATGGCCTATCGGACGGAGTCAGCGATTGGCGATTTAAGTAGTGAGGTTGACAACTTGCGGCAGCGCGCATTGCTACATCTAGATAGCAGAACTGACGTTTTAACGAGCGAAATCAAGCAATTCCAGCGGATTTTGGCGGCGTACAATCCGCAGTTGGCGCTGGCGCGTGGTTACGCGATTGTGCGCGGTTCGACTAAAATAGGCGAAATTATTAGTATCGAGGAAGAAAAAATAATTATCAAAGCGGAGGTTAAAAATGTCAAGCAAAAATGAGAAAACTATCAACCAAAAAATTGAAGAGCTGCGCCAGATGGTGGCGTGGTTTGAAAGCGATGACTTCGATATTGAACAGGCGATAGAGCGCTATCAAGCAGCCGAGAAACTAGCTAGCGATATCGAAAAAGATTTGAACGGCTTGCGTAACAAAATTACCGTCCTCAAGGAAAAATTCGCGTGATTTTCGCCGCCACTGCGGCCGTGGTGCTGCTGTTTGGCTTTGTGGCTTTCACGGGCGCACCGTACGTGCCGTCGCGGCGCCGCGACTTGCAAAAAGCTTTTGATGAGCTATATCGGCTCAAAAAAACCGACATGTTGGTGGATATTGGCTCGGGCGACGGCGTAGTGCTGCGCGAAGCGAGCCGCCGCGGCGCGCGGGCGATTGGTTACGAACTGCAACCGCTGCTAGTACTGATTTCACGTTGGTTATCGCGGCACGACGAGAAGGTGTCAGTGCGGCTAGCTAATTTTTGGCGCACACCGCTACCAGACGAGACGACGGTCGTTTATCTTTTTGGCGACGGTCGTGATATTGCCAAGATGGTTCAATATTTACAGTATGAAACTAACCGTCTTGGGCATGATATTTGGCTGTTGAGCTACGGTTTTGAGGCGGCCGGCCTTACTTTGCACAAGACCGTGGGCGCACATAATCTCTATTTGCTGCAGCCGCAAAGTTAAACCTTTGCATATTTAGCCTCGACAAAGTATAATCGTAAGCATGAAGAGTAGGCATCATACAGAAAAAGGCGCCATCACTGGCAGTATTGTCGCTATTGCGGTATTGGTAGTGTTGGTGCTGGGGTTTGGCGGTTTTAGTATTTGGTCGTATATGCAATATCTCGACCAGAAAGAAAACGTCGATGAGAAAATCGAGACGGCTAAAGCTCAGGCTGTCAAAGAGAATAGCGAGAAGCTAGAGAGTGATTTCGAAAAGCGCGAGAAAGAGCCGAATCGGCAGTTTAACGGGCCGTCAGATTACGGCGCCTTGACGTTTGAATATCCCAAGACTTGGAGCGCTTATCAGGCAACCGATATCAGCAAAGGCGGCGGCGTGACTTATGAAGCCTATTTGAACCCAGTGACAATTCCGCCGATTACCAGAGAGTCGAAGATTGCCCTGAGGATAACAATTGAGCAAAAAACTTATGACAAATCTGTGTCTACTTACGATCCGTTAATTAAAAGAGGCGACCTGAAGTCGAGTGTTTACAACGATGGCAAGCATACGGGCACCAAGCTGGTCGGTAATTTCGACAAGGACACTTACGGTACAGCAGTACTGTTGAAGATGCGCGATCGTACACTGACGATGCGTACTGACGGCGATGTTTTCACCGCTGACTACGAGAAGCTGCTGAAGACGCTCAAATTCAACGAATAAGCGTTTTGCTTGTGCTAGAACAGCCTGCTGCAGCATGCTAAACTAGGTGTATGCAGGAGGGTAAGGCGCAGGCTGGTTTGTGGGCAGATTCACCGTCGTTTACAATGGCGGCGCACGAGCTGAAAGCGCCGCTTGCTCTGATTCGCCAGTTGGCGATTGAGTTAGAAGCAGGGGAGTATACGGCGCTTGAGCGAGCTGTCTTGGCGCAGCGGATCACACTGACGGCGGAAAGGGCGCTGCGCTTGACGACAGATTTAACCAAAGCTCGCCGCCTAGAAAACGCCTTATTCACATTAGAAGCGATTGATGCGGCTGGTCTTTGTAACGAAGTGATGAGCGAACTTCAACCGCTGTACCATGCTCATAATAAATCTCTAAAAACCCAGGTAAAATCTCGTCAGCGACTAATGGTGGCAAATCGTGATTTATTGCGGCGAATCGTTGCTAACTTTGCTGATAACGCACTGCACTACAGCGCTGATGATTCGTCGGTAGCGATCTCGGTGCGGGCTACTGACAGTAATCAGCGGGTACGGATTGGGGTACGCGATTTTGGGCCGGCAATTCCAGCGCGAGCTTGGCGGGCGTTGCGCCAAGGGTTGTGCGAGCCGCTGCCGCTACATAACCGTCCAGGCAGCAGCGGGCTGGGTATGTTTATCGCTAATGAGTTTGCTTTAGCAATTGGCGCACAAATTGGCGTTATCCGTCACCGCGATGGCGCAACTTTTTATGTTGATGTACCAGCGTCGACACAGCTGAGGCTATTATGACGCGTGTGCTAGTAATTGATGATGACGAGTGGTTAGCGAGACTGTTTACGCGGCGTCTCGAGCACAACAGTATGGTAGTACAGAGCGCTCCAAATGCCATAGAAGCACTTGATTTGATAGATAGTTTTCGACCCGCGGTGATTATTCTTGATTTATTCATGCCGGGCCCAAATGGTTTAGTGCTGCTGCACGAGTTGCAATCGTATGACGACCTAGGCCGCATTCCTGTTGTCGTGTGTACAACAAGTGCAAATGACATCACTCTCGAGCAGTTGCGGCCATACGGCGTGCGATTATTATTAGACAAAGTATCGATGCATCCAGATGATATTGCCAAAGCGGTGCAAGAGGTGGCAGCATGACTGCTATTGAACGTACTAAGGCGATAGTGCTGCGCCGGACGAATTACGGCGAGGCAGATCGCATTTTGACACTATTAACGCCGCTAGGGCAACGCAGTGCTATAGCGCGCGGCGTGCGGCGCGAAAAAAGCCGCTTGGCGGGCGGCATCGAGCTGTTTGCGGTTAGCGATGTAGTGTTGCGCCGCGGTAAAGGTAGCCTGTATACGATTACGCAGGCGCGGCTTGATCATTTTTACCGCCAGATTTTGCAAGATTATGATCGCCTGCAATTTGGTTATGAATGTATCAAACTAGTTGAACGCGTCAGTCGCGACGTCGATATTCCAGAATGGTTTGAAGTGCTAAGCGAGACGCTGGCAGGCTTGGGCGATGTAGTTTCTTTGCAGTTGGTGCAAGTATGGTTTTATTTGCGCTACGCTGAGCTAACAGGCTATGAGCTGAGTTTGGTGAACGATGTTGCTGGCCAACCGCTTGATCGCCAAAAGCGCTACATGTACGATTCGATTGAACGAGGCTTGCGACTGAGCGAACAAGGAGAGCTTACCGCTGATCATATTAAGTTTTTGCGCTTAGCAGCGAATAAATCATTGCGTCTGGTGGCGCAAATTGGCGGGGTCGAGCAGATACTGCCGGGTTGCTGGTTATTGGCTCGCCAACATGCGGGCGTTTAGTTGTTGAATTGTCCGTATTGCAGTGAAGCCATCAAAAACCAAAGCGTGTTATACTAAAACATAAAGAGTTAAGTGCTCGCGCTCACCAACGCAGAGAGGAGAAAGGAGACTTCTTGTGAGTCAAGCAAAAATGGAAGATATTATCAGCCTGTGCAAACGCCGCGGCTTTATTTATCAGGGTTCGGATGTTTATGGCGGTCTTTCGGGGACGTGGGATTATGGCCCGCTGGGTGTGGCGCTGAAGCGTAATATCATGCAGCTGTGGTGGCGTAGGTTTGTTGACGAGCGCGATGATATATACGGCATCGATGCGGCGATTTTGATGAATCAGAAAGTTTGGCAGGCGAGCGGGCATGTGGATACCTTTGTTGATCCGCTGTGCGAAGATACGGTTAATCACCGTCGCTACCGCACCGATCACATCCTCAAGGACAATGGCATTGATGCGGACGGCATGACGATGGCGGAGATGGACGCGGCGATTGCGGAAAAAGGCATCACCAGCCCGGATGGCAACCCGCTGAGCGAGTCGCGGACGTTTAATATGATGTTTGAGACACAGATTGGCGCGGCGGCGGATGTTGCACGTCAGTCAATGCTTTTTGAGGGTGAAAATCTTGCGAAAAAAGTTGACTTCTCCACCGATGTGATCGATTTGGAAAATAAGACTGCCACACAGGGAGCGCTCCTTCGTGAGTATATGGATTATGTCAAAAATGATATATACGGCTATCTTGTTGAGCAAGAGAGGAATACTGTGTATCTCCGCCCCGAAACAGCCCAAGGTATCTTCACCAATTTCAAAAACGTCGTCGATAGTTTTTATCCAAATTTGCCGTTTGGTATCGCCCAAGCTGGCAAGGCCTTTCGTAATGAGATTGCGCCGCGCGATTTCGTCTTCCGCTCTCGCGAGTTCGAGCAGATGGAGATTGAGTATTTTGTCGATCCTGAGCATTGGCAGGAGGCATTTGATGAGCTGCTGGCGGCGACGCATGCGTTTTTGGCAGAACTGGGTCTTAAACAAGAGCACATCCACGAGCTGGACGTGCCGGCGGAGGATCGGGCGCACTATAGTAAAAAGACGATTGACATTGAGTACGATTATCCGATTGGCCGCGAGGAGTTGATGGGTATCGCGTATCGCACTGATTTTGACCTAATGAACATCCAGCGGGTCAGCGGCAAGAGCATGGAATACACCGTCAAGGGAACGAACACAAAATTTGTTCCGCACGTCATCGAGCCGTCGTTTGGTGTCGAGCGGGCGCTGATGGCGGTGCTGTCGAGTGCCTACCGCGAGGACGAGCAGAACGGTGAAAAGCGGGTGTATTTGGCACTGCCAGAGCATTTGGCGCCAGTTAAATTTGCCGTCTCGCCACTACTCAAAAACAAGCCAGAATTGGTGGAAAAAGCTCGCGACGTCTACGCCCAGCTCGCCAAAGCCAACCCGGGCCGAGTGATGTGGGACGACAACGGCAACATCGGTAAACGCTACCGCCGCCAGGACGAAATCGGTACACCGCACTGCGTGGTCATCGACTTCCAGACGCTGGAGGACGACACCGTCACCGTGCGCGAGCGGGATACGACGACGCAGAGGCGAGTGGACTACGGGGAGTTAAATACAGCTCTATAACTTGCATAAATGTGGTTATGATGTAAAATTAGGTTTAGATTAAAAGGAGAGTTATTATGGAGAGAATATTAACTGTTAAACCAAGCGATTTGACTGAATCTCAAATGGGGGGGGGTGAATCGCTTAGCTTCATTAGGCTTTGAACAAACTGAAGCTGAAATGTATCAAGATACAAAAGACCATGTTCTAGATTCCGACCAAATACAGCTGGGGTATGTTAACGGAGAGCTTAAAGGGTTTGCTCTGTATAGTTCGTGTATTGGGAGTTTGGCTGTAGAACTTGTTGGTATAGCGATAGAACCTAAGTATCAAGGACGAGGTTTTGGTGGTCGATTGTTGGCTCATTATGTTAGTAGTGAGCAGCCAGATTATCTGACAGCTTATACGAGAAATCCATCTACGGTAGGCTTGTTAAATCGCTACAATGGAACGTTTCCTTTGAATAGAGATGAAGAGCTAGCGTTAATGGCTGAGAATATGAATGGTGCAGAGCTCGTAGACGGAGTCGCTTACCACATTGGTCGGTATGGGCAAGATGGACTATACGGGGTTAACGATCCCGCTAACCGCAGTCTGAAGGGCGACAATACGCCTTTGAAAGAAAGATTCCCTAAGCTCTCTGATCCAGGCAGTGCTTTGGTTTTGGCTGCGAAGGTTGATCGGTTCTAACTATGAAAATACTCGCAATCATCTCCACTCACGGCAACGAATTATTGGGTCCAAATCTGCTGGCTCATATGCTCGCCAAGCGGTCTAGGCTGCTGGAGAATATGGAGTTCATCATGGCTAATCCGCGCGCTTATGTGAAGAATGTGCGGTATACCGAGTCTGATTTGAACAGAAGCTACGGGCTTAATCTGGATACTTATGAAGGCAAGCGGGCGAAAGTAATTGAAGAGCGGATTCGCTTATTGCAGCCAGAGTTGGTGCTGGATCTTCATACAACCACTGCCGAGCAGCCAGATGTCTTGATAACGGCAGATAGAGATAACGAAGCGGCGCGGAGTTTTATCAATGCTAGCGCCACAAAAGATATTCTGGTAGTTGAACCGCTCAATGATATCACGACGGTGGCGCCGAACTTTGTGGCTTATGAAGTGCCAAATTCGCACCTGAACGATGATTTGTACGAGCAAATATGCGCTGACATAGCGAGATATTTGGACGGCAAGATAATTAACCAAGAGCGGACTTTTTACAAAATGACAGGGAAGATCCTGCCCGAGGAAGAGCGAAATATTGCTGATCTTAAAAACTTTGTCTATAACGATGAGCTGCAAGCTATCCCGGCTTTCCTTGGCGAGGAAGCGTATAAGCAAGACGGTACTTACGCCGGGTTTAGGCTAAAAGTGTTATAATTGTCCCTATGACAAAACTCACCAACGGGCATCTCGTAACGCAAGATTCAGTCGGAGTGACTCGCCACGATTACCTCTATCGAATTTCGCTCAAAGCTCTCATCTATAACGATGCTGGGCAAATATTGGTCGTTAAAGAAATTAATCGGACGTACTGGGATTTGCCGGGCGGAGGCATGGATTATGATGAGGATTTTGAATCATCGCTGAAACGCGAGTTGTACGAAGAAGTTGGCTATAAAGGTGATTTGCGCTATCAACTGTTTGACGCATCAGAACAGATGTATATTGAGCGGCTTGATGCAAATCAAATCTGTTTTTATTGTCGCGTCTGGTCGGAGAACTTTGATTTTATACCAGGCGAAGAGGGTGATGAAATAATGTTTATTAATCCTGAGGAATTATTGCTTCAGAAGAGCGAGGTTGACGCGCCAGCTCGAGCGCATGCGGCGCATATGAAATGGCAGGAACTGCATAGCGAAATCGTGCGGTAAATATTGATTTGGTTTCGCTAATATTGCAATAAAATTATAATTTTGTTATAATGTTTGCATGGTAATCACCACGATTCAAAAAGTTATCAAGATTGGTTCCAGCCGCGGCGTGACGCTGCCGGCGCGGGATTTGCGGGCGCTGGGGATTCGCGATGGCGACGAAATTGAAGTCACGGTACGTAAGCGTTCGGAGGCGGCTGACGATAATCAAGTGCTCAAAACTGCAAACTCGCTCCTTAGGCGATACAAAGAGGATTTTTCTCACTTGGCGAAGCGCTAATGGTTAGTTTGACTCTCGAGCAGATTCTGCAGCTTCATGCACTGGTGCTTGTCAAAGACGGCGGTGCAGATGGCGTGCGTGACGTCGGACGACTGGAGGCTGCGGTGTCAACACAGCATCAAGTAGTATTTGGCGAGGAATTATATGCAACAGTATTTGCCAAGGCAGCGGCGTTGATGCGTGGAATTATTGGCGACCATCCGTTCGCTGATGGTAACAAGCGTACAGCAATGCTCGCCGGACTGACTTTGCTGGAGGTGAATGGGTATAATTTTACAGCACAGCGAGGTGAACTAGAAAATTTCGCCGTCCGCGTTGCGACCGATCATCTCGATATTGATGCGATTGCTGATTGGCTGGAGTGTCATTCGCGGGAGGTATCGATGGTTTGATAACAAGGAATTTTAGTGGTAAGTAGGGTTTCTACGAGGTTCCTCGCCGCCTGATAGAGATGATATACTAAGGTTCATGACTACTATCTATATCGCTCGCCACGGCCAGAATGAAGACAATGTGCGCGGGATTTTGAACGGCCATCGCGACCTCCCGCTGACCGATTTGGGACGCCAGCAAGCGTGGCAATTGGCGCGTCACATCAAGGATAGGGAACTAGTTTTTGACGCGGTGTATGCATCGCCGCTTGGTCGAGCTTTCGAGACGGCAGCGATTGTAGCGGCGGCGCTGGGTCTTGCCGAGCCGATAGTTCACAACGATTTAATCGAGCGTGATTTTGGCATTATGACTGGTAAGCCGGTCGCTGATATTGAGGAAATTTGTGCGCCGGACATCATCAAAGCAGAAAACGTGACCTATTTTTTGCATCCTGACGGCGCTGAGACTTTTCCTGAGTTATTGGCTCGCGGCCAGCGAGTGCTTGATTTCATGACGCGTCAACACCCAGATCAAACGGTATTGTTGGCTTGCCATGGCGATATTGGCAAAATGATATATGCTGCGGCAACCAGCACGCCATGGCGGCAGGTCTTAACCGATTTTTACTTTGGCAATACGGATATTGTCGGTCCAGTGGATGTGTCCTAAACGTGATATCATTTGTATATGAGAGAAATTGAGATAAAAGTTAGACTGCAAGATAAAGAAGGGTTGTTGGCTGCGCTGGCGGGTAAGGGCGTTGCTCTCGGTGAGCCGGTGCATCAGCGCGATCAAGTGTTTGGTCTGCCGGGAGAATCTGGCGGCGATGGTAACACGGTACCTTGGCTGCGGGTGCGTACCGAAACGCACGGACAAGGCGAAAATGAAACCAAGCGGACGTTATTTACTCTAAAACGATCGGTGACTGGGCAGCTGGATAGTATTGAGCGTGAAACGGAAGTTGGCGATCCAGACGTCATGATCGCTATTGTCAAGGAGCTAGGTTTCGTGCCGTTTTCGGACATATCAAAGACTCGCCGGACTGGCAAACTGAATGATGCGGAAGTATGTATCGACTCGGTGGAAGGCTTGGGCAACTTTATGGAATTAGAGCGATTAGCTGGCGAGAACGCCGACCCTGCCGCGATAACCGATGATCTGTGGCGTATTATGGCGGAATTAGGCGTCAGCCGTCAAGATGAGGTGACTGACGGTTATGATATTTTGATGAAAAAGTTGAGGGCATAGTGTAATGACCGAACGTGTTTTGCCGAAAGGTGCTCGTCTGATTCCTCGGGAAGCAGATTGTATTTTTAGAGGTGAGATTTACAAAGTATATCAATGGCCGCAAAAGATGCCCGATGGCAGCGTAGAAACTTTTGAAATGCTGCGCCGTCCAGATACTGTGATGGTCATTGCGCTTGACGAGGCTGGCGATGTGCTGGTAATCGACGAAAAGCAACCGGGCGGGATTGTCCGCAAGAACCATTTGCCAGTCGGCCGGGTTGACTCTAGCGACGAGTCGGTATTAGCAGCGGCGCAGCGCGAATTGAGAGAAGAAACAGGCTGTACTTTTGCTAATTGGAGACTGCTTGATGTCGTGCAGATGGATAAGAAAATTGAGTGGTTTACCTATTTGTTCCTGACTACAGGGGGAGTGTTGCATCGAGCAGCGCAGCATCTTGATGCTGGCGAAGATATTACGGTTAAATTAGCACCCTTGGCAGAAGTGCTGCATCAAGACAACGTGCTCCGGTATTTTCCGTGGCTTCGCGATGTTGAGTCGGCTGAAGATTTAACGCCTCGTGATTTTTGACGGTAGCTATTGAGTTTAAAAGGCGTTATACTAAGGGTTATGACAAAACCTTTTCTTCTTTTACAATCCCGTCCCGAGGACGAAGCATCTGACGACGAATATGCAGCTTTTTTGAAATTTGGCGGTTTGCAACCGGAGCAGTTGCAGCGCTTGCGGCTTGACCGCGGCGAATTCTCGCCAGTTAATTTGGATGATTACAGCGGTATTTTTATGGGCGGCGGGCCGGCTAATTTTGCTTATCCGCCAGAGGAAAAATCGCCGGAACAATTGCAGTTTGAAGATTATATCATGCCGCTGCTTCGCCGGATTGCAGCCGAGGATAAGCCGTTTTTAGGCACTTGTTTGGGCGTGGGAGCGTTGGTGACGGCGCTGGGCGGTCGGACTGATTTCGACCATGGTGAGCCGGTTTGCGCGGTGGATATAAATTTGACGCCGGAAGCGCAGGATGATCCGCTGCTGGCTGGCTTGCCGGCTAGTTTTCGCGGCTTCGTTGGGCATAAAGAGGGGACAGACACGGCGCCGCCGAACAGCGTGGTGCTAGCGCGTTCTGCGACCTGTATACAATTGCTGCGCGCCGGGAAAAATGTTTATGCGGCGCAATTCCATCCCGAGCTTGATGCTGACGGCTTGGCGCTGCGGATTAATATTTATAAGCATGCCGGCTATTTCGCGCCAGAGGAGGCTCAAGATCTGATCGATGCGGCGTACCGCGAATCGGAATTGGTAACCGAGCCGGTCAAGATATTGCGGCGGTTCGTTGAAAAATACGCGGAATAGTTTGACGCTTTCTAGCTAGACTACGGAATTTCGTTATTAGCAAAAGGCCTCGGGTAATCCCGAGGCCTTCTTGACGGCCAAAGCTGAGAAAGGCTTACTCTTTCTTCTTGCCGCGTGATTTGACGGTAATTTTCTTTGGCTCTGGCGCTGGCGTGACTGGCACGGTGACCTTCAAGACGCCGTCGTCCAGGTGTGCTTCAATAGCATCGGCGTCAGCGCGCTCTGGCAGCTGAACACTGCGGTAGAAGCTGCTGCTCGACTCGCGTACGACGTACTTCTTTTCTTTATCTTCTTCTTTTTCGTGCCGTTGGGCTTGGATAACCAAGTTGCCGTTTTCGACAGAAATATTGACGTCGTCTTCACCGAATTTCGGCAAGTGAACCTCGACGACTAGCGCGTTATCTTTCATGTAAACATCAGTGGTAGGCAAGCCGACCGAGCGCATTTGGCGCGGCATCCAGTTGTCGTCATTAAAGAAATGGCGCTGCAGGGCATCCATTTCGGCAAACGGGTCGAATCGAACGAGTTTACTCATTTGTATTACTCCTTTCGTTTATGATTTGGCGAGCTTTTGCTCTATATTTTATTGTAATTGGTTGGCACTCGCATGTCAAGAGTGCCAAACATAAGCAAAATAACAGTAGTCTAGCGTGTCTCGAAGATTTCCCTGATTTTTCCACGGCAGTACATACGCTATATATAGCGGCACTATATATAGCGTATGTGTAGCTTTGTCTAAATACGGTACAATAGACGTATGGGATGGTTGCGTGATTTAATTTTTGGCGAGCCGGATGGTGATGACGAATATCTGGCGCGTCTTAATAATAATGATATGGTCTCGCCGCAAGATAATCGCGGCAGTCGGGACGAGAATAACTTCGATAAAGACACTTCAGGGGTTGCTGCAGATACTAGGAAGTCAGACAGTAAGCCTCAGCCCGATCAATATCACTCGGCTAACGGGCAGAAAGTGATTCCCGAGATAGAGGTTGAGCGCACCGAGGCGCATCCGTCGGGCGACAATAAGTACCTCGAGGTGTGGGCACATATTCGCAACCACGCGAGCTTTGACGTGGAGCTTGATAAGTATGAGATATTAGGGCAGCGAGGCGACTTGAATAAATTTCTCAAGCCAGGCGAGATTTTTGAGCTGCGTTTGTATCGCGGGCCGATGCCGCAGAGCGATTCAGTACGCAAAATGTATATTCAGTACAAGATTGTTGGTACGGGCGACTATTTTCAGGCCGATCACATGATAGAGTATAAATATGAACAAGATAATCGCGGTAACAAGTGGTATATGCCAGACGAGCTGAAGCTGCTGCGGCCAGTCCGCGATATCTAGAAGGCAGGGAAGCAGTGAGAGTATTTTTTACGGATGGCAGCGCTAGCCCGAATCCAGGCCCGGGCGGCTATGCGGTGATTGAGAACGGCCAGCCGGTAGCTTTGGGTAGCGAAGACGGCCAGACGACGAATATTCGTATGGAGGGCATGGCACTGATTGCAGCGATGGAGTTAGCTGGCGATGAGCCGTGCGAAATTCATAGCGATAGCGAATTTTGGATCAATGTGTTAACCAAGTGGGCACCAGGCTGGGCTGCTAAAGGTTGGCGTAAAAAAGGCGGCGAAATTAAGAATCTTGATCTCGTGCAGCAAGCGTACGCGCTTTACCAATCGACGCAACCGAAGCTGGTTTGGGTACGCGGCCACGTCGGCCACGAGCAGAACGAGCTAGCGGATGAGTGGGCGAATAAAGCGCGGGCTGGCGTTCGTCTATAGCGAGAGCCTTGGCTGTTTTTTGCTGTCAATCTAGATTCGGCGGGGTGGGGCGTGCTATAATGAACTTGTTAATAATTTAATATCCAGAGTGTGACGAGGGACTGGCCTGATGACTCGCCGGCAACCTGCTCTTGCAGCAAGGTGCTAATTCCAGCCTGCTTGGCCAGGAGAGATATTGTCTTTGCGGCTCCTTTCTTGGCCTCGTAGCGGGGCAGATAGAAAGGAGTTTTTTATGTCTGTAGAATCTAATAATCAAGCAGTATATCGTACGGCCGAGAGCGTTTCGCCGAAACATCCGGACAAGATTTGCGACCAAATCAGCGATGCTATCCTGGACGCGTATCTTGCCAAAGACCCGCAAGCCCGAGTGGCGATTGAAGCTTGCGGCGGCCATGGCGCACTGTTTCTAACCGGCGAAGTATCGTCGAGCGAGCTAGTTGACGTCAAGCAGATTGCGCGGCGGCTGGCTGGCGACGACGTGGAAATTATTGAGCGGATTGCACGCCAGAGCCCAGAGATTGCTCAGGGCGTGGACGCGGGCGGTGCTGGCGATCAAGGGGTGATGATTGGTTATGCTTGTGCTGAGACGCCAGAACTGTTGCCGCTAGAGTATGCTTTAGCGCGGGCCTTGAATCGCTTTTTGTATGAGAAATGGCCGTATGACGGCAAAACGCAGGTGACGACCTATGGCGGCCAGATTGCGGCGATTGTTGCCAGCTTCCAGAATGCGCCGCACGACGAGCTGGCGGCTGCAGTGCGGCAGTGGTTTGCGCAGCAAAAATATGTGGCAGGTGATTTTGACGGTATTTTTCTGCATATAAATCCGGCAGGCGATTGGCAAATTGGCGGTTTCGCGGCGGACGCTGGTTTGACCGGGCGTAAATTAGCAGTTGATAATTATGGCCCGCGGATTCCGCTAGGCGGCGGGGCGTTTAGCGGCAAGGACGCCACTAAGGTCGATCGCAGCGGTGCCTATATGGCGCGGCGGGTCGCAGTTGATTATCTTAAAAAGTTTGCAGCTCAGGAAGTGTTGGTGCGCTTGGCGTACGCAATTGGCCACGACCAGCCGGTTGAGGCTACAGCGGTAGTTGACGGCGTTGAGCAGCCAATCGCAGGTTATGACCTTAGTCCAGCGGGTATTATTGATAAGTTGCAGCTGGCTCGTCCGCAATACGAACCAACAGCGCGCTACGGTCATTTTGGTAAAGGCTTTGCTTGGGATAAGTAGCTCCGCGTCTTAAGTTGTATAATAAGGGTAGTGAAGCAAGATTTAGCCTTAGAAATATTATTGAGCGGCGAAAGCGCACTGCTGACCGGCCCGGCAGGAACGGGTAAGACTTTCGTGCTGAATCAATTCATTAACTTGAGCAAGGCTAGCGGCAAGTATGTCTCGGTGACAGCGACGACCGGGCTGGCGGCGACGCATCTGGGCGGCGCGACGATCCATGCCTGGTCAGGGATTGGCGTCAGCGACCGCCTGCCGAATGGTTTTGCCGAGCATGTTAGCAAAAGCCGCCGCGAAATTATCGAAAAAACCGACGTCTTGATTATTGATGAGATTAGCATGTTGCACGATTACCGCCTGGACATGGTTGACGAAGTTTGCCGTTTAGTACGCAAGAGAGTCGACGAGCCGTTCGGCGGCATTCAAGTGGTACTGTCTGGCGACTTCTTTCAGCTGCCGCCAGTTAATCGAGCGCAAGGCCGCGAGGGCGGTTTTGCAGTGAATTCATCGGCATGGCGCGAGCTTGATCCGACGGTATTGTATCTGAGCGAGCAGTTTCGCCAGCGCGACGGCGATACGCTGCTAGAAATCTTGACGGCGATGCGGGCTGGCGATTTGCGCCGCCGCCACGCCGAGCAGCTGTTAGAGCGGACCGAATTTCAGCCGCCAGCCGGGGCAGATTTGACAGAGCTGCATACCGTGAACGTTGATGTCGATAGAATTAATCAAGCCAGGCTGGCTGAATTACCAGGCGACGAGGTGCTGTATCAGCGCCATACTACTGGTAGTAACAACTACGTTGATAATTTGCAGCGTAGCGTACTAGCGCCAGAGGTACTGACCCTTAAAATAGGCGCATTAGTGATGGCGGTCAAAAACGATCAGGCGCGGCGCTATGCTAATGGCAGTATCGGTATGGTGGTCGATTTCGAGCCAGCGACGGATTATCCGGTAGTGGAGTTTCGCAATGGCCGGACGGTGACCATGCAGCCTGATACTTGGGAGTTGCGCGACGGTACGCGCAAACGAGCTAGCATTAGCCAAATTCCGCTGCGTTTGGCGTGGGCGATTACTGTCCACAAAAGCCAAGGCATGACGCTGGATAGCGCGCGAATTGACCTGCGCAAAGCCTTTGTGCCGGGCATGGGCTATGTGGCGCTTAGCCGGGTGCGCGATATCGATAACCTGTATTTGACGGGTATTAATCGCATGGCTTTGCAGATGAGCGATGAAGCTTATACAATTGACGAGCAGCTACGTACGCGGGCGGCGAATGATGCTAAAAAGTTCGCGCACTTACAACCAAAAGCCGACAAACGCGCGGCCGGCGAACTTAAACCCGCCAAAAAAGCGAACAGCGCCAATTCTAGCTGGTCGGCTAAAATTGCTAAAATGCGCCAGACTTATCCTAATGCTTATAAACTATGGATTAAGGCTGATGACGATGAATTGCGCCAAATGTTCATTAACGGCGAAAGTATTGCTGCGATGAGCCAGAAACTCGGTCGCCACCGTGGTTCAATCAAAATGCGTTTGCAAAAACATTTTGGCGAGGATGCTGTACAATAGTTAAGTCTAAGATGCTTGAAGAACAGCACGCTTGTCTCGAGATTGTGTAGAATCAATGCGCCATAGTTCACTATCAACCAACAGGTTTGTGAAAGCATGATATTCGGCAGTATCTTTGTTGTGTTCTGTTTCCAGTGAAATAACTGCATTGGTTGGTATGGCTTTTGTTTTTCGGGCGTGTTCAAGAGCTGCTGCGTTTAGAAGTGCCTGTTGTAGACAGATACCTTTCTTCATATTAATAAAATCGCCTAAACCTCTTGGAACAATTGGCTCATGACTCTGATAGTCTTCTTGATATAACCCGATTACAGCTTCAGAATCATAGCTTAGTACACGTCTAACTACTGACACTAGTCCAGTTAGCCCTTCTTTCCTGGTTTCAGGGCAAGCTATACGATTGTAGGCTGGACTGAGTTTGTTGACAAAATTGCGTAAGGCGGTATCACGAACTGTGTCAACTATTATGGCGGTCTTTGATCCTATATCAATGCTTGCTCCTTGATCGATAGGGGTAGATGGTCCAAGGCGCCAAGAGTTTTGACTAGTTTTTCGTATCTGGATAAACTTTCAGGAGAATGTAATTTGTCAGGTGTAATCATATTTATATTATAGCATAAACATGATAAAAAAGCAATAGATTATATTAATCCACCATCTTTGTAACAAATCAAATTGCAAAATTTTCGTAAAGATAATCCAAAATCTAAGAAAGACTATATTTTCATATCTTATAATGCAGAGAAACCCTTGCTATAGATGAAATGCAACTTGTTGTAGTAAAATAGATATCATGAACACTGATCAATCAACGTCAAACGATGACCAGCCGCCAGAGCCAACTGATATTTTCCTCTGGGCGAACCAAGCTGATGCGCATAAGGACGAGCTCGAAATCGACTTATTTCTATTTACGAAGGGCTACACTGTCTACGCCACTAATTACGCCAAGGAGCTCAAGGCGCAGCTCAAAGTATTATTCCTTTACGACATGATTAGCCAAGTGCAAACTGGCGCTGCTACGGGGATGATGGTGCGCGACTTTGAAGCAGCTGCTGCCGAGGATAATGTGTTGGAGCGGACTACTCTGGACCGAGTAGATCATGCACAAGAGGTGATTGAGCAGATTCGTTACGGCGAGGAAACGCTAGAGGTGTTCCGCGAAGGCGACCATGAGTTCAAGAAGGTCAAGGGAATCGTAGCGCGTTTCAGCCGCCAGGGGGCCGAGCCGTTTTTCGTGGCTAAGATTTTACCGCAGTCGCAAGTGCTTAAAGGTGCAACCGCTTGGATGTATAACGGCGATTCGTTTCAACCGTTCAGTGCTGATGTCGGCCTGAAAATTACGCCGGATAATCAAGTGTTGATTGCCGGCGGTGATATCTTTGCTTTTAACGAGTCGAAATTTATCCGTTTGTTTGGCTACGACGCTAAGCAGTTCGCTGTTGCCGAGGAAAAAATTGCTGAAATCGAGAAAAATTTCAAGTTAAAATTCCCTGAAGGTATGACTTTTGATGCGTTAGTGCGTGATACTAAGTCGCTAGTAACTAAGTTGCAGAAAGTTGAAATTGGACTGGTGACGCAAGAGCAGGTTATTGAGCAGGCCGACGAAATGGGCCTAGAACTGATGACTGACGACGCTACTGGCCAGATTATCATTATGGATGCCAAGGATGCGGCTAAATTCGTTAACTTGCTAAATGATGATTATATGACTAGCGATATGACTGGTATCAAGTATGAATTAAAAGGCAAGAAGGAGCTGCGCGGCGATAGCGAAGCGAGCACGCCAGAAGGGGAATAATGAGCGAAGAGCATGGCGATAGCGGAGCAAAAATTGTAGTCATCGGAGGTGGCACTGGCAGCTTCACGCTGCTAACAGGTCTCAAAAAATACGTGTCTGATTTGACAGCGCTGGTCAATATGGCAGATGATGGCGGATCAACGGGACAGCTGCGCGACGAACTTGGCGTGCTGCCGCCGGGCGATGTGCGGCAGTGCTTAGTAGCGCTGAGCGATAGCCCGCGGGTGCGCGATTTGTTTAATTATCGTTTTGACGATGGTAGTTTGAAGGGGCATGCTTTCGGTAATCTGTTTTTGACAGCACTCGAGAAAATGACTGGCAGCTTTGGCGAGGCGGTGCAGCTGGCTAGCCAAGTTCTCAATATTCAAGGCAGGGTGATTCCGACAACTTTAACCGATATTACGCTGTGCGTCGAGAGTGCTTCGGGCGAGCCGATCAAAGGACAATTCAAGATCGCGCATGCCGATATATCTAAGCAGCCGAAGGTATGGCTAGAGCCAGAGGCAGTAGCGCACCCAGCAGCCGTTCAGGCGATTCTAGAGGCTGATATGGTGGTGATTGCACCGGGCAACCTGTATGGCAGTTTAGCGCCGGCGCTGGTGATTCGAGAAATCCAGGAGGCGCTAGCGGCGACATCGGCGAAGTGCGTCTTTGTCTGTAATTTGGTTACTAAGCCTGGTCCGACTGATAATTTGAGCGTGGTGGATTTTGCTAGCGAGATTGAGCGTTTGGCGGGTAGCGAATTCCTTGATTATGTAGTTTTTAACACCGATCAGCCATCGGCAGAACTAATGGATAAGTATGCTCATGACGGTGAGCATGTGGTGCAATATGATATTAGCGAGCTAAAACACCAGCACTACGAATTCCGCGGCGCTGGTATTTTAGCAAAGAAAGTTTGGTCGGGCGCCCAGTCGAGCGATCCGATTGCAGCGGTACGTAGTTTTATCCGGCACGACCCTGATGCAGTAGCACGCCAGCTGATGCGGATATATTTTGCATAAGCAGCGTTTTCTGTCATGGCTGACCTCTATAGACGCTAGATATAGCGTCTATTTGCTTGTTGAAACGCTATAGTTTTCCACGTTTTTGTGGAAAAGTAAAGAAGTTATCATTTTTAGTAAAAAAGGTATTGCACAAGCATGATGAAACGTTGTATGATAAAGCCAGTGGCAAGGCAAGAGATAAGAATCTCGAGTCAAAACAAACACCACCGCGTAAAATAACAAAAGAAAGTAGGGTAGTCATGACTGACGCAGCTGTTAGCCAATCTATGTACGGTAGGGCGGGCGTCTTGGTTTGCGTACCTGATGCTTACGTATCGCGGGCGACGCTGTCTTTGGGCGCGTAGCCGTATAGTTTGTGGTACTTTTACAATTCGAAGTTGGACATCCTCGAGATCAACAACCTGATAGTGAGCAGTGGAATATCGACCCACGCTAAAATTGTCGAAAGTTCTTTCCTCTAACACAACACCTCCCAAAAACTCCACCTCACACACAAGTCTCTCAAAGGTATGCTAAATACGATATGAGTTGTTTGACAGCTCTTGATTTTAAGCATACTTGACTAAACTAAAACAAACACACCTATGCGAAAACAAACAGCTCGCTATCGGATTGGTGATCTCGAGACCTCTATCAGACCATGTGGTATGATGGGGGAATGAGTATTAAAGAACATCCACCACTTCATGTTCCGGTATTACTTGATGACGTTGTGCGGTTGCTTGATCCTAAAGATGGCGAGAGTTATCTCGACCTGACGGCTGGATACGGCGGACACGCGGGCGCCATTGTCGAACGAACGCATAATTATCGCGGAATGACTTTGGTCGATCGCGATGAATTTGCACAAGCAAACCTAGTGGCATTTGTCGGCAAAGGGGCAGAGTTAATACACGCTGATTTTGTCAGCGCTGCCCGGCAGCTGATTGCTATAGGTAAGCGGTTTGATATGATATTGATTGATTTGGGGGTGTCGTCACCACAGCTTGATAGGGCTGAGCGAGGATTTTCATTTTCGCATAGCGGTCCGCTGGATATGCGGATGGATCGGCGGCAAGCTTTAACTGCAGAGCAGGTGGTTAACACCTATTCGCAGGGCGAGCTGGAGCGGATTATTCGCGATTACGGCGAAGAGCGGCCAAATATTGCGCGGCGTTATGCTGCTGCGATTATTAAGGCTAGACCACTGGCGACAACTGAAGATTTGGCATCGGCTATCTTGAGGGCGCACGTCGGACGGCGCCAGCGAACGCATCCGGCGACACGTACTTTTCAGGCGATTCGGATTTTTGTAAACGATGAGCTTGAGCAAGTACGAGCGATTATGCCATTATTACCTGAGCTGTTGTTGCAGGGCGGGCGAGTCGGTGTAATTAGCTTTCATAGCCTGGAGGATCGTGTCGTTAAGCGATACTTTGCCGAACAGGCCAAGAACGGCTACGAGGCGGAACTTCGTATCATTACGAAGCATCCTGTCGATGGAGCTATTAGAGATGTTCACAATCCGCGCTCGCGAAGTGCTAAACTTCGTGTCGCTGTGAAAATATAAAAACAGAAAGGAAGATGTAGCATGACTCGCCGCATCCAAGTACAAGTCCAAGCCGACGTTCAGCATGACATCACTGTCGTGCGCCGCGCCGCTTAGGCAAAAATACACAACTCATAGGGCAGAGGAGCGTAATTTTGGTTTTTCTCCTAACGTTCCTCTGGCTTTTGAGTGTCAAAATAAATAACAAAAACGAATCCACCACATGTCATATTCACGAACTACACAATTTAATAGCCGGCGCCAAGGTAATTATGGGCGCAACCGCAATACAGTTGCTTTTGCATCGGCTATCAAACTCGGCCCGATTTCTAATGCGATTATTATTGCACTTCTCTTGATGCTGCTAGGTCTGTTATACTTAACACAAGCGGGGAGTGTTTCGGGCTATGATTATGAGTCAAATGACGTCAGTAATAAAATTTCGACGTTGACCGAGCAGAAGAGCGATTTGGCGGTTGAGAATGCTCGCCTAACAGCTCTGCAATCAGTTAAAGACAGCAGCGTTGCTCAAAGGATGGCTACCCCGGCTGATACTCAGTATGTAAGCAAATAGGAGTTCTAAGATCATGAGTGTATCGCCAACTCGTTTTATTCGACGCTCGAGAGTTGGCTTTTTGTTTAGTATAGTGTTGGTCGTCTCGGCCATTTTTGTAGTGCAACTTTTCGTGGTGCAGGTAGTGCGGCATGATTACTATGTAACACAGGCTGATAATGAGCAGATTAAGAAGTTCACGCTCAAAGCGCAGCGCGGCGAGATTTACGCTATGGACGGCAGCGACCCGAAGCCGCTGGTGATGAACGAGACAGTCTATAAAGTTTGGGCTGATCCAACACAAGTATCTGATAAGCAGGCGGTGGTTGATACGCTGAATAGCGTCGCTGGCGGTAATGTTGTCGATAATTTTTCGGCGCTGATCGACAAAAGACCTAGCCGCTACCAAATTTTGACGAAATATATTACACGGACGCAGGCTGAATTAATCAAGAAGAAAAAGCTAGCGGGTATCGGTTTCGAAGTTGGAACGCGCCGGGTCTATCCTGAAGGACGATTGGCTAGCCAGGTTTTGGGTTTTGTTAATCACGAGGGTAAAGGAGTATATGGCTTCGAGCAAGCTAATAACCAAACTCTGTCTGGGCGCGACGGTATGCTCAAAACGGTGACGGACGCTCGCGACGTACCGCTGACAATTGGTGATAAGAATGTCCGCCAGCCAGCCGTTAATGGTCAAAATATTGTTCTGACGATCGACCGCAATATTCAGACTCAGGTAGAATCAGCGCTTGAGAACGGCGTTAAACGCAGTAAGGCCACTAAGGCGAGCGCTATCGTCATGGAGCCGAGCACCGGCAAAATTTTGGCGATGGCAAATATGCCAGCGTATGATCCGTCGAATATCAATACTTCTGATGTGTCGGTCTTCAATAACGATACGATATCTCGCCCGTATGAGGCAGGCTCTGACGTTAAGACCTTCACGGTGGCTACGGGTATTGATAAAGGCGCGATTACGCCGAATAGCACTTACAATAATACTGGTAAGATTAAAGTCGAGGACATTACCATCAATAATGCCTCTAAAAATAGTTTTCTTAACGGCGACATTACGATGCAGACAGCGCTGAATTGGTCGCTTAACACCGGTATGGTGACAATTGCGCAGCGGTTGGGCAATGGTTCGTATATTACTCGCGGCGCGCGTGATACGATTTATGATTATTTTTATAACCGGTTTCGATTAGGTCAACTGACTGGTGTCGAGCTAGCCAATGAGGCTGGCGGCGTGGTAATTTCGCCGACTCAGCAAGAAGGTAATGCGGTGCGCTATAGTAATATGGTGTTCGGCCAGGGCATGAATGTGACGATGATCCAGGTGGCGAGCGGCTTTTGTTCGGTGGTTAATGGCGGTACATATCACATGCCGACGGTGATTAACGGTACAATGGATAGTAATGGCAAATTTACGGCAGCGATGCAAAAAGCCAGTGCTCCCGCTATCAGTGAAGCCTCGTCGCAGACAGTGCGCGAAATGGTACATCAGGCTCATTATGCGACATATAAGCCGCATGACGACTCGGAACGCTGGCTAGTCGGCGGCAAGACTGGTACTTCGCAGGTGATTGTTAATGGTAAGTACGATGATAATGAGACAATTGGTACTTATCTGGGTTTTGGTGGTGAATACGGCAAGATTCCACGTTATGTCATCATGGTTGAGATTGCTGCTGATGGGCGCGGCATGGGCGGTGGCTCGGATGCTAAGCCGATTTTTAACGAGATATCCAACTGGATGATAAAATACTTAAAATTAGCCCCGAGAGAGTAGGGTAGGGAGTATAATGGTAATATGTCGATTGTAACTTTTGGAAACGAATTGAACTCGGTTTTTCTAATGAGCTTGATGGCGTTTCTACTGGCAATGCTGCTAACGCCAGTATATACATATTTTGCTTACAAATATAAATTCTGGAAAACACAGCGTACGGCAGCGGTAACTGGCGAAAAACTCAAGATTTTTAACTTATTACATAAGAAGAAAATCGAGCGGCATATTCCGACCATGGCGGGAATAATTGCCGTAGTGGCGATTATGGCGGTGACACTGGCCTTTAATCTGGATCGAGCGCAAACTTGGCTGCCATTGGCGGCGTTAGTTGGCGGCGCGGCGATTGGTT
The DNA here is from genome assembly GCA_963530345.1 of uncultured Candidatus Saccharibacteria bacterium. GTDB lineage: Bacteria > Patescibacteriota > Saccharimonadia > Saccharimonadales > Saccharimonadaceae > Saccharimonas. The sequence continues at coordinate 660,050 of CAUSBR010000001.1, read as the reverse complement.
TGATTGATGATATTTTGAATGTTTTTGGCTCTAACCGCAAGGATGCTGGCTTGCGCAGCTGGGTGAAATTTGCCATGATTATCGGCGTTGGGCTAGTGCTGGGCTGGTTTTTCTTCTGTAAGCTCGGCTACTCGTCGGTGCATATCCCATACGTTGGCGATTGGCAAATGGGCGCGTGGATTGTCGGATTGTTTGTGTTTGCGGTGGTAGCGACGGGTAACGCGGTCAATATAAGCGACGGCCTGGACGGCTTGGCGGGCGGTTTGCTGGTAATGTCGTTTTCAGCATTTGGTGTGATTGCGCTACTGCAAGGCCACTTGAAGTTAGCGGCGTTCTGCTTCACGGTGGTTGGCGCTTTGCTGAGCTATCTGTGGTTCAACATCTTTCCAGCACGGTTCTTTATGGGCGACGTTGGCAGCTTTGCTTTTGGGACGAGCTTGGGCGTGGTAGCGATGATGACCAACACGCTGTTTTTGCTGCCGATTATCGGCATATTGTTCGTGGTCGAGGCTGGGTCAAGCTTGTTGCAGATGACCAGCAAGAAATTATTCCATCGCAAGATATTTCTGTCGGCGCCGATTCATCATCATCTGGAGGCATCAGGCTGGCCAGAGGCTAAAGTGACGATGCGTTTTTGGGTGATTGCTGGCGTGGCGGCTTTCGTGGGTATAGCAATGGCGATGACCGGGGGGCACATCGCTCCGTGATTGGCGCTCGGCATCGCGACAGGTACGTACAATTTACCGATGGCAAAATCCAGCGTAAACACCGGCCTGATTATTGGTTGGTGCTATGTGCGGCGTTGTTAATGCTGGTAGGAATGATAATTGTTTATTCGGTCGGGCCGCAGTATGCTAATTTGCAGAATAGTGCTTATGGCAGCGATTATTCTAGTACATATTTCTTTTTCAAACAGCTTATGGGTATTAGCCTGGCAGTTAGTGGTTTTGTACTGCTAGTATTAGTACCGTTTGATTATCTCAAGAAGTATATTTTTCAGTTAATGATGATTGGAATTGGCTTATCGTTTTTGCTTTTTTTGATTGGAAATATTCTGCATATTGATGCAATAGCGCAGAACACGCTAGGCGCTTATCGCTGGTTTCACTTGGGGCCAGTTAATTTTCAGCCGTCTGAGCTGCTAAAATTAGCGATGACTTTGTATATGGCGGTGTTTTTAGGTAAACGCTACCAAGAGGGTAAGATAAACGACTTGAAAGAAACAGTCTACCCAGCGGCGGCGTTGGTCGGCTTTTTGTTATTTATTGTCGTAGTGTTGCAAAAAGACATGGGCTCGGGGGTGGCGATAGCGGCGGCTGCGGCGTCGATATTTATGGTGAGTACGATAAGAATGAAAACTCTGATGCAAATTGCATTAGTGGGCGTGCTATTTCTGGGGCTCACGGCAGTAACGGCGCCGCACCGGTTGGAACGGATTACGACGTTTTTCGGAGCGAGTAAATCAGCCTCGCAAGACGATAACGATTATCATATCAAAAACGCAATGATTGCGTTGGGGACAGGCGGGTTAACTGGCCGCGGTATCGGCAAGAGTATTCAGTCGACAGGCTACTTGCCAGAGGCAATTAACGATTCGATTTTTGCCGTAATTGGCGAGATTTTTGGTTTTGCCGGGACGGTGTTGGTAGTAGTGCTGTTTGCAGCTTTGTTGCTGCGGGTTTTGCGAGTTGCTGAATATTCGCCAGATATGACCAGGCGATTGGTAGTGGCGGGTATTTTTGGCTGGTTATTTGCGCACTTTTTCATGAATATTGCATCAATGATTCACTTAGCGCCGTTAACAGGTATAACGCTGCCGTTCTTGAGTGCTGGCGGTAGTAGTATGCTGTTTTCGGGTGCGGCTTTGGGGATTGTTTTTCAGCTATCACGATATACTGCGCATAAACCAATAGATATAGGAGGCCAAGATGCGGATATTAGCCGTAGGCGGCGGCTCGGGGGGTCACGTTACTCCAGTCGTCGCCGTGTTGCGAGAAGTTAAAAAACAGCAGCCAGATGCAGAACTGCGGTTTTGGGTTGACCGCAAATTTAGCAAGCAAGCGCGCAATGTTATGGCTAGCTTTGATAACTCGGTGCGCGTAGATGTCATTGCTAGCGGTAAATTACGTCGCTATCATAATCTTAGCGTTGTGCGTCAGCTGTTACGCTTACGGACGATTGTGTGGCCAAATTTTGTTGATGCGCTAAAGGTGTGCGTGGGCTTTGTTCAGAGCCTAGTGAAGCTGATTGCCTGGCGTCCAGACGTGATATTCACGAAAGGAGGCTACGTTTGCATGCCAGTCGGCTTGGCGGCACATGTGCTGCGCATTCCGCTGGTAATTCACGACTCAGACGCTCATCCAGGGTTAACTAATCGCGTATTGGCACGTTGGGCTGACCGTATTGGCACTGGCGCTCCGCTAGAGTATTATCCGTACCCCAAGGCGATTAGTCGTTACGTTGGCGTACCGATCCGCGAGGGATTTAAGCCGTACAGCGAGCAGCAGCGCCGCGTGGTTAAGGAAAAACTAGGATTTCCAAGTAACAGGCCGTTAGTGCTGGTTACTGGCGGCGGTTTGGGTGCGGAGCGGTTGAATAATGCTGTGGCAGATACTATTAGCGAACTTACACAGTTCACTAGCGTAATTTTAATAACTGGTACTGGCCAATATGCCGAGATTCGGCGGCGGTTGCCGGAGGATACAGATCAAGTTAAAGTCTATGACTTTGTTAGCGATGGTATGATTGATATGCTTGGTGCGGCTGATGTTGTGGTGGCACGTGCTGGTGCGACCACAATTCTCGAGTTGGCAGCGCTGGCCAAGCCAACGATTCTGGTGCCGAACGGCTTCTTGACCGGTGGTCATCAAATTAAAAATGCTAAGGTGTATGAAGATAAAGGCGCTGTCAAAGTTATCGATGAAATGCAAATGGAAAAAACGCCGCAGCTGCTCGTCGACGAGATAAAAAACGTTATTGACAATCCCGCAGAAGCACGGCGAATGGGGCAGGCTTTTCTGTCGTTTGCGCACCCTGGTGCTGCTAAGGATATGGCCGATATGATTCTAGATGCTGCTAATAGCCGCCGAACGAACCCTGATAGCGCTGCAAAATGATATAATTAATACCACAAGCATGTTTGGTATGAGATCGAAAAAATCTAAATCACGCCGCGCCGCACAGCCTGTGCGGCGCCGTGCTGTGGTTGATGATAACTCGCCTAGTGCGGGAACACTATTTCGGCGTAATCGTACCTTGACTGGTAGTCTCATTTCCTCGGTGCCTAGTCCTAATGAGCAATCGGCTAGCTTGCAATCACCGCGCGTGCAGGCGCACAACCTGAAGCGCAAACGCCGCTCTATCCGCTTAGCGTTGATTAGCGCATTAGTGCTAATTGCTGGTTTGGGGTGGCTGCTTACTCAGATTATTGTCGAGCCGAAAGTGCAAATTGTCGGCACTAGTAACGATTCAGAAGTACAAACTGCCGTCCGCGATTATGCAGCAGCAATCCAAGATTACCTCTCTGCTAATCCGCTCGAGCGGTTGGCTGTAAATATCAATGCTAATAATCTTAGCCGAGCCATTCAAAGTAGATACCCAGAGGTGTCTAGCGTGTCGCCGCCAGCTAAAGGTGCCCTCTGGTCGGCCGATTTTTCGGTTAATTTGCGCTCGCCAGTGGTTTATTGGCAATCCGGTAATATGAAAGCTTATGTTGATAGCACAGGTGTAGTATTTGAACGTAATATCCTCGGCACGTCAGTTATCGCCGTCGAGGATCAAACTGGAATTCGTGCAAGCGTTGGCAATTCAGTAATTAGCGGCCGTTTCCTGCAGTTTATCGGCAAGGTCGTGGGATATTTCAAAGAAAACAATTTTACTGTTAATAAAATGATTCTGCCAGCTAGTACTACTCGCCAGGTGCTAGTCAGCCTCGACGGGGTGGGGTACTCGATTAAAATGACAGTTGACCGCCCAGCGGCTGGCCAAGTCGAAGACGCGGTGCGTGCCATCCGCTATTTAACGAACAGAGGAATAACTGCAGAGTATATTGATGTGCGGGTGAGTAGGCGTGCTTTTTATAAATGAGAAAGAGGCTTTAGATAGAAGGCTACCCCTGCACTGGTGGGCTATGTTCTACTTTTGTTCCATTAAACAGCTAAATAGACTAGGTGAAAAAACTATATTAAAATATTGAAAATGCAAAAAGTCAAATAAAGCAGGCGAGGCGGGAAAAGTAGTAGGGGACAATATTTTTGAAAAAATGCAAATTTATTCTCATAGCGCTGAGATTTTTTCTGTGGATAACTTAGGTCTATAAACATGTGCTAATTACTACAATTTAAATTTCGAGTTTGTTTCGAGTGTATGGACTTATATCTATAGAGCTGCTGGTTGGCGGTATTTTTTATTTAGCAAATAAAATGTAAAAGTAAAAGATAACTCTAGTAGCGTGACTAAAGCTCCCCATTTATAGACCAAGATTAATAAGCTGCGGCTTATATCAAAGCAAAACCGTTATTTGCGAACGTATGATTAATCATCCTGACAACATAGATTATAAGACGTAAAACGGACATTGTGCGACATTAAAACTATCTACAAAACATGATACTCCATCGTCTTTTTTCAAGATAAATTTATGTAGTTTGTAAACTTTTGGAGGTATCGGCGGCGATTAATTATGCTACCGCCCTGTTTGGGTCTGCCGGTATATTTATGTTCTAAATCTATATTTGCCATGTTCCATGTTTTTATTGCTATGAGCTGTTGATGGCTTTTGGCGCGCTAATTTGTGTTATTGATTATGGTTTGGGCTTTGATCGCTAAAGGTAGTGTTTTATGAATCTATGAAATGTTGGCAATTGTTAGATAATTATTCTGGCATGACTTTAAGAAACCTGCGGATAATTAGTTCGCTTTTTGTTCTATAGTTTTTCGAGAGTTGATTCTTTAAGAGCGCGGGCGACCTCTCGCTTGATGATTTCACTATTCCACTCATCCCCCTTAAACCGCAGCAGGGGCATATTTGTATTGCTTATAATTGAGTTAACGAAAATGTCGCGCTTTTGGCGGTCAGGACGATCATGGGTGTTGTCGTCAAGTTCAATAGCTATGAGCGGTTTCATATTATTGGTGCAAATAAGAAAATCCACTGATTTGCCGTTGATTCTTGAAAATGCCCTGCTCCAGTTCTGTCCGTAAACCTTATGATCTAAAAACATGCTTAAGTGAGCTTGCGGGATGATTACGCAGCCGCTTATTGCTTCAAGCAGGGTTTTATAGAATATTAGCTCGTGCTGTGTCATTGCGCAGGCTTTTTTAGCGTATACGTATTCTCTCTTTGGTTTTTTGGCGATATTATTATTTGTTTTTGCTCCGATTGCTACTAAGGCAAAAATTATGATTATGACAAATAGTACTTCCATTAATGTAAGTATAGCATGATCTTTTCTATGAGGTTTTTACCGTCGTGCTCTATCTTGGGGTTCGCAGATGTAGTAATGGCAGCTCAGCGGGTGCTTTAATTATTAGGGTGATTACTTGATAAATGAGATTATTTCTTTATAAGCCAATCTATATTGTTGTGTGAAGTGCGTTGTGATATGTTTATAAGCGGATTGGATAGTTAAATTAATTAAAGATATCTAGGAAAATATCAATGGTTATAAAAAAGCTTGGACAAATACAACAGAAAGAGAGTAAGAATAAGACCTCTACCAAGAAGCATAAGCGGGGATGGCTTATCTTTGGCGGAGTTGTCGTTACCCTTGCTGTTATAGGACATATCGGTAACGTTATGGAGCAATCTCGCCTTGAGAAGGATAACGTCCCTATTATTATCTCTAATGTGGATGAAAACATTAAGCTTGATTACCACACCGACAAGCGCGAAATTTCTGCTAAAATATCAGGAGTCAGCTTGCTTGCCGAGGTAAAGGTAGCTAACGGTAAAACTAGCATACACGGGCATAAAAATTCAGCTGGCGACATTAAGTATGAAATCAAAGGTATAAAAGAGGGCGACAGCGATATTTCTATATCCGTCGTTGACGGCAAACGCCACGGCGATAAAATCATCAAGATTCACCGCCAAACGAAAGCTGATTATGACAAACAAGAACTAGAAAAAGCTCTCAAACGTGCTGAGGAATCGGTTAAAAAAGCCGAGCAGAAATTGAACGATGAGAACATCTCCCGCGCCAAGTCGGATATCAATAAATTACCAGAAGATAAACGCGGACAATTCTCTGAGCGTATTGCTAAATTAGAAAAAGCCAAGCAGGAAGAGAAAGAACGTGCTGACAAAGCCAAGAAAGAGGCTGAGGAGAAGAAAAAACAAGAGGAGGCAGCGGCTGCCGCAGCTAAAGCTCGGCAGCAACAGCAGCAAGCGCGACCGCAGCCTGCACCTCGCCAAGTTACCCCTACTACTGCCGCCCCGCAACCAGTTCCAACAACTCCTTCGCGTCCACGTCCACGCCCAGCAACACCTGCACCCGCTCCCCCGGCAGAATTACATTTTAGTAGCTGCAAAGAAGCGCGTGCTGCTGGCTATAGCCATATGCGCCGCGGCGAACCGGGGTATTCGCCGCACCTTGATAGAGACGGTGACGGCATAGCTTGCGATAAGCATAAGTAATGAGTATAAGCATAATTCTATTCTTCTTAATACCAGCGTAAGATACTAAGCCATTTTATTGCGCGTTATAGTTCCCTAACAATTTAGATCTTCTTATCCTTAATATCTTTTTTATACTGCAAAAACAAAACCCCGCCCTCACTCTCTTCCATGCGACTGTAATAGAAACCATTTTTTGCTAAGAAGCTCTGTAGGTCTGGCATTTTCTGGGGTGCTTGTGTTTGTAGTTGGATTGTGCCGAATAATCTCGCTTCTTCCTCGACTATTTTCATCAGCTGCGTGCCTACTTGCCGGAGTCGATATTTTTCTCGTACGACGATTAGTTCCAAATTTGCTATTTTAGGATCGTTTGAGTCCTGGCTATAGATAATTGTGCCAACTGGTTTGATGGTATTGCTGCTTTCATCGATGTATCTGGCCAGTGCAGCGGCGTACTCACCCAAGTATAAACGCTGCGTTAGGTCGGTAGCTGCTTCCATGAAAGCATCTCGGCCTAGTATGTCTGAAATTGGGCCGCAGATACTGGGCTTGCATAATAGATCAATAATCTCGCTAACTTGAGCGTCATGAGCATGCGGCGTGGTGGCTATTTCTAACGGTAAACGGTAGAGGCATAGCAATAGTTGATTACGAATTGGAAGTAGCTGCCGCTGGAGTTTTGCGCCGGCGGCTGCGAGTGCGTTTGCGTTTTGGCTTGTCGCTAGTAGCTGTGTCTACTTTCTCTGTTTCTTCATTGGCGGCAGGTTTAGCTGCTGCATTTGTTTTCGCGGTGTAATTATCCTTTGCGGCCTTCGCGGTGTCTTTATTGTTTTGACCGTGGTCTATTTGTAGCAAACCAACAGCACCTTTGTCAAGTTTGACCGAAGGCTGTTTGGCAATTGGCTGAGTCTGTTCTTGTGACTGCTTGGCGGCTTGGCGCGCGGCGCGATCGGCGGCTCGCTGTTCGGGTGTTTTTGGCGGCGTATAGGCAGGACCGGGTTTTTTGACGACTAGGTTTTCTGGCGGTAGGATTCGGTTGGCGATATCGGCTTCAATATCGCTGCGGTTGCGGCTATAATTATCGCGCGTCCATTGGATAATCCGGCCGGTGTTGTCGTCTTGCGCGGCTGGCAGATTAAGCGTCTTGGCACTAAAAGCTGGAGCCTTCTCGCCGTTGATGACCATGTTGATGATAAAGTTGCGGTTATGCATTTGCAGTAGATCATTCGGCTCGAATTGCGGCTCGAATTGTTTGGCGAGAATTGGGCTGTCGTCTGCCGAGACGCGGAAGCTAATTACCGTGCCGACGTTGCCGAAAACGGCATCGCGGACGGTTTCTTCCATCTGGCTAATGTACTGGTTGGCGACGGTCAGGTTGAGACCGTATTTGCGCGCCTCGGATAAAATTGTAGCGAACGAATCGGTAGCAAAGTTTTGAAACTCGTCGACGTATAGATAAAATGGCCGGCGGTCCTTGATGTCAGGGATATCGGAGCGGCTCATGGCGGCGAGCTGAATTTTGGTGACCAGGAAGGAGCCGAGAATGCCAGCGTTATCCTCGCCGATTAGACCCTTGCTCAAATTGACGACGAGAATCTTACCCTCATCCATAATTTGGCGGATGTTAAATGTTGATTTCGGCTGGCCGATGATGTTGCGGATGACTGGATTAGCGGTAAAGGCACCGACTTTGTTGAGGACTGGCGCGATGGCTTCAGCCTGGAACTTGTCGGTCCAGCTAGCAAACTCGACATTCCAAAATTGCAGTACCACGGTGTCTTTACAGTAGCTGAGAGTGTCTTTGCGAAACTTTTTGTCAGTGAGCATGCGAGTGATGTCGAGCATAGTGGTCTCGGGCCGGTCTAGTAGCGCTAAAATGGTATAGCGCAAGATATACTCGAGGCGTGGACCCCAAGAGTCGCCGAACATGCGTTTCAGCACGCCGATAACTTCTGATGAGATATTAGTTTTTTGCGACGGATTGGTGACCTCTAGCGGGTTGAAGCCGAGCGGATACTGCGTGTCGGCCGGGTTAAAGTAAACAACATCCTGCAGGCGCGAGCCTGGGATGAAGCGCATGTTATTGATAGCAAAGTCGCCGTGCGGATCGATGATGGCGTAGCCTTGCCCGTGGAAAATATCACTGAGGGCAAATAACTCCAGCAAACCGCTCTTCCCTGCTCCCGTCTGGCCGATGATGTAAACATGGCGCGAGCGGTCGTAGCGCAGCATACCGAATTGGTGGTTGATGCCGCGAAAATTAGTCATGCCAAAAGCCGAGATATTCTCATCATGCGCTGGGTCGCCAGTTAGGACTGGCAGCTTCGGCGGCGGTTCGGCGGTTTTAGTGCTAGCCCAGACAATGTTCGGCGTTTCGACGTTAGTGTGCGGCAAATGGTAAACGCTGGCGACTTCCTCAATATTCATCAGATAACCGCGGTCGGCAAAGAGGCGGGTCTTGTATTTGGCGAGCGCCTCTTTGGCGAAGCTATCGTTCGACATCTTGAAGCCGTTGAGGTTAGTTGAATTAAACTGCTTGAAGGTGCCAATGATGCCTTGCATGCGTAATTTGGCGTCGCTAGTGCGCTCGCCTAGGTAAGCGACGCGGATTTTAACTTGATAGCCGAGTTTGGTCGCCTTTTTTTCAGCTTCAGATATGCGGGTTTTGTCGCGTTCTGACAATTCTGGACCGCCGCTAGCGCCTGCTTGCTCGGGCGGTTGCCACAGAGCAGAAAATAGGCCGGCAATCCACTTGCCTATGCCGTCGGTGCCGAATAGGTTGAAACCGCCTGCTTTGACCGATTGAATCCAAGCGTCGGCTTCTTTGTGCCAGCTGTCAGCGACCGGGCGCACTAGCATCTGTATCCAAATTTCTTCGTCGGTATCTTCGAGCTTGGCGAGCGTGCCGGTGATGCCAGCTAGCGGGTCGACTTCAAAACTCTGAAAGGTTTTGATCGGTAAAAATTCCTTGTCGGTTAAGGTAACTTCTGAAGTATAGACTACGCTGTGGTGGCGTTCGTGAGCGACATAATCTTCTTCGGCCTTATGGATTTGTACTTGCGGGTATTGGGCGTAAATCTGCCCTTCGACGAAGCTTTGCAGCGATTTCGGCGTCCAAACGTAGAATTGAATCCGTCCGCCCACCGAGGCAATCTCGAAGCTTAGGTGCTCCTGATAGCCATTGTTAGCTTTCAGCTCGCGGGCATCGCGCAAAATACCATGGAGGCTAGCGAACATTTGCTCGGCGGCCAGCTCAGACTTATCGTTAGTCTTTGGAATTTCGAGGGTTAACAAGACGCTCTCAACGTTCTTTATTACATCAATACTGCGATAATTGCGCCAAGTTAGATATAACAGCACAATAACCAACGGCCCCCAGACATACCATTGCAACAATAGAGCAATAACAGAAGTGATAAATGACATAGCTATACTTTCATTATATCATACCTCTGTTATTTTTGCAAGATTAAGCGGAATCCGCAGATAGATTATTGCTGTGGTTCGGCGATGGTGTAAGTCGCTTTGGCGACGCGCTTGAACATCGATTTGCTTTGCAGATTGAGCAGAATAGTTGTTTCTTTGACTTGGCGGCTCTTGAGTACGCGCCTGACAATTTCGTCGCGGTGAAGCGGCTCGCCCGCCTTGCGCAAAATGTCGGCGATGATGTCTGAAACTGTGCCTTTGCTATAGCCCCAGCTGTCGAGGGCGTAAATACCGCGGCCGATTAGGACGAAACGTTTGTCTTTGATAAGTTCGTTGTGGATAGCTTGAGTGGTAACGTTTCTGCGCTTGAAGTCGCTTTCCTTGATGGCTTTAGAAATGTCGGAGAAGTGCATCGGCTTGCCATTGCCTGCCAAAATGACGTAGATTTTATCGCGGATGTTTTTAGGATTGACGGTCGGCCACTTAGCCAGGCCCCAAACGTCTTTGAGATTGGCTAGTTTTTTGGATAAGCTGGCCAGGCCGCGGATTTGGGACGGACTTTCGAAAGTCAACATGCCATGCAAGCTCTCGATGTCGATTGGCTGGCCGTAGTTTTTGATGGTTTTAACAATGCTATCGATGTCGCCGCGGATTTTCTTCTCATTACCGTTTTCGGCGATACTGATGCCCTGGTGGTAATTGTCGGTTTCGTTGATTATAACGAAGCGCGGCGACAGCTCGCCAATAAAGGCAACGTGAGCTCGGGTATTGTTGGAAGCTTTGTCTTTCGAAAGGCGGTTGGCGACGTCTTGGACGCGGCCGACGCGGCCGTTTTCGGAAAGGTCGCGGATAATTAGGCGCTCGGCGTCGCTAATGGCGGGGATTTTGCCGTCGGCAGCAGCGGTTTTGAGGCGGGCTAAGATGGCTTTTTCAAGTTGGCGGACACGTTCGCGAGTGATGCCGAGCAGTTCGCCGATTTGCTCAAGCGTTTCCCGGCGTTCATATAGGCCGAAACGGCGCGTGATGATTTCGCGTTCGCGTTCTTGGTCTATAGTCTTAAGAATATCCTCAATCGCTGTCTTGATAGTCTCCACAGCAGGTGTACCGGTAGTTTCGGTCATGCGATCCTTATCCTTTTATCTCCACTCCCCGCCCCTCGAGAGTGATTTTAGTTTGATATCGTAATTTCGTATCTGATTATAATACATAGTAGTTAGATTGTCAAATCAAATACTAACTAGTTATATTGTATCACAATATAGACGCTTATGGTAAATACTTTTTTGCTACTTTTTTTAATAAAGAATAATGTCTAGGCTAACAATAATACCTATTTTTGTCAAAATTTAAGGTGTTAAGGCGGTATCGATGCTGGTTAATTTAACAGTTTATCACAAAATATAATTGTTTATTGAGCAAAGCTTATTCAAAACACTAGTGAATAATTAGCTGATTAAACAGCTTAATCATTGTCTAATAATATCTGGACTTTTTCTGGCGTGGTTTGCGCCTGAGTTTCTGACTGGTCGCTGTTGATATGCTTGAGGGCAAACAGCGTAAGTGTGCGGCGAATTTCGTCGCTGGTCGGTTTGGTGCTGCGTCCACTGTCGTCGAAGCCGTGGCCGGCATTGGCAACGCGAATAAAGCGGCTGCTCGGCTGGTAGGCCAAGATACGCTGGTAGAACTTGTAAGCTTGCTCAATCGACACAATGCTGTCTTTGGTGCCGTGGAAAAACAAAAACGGCGGCGGCGTTTTGGTAATCGGTTGGTACAGCGGGCTGGCGACGCGGGCGGTATCGACATTGCGGGTGCCGAGGAATTTGTAAGCATTTGGGTTGCGCTTGGTGCGCTGTAATTGGTTGACCAGGTCGGTGGTACCATAAAAACTGATCACGCCGCGGACAGTAATCGGGCTGTCTTGGCGAGTCAGAACATAATCGCTAGCCAAGAGCCCGCCAGCGCTGTCGCCAAAAAGAATTACATTGTTGGTGTCGATGTCATAAGAGCTGGCGAGTTTGGCGATGGTATCGATAGCGCAGGCAACGTCGTTATTTTGTGTCGGATAATGGTATTTGGGCGCTAGGCGGTAGTTGACCGAGGCGACCGCAAAACCAGCCGCCGTCAAACTAGAACCGTAATAGTCAAGCAGCGAATTGCGCTTATCACCCTTATGCCAGCCGCCGCCGTGGATATAAATAACTAGCGGGTACGGTGTCGTATGAGTATTAAGCAAGCTGTTGATCGGCGTGTATAAATCAAACTTCTGCTTGTCTTGGCCGGCGCAATACGGAATATCAGCGTCGACATTAGCGACATTGCCCAGGCGTGGATGATTATCGGTGCGGTACGACCTATGAACATTTAGCGAGAAGACAACGATAACTATTACTACGAGCAGCAAAATCATCATCCAGCGGCGGACACGTCGGACTTGTTGGAGCTTGATTGCCATGCTTACTTCTTTCGCCGTATTTGGCGCCGCGCCGACCTCTTTTGCGGGGCGTTAGCGAGCAATTCCACTGCTTGGTCGCGAGTGATGGTTTTGGGGTCGGTGTCTTTGGGGATTTTGGCGTTTTTGTTGCCGTCGGTAACGTATGGTCCGAAACGGCCGTTGAGAACTTTGATACCGCCGCCAAAGTCGGCGATGTTCTTCTCGGCCTCGGCTTTGAGCTTGGCGGCGTATAGTTCGCGCGCTTGCTCTTGGGTGACTTCGCGCGGGTCGATATCTTTCAGACTGACGTAGAGTTTACCGATTTGAATATATGGCCCGAAGCGGCCGACGTTAGCCTTGATATCTTGCCCATCCTCGGTTTGGCCAACTAGGCGCGGCAACTCAAATGCGTGCAAAGCTTGCTCTAGAGTGACGGTTTCGATCTTGGCGCCTTTAGGTAGCGGCGCGAATTGCGGTTTGTCGGCTTTGTCGTCGCTTGATCCTAGCTGCAGCATTGGTCCGAAGCGGCCGAAGCGAGCAATAATTGGTTTGCCAGATTTCGGATCAATGCCAACTTCCCTGTTGGCGCCGACAGTTCGGCGGTCAATATTACCGGATTGCTCAATCAGCGCATGGAATGGTGCGTAGAATTTCTCGAGCATGGTGTTGCGCGCCAAGCGGTCACCGGCAATATCGTCGAAGTCTTTCTCGACGTCGGCGGTGAAACCATAATCAACGACGCGGTCGAAATGGTCGGTTAAAAAGCCGCTAATCAGCTCGCCGGCCGGCGTCGGTACAAGCTTGCCTTTGTTGGAGCCGGTCTTTTCTTGGATAATTTCGCGCTCGACCTTATTGTCGATAAGTTGCAATAAGATGACATCGCGCGGTACGCCTTCGGAATCGCCTTTTTCGGCGTAGCCGCGGGTTTGGATGGTGTTCATGATGGTGGCGTAAGTACTTGGGCGGCCGATACCGAGCTCTTCAAGCTTTTTGACTAGCGTACCTTCGGTATAACGGGCTGGCGGCCGGGCGAAAACTTGGCGGGCTTCGACGCTGTGGCGTTGGAGCTGGTCGCCAGATTTGACGGTTGGCAAAATTGTGTCATCTTTACCACCGCCATAGACGCGCAGGAAGCCGTCGAAGAGGACGACTTGACCTTTGGCCTCAAAGACGAGCTTGTCGTTGGTTTTGCTTGAGCTGTTTTGCTCTTCCTCGTCGTTAATACTAATTGTAATTGTCGTGTTCTCTAGCTTGGCTGGCGCCATTTGGCTGGCCAGCGTGCGGCGGCGGATAAGGTCGTAGAGGCGCTGGTCATAGTCGCTGCCGCTGACTGATTCGCGAGTAATATCAGTTGGGCGAATTGCTTCGTGAGCTTCTTGGGCGCCAGCGGATTTAGTTTTGAACTTGCGGACATGCGAGTATTCGATGCCGTATAAGCGTTTGATGTAATCGGCGCTAGCAGCGATGGCCTGGCTCGACAAGTTGACACTATCAGTACGCATGTAAGTAATGCGGCCCTCTTGATATAGTTTTTGGGCGCTGGCCATGGTAGCGCGCGAGCCCATGCCTAGCTTGCTATTGGCCTCTTGTTGCAGAGTGCTGGTGGTGAACGGCGCGGCTGGGTTGCGAGTTGACGGGCTGGTGCTGATATCGGTAACGGTGAAAGTGGCGCTAGCCAGCGATTCGAGGAAAGCTCGGGCTGCGTCCTCGCTGTCGAAACGCTGTTTTAGCTCGGCTTTTAGTTCTTGTTTGCCAGCGGCGAATATGGCAGTAACTTTGAATTGTGAGCTGCTAGCAAAGGCGTCGATTTCGTGCTCGCGCTCGACTAGCAGCCGTACTGCCGGGCTTTGGACGCGGCCGGCCGACTTGCCGCCAGGAACTTTCTGCCAGACAACCGGGCTAAGCTCGAAACCAACGATGCGGTCGAGGATCTGCCGCGCTTGCTGGGCTTCGACTAGCTTCATATCAACGGTGCGCGGATGCTTGATCGCCTCCTCGATAGCTGATTTGGTAATTTCGTGAAAAGTAATGCGCTTGGTGGTTTTGGGGTCAAGCTTTAGGACCTCGCACAGATGCCAAGCAATGGCCTCGCCCTCGCGATCTTCATCGGTGGCTAGCCAAACGTTGGCCGCGCCGACTGATTTGACGGCTTTCTTTAATTCAGCGATTACTTTTTTCTTTTCCGGGTCGATTTCGTAAGTCGTTTTGAAGCCGTGCTGGATATCAATTGGCGGCGTGCCGTCTTTGGTTTTTTTGGCGATAGCGCGAATATGTCCCACGCTTGACAAAACATGAAAATCATTGCCGAGATATTTCTCGATAGTTTTGGCTTTGGCCGGCGACTCGACGATAACCAGATTCTTCATACTTATATAATAGTAAACCGATTTGCTAAAAATACCAAATTAGTGCTAGCTGAAAATAATAAGCCAAAGAAAATAGCCCGCCAGAAAGGCCTTGCGCCGAGGCTGGGCCTCTAGGCGGGCTATTTTCTAGCGGGCTTTTAAAGCCCTTTTTTGCCGAGGATCACTCCTCGTCCTCGGCGGTGGTGGTGTTCACCTCCTCATCCTCGTCCTCGACTTCGTCTGCGCCAGCGTAGAGCTCATCGATCTTCTCCGGCGGGAGGAGATCGATGAGCTGTGTCTGCCCGTAGAGCGACTCCTCCTTCAGAGGAGTCTCAATGTAGAAAGTACCATTGATAAGACCCTTGAGGTGAGGGTTCTCAATGTAGTACGTTACGATCTCGCGATCATGACGTACCTTGACCAGGATCGGCCAGCCAGCCTCACTGGCGGCCGAAACAAAGGCTCGCTCAAGACGACGCCGTTGGTCGGCGTCGTACTTGATTGTTTCTCTCTGTACGGTCGCCCTGAGGGCCAGGATGACCACGTAGATGGCAACAAGGACCATCCCGGCGACGCCGGGGTGTTCCTCGCTGAGCACTCTCGTGGCCGTAATGACCACGAAGATCATAAGTGCGATCTCAATGAAGAGCCGAACGAAGAATCTCATTTCCCCTCCTAGGGAAGTGTTTTCACTCAAAGTAAAAGGGCACTTCTTGCCCTTTTTTACGAAACTTTGAGCAAAAAGCTGATATATATATATCACATATGGACGGCGGTGTCAATAGTTTTGCAATAATTTACTATTTTTTGCAACAAAATAGCCAAAAATCCTCTTTAAGCTGCAAATCGCCAATTTTGCCTGTCTATTTATCATTTCGGCGTTTTGATGGCCAGGCGCGTTTGACGTACGAAAGCGTTGATTTAGCTGCGAGCGGCAGCGATACGGCGAATGCTAAGTTGCCGATACCGCGAGCAACTCTGGCGAGCTGGCTCTGGCCGGTGGTTTCGAGACGGCTACCGACTAGGTGGGCTAGCAATGAGCTGGTTTCGAGCGCTAGCGCCAATTTGCCAGAGATTTCTGGGCGTACGGTTTCATCGCCAGCTTCAACTATCGTTTTGGCGCTAGCAACGGCGTTGATTCCATTAAAAGCTGTGATGGCAGCGATTATTTCCGTTGGTGCGAGGTTTTTTTGTTTTTTATCTCATAAAGGATAATGGCAGTGACAGCTTTGTCTAGTCCAGCATCAAGTAAAGCGCCGAAATCGCTTGTCTGCCCCGTTTTGCGGGCAACGATGCCGTCTAGAACGTCGATGAACCGGCCAGCGGCAACCTGTGCGATACCAGCAGTGGTATCAATGCGTTTGGCGCCGCGCCAGGCTAGAACCGCGCCAGCAATACTCATAGCGTTGGGGATGGTGGGGATATCAGTCCGAGGATTGAATCTTGGAATCCTTTCACGAGACTTAATAGGCATAATATCTAAGTCTACAATTATACGATGAAAATGACAAATTTGCGAAAAGCTTAAACAATATTAATTAGACAAGCGTCCACTGGTTGGCGCCGAGCGAGCGGATAGCGCCAGTCAGTTCAAGCATGGTTAGCGCAGTATTAAACTCGGTTGCTGGCAGCTGAGTGGCTTTTTGCAGCTGGTCGCCGTCGCGGACACCTTGAGCGAGCTGTTCGATGATCGCTGTTTCGGCGGGTGTTGAGCCGAGCGGCAGCTTGGTCTGGCTGGTTCGCGAGCCTGGCATAAATTCTGGTGCGACAACCGACAAAATATCGTCGAGGCTGGTGACGGGCGTGGCGCCTTGCTTGATTAGAGCGTTGCAGCCAGCGCTCTGCGGGCTGGTGATGTTGCCAGGTACAACGAAGACATCTTTGCCTTGAGCTAGCGCGTGGGCAGCAGTATTGAGCGTGCCGCTGCGTTTGCTAGCTTCGGTGATGAGGACAGCATCAGCAATACCAGAGACTAGGCGGTTACGCTCTAGAAAGCTCCAGCGGCCGAGGATGTACGGTTCGGTGTCATCGGTAGAATGTTCGGACAAGATTGCCCCGCCCTTTTCGACAATTCGCCGGGCAAGCGCGCTGTTGCTGCGCGGATAAATATTCGGTAACTGGCTGGGTACGATGGCGATAGTGGTGCCGCCAGCGTCTAAACAGGCGCGGTGCGCTAGCGCGTCGGTGCCTAGGGCTAGTCCGCTAACAATGATAAAACCGCGGCTAGCCAGTCCGCTAGCAAACTGATTGGTTACCTCGATACCGTAGCTGGTTGGCTTGCGGGTACCGACGATAGCGATGGTCGGCTGGCGTTGTTTAGGAACTTCACCTAAGTAATATAATGCTTGCGGCTTGTCGTCAATATTAGCTAATACTTTGAGATAATCGTTACTATCTGGTGATACTTTATTGATTTTCATACAAATTCCTGTTAAAAAGTATTGACATGTTGTCAAAGGTGTGCTAATATTGGGATGATTGATTGACCCGAGGTGGTGAATCAAGCACCTTATACCCCCTATTCTAACTTATGTTAGGTTGCGCTAAAAGGCGCACGGCAGTAATCTACCCTCCACTTTCGTGCCTAGACAACTTTTTAGCGTATACTAACCCCTTTGTCCAGCGGATCACCGTATGTGTGAGGTGGATCACGTATACCCGATAGGGTGGGACGAAGGGCAGAATGGCGCTAGGTGATGCCCACCCTTACCTAGCGCTTTTTTGTTATCTAACAATATTGACTTTTCGTCATAAAAATAGTATAATGGAAGTATGACCGCTAACGACTTTAACTACGATCAGATGCGCCGCGAGGAGTGCCAAAAACTGATTCCGCGGGTGTTTCATATCGAGATGCCGGTCGACGAATTTTTGTTTGACGATATTGAGACGGGACGCGATTCATACGCAGTGATCTTTCGCAGCCGCGGTAGTGTGTATGCTCTGTTGATTGCCGAAAACGGCGCCGAGCAGACACTAGAGGATGTGCGCCGTATCGTCAAAAATATGGGTTTAACCGCCGAAAAGTTCTTGCCGCCAGAAGCCGACCCGCAGTATTTTTATCGCAATGGCGTGGAGCTTTTGAAAAGGGTTTATCCGTCGCTGCGACGCTGGAACTACGACGATGTGTGGATGTATAGCCGTAAAGTGCCATATAGTCCAGCATTAGTCAAAGTGGCATCGGTTGATGGCGAGATCCGGCGCTTTAATCAACGTGGTGCGTCGTGGCAGAAATTATTAAATTATTCATTTAGAAAGGTTCAGGTACGCTATGAATGATATCGATAAAGTATTTCCAGCGCGATACAATCGTTTGCTTAAGCTAGCAGAGGTGCGTCCGCTACAGTTCCGGCAGCAAGCGGCGGCCGTCTATGCGGCTTGCCCGCGCTCGCTGCGGCGGATGGCGCGGCGCTTTGATCGCAGCGTGCCGATGGCGCTGGAATTTTTCTTGTCTTGGCGTGATGATTGCTTACCGCGGCTGCGTAAAATCGAAAGCGCGCCGCAGCAGAAGACGCTGATCAAGACAGTGAGCGACAATTTATTGACAGATGATAAGCAAACTGCAACATTGTTGCAATACGTAGCACAGCAGAGCCAAAGCATTGAACGAGCGCGTTTTGCAATGCAACATTATGCAGAAGGCGAAAAAAAGCTGCATCGTTTGGCGCTAGAGTTTGTTAATCAGCCGGCAGAAGTTTGTTCGCAGCAGGTTGAAGTCTACGTAGATTATTTGCTCTACCGTGCGGTTGCCGAGGAATTCGGTATGACAATACGCGATCCGCAGGCGCGATTGATTAAGCGTTCATTTCAGTCGAAAGTTGAGCGCCATCAGATTCGTCGGATGACACGCCAAGCGCGGCGGCGTTTGAACGAAATCGACGGTGCTACAGCCGAGATTGAGCAAGCGCAAAATGGCTTGGTGGCGCGGTTATTTGGTCTGAAAATTGATTATGTGTCGGTGTTGGCGGCGCGGCAAGAGTATGAAAAAGCGTTGGCGCGTCTCGGTAAAAAGTCAGCTAATAGTCCGGCCAAACGACTAGCTCTCTACGAGAAAAAGACCGAGGATCTTCGCGCGGAATATCTGGCTACCGTGCCGGGATTGGCTAATCTGTCGGACACGCAAAAGGCTGCCAAAGAAATTGACGGAGTGTTGTTGGCGGTATTTGACCTCAGTAATGAGCAGCGCAACGATATTATGAGTTTGCTCAAACGCTACCGCGAGCTGATTCGCGAGCGCGAGACGCTGCTGACGATGATTGGCGATTAGTGTTGCTTTGTTGATTTTGATTCTGGCTTTGGCTTGTTTTTGCTAGCACTAATGCTTTTAGCTAGCTGCTGTTTTTGCCGGCATTTTTGGCAGACACCCTCAAGCTCAAAATGGTGATCAATGACCAAAAAGCTGTATTTTCTGCTAAGGTAATTGATGAGCTGCTCTAATTCTGGAGTTTGGATTGGTGTAGCGTTTTGGCAGCGAATGCAATATAAATGATGATGGTGCGGAATGAATGGCTCGGCTAGCTCGTAGTAGTTCTTCCAACCGACATGGACGACGTTAATGATTTTGAGATCGTTGAACGCCACCAAGGCGCGATAAACGCTGGTGCGGTTAATGTCATTGCAATTTTTTGCAATATCACTGATAGTCAGTGGAACGTCTGATTTTTGCAGCGCGTCGAAGACTTGCTGGCGCGGTTTAGTTAGGCGCAGGTTGTGCTGTTTGAATAGATCGTCGAGAGTCATGATATTGCAAGTATACAACTTATTGCAACAAATTTGCAATAATTCGGAGGGTTTGGCATTATGAAAAGCTATGGATATAGCAATTAAAACAGTGATGAATTTGCACGAGTTTGCACCATCGCCAGACGTCAATGCAGCTTTTTCTGGCTTGGTGGCGGCAGCTGTGCAGGCGACAACGTTACCAAATTGGTGTAATGATGAGGTGTGCCGCGAGGTGCAGCGGCGTTGTTCCCTGTCGGAATCAGAGATGGAGATGTATTGGTCGCGGCGAATTACCAGCTCAGCCCGTCCGCAGCAAGAGCTGAAAAAGTTTTGGTATATTGACAATTACCGCGAGCTAGTGCGGCGTGAAGTTGGCTTGCTGGGCGGGTCGGGTTTGGTGTTGTCTGAGGACAGTCGTGCGGTGATGATTGGCAGCGGTCCCCTGCCTTTGACGGCTTGGTGTTTGTGGCATCAGACGGGCGCGGCGGTTGATTTGGTGGAAGTGGCGCCGGCTGCTTTGGTGCAGTCGCGCGAGCTAGCGCGGGCGATTGCTTGGCCAGTTGGCGAGTGTTTGGTGGCGGACGGCGCGGCGGTGGCTTTGCCGGATAATGCTTACGACGTGATTTATGTGGCTGGGCTGGCGGGCGATTCGGTTGAAGCCAAACAGCAAATTATTGATAATATTTTGCCAGCACTCCGGCCTGGCGGACGGATCATTGTGCGCGGCGCCCATGGCGCGAAAACGTTGTTATACCCAGCGTTTGACCCGAATAGTTTGCAGCGCGTGCAGCTGCTGGTTGAGTATAATCCTGACGACGATATCATTAACTCAGTATATGTGTACAAGAAAGGCTAATTATGAATGATAAGATTGCATTATATCTGGTGAACGGTGCGTTGGGTGCTGGTAAAACGACGCTAGCGGATTTTTTAGTACAGCAGCCAGAATTTACTGGCGCGCGAGTGATTGAGAATGAGTTTGCGTCGGAAAGTATTGACAGTTGCACATTGGCGCAACGCGTCGATGAAGTGGCGACAATTACTGGCGAGTGTATCTGCTGCAGTAGCGGCGAAGAGCTGATTGACATTTTGCACGATTTTGCAATAAGCGGACGAGCGCCAGTGATTATTGAATCGACTGGCGTCGCTAATACCCTGCGGGTGGTCGAAAAATTGCTGGCTGGTGATATCTTTGAGCAGTATGATTTGAAGCAATCGTTGTATGTTGTGGATGGAGCTGAAGCTAGAGTTGATGGTTTGGCTGAGACGTTGCTGGCGGAAGCTCAGGCAGCGGATACGGTACTAATCAGTAAACTGGATTTGCTGGCTGAAAATGATCGCCAGCAGCTAATTGAAACATTGTTGCAACAAGGATTAACCAACGTTGTGAATATGGATCACGGCAAGTTTGATCTGGCCCAGCTTGATGACAAGTCGCAGACTTTGGACTATTTACTGCTGCACGAGCCTGCGGAAAACGCGGCTGAGAATACCTTAAGTTATAGTGTGGTTGATGTGGCTGGTCTGGCTATTAGCGCTGGGAAGATCGAGAAGATCTGGGTCAGTTTGCGAGATAAATATGCTTTGCGGCGCATGAAAGGCGCGGTTGCTGATGGTGACGAGATACTTCACATCGAGGCAACGCCGCAGCAAATTCGGGTCACGCGTGGTACTACTGATGAGCCATTAAAACTTGTTGTCATTGGCGAGCGGGCGCGTGAGATTACGCGCGCAGTAATTATGAAGGAGTCGGGATGGTGGAAGGTGTAAATAGCGCGCGAGCGGCGGTTGACAGACTGCTTGATATGTATGATGAGTATAAGACTTTGACAGCAAAGATTGCTACTGCGGAGCGCCGTTTGGCATTGGCGAAATTGAAGAATAGCGATGTTGAGCAGATACGGATAGAGCTAGACGACTTACGACATAGTCAGCAGCAACTATCTGATGACATGACGTTTGATACGCCACTAGTTTGGGTGATGTACAAGTTTGAGGCCTATCAGGACGAGGCGCAACCGATTCAAACTATGCACGATTTTCGCTTGCACTGCTCGAAACCCGGCTATATTTGTACCAAGCGCTTTATATTTCTTAATGCACATTTGTGCAGTAACGGTCAACGTACCCTGACAGACAGCGAACAATACCCCGACGAAATGCTGCTCAGTGAGATTTTTCCGCTACTAAGTGAAATCGAGCACGATAAAAACTTCTTATCTAACTGGCGCGCACACGAATATTACCAGGAAGGTGGCGCTACTAAAAAGTGGCAAGATTATAAACCAAATAATTCGTAAGGGTCTTCTGGTTGCGGTATCGCGGTAGCGGTAGACTCGGTGATGACGTATTCAGCTTTGCCGTTAATTATTTTTTGCATCAACTTCCCTTTGACGGTTAACCAAGTGCCATCGCGGTAGCTATTCGCAGGAGTTTTTTCTACTAAGATTTTCATAGGTATGCTATCGGCGGCGCAGCAGCTGATAACGTAGCGTGCCAGTTCGAAATAATCGTAGCCATAGTTTTGTAGTGTGCCGCTCGAGACGAAACCAGTTATCGTTATGCTAGTATTGTCAAAATACGATAGTTTTTGGCAGGAGTTGAAAGCAGATCGCCAGCGGTTGATCGATACATTCGTCTCGCCTTCCTTAGGTTTAGGAATATTGCAATAGTTTGTTTGGCTGGTGGTGATAGAATTTTCTCTTTGAGTGACGCTGCTCGGTGATAACGGTTTTGGCGGCAGCAGATAGCCCGCTAGTAAAATTAGGACAGATAGACACGAGGCGAACTTGATATGGCGGAATTCGAAACGGTGGTGTGCAGTTAATGCGCCGCTCTTTAATTGCAACACTATATCAATAACCAAGAAAACGATACCTATCGTGCTCAAAATGGCAGCAAAAAGATGGTAGCGCGGATGAATGTAAAAACCGAGCTGACCGCGGCAAGCTAGCAGCAAAACGTATCCGCAGGCAGCAATTCCGCCCAATGATTTCGCCAGATTAGCCCGCATAAAGCAAGTTTACTCCTATGCCTGTCGCGAACGACAATGCGAAAATTATTAACATCACCACAGCGATAAATCGCCAACGGAAAGTGGTTCGCATCAATACGATTAGCTTGATATCGATCATCGGACCAGCTAATAGAAATGATAGAATCGAGCCTGCTGTGAAACTGCGGGCATAGGCTAACGCAAAAAAGGCATCGATGCTGGAACAGATCGAGACCACGAAACTCAAGCCAATCATGGCGATAACTGATAAGATGATGTCGTTACCGACAGTGTTAATGATGGCGTGTGGTATGAAAACTTGAGTAGCGGCAGCGATGATAGCGCCGATACTTAGCATGGTTAATAGTTGCCAGAATTCGTCGCGCGAGGATCCAAGCATCTCCTTGAACTTAGAGCTGTGCTCGTGCGCGCGGCAATACTCTTTGAAAGCTGGGCGAACGATTTTATTTTCGTCCATGAAGCTGACGATCAAGGCGGTCAGTTGGACGATTATCAATGCAAAAATAATTCGCCACCAAATCATGTATGGCTGAAAACTGAAAGCGGTCATTGTTGCAATAATGGTGATAGGATTGAGAATCGGCGCGGCGAATAGAAAACTGACGACGTCGGCGGGTTTTAATCCGCGAGCTAGTAAGCTGCGAGCGACCGGTACGTTGCCGCATTCGCAGACTGGTAGTGCTAGTCCGGCTAGCGATAATGTAAATCGGCGCCAAAATGGGTTACGCGGTAAAATTTTAGTGAGTTTGGCTGGCGGCAAAAAGCGGCGAATCAAAGATGAAATGATAATTCCGAGGATAACAAAAGGTAAAGCTTCAATGACTATGCTTAGCGTGATGGTTAGGAAGTCTTGCAACATTGTTGCAGTTTCGTTGAACCAAATGTCTGATTTGTCGCTGATTAGCCATAGTCCAAGCTGGGGGCTGTATAAGTATATTACGACAATCAATACTGGCGCAATTATCCAGCCGGTAAGTATCTTGGCTGTGTTAATTAGCTTATTTATGTCGAAGCTTTTGACACGTTTTTTTGCCATACTTATAAATTATAGCAGTAAGCTTGTGCTATACTAAATCATTATGAAACATCTCTGGCATTCGCACCACCCATTTCGGATTTTTTGGTTTTCGGCGCTGTTGACGCTGGCGTTGGGCGGGCTGATTTTCGGACATTTCGGCGCGAGCGGCTTGTGGTTGTTTGCGATTCTGGTAGTGCTGGAGGTGACCTTTAGCTTTGATAACGCGGTGATCAACAGCAAGGTGCTGGCCGGCATGAGCCAGGCTTGGCAGAGGGTGTTCTTGACGGTTGGAATTTTCGTGGCGGTGTTCGTGGTGCGGTTCGTGCTGCCGATTATCATCGTTATGGTGGCGAGCGGTCATGGATTTATGGAAGTGGTTGATTTGGCGCTGCACAGGCCGGCGGAATACGGTCATATCTTGCACGAAGCCTCACCGATGATTGATGCTTTTGGCGGCGCGTTTCTGATTATGATTGGCCTCAGTTATTTCATTGATTATAACAAGCGCGTGCATTGGATGCGGCATGTCGAGCCGTGGCTAGCCAAGGCTGGGCGGTTTGAGAATTTCAAGGTGTGTTTGATGCTCGGCGTGGCGGCGGCGCTGTATTTTACGGTTGAGCCGCCACATCGGGCGCTGGTGCTGATCTCGTCGGTGTTGGGGATTATACTGCACATCGGGCTGGAATTGTTTGGCTCATTCTTTCACGAGGACGACGCCAAGTCGGTCAAGGTCAAGGTTGGCTGGGCAGCTTTCGCTAGCCTGCTCTATCTGGAGGTGCTGGATGCCAGTTTTAGTTTCGACGGCGTCATCGGCGCGTTTGCTATCACCAGCAGCGTGCTGCTGATCGTGGCGGGTTTGGGTGCTGGAGCGATTTGGGTGCGGTCGCTGACGGTGTATTTGCTGCGGACGGGCATGCTCAGCAAATATAAATATCTGGAAAATGGCGCGCACTGGGCGATCATGGCGCTGGGTATGATGATGATCGCCAAGTTGTTTCATCTGGAGCTGCCGGAATGGGCGACGGGCGGCTTGGGACTATTGTTTGTAAGCTTGGCGGTTGGCAGCAGTATGCTGGAGGCGCGAGCGATTAATTTGCAAGAGGCAGCCGCGGCGAAATTACATAATGCTGAGCGGCGGCTGAAGCACGGCGCGGCGAAAATTGTGCCGCGGAAGCGGCAGTAATTGATATTTGTGACTTTTTGTTTCGGGCAGCATTGCTTGCTTATTGCGACATTGTTGCAATAAGCATTTTTAATTTCGCAGGTGCAATGGTGTAGTGATGTGCCGGGGATTATAGCTTGATACTGAGCGGTTCGATAGTATTATCAAGAAATGTGCCGATCAGCTTGATGGATTCGGGAATTGTCCAATTGCGGAGGATTATTCGTTCATCGGCGTTGAACTTGCTGAGGACGAAATCAACGTCGCCGATTTGCCGTCGCAGTAGATTGTCGGTGCCGATACGAATATGCCAGAAGTCAGAACCAATGTGAGCATGAAGCGATTTTAAGCCGTTGCTGCCAGCGTCGCGGCCGCCTTTTCGGATACGGATTTTACCAAAATCAAGCGCCGTGTCGTCGTGAATAATTAGTAAATCATCCAGTGTCAGCTTATAAAAATCCATGAGCGCCCGCGCGGCAATACCAACCTCGTTATAGTAGGTGGTTGGTTTGACGAGGAGGATTTTTTCTCCAGACATATTCAACTCGGCAATATCCGCAAAGAATTTGGGCTTATTGCTAAAATGTGCACCCTGCTCTGTTGCCAACTGGTCAATTACTAAAAAACCAGCATTATGCCGCGTGTGAGCGTACTTTTCGCCAGGATTACCAAGGGCTAGAATGACTTTCATAGCCTTAGTATAGCACTTTGGCTATGATGACGTATAATAGATGTATGGCGAAACGCGATGACGATTTGGAATTTAGTGTTAATGCGGCGTTTGACGAAGCGCGGGCGGTCGTTGATACAGTGCCGCTTTATTTGGTGAACGGCTCGCTGGGTGCCGGCAAGACCAGCGTGTTGGAATTCTTATTGCAACAAAGTGACTATAAGGGCGCGCGGGTGATTGAAAATGAATACGCTAATGAAAATGTCGACGGTTATCGGCTGGAGGGATTGGCGGAGATGGTGACGACGTTGGCTGGCGATTGTGTCTGCTGCTCGTCGAAGCATGCGCTGACGCGTATGTTGCTGGACTTTTGCCGGAATTCTCCAACGCCAGTGTTTATTGAGGCGACGGGAGTGGCGCGAACGATGAACTTGGTCGAAAAATTGATTAATGCACAAATCTTCAATAAGTATGAGTTGATGCAGAGTTTTTACGTGATCGATGCGCACGAGATTTTACGCGGAATCGAGCCAGCGCACGAAGTTGAACTGCAAGCGGCGGACGCGATTTTGATAACCAAAGAAGATTTATTGAGCGATAGCGAGCGGGTGGAGTACGAAGCAAAACGCCGCGCCCTGCCCTACGCCAAGGTTTTAAGCGCGCCGCACGGTCGGTTTGACTTCAGTAAAATAACTACGCCGTCGGGGCTGCTGGCGTTTTTTGACACATATGACGGCGAGCTGGCGGTGCCGGATAATCCGACGTATGCCGTGCTGGACGTCTCGGGTATGAAAATTACGGCGACGACGTTGGAGAAAATATGGCCGGAATTATTTGCGGCGTATGGCTTGCGGCGGCTGAAGGGCTGCTTTATCAGTGACAACGGCGCGCGCCAGCATGTGGAGGCGACTGAGCAGCAAATTCAGATAACTCATGCCAAGCCTGAGGAGGCGGCAAAAATCGTGTTCATCGGCGAACGGGCGGACGAAATTACGCGCGAAGCACTAGCGGCGCAACTAGTGATGTTTGGATAAAATTCGCTTTCGTCGTTTCCGACTCATCAGCATAGATACGCATCTATGGAGCGAACTGACAAGCAGGAGAATAATAGGCGGCGGAGAGAGACCGCCAAGGATTCTCGGCGGCTTGCCAGTCGCGATGTCAGCCGCAGGTGCCAGTGGGCTTCTGATCTGTGGGCGTCACTTCTGTGATATTCCAGAAGTTCGAGGCCCATGGGACGCGGTAGCCGTAAGACTTGATGATGTAAGTCTTACCGATCACAATACGGCCGTAGAGGTCTGCACTGTTGAACCTCGTTCCCTCGGACCCAAAATAGTCCTTCACCACATACGTGGCACCAGAGGTATACACTCTGTACTCGTGGGAGCGGCTATCGCCGCTCCCCGTCTGGACAGACCCCTTGTCACACACGGTAACAACTTCCGTGTGCTTGTTGCCCTGCGCCAGCGAGGTCGTGCAGGCGTGAAGCCCAAAAATGCCGATAAGGACAATGATGAGGAAGAGCACGAAGCCCTTCCCCAGTTCTGACGTCTCCTTGTAACTGTGGCTCATTACACTTCTCTCTCCTCACCCGGACGGAATGTCCGTGTTTTATAAAAACACTGCTCGACGCCCGGATGGCGTGTAAGCAAGACGAGGTTTCACGACACTATTTTGCTTCCGCTAAAATAACGCCATAAAATCTCACCTTGCTCTATTCTCAACTGCTTGTCAAAATACACTTTTGGACAAAACGTCAAACATCTGTCAACAAAAGCTAATATATATATCACTAATGGAACAAAGCGTCAAGGGTTTTTGTCGAAAATGTGGTTTTATAGCTATTTTTCGGCGTTTTTGGCTTGTTTGTAGGCTTTGGTGACGGGCGCCAGGCCGCGGGCGACGCGTTCGCGGTTGGCTTTGAGCTGCTTCTCGTCGCGGAAAGATAGTTTGATCGGCGTACCAGTGTAATCGAAAGCATCGCGAATTTGGCGCTCTAGATAACGCTTGTAGCTCCAATGGACGAACTTCAAATTGCTGCCGTAAATGACGAACCATGGCGGATTGGTATCGGTTTGTACGATGTATCGTAGCTTCGGGTGAGTGTTTTTCAGGCCAGCTGGCGGATGTTTTTGAATTGATCGCTGTAGGAGATCGTTAAGTTTACGAGTAGTAGTTTTTTGCTGGCGGTGCGCATTGATACTGAGGGCTAAATCGAACAATTTAGCAACATTCTGGCCAGTGACCGAGCTAGTGAAAATTAACGGCGCCCACGGCGTAAAGTCGAATTGCGCTGAAATCTTTGGTGCCAGCGCGTCACGGGTGTAGGCATCTTTGCCGAGAGCGATGTCCCATTTGCTAACGACGATGGCTAGCCCCTTGCCTGCTTCGGCGATAATGCCAGCTAGCTTTTGATCTAGGGCGGTACTTAACTCATTGACATCCATTAGCAAAAAGCAAATATCAGCCTCTTCGATGGCGGCGAGGGTGCGCAGAACGCTGAACTTCTCGATACCGACCTCTTGCTTACCCTGGCGGCGGATACCAGCGGTGTCGAGCAGCTCGATCGCTTGCTCGTGGTATTGCAGGCGGACGCGGTTGACATCGCGGGTGGTGCCGGCGCGGCTGGCAACGATGGCTTGCTGCTTGCCAGCTAGCGTATTAAACAGGCTAGATTTACCGACATTTGGCCGGCCGATAAGGGCGATTTTGAGAGTTTCGCTGGGCTCGGCTTGCTTTTTAGCGGGAATGTGCTGGCAAATTTCGCTAAGGATGTCGGCGATGCCAGAGTTGTGTTCGGCAGAGGTGCGAATGATCGACTTGATGCCGAGGCGCAAGAATTCGCTATCAGGTAGGTTGCCTTTCAGATCGATTTTGTTAGTAATGAGAATGACTGGTTTGCGGCTCTTTAGGGCGGTTTTGGCGACGCGGCGGTCTTCGTCGCTGGGGTATTTGGTACTGTCGACGACCACGAGAATGACGTCGGCGGCTTCGGCGGCCTCGGTGATTTGGTCTTGGATGCTGGCTTCGAATTCGTCCTCGGCGGGCTTGAGGCCGGCGGTATCAACTAGCCAAAATTCACGGCCTTGATAGGACGCTTTGCCGATGACGTTGTCGCGAGTAGTGCCGGCTTCGCGGGCAACAATGGCTTGCTGCGAACGCATGATGCGGTTGAATAGCGAACTTTTACCAGCATTGGCGCGGCCGATAATAGCGACGGTAGGAAGTTTGGTTGCCATAATTAACTTAATTATAACAGAGGTGAGTTGATTTGGCGAGCGCTAGCGGTATAGCAGAATTTATAATATGCCGATTGAAATGGCGTTATGCAGTGTCGATAGTAATACTGCCGTCAAGAATAGTCCGCCCGCTACTAGAAATATCCATTCGGCGAAAGCCTTCCACGACGCGGAGGATTTATCATTATTTTTACGTCTTGAACGCCGCAAATTTCGCCAGCCAATGAAACAGGCTGCGATAATTATTATCTCAAGACCAAGGGCGCAGACATCAATGCCGTATTCAGCGTGCGGTCCAAACGAGATTGTTCTCGGCGCGCTGGCTACAGAGTAAAAACTACTATTCTCGTCAAAACATAATGTGCGCTTGTGCAGCGGGTTGAACAACCAAGATATTGAGTCGTTGGCGTGGTTGCTTAGTTGGTAATGAGGGGTTGGGTCGGGATTTGGCATACACATAGTATTTATTATAATCCAAGATAGGTATAGTAAGACAACTTAATTTGAGATTAACTAGCGGAAATACTCTGCCACTCCCCTCGTTTCATGTTGCCAAGCGAATAATTGCCGAATTGTACGCGGTGTAGTCGCACGACGGTGTAGCCGAGCGCGGCAAAGGTGCGGCGGATTTGGCGGTTGCGGCCTTCGCTCATGACGACTTGCCAGTTGAGGCGGCTATCGTCGAGGCGCTCTAGAGCCAGTTGGCTGCGGCCGTCCTCGAGGTTGACGCCAAAATCGCTAATCATCTGCTGGTGTAGCGGCTCAAGCGGCCGGTTGAGTCGGACTTTGTAAATTTTAGTCTTGCGAAAACTCGGGTGGGTCATGCGGTGAGCAAAATCGCCGTCGTTGGTCAACAGAATCAAGCCAGAACTATCCTTGTCAAGGCGGCCGACTGGCTTGAGGTGATGTAAATCGCGCGGCAATAGTGAATAAATTGTCGGCGCATGGCCCTGCTGACGTCGCGAGCAAACATAACCGACTGGTTTGTTGAGAGCTATGTAGGCTTTCTTGATAGCATGAGAGCTGATGTCGCGGCCGGCAACTTTGATGGTGTCAGTTGGCGACAGACGGGTGCCAAGCGTCGCTAGCTTACCGTTGATAGTGACGGTGTCTGTCGAGATGAGATTGTCGGCTTCGCGCCGCGAGATACCGAGTTGGAGTGCTAAGAATTTATTGAGGCGAATCGTTTTGGTGCCACTAGCTGATTTTTGGCTTGCCATAAGACGATTATTTTGGTTGGCTTGAGGAAATTGCGGTTTCTTCAAACTTTAACCCGGCTTCATCGGAAGAGGCTGGTGCTGCTGACGGTGCAGGTGGCTCTGGTGCGCTAGTGTTTGGTGCTGGTATAGCTGGCGGTGTGGCATTAAGTGCAGGCTGCGCGGAAGGATTATTCAAAGCGCCACTAGCTGATGCGGTCATATTACTGATTGGCGTAGCAACTGCAGCTGGGCCTGGCATTATGTGAGGTATAGTCGACGCTGGTGCAGTAGGAGTGATTGCTGGTTCTGGCTGTGCTGGTTGAGGGGTGGTTGGAGTTGCCTCTGCGGTAGTACTGGCAGACGGTGAAGTCGGCGCTACTGATGGCGCTAGGTTTGTTGCTATAGAAGCTGGCTCGGGTGCAGCTGACGCTGGAGTTGGCGCGGCCGTAGGGGTTGCTGCTGGCGCGGCCTGAGGGAATACATTCGTAGGATTTGCCTGTGGCGCCGGGATAGTGTTAAGGTTTTGATAAGTAGCTAGCTCCTCGCTCATGCGAGCGGTGTAATCAATTGGTTCTTGATCAGTTGGGGTGATTGGCTGGATCACTCGGCCTGACGAACCTGGCCGGTTAGTTGAAAACGGCGCGATTGGTTGCGGCAAAGTGCTAGTTCTCGGTGCAGTTGCTGCGCTAGCTGGTGGCGGCAAAGTGGCTGCGGGTGCAGGTTGGCCGAGCACTGGATTAGCTGGAGTAATAACTGGGATATTAGTGACGGCGGCAGGCGCGCTAGCTGCTGGAGTTTCGTGCGGTGCGGCAACTAGCGGATTTGGTTGCTGTGCCGATGGAGCTGCGGGACTAGCTGCTGGTTCTGGCTGTGCTGGTTGAGGGGCGGTTGGAGTTGTCGTTGCAGTAGTGTTGGCAGGCATCGTTGTAACGGTAGCTGCCGCCGTATCGGTCGGCGCTGGGTTAGCTGGGGTTGGAGCGGTCGAGTTGGTCGCTGGATTAGAACTAGAAGCTGGGAACCCTGGAGCTTCGGGGTTTGGATTTAGTTCATTCGCTTTAGTGCTATCGCTTTCAGCTTTTTCTGGAGAATTGTTAGCTGGCGCTGGTTCCGTCGCCCTAGCACTAGGACCAGGCTCGATAGTAGCTCGTTTTGGCTCGTTGACAAGAGGCGCTGGCGTGTCGGCTGGTACTGAGGCGTCGCCGAGAACTTCGTGGACGGTGCGAACGACGTCCTCGATGCCGACTTGCGACTTGACTAGATAGCGGTCGGCGCCTAGCGCCATGCCGCGTTGGCGCTGCTCATCGCTTGACAGAGCAGTCATCATGATAACGTGAATACCGCGTGTCTCGGTGGTGCTGCGTAGAATATCCAGCATGTCGAAGCCGCTGATATTCGGCATCATAACGTCGCTAATTATTAGGTCGGGTACTTCTTTGATGGCAAGCGCCAAGGCTTGTTCGCCGTCGCTGGCAGATAATATGTCGTAGCCCTCGGCGCGCAGCCGTACACTATAAATCTCGCTGAGGCTTTTGTCGTCTTCTACTAGTAATATTTTTGTCATCTTACCCCTATTTTAACGGTTATGGTTTAAAAATGCTATACCCTATAGTTTTAATTTCGCCGTGGCGGGACGTTTAATCTGATTTCGTTGCGTAATTGTTCGGCGTATTTGTCGGGTGCGGCCTCAATATCGCTAAGCGGCGTGTTGGTAAATTGCTTGGTTGTATTGGCGGTGTTTTGGTTTAAATCGTTCGATTTGGGTGCTGGCGGCGGCGAATAGTTGAGTAAGCTGGTATCGGTAAAGGTCTGAGTCGGAGCTGCTGGTGTTGGTGCGTCAAGCGGCGTTTGCTCAAACTCGGCAGCCGCTGGCGCAACCGCTAGAATTTCTGGCGCATTGCTAGCTAGCATATCTTCGGCTGACAACCTGTCAATGCTGGTGTTATTTTCGGTTTCGCCGTTATCATTTAGAAAAGTGGCAGCAACATGATCGACTCGCGGAATAGCCAAGAAAAATGTACTACCATGCTGATATTCACTTTCAACCCACAACCGCCCGCCGATAGTTTCGGCTAGTCGCCGGCACAGGTATAAGCCCAGCCCAGTACCGCCTATCTGGCGGGTGTCGCTGTTATCGACGCGGTAGAACTTCTGGAAGAGATGGCCAACGTCCTCTGGCGGGATGCCGATGCCAGTGTCGGCGACACTTATCGTCACCTGGTCGTTGTTGCTGGTCACATCAACGGTGATACTGCCCGACGGCGTGTACTTGATAGCATTTTCAATCAAGTTTTGGACGATTTCGCGGAGGTGGTCGTTATCAACATTAGCATATAAAATCGGGTTGATTCGGCGGTTCTGGACCTCCTTGCTAGAAACATCGCTAGTCGATGGTACGAAGTTGACGCTTAAGCCTTTTTCTTCAGCCTTCGGCGTTAATCCGTCGGCGATATCTTTGATGAAGTCGATGACATTAACGATTTTTGGGTTGTTGCTGAGGCGGTGATCGTCAGCTTTACTAATGTCGAGCAAGTCTTGAAAAAGCCGGCCCAAGTGCTCGGCTGATTGATGCGCTTTGGTAATATAACCGCGAGCGCGCGTGTCGATGGTGGCGGTTTGCGGGTTAAGTGCTAGGCCGAGATAACCCTCAATGCTAGCAACTGGCGTACGCATCTCGTGGCTAGCAGTGCTGATGAATTCGGCGCGCTGGCGCTCGTCGCTGCGCTCGGCGGTGATATCGCGAAAGACGATCACTGCGCCGTCGTTATGCTTGTTACTGATTGGCTTAACTGAAATGCTAGCCATAAAATTTTTGTCAGATTGGGTCTTGATCTTGAAATCGTCAGTTTTGAGCGGGTTGTTGGTGTTGAGGACGCGAGCAATAATATCGCCGTTATCGTTATCTTTGATAGTGTTATTGTCCTGGTCCATCAGCCTGATGACTGATTTGTACGACAAGCCGATGGCGTCTTGATTACCCCAACCAACTAGCTGCTGAGCTGCTGGATTGATCAAGGTGATGATACCCTTCGCATCGACGGCTACTACCCCGTCGCCGATAGCGCTGATAACAATGTCAGAAGCTTGAGGGCCAGCCACGGTAGCTAAACTCTCGCAGATTGGTTCACTAGCGCCAACAGATTGGTGTCGGCGCAGCCACAGTAAACTTGCAGCTAGTAAGGGTGTAAATAGCATCATAGCCAATGCTGCTAATGATCCCAAGGGTGTCTGCTCAATAATAAAACGCTCCGCCACCGCGGCCGCAGCGGCGATGACAGCTGTCAAGAGGCCGTAAGTCCCGAGTAGTGGCCCGACAGCGATGATTGCCGCAAATAGCGCTAGATACGGCGCTCCTTGATTGCTAGAGGCAAAAACTAGCAGCCAGCCCGTTGTGGTCAACAAGATATAATTAATTAGCAGCGATTGGTAAAATTTTCGTTTAACAACAAAATATGATATCAAAGTAACCACGAAAGCAATCGCGGCTAACGAGCCCGGTAGTATAGACACGTACAAAGGGTCTTCTGGAGATTTTCCACCGCCAATAGACCAAGCAAACAATCCAGCTATAACAGCGAGGATAAGCATAATTGCTTCGCTGGCGCGGTGATGCCAAAACCGATCAATATAGTTAGACGTGATGCCCCCTAATTTAGAGTTGCTTATGATTAGTATATATCGACAAGCCGTTTTGCTGCAACCCTCTGGTACGTTCTTTAAGATAGCTTTAAGGTAATTTGCTATAATAAGCTGCAGATATGAAGCAGATTTTCAAAACTACCCTACTTATGGCAATTCTGACAGGGCTGTTTATGATGGTTGGCTATGCGTTTGGCGGCCAGCAGGGTATGTTGATGGCGCTAGGATTAGCGGCGGTGTCTAACTTTTTCATGTATTTTTTCAGTTCGTCGCTGGTAATTAAGATGCAAGGTGCCCAACCGCTGGGCAATCGTTACCCGCAGGTCGAGCGTATCGTCCGCGAGTTAGCAGCCCAAGCGAATTTGCCGATGCCAAAGCTTTATTACGTCGAGACGCCGATTCCTAATGCCTTCGCGACAGGCCGCTCGCCGCAGCATGCTGCCGTAGCGGTGACGACTGGTATCATGGACATTCTGAATGAGGATGAACTGCGGGCGGTTTTGGCGCACGAATTAGGTCATGTCAAACATCGCGATATGCTAATCTCGACCATCGCCGCGACGCTGGCGGGTGCGATTAGTTATCTGGCGCAGCTAGCCTTTCTATTCGGCGGATCGTCGGACGACGATGACGGCGGTAATGTCTTTGCGATGATTGCCTCGTTAATTTTGGCGCCTATCGCTGCGATGTTGATCCAGATGGCAGTATCGCGCAGCCGCGAGTATGCGGCTGATCAGTATAGCCACAGTATTCTCGGCACTGGCGATGATTTAGCGTCGGCGCTGATGAAGCTAGAAAACTGGAAAGCTAGCGTACCGCCGATTGCACCATCGCCAAGCCAAGAAGCTTCAGCTCATCTAATGTTTTCGAATATGTTCTCGCTGGGCGGCTTGCAAGCTCTCTTCTCGACTCACCCGTCGACCGAGGCGCGAATTGCTCGCTTGAAAGAATTAGACAAGTAGGCGTTGATGGCGGCCAAGCGTAAGTTCCGCGATCAAATCCTGCACAAGATGCTGCATGTTCCCTATCGATTGCGCGTCCGTTATAAACGTTTGCGGCGGCCATTCGCGGTAACTTATGTCTTTGTTCACGGTCTGGCGGATACTGGTGAGTTGTGGCAGCCTTTTCTCGAGAATGTACCAGCTAATTGCAACTATATCGTAGTTGATTTGTTGGGCCACGGCGATTCTTATCTGGCACAAACACGGCGGATGTATAGTGCCCGCGAACAAGCCCGCCACCTGCTGGCTACCTGCTTGACGAATGGCTTGAGCGGTCCAGTAGTGTTGGTCGGACATTCGTTTGGCTCGCTGGTGGTGATTGAGTTTGCTAGTATGTATAAGGGTATTGTTAAGCGCTGCATCTTGGTGGCGCCACCGATTTACCGTGATAGCTCTCAAACAGGTGCGGCGCGATTACGCCAGGACAATCTACTACGTGAAATCTATCGCCAAGCGCTAAAAACACCCAAGGCGGTAGTGGCGGGCTACGATCTATACTCTAAGTTGGGGCTGGCCGGCTTCTCAGAAACGCAGCTGACTCAGGATAATTTTAGCGCCTTTCGCGATACGCTGTTAGCTGGTATTATCAGCCAAAACGCTAGCCGCAAATTGGCCGAAACACACATCGACACCGATATTATATATGGCAAACTAGACCCGTTTATCGTCGAAAAGAATCTAAAGCACATTGCCGAAAAGAACCAAAAAATTACGCTACACTCATTAACTACCGCCACCCACGCCATCCGCCAGCGCACGCGCAAAGTTATCGTTAGCTGTATGAAAAGGGCTATCAAACCAGAATCTGCTGTGAAATAGCCTATTGCACATTGTTACAATAAGCAGCCTACTGCAGAAAGTAAAGTGGTATTAATTATTGTTGTAAGTATGCCGAAATCTTCGCTTTGGCAGCATCAACCGATTCATTGGACGGAATCATCACGTAAAGCGGCGTACCGCTGTAGCTGTAAGTTGGCTCCATGGCGCCTGCGCCGTCGACGTTAGTCGATTCGACTTTCCACGGATGGATATCGTCAAGTTGTTTGCGGATGATCGCCTTGATCGACTGTTCGGATAAATCCGTCTCGATGGAGTTGCGGATAGTATCGACAATCTGCGGTAATTTCACGGCGTTTTCGGTACGCGACAACTTGGCGATAATCGCCTCGATAACGTGCTGTTGGTTGCGCCCGCGCTGGCGATCGCCTTCCTGGAAGCTGTAACGTTCACGCGAAAACTCCAGAGCCTGCTTGCTGTTCAGTGTATTATACCCCTTATGATAAGATTTAAAATCGTAGTCCGAATAAGCTTCAATTGGACCGATAGCGTCGATCAGAGTTACCAGAGAAGTGAAATTGATGCGAATATAGTGCTGAATATTGATACTATACAAATCCTCCAGCGTTTTCACTGACATATCAACGCCGTACACCCCGGCATGCGTCAGCTTATCGCGCAAGCCAGTCGTACCGTGCAGTTGCACATAATAATCGCGCGGCGTATTTAC
The DNA here is from genome assembly GCA_963530345.1 of uncultured Candidatus Saccharibacteria bacterium. Taxonomy (GTDB): domain Bacteria; phylum Patescibacteriota; class Saccharimonadia; order Saccharimonadales; family Saccharimonadaceae; genus Saccharimonas. The sequence goes on along the minus strand of CAUSBR010000001.1, from coordinate 624,062 downwards.
CAGCAGAATCGAATGTTTAGCTGGATTAACCACCATCAATATATTGACGTCGCTGCGCGATACGGTAGATATTTTGCCAGCCGTATCAATGCCGCTGATGTAAAGAATATATGGCTTATCAACATTAATCGCCGAAGACTGTTTCGCAGCCTCCCCTTCCACGCGAATAGTCTGCAGCACCACCAGATTATCGTGGAAAGTTTTATCAGCTTCTTCGATAATCGGCATATTAGCCTTGCGAATAGTTGCCAGCTGCAAATCGCCTGATTCGAGTTTATTCTTAAGTTCAGCCAAACTATCCAGCGCTTGTTGATTGGCAGAAGTTTCATCCTTGACTGCCCTAGTCACTTTATCATAAAGCGGGTCGGCCGAAAGCATTCCAACCGACTGGGCATTATTAAGCGATGTATTACGGTCCTTATAGGCAGCAATCACATATTCAACATACGACGATTTCCTGCTTTGTATCGAAGATGTCAAATTATCAAAAGCTCGTGCCGTACTGATAATATAAATATTCGCAGCAGTAATCGCCAAAGCAATTATGCCAAGCGCCACCAGCACGCCAGCATGCATATTGCCAAAGCGTTTCCGGCTGATCAAGCCCCAAATTATACCGGCAGTTACCGCTCCGTAAATCGGCAGCCCAATCCACAAATAACGCTCAGGTACGATTCCTGCCTGACAGATACTAATAATCAGCGCTATAAATGATAATAATAAAACGCCAGCGACCATTCTTCGCAAGCCGACGCTTAGTTTAGTAGTTTTAGTAACTTCAGACACCATATCTTATATATTATACTCTATTTTTTACTTTTTTGCAATATTCTTACAAAAATACTTATTATAAATACTCCAACCATTGCGGCGCAGCTATCTATCATAATATCGCGAAACTCGCCGCTTCTACCGATGATAAATAGCTGGTGGAACTCATCGCTGGCAGCGTAAAGTGCGCAAACAATGATTGACAGCATAGCTGGGCGGTTAAATCTGAACTTGCTTAAATCCACCCGACATAAAGCATTAAACATCAAAATACCCAGCACGAAATAAGCGAAGATGTGTGCACCTTTGCGAACCAAAAAAGTTAGTAGCTGCTGATCAATACTCGGTGCAATGTAGTGCAGCTGTTCGACAAACACGCCGCTCTGCCCGCTAGAAACCGAAGCTGGCTGGTGCGAAAGCATGAAAATAACCGCCATCCAAAGTAGTGGGATAAGCAGGTGGATCTTACGCATGACGCTTTACCAACTTCCTAAATATTTTAGTAAATAATTTTTTGAAATAGAGATATTCATCAGTATTGCGATATACTAACCATACTATAAAAAGTGGCACTATTATAGCAACAACGCCATCATAAATTAATTGCAATAGCGGGTTATTCATAGTAATCATCCGGCTTATTATAAACGATGAACCGATAGCGCAAAAGGCTAACGCAGTATTAATTAGTATATGTATAGCGTATTCTTTGTAGCTCTTATGAAACAATCCTTTGAATACGAATTTTGGGTAGCTATAGCAGTGTAGTATCATTGAACTTATAGCCGTACCTAAAAACACTCCTGGTAGCCCAATTATATAAACCAGTGCCAATGAAGCAACGATGTTAACTAACGACTCTACGACAGGCGCCAAGCGATCTTCGTAAAAAATACCTGCCGCTTCCTTAAAGTTACCAAATACCGACCTAACTAGCGTTATGTACAAGCTGAGAGATAATGCCACTACCACCCATGTATCAAGAACAAACTTTTCACCGAGCCACATACGCACCAGACTGCGCGACGCAACAAAGAATACGCTTACCGATATAATTGACAGAATTTGGTTTGCAAATTGCAATCGCAAGAATGTCGTGAAACTCTTTTTGCCGCCAATATCTACTAGCAGATTGCCGATACTGGCGCGCACCGCATTAGATATCTGGATAAACAGAGATTGTATTGCAACCTGTATAAGCTGGTAATTGCTATACAGACCGAGTGTTTGCAACCCGAGTGCGACAGAAATAATGATATTATCGGTCCCCATGACCACAAAAGCGCCAATCTTATGAAAGAATAATCCCCCTATTTGCTTGAATATGTCTTTTTTGATTGTTTTATCAATTGGTTTTGGCGACGCTGTTAAAGTATATTTTTTGTTAACAATTCTATTAATTAAAATATTTTCAGCTAGCGTCATAACGATAGAAATCGTTGCAAACAGATAAAAACTTTTTGTACTAATCAGTGCGACGACTTTTACTATGTTAAAAATGACAATTGCCGAGAGATGAATAATATTTATAATATAATTTTTTTGATCGGCGTATAGTAGCGACCGTTTGTACGACATCAAGTAAGACAATATACAGTTTATTACGAATAGTCCGTAGATAATGTATATATTGACAGACACACTTGGATTGCCAGCTATTCCTGGTATAAAAGGTGCCAGGATAATTGCTGCGACTGCTATAATCGCGGCAATCGAGCGATAGCTTAGCTTATAAAAACGCATGAGTGACGACACGCTTGACATATCATTTTCATGCAGCGGCTTGTATAAATGAAATATAACCGCAGATCCAAATCCCAATTCGGCTACTGACAACATCGAGATAATATTAGTAAACAGACTGTTGAGACCCAGCAGTTGTACCCCTAGTGTTTGTACAAAGTAACGTTGCATGACAAAATTAGCAACAATCACAACTAGCCCTAGAATTACTGATACAATGATATTTTTTATGGAGTTACTTGTGCGCATGGATCTAACCTACGCTTTCTTACCCATTTTCAACTTTGACAAAAACATGGCTAGGTTAACATTTATTATACTCAACACAGCCAAAAGTCTAAATTTTTTAGGCGCTTCTTTGTTTATGGCTACATTAAATTTGTATTTATTTAATTCACCGCAAGCTTCCTTGTACTGCTTACGATATTTCAATCGATTCTCGCCTATTGACAACAATATAAAAAACGCTTCTGCAAAATGACGGAATTTGGCAGCTTTTATTATTCTGTCATTTTTCGTCTGCAGAGCATGAGACACTATCCCCCTCGTCGACAAAAATCCGTCCATTCTTCTTTTGGTAAAAGGTTTTGTCATTGCGCTGCCTGGAGTTATCCTGTAATAATAGAGATTTCTGTTTATAAATATTTCATTATCTATTTTCTGCATTACTCTGTATATATAATCTAAGTCTTCGGCTATGGTTATCTTCGGATTAAATTTTATGGATTTAGCTATTTTGGAAGGTATGAGTTTTGCCCAAGGCGCATTGCTTGTATTTTTCATGTATAAACAATCTTTTATTGCTTCTTCTCTGTTAAAATAGATACTTTTGCCATTTCCGTATTTTTGACCAAGATTATCCTGGCATTTTGTTGACTCACAAGCTACAAGGGTAGCGGTCTTATCGTCGCTCGGCATTTCTTCCATCATAAGCTCTATCATCTTGGCATCTATTGCATCATCACCATCTACAAACATTACATAATCACCCTTTGCGCATGCAAGACCTTTGTTTCTGGCAGACGACACTCCGCTGTTATCCTGTTGAATAACCTTAATTCTGTCATCTTCCTTCGCATAACGTTGGCAAATATTATTACTGTCGTCAGTAGACCCATCGTCGACAAGTATAATTTCCAGATCCTTGTAGCTTTGACTTATTACTGATTCTATGCATTTAGAAATATAATTTTCGACATCGTATACAGGAATTATTATTGATACTGTTTTATTCACGATATACTTCTTTCCCTGCGTTTTATATACAGTGTTGTTGCTACTACAAAAAACAAGACTGGTATAATTGAATAATATGAATAAAACACAGTTAAAGTAAGTGTAGGAATTATGAACAGCAGAAATGGCACTATAGATAAGATTCTAGCTCTAGTCCTCTCGATTGAATGAAACACTTGCTTATAACAAATAAATGTAAATATTAACAATATTACAAAACCCAACATACCCCATGCTACCAATACCTCTAATACTGAGTTATGCACCATAAGCAACTTCTCTCCAGTTATCGCAGACGCTCTCGGCGGATAATTTATTAGCCCTATGCCAAATAACGTTCTACCCGTATCTGATATTAATAAATGAGAATATTTATCATATAAAATAAGTCTGCCATTGCTAATATCGGATTCGGAAAAACGATCAGAATATGTACTATATATATAATTTCCTATGTCTGTAGATGAAACTATAAGTACTACGCTTAAAGCCAAAAAAGGCAGTGTTATAATATATTTAATGCGCTTTTTACTACTAGCAGATACCCAAAAAAATACTAGCATAACGCACAATGACATAAGAAATCCCCTAGATGCTGTCGCCAATCCACAAATTAACAAACCGCAAACTATAATTATAGGTAGAGCACGCTTCTTAAATGTTTTTAACATAGTGCACAGCCCCATGATTGCAACGATTATATATATTCCAAGGTAGTTTGGATCCTGCCATAAAATATCGTTATGGTCATATGATTGTAAAACAACAGGAGATCCTAGACGTGTATCGCCATTAGAAAATCCGCCCACGTTTAGCTGCAATATTGACATATTAACAGCTAAGGCTATTGTAGATATAGACCAAAAAATTAGTGCAGTTTTTACAAACTCGGTATCATCTTTATATTTACACGATATTAAATAAATATTGATCAGACACGCAATAAGACCCATCATGGTAATATAACTTGAAAATGTGTAGTGTACTACTAAAATTTCGCGTATAGCCACGTAAGATACAGCAAATATAAAAGCTATGTCTATTTGTCTAACTTTTAGAGTAAATCTCTCCTTAGAAGTAAGCCAGCTCAACAGTGTGAAAGCTAACATTATTGCATGTAAGTAGTATAGTATCATACTGTTTGATATAGGAATTAGCGATAGATATAATAAACATCTGTACCGATCATTAAGAATACAAAAAGATACTGTATATATAATTACTATTATTATTGGAGATAAATTAACTATGGAAAGACTATTGAATACAGAGGATAATACACAAATAAAGAACAATACTAGAAACAGAAAGGATCTCTTATTTATATTTTTATACATCAATACACTCACGCCCTATCTGATTAATGTAATAATCTTTAATTTTAACAGCTTCAGAATGTGAGTCATATCCTGATAGTCGTAAATCCTCAGAAGTATTACGTCTAGTGTATTTCTTAAAACTTAATATTGCTTCTACCCATCCTTTTGTATTTAATTTTAGACTAATAAATCTACAATTACCCGTTATATTTAAATCTGTTGTAACTACATCCGAAAACACACAAGGTAGTCCGGATGCCTGCGCTTCGATAGATACTACAGGTAGCCCTTCGTATCTTGACGGCATAACAAATACATCCATAGCTTGCATGATGTCGTGTATGTCATTGCGGACTCCCGTCATTATAACACTCTTCGAAATTCCCAAATCAGATACCTGTTTTTTTATGATAGCTTTGTTTTCTCCGTCTCCAACAAGTAGAAGCTTTGCCGAAGGTTCCTCTTTCAATAATTCATTAAATATAGATATAAGGAATTCATGATTTTTTGGATAATTAAATCTTCCAACATGCCCAACAACAAAACTATCAGCTGGCAATGAAAACTCTTTTCGTATTTTTTTCCGCGTCTTTTCGCTAAATGTGAATTTCGAAGTGTCAATTGCATTATTTATAACAATTCCGTCTTTTGCAGCTCGTTTACCAAACATAAACTCCATAGCCTCATCTGAACACCCAAAAAAATCTGTAGCGTACATTGGAATTAAATGCTTTGTCATATTTCGTATAGGTTTTTTAAGATCACTGTCAAAATTACTTGTATGACTGTGAGCTATACGAGTACTAACATTTGCTTTTTTTGCAGCAGCTAAAGGAAGCGCGGACAACGAATCAAGATGCGAATGAACTATGGAATACTCTGGATGGTTGATAAAAAAATCATAAGCCTTTTTACTATAATTCACGGAATGGGCAAATGAAATCGATGGTAAGCGATATATACGACCGCCTAAAGATTTAATTTCATCGTCGTAATCTCCTTTGTCGTCTCTATGAACGAGAAAGTCAAATTGTATTTTTGATCTATCTATCGCACGATAGTAATTCATCAACATGGTCTCTAGCCCTGCTCGGTTCATTATAGTAACCACATGGAGTATTCTAAGAGGCTCGTGTATAAACTTATTATAGACTTTTTGTGTCTGGCGTTGAGCATAGACTACCTCGTAATTGCGTGTGGCTGCAGAAAATTTTTTACCCAAAGATTTTCTGAGCTGTGTGTTTTCTATAATTTTCTGGACACGTTCGACGAATTCTACTTTATCAAATCCAACCACAAACCCATTCACGCCGTCCTCCACTAACTCAGTTGCTCCGCGGCATTTGGTAGTGACTATTGGTAGGCCAGCAAACATTGCTTCGATCAGATGGACAGGCAGGCCTTCGCGGTGACTAGCCGATACAGATAGGTCGGACATTTGTAGTAATTGCGGAATGTCAGAACGGTAGCCTAAAAAGTGCACGTTTTTAGCCACGCCTAGGTCATCGGCAAGTTTTTTATGGTAACCATTTAGATTATCTTTGCCAGCCAGCAGTAAATGTACTGATTTATCTTCTTTATTGATTTCGTGCAACACATGTAGTAGTAAGGTTTGATTTTTATTTTTATTCAATTCTGCCGGGTAAATCATCACGAAGTCGTCTTTTTTAAGACCGAGTGATTTGCGAAGTTCTAGCTTTTGCTTGGCAGTGAGCTTCGGCTTGAAGCGCTTCGGATTAACACCCACGCCTGGCATGTATATAACATTTGTCTTGAATTGTTTTTTAGCGCGATGGTAATCCTCTTTATTGATAGTAATAAGCGTGTCCGTATGGCGAGCCATCAGGCGCTCAACTGGATAATAAATTAGCCAATTTAACAGAGGTGCGCCTTTGAAAAAATGAAAACCGTGGGCTGTATAGATAATTTTAGTACCGTTTTTACGAGCCTTTTTGGCAGCCAGCCGCGTTACTACACTACCCATCGGCGTGTGAGTGTGAATGATGTCGTAGTTTTCTTGGTTAATAATCTTTTTCAACTGTCTGTAAGCGGTAATATTACTCAGCCTGAACGGGCTTCGCGTGAATGGTACAACAAATGACTTATCACAATCCAGAATCTCTTCCTCGCCCATCGACGCGTAATGAACTTCCCAGCCCTTCTCGCTCATCATGCGCATAAACGGGCGGTTAAACTTTTGGAAACTAGCAACGTGCGATGTAAAAAGAATCTTCTTAGTTTTCTTATGGCTACTCATATTAATTTATCTATCGTTTTTTCCTTGGTTTATTCTGTTTTTTCAGCTCCTGCAGTTCTTCATGTATGCCGCTCTTGCCCAAAGTATTCGATTCTTTGTCGAAAAGCGTTTTGATAGTTACAAATATAATTTTAACATCGTTTAGCAAAGTAACGTTATCGACGTAGTCCAAATCGTGAGCAATTTTTTGTTGAATTGATATACTATTACGCCCGTAAGCTTGCGCTCTGCCTGTAATTCCCGGACGAACTTTGTTTCGGCGGCGCTGGTCGCTATTCATATTATCGTAATAATCAGTAATCCAAGGGCGCGGACCGATGAAGGACATGTCGCCTTTTATTATGTTAATAAGCTGTGGTATTTCATCCAAAGAGGTAGCGCGGATTACTTTACCTACCCTGGTTAGAGAGTCTGATTTCGAAGTGTCGTGTACATCGTTGTCGGCAGGCATGCTGCGGAATTTGTATAGTGTGAACGGCTTACCGCCTTTGCCAGTGCGCTTTTGTCTGAATAGGATTGGGCCGCGCGAATCAAGTTTGATACAGCCAGCGACGATAATGAAAATTATTGCAGTAAATGGAAACAGGATTAGTGCGCCTGATACATCCGCTAGGCGCTTTCCGTATTTTTGATACATTGTTTCGGTTTCCTTAGTATTGTTTAATTATATTTTGCAATCTTTGGTTTCGTCTGAGCAATTAGCTGTGATTTTCTGTAGTCATAGATGAAGAACAGTACGATTACGGTCAGTGCTACCGAGGCGGCGGCAACTAAGCCGATTTGCTGCAGCGGCTTGATGTTTGATGGGCCGTTTGGTGTGTCAGCCGAGTCGACGACGCTAATTTTCACAGAGCTGTTACCGTAAAGCGACTTGGATTGCTTTTCAAACTCTTGGATGGCTGATTCTAAAAGCGCTTTGCTAGTTTTTGGATTAGAGGTGCTCATCGATACATTGATGATATCGGTGTTTTTAACGTTTTCTGCTGTAGTATTGCCAGATAGGGTTTTATAATCTTCCGAATAATCGTTATTCGTAATAACCGGATCAAGTACACGGCGCGACGTGAATAATTTTACATAGTTATTGAGAGTCACTGAACCCTGATTGCTGCTCGAATGGTCGGCGCCAACCAGCAGGATAGTCGCTGAGCTTTTGTACTGTGGCTGCTGGATAAAATAAGTATAGGTAATGCTGATAATTGCACCAATCATAGCAGCGATAGCGATGGTTAGCCATCTTTTGGCATAAAAGCGCAATAAATCGTAAAGATTAATCTCTTCCATAGAGCTCCCTTGAAGTTATTTGCAATGTATTACTCTTTCTATTGTAGCATAAATTTCTCTTTTTGTAAATATTATCGTGGGATAGTGCTAAGGCTTTTATGATTATTAAGTCATACCTAGCTTAGATAGACCTTTATAACGCTTATGCTTGTTACGCTTATGCAAAGTTTGCTATTATTTCTGTAGGGCGCTAAGGAGGGTGCTTATGAAAATTAGAGGGTATGATATTACAGAGAAAAGAGTGGCAGCCGTTTGTGCGGTTGTATTGCTAGTGGTTTCATTGTTTGCAGCTGTCAAGCAAACAAACGCAGCGGCCGATACAGAGAATTTACTAAGAAGTAAAGATCAGCAAAAGAGTTCTAAATCGGTTGAGCAGAAGATGAAAGTTAAGTCGGATGACAGTACTGTTCAGCAACTCGTGCCGCAGAAAAATAATGCTAATGCCGCTAATGCCAACAAAGATGCTGGGACCGCCAAGAAAGCTACTGGCAGCCAAGAGCAAAGCAATAAGAATGATACAGAAAAGAAAAATAAACCAGACGATAAAGCCGCGCAGTCGTCTGTGAATAAGTCGAAACCCCAGTCGGGCAGCTACATTTACGTTGTGCAAGACGGTGATTCGTATGCAAAGATTGTTCGTCGCGCTATCAGCGAGCATGGCGGATCAGGATTAAATCCCGCACAGAAGATTGCTGCCGAAACCAAGCTAGCAGAACAAGCCGGTTGGCCCGAGGTAGACACTGGACAAACCATAAAAATCGACAGTGCTGTCCTGTCGCAAGCTGTCAGCTTAGCTCGATCAATGACAGTCGACGAACAGCAGTCATGGCAGTCTTATGCTGATGGGGTTATTTGGTAAGAGCTATTTGATTTAACTGCTGCTTCTGTTTCTGGCTTATTGTCAGGCTTAGCTATAATACTCCTCTGGCTACTAGATGGTTAATCAGAATATTCATCGGGTCGATGGTGTTTGGTTTTTTGGCGAAGGCGCAGGATAATTCGGTACAGCCTAATAATACCGGCGGACTGCTGGGGTAATTATTGATATAGTTTGCTGCGTTTTCCTGCTCGGATTGGGCTATTATTGGTATTTTATCCAGCGCTGACTGCGGTATTGCCTGACCAGAAATTACTGCGCGAATTATTACTTCCAGCGCTTGTTCTTCGTCCTTATCTGGCGTTAATACGGTTACTCCGGCGGCTTTCAACGGCTTGTCATATAGTCCAGTGCGGATGGTCGTCGGCGACGCGAGCAATCGAATTGTTTTATAATGGCGGCTAACATAATCAATTGTGGCATCTACCATGGAAGTTATGCGGATATTCAGCCGCCGTTCAATATCAAGCTGCAATAAATGCGCGGTATTGCAAGCAATTATGATTAACGTCGTCCATCGACGCGTCAATGTTTTTCAGTTCGTTTATGATAATTTCCAAGGTTTCGCTGCGCCGCGATTCGTTGGCGATAAAATCAGGAACTGGTAGCGACAAATGAACTATATGCGGAAAATCCGTGCCAGCCTTCGCGCCGTTTGCTAGCGCCTGCCGAATTATTCGCCGGTGTAGTTTCAAGCTTGCCTGCGGTCCCATGCCGCCAATGATAATTATTCTTTGTTTCATGATTCCTCCTTTGGTCATATAAAAAAAGGCCGCGCACGGCCTCTATTCATGGTTAGTATTTTCAGAAGAAGTTTACGAACAATTCAACAAGCCGCGGCGAAAACGCGTGCTTTGCCAGGCGGTGCTGATGAATTGCCGTTTTATGGTCATGGGGTGATTATAGCGCTGGCGGGCGAAATATGCAAATACCTATAACTTTGCTTTATGATACGCCCGCAGAATCGCTTTCAAACTAACGTTATGTCGGAAATCTGCACTGTCAACCTTATCCAAGTGAATTCATTCCGGCTTTATAAAATTGCGTTAACCAGCCCACTTTATGAGCAGTATTATTGATTTTACTTCTTTAGTTTCTTATCTTTCAGCTTCAACACCACATCCGCCTGCTTGGCCAGCTGTTTACTGTGGGTGACGACGATGACGCATTTGTCGTTTTCGTGAGCAGCTTGGCGCAGGATGTCGATGATGTCAGCAGCGGTAGTCTCGTCTAGATTGCCAGTCGGCTCGTCCGCCAAGATGATCGGCGCGGAGGACACCAGCGCCCGTCCGATCGCCACGCGCTGTTGCTGACCGCCAGAAAGCTTCATGACATTGCGGTGAATGTGATCGTCGTCCAGGCCCATGGCATGCAACGTTTCGTTGGTAGCCTTGGAATTAACCAGCTTCAAGTTTTCCAGCGGCGTCAGATAATCGATCAGGTTATAATTCTGAAACACCAGCGAAATGTTGTGCTTGCGATGATGCGAATAACCCTGCTCGGCGATGTCTTGATTGTCGAACAAAATCTGCCCACCAGTCGGCGTGTCCAGCCCCGCTAGCAGCCCCAGAAGGGTCGACTTACCGGCGCCAGAACTACCGACGATGGCGTAGAACTTGCCTTTTTCAAATTGATAATTGATGCCGTTGAGCACATTACTGGTGCCGTCAGCGTATGAGTAAATGATATCGCGTAGCGTAAGTATTGACATAATAACTCCTAACTTAGTTTTGCTAAAATTTGCTTTGGTGATTGGCGCATGATTGGCGCGGTGGCAGCGATGGCTGATAGTAGAACGACCATGTAGCCGAAGGCGAAAGCCTGTAGGTAGGTCGCTACTGGCGCGGCGTGCACCACAGTCTTTTCTATGCGCTGGCTTTGGTCAGTTTGCGCTGTCAGGGCAGTAGAAATTTGCGATGAGGTGACCGAACCGATACCGAGCGCGAACACCGAACTGACTGCGGCAATGATCGCCAGCTCTGCCAAGAACTGCCCGATAATCTGCCGCTTCGACGTGCCGATAGACAGCAAGATGCCAATTTCATGCAAGCGACCGCGCACCCAGAATACCAGCACCAGCGACAGCACCGCCAGCCCCGCTGCGGCTGCGCCGATGGTGGCAATCGTCAAGATGTTTTGAATGCCAGCGATGTTTTGGAGGACGCCAGCGAATGCCGCCCCATTGTCAGTGAGGCTGAATTTTTGCCAATCGACGTTTGGTAGGCTTTTGGTGCGGTCTGTTAGCGACTTCAGCTGGTGCGGATTTTCGGCGAAATACGTCGCCCGCGTCAACTGCTGGCTACCTGTCAGCTGCTGCGCCGCAGCCAAGTTGGTGATGAGATGATTCTCCGCCATGTCAGACTGCAAGACCGCCGGCTTTTCGCCTTTGCCGCTGAAGATCCCCGTGACAGTCACCGTCACCCGCCGCCCGTCTTTGGTGATGTCCAGCTTGTCGCCTGGCTTGATATTATTTTTCTCAGCGAACGTTTTGTGAATCAGGGCCGCATTTTGATCGTGCTCGGTCAGGTGCTTGCCCTGCTCTAGTTGGTAAAATCGACCGGTGAACTCGCTGAGCAGATCGCTCTGTGTCGCGCCCGTCACCTTCGCCTCGCCAGCCACGTTAGCGTCCAGCTGCACGCCGCTACCTGTTGTGTCGATCAATTGTTTGCCCGGCAGTCCCGCAGTGGTTTCTGCCTGGAAATTGTGTGCTTTGACCTTGTCCAGGTGCTGCACTCGCTGCGCGATATCCATCGGCACTTCGCCCGATGGCTGCTTGCTGGCGATACTAAAGCCGGCGCGGATGTTACGCTCGACCGATTGCTTCAGTTGCGCCATCGTCTGCTGCACCGTCAGCGTGTCGATGAGCAGCGTGAAAATCAGCGTCATGATCAGGGCGATGATCAGGCTGCGACGCCGCCGACGCGTCACAGCCGTCCAGGCTCGTTTGATAATCGTCATTATTCGTCCCTAGTCCACTTCGGTTAGTAATTCTTTTGGTGTTGACTGAGTAATCGGCCGCGAAGCCAGCAGCACCGCGATGATAATCACCATTAGCCCAGCACCCCACACTGCCAGCAGATCCGTCGGTTGTACACCAACCGTCACCTTTTCTAGCGTGCGCGATGACGTCACCGAGTCAGCGTCAGCACCGAGCGATGCACCGTTGAGGGAACTGCCAGCTTGACGTGTGGCGCTCTGTGCCGCCTGCGACACCACGTGATCGCCCAGTTGTTGTGCAATCAGCCCTGCGGTAAAGTACGACGCACCAAAGCTCAACACCGCGATCATCACCAGCTCAGCGATATATTGCAGTACAATCTTTGACTGCGGTACACCCGTCGCCAAAAGTACGCCCGCTTCGCGCTTGCGCTCGTTCATCCACAAGTACAGCACCATGCCAATCACTGCGACACTGACCAGCGCCGTCGCCCACAACATACCGTCGATCAAGCCGTACACGCCATTCACCGCGCCAGTCACGCCAGCCAGCTCCTGGCTGTTCTTATTCAACTGGTACTTTTGCCAATTGACCGGCAGTTTATTCGCCCGCGCCATCACCTCATCCAACTGTTTGGTGCCTTTGGTAAAGAACGTAGCGTCCTGGTAAATCTCATTTTGCGCGGTATACGCATTCAACTGGCGGGTCGTCGCGATGTCAGTCAGGAACAAATTCTCGAACAGCTCCACCTGGTACGTCGCCTGCTTTGGGTTCTTGCCGTTAAATATACCGACGATTTCCACCTCGACCTCGTCCTTGGATGGATGCTCGTTGTCGGTGTCGTATTGATTGGCCTTTAACTTAATTTTACTGCCAAGCTTCAGGTTGTTAGCCTTGGCAAAATCTTCGTGCACCAAAATCTTGCGCGAATCGTTCTCGGTGATGTGTCGACCAGCGATGAGCTTGAGCGACTCGGCGCGGAACTTCTTCTCGGACTCAGATTTGTTGACGCCGATGATAGTCGCGGCATTGCCAAACTGTTTATCTTTCTCGGCATCATAGCCGCTGCCGCCACTCGGTAGTGGCACCAGCTTGGTATTGATAAAATCGACCGTGGCGTTCTGGCGTTTGACATAGTCCGTCACGCCCTCCAGATTTTTCACCGCGTCGATGTCTTTGTTCGACACCGTTCCTGAACCGCGGGCCGTTCCCGGATTGGTGCGTGGATTATTGCCCAGCGTAAAGCCGGCCTTGAGCGTTTTGTCCAGCGACTGTGCCGCCGCGTCGGTCGAATGCTTGATGGCAAATCCACTCAGCATAATCGTCGACATACACAGCAAAATCGCCAGCAAAATCAGCGTTTTGAGTTTTTTCCTGGTGATATACAACCAGGCACGTTGTATAAATGACATAGATCTCCTTTCTTGGTTCTATGTCAGTGTAGCAAGGGTATGTGAAGGGAATGTGAAATGGGTGGGGTTATCTGGCTATTTCTTCTCAAGCACTGCAACCCGTTTTTTCAAATCATCCAGCTCGGCGCGAAGTTCGCTGGTACTTACTGTAGGACTGCTTGATTCTGTCTTTTCAGGTTTAGTGTCTTTCCCTTGCTGAGCTTTTTGCTTCTTGCTTGCTTTTACGGCAATATGCATAGAGATGGCGCTACTTGATACTACGATAATAATACCTATCATAGATACGATGTCTAGGGGTTTGATTTCCATATATATTCCTCTGTTTATGATTTATTGTTAGGTTTATTATACATCCTGCTGTGGTATGCGGCTAGTAGGTTGACGCTAGCTGTGCACTTTAGTTATAATTGGACTATCACCATGGTCAGACAAGCCTAAGGTTTCGACCGAACGCTGTTTCTGGCCTTTTTAATATCTCTTTTTTTGATGCGCAATCCCCACTGCTGAACAGTGACGTCTAGTGCATAGCCTTCGGGAAATAAGCCTTCAATCGTCCAGCCGTGTCGCTGCAAACAAGCTATCTGCCACGGCTCAGGAATGAGATGGACATATAGCTTACGACCATAACCAGCTAATAATTGTGGCAAGTTAGCTACCAGTACTTCGAAAACAGTCTCTGATTTCGCTACCAATGGCATGATTTTAATCGGCTGGCCTTTCTTTGGAGTTGCGCCGACAACGCCAACGACCTTTCTATCCTGCTCAGCGATAAAAATAAGCTTATATTTCGTATCGACATTTCGACCCTCACGCCGTCGATAACCAGCAAACAGTGTATCAATCCATGCATTATTAACGCCGTAAAAACTACTGCCCACCTGCGACAAAATCAGCCGTCTCGTCGCAGCGGTATGCTTTTTCTCGTCAAACGGGACGATTGAAATATCTGACAAATCAGGAGTTAGGCCCTGATCCAGCGGCTTGTATAGCATACACTCGTCGATACCAGGTTTATAATGATCTTGCGCCTTACCAGCCAGATGAAAGCCTTTGCGCAATAGAAACTTGAACGTGGCTTGGTTTTGGGCAGCCACTGTACAGTAGAGCTGCCGAGCGTGGTGTTTGCGAGCAAAATCCTCAGCATGGCGAAGTAACTTACTGCCAATGCCAAATTTACCGCGATATTCTGGAGCAACGATGAGCGGACTAATTTTAACTGTCCCCTGCTTCTTGACAACTAGATGAATCATTCCAGCAGGATGATAATCAACTTCTGCAATAAACATGTATTGCCCGAGTGAAAACTGCCCGACAGAATCGATGTTATTATTGATATGCGTAGTAAAAATCCGCTGTGCATGAGCTTGATGATCGCCATCGTAAAATGGTTCAAGCGCTTCTGTCATCAGGCGAAAAACGAAATCAAAATCGCCTGTTTTAGCCTTACGGATAGCCACAGCGGCTAACGATTTCTTACATCGGTGCATGAGCTTATTGTCTTATACCCTATACAATAATACAAGTCATCATTGCTATACATGCGTAATTTATGGCTATAGCTAATCAAATCAGTATAAATTCAATACCGATAACACCGTTTTGTAGCTGCTTGTCAAGCGGATAAAATCCATTCATTTGATTCTCCAGCCATTCAACACTCTCGCCGCCAAACTTACGCGGATCATTATGCGAGAATAAATCATGAAACGTTGCGTAGCGTAGTAAACCAATTACTTTAACATTGGCAGTTTGACTAGAATTGTCTCGATTGGTAAAAATTATTTGGTCGCCTATTTGAATTTTCTGGCGCTTTTCATCGTATAGTCGTGACTCGATGGTTTTATTGCCAGAGGTGATGGCGTTAAAGGGTTCGGTGGCTAAGGTTAATTGATGTGTCGTCATAGTAGGTTATTATAACAGAATTAAATGGCACGCAACTAGTAAGGGTGCGAAGTATCCACCGCCCCGCGCTCTAACCTATCTATTATCCCTGAACGACCTACGCCCCCGGCGCTAGTTTTGGCGCCTCTTTCTTTGGTTCGGTGGCCTTTTCGAATTTGGCGTTCTTGATTTCTTTTTCTAGGACGGAGCCTGCCACGAAGCGGACTTTGGCCTCCTCGATGAGACTGGGATTGACGTCTTTTTCCTCAAGGACGCCTTTGGATTTGAGGGTGACATGGAAGTAGCTCAGTTCGCCCAAGTGGACGCTGTGGCCTTTGGCTAGCAGCGCTGCCAATTCCTTGCCCAGGATGGTCAAGACTGCTTGGACATCTGTTTTGCTAACAGTGGTAGAATGGCGGGCTATGTTATCGGCGAGCTCGGGGAGGTCGATGCGACCGGACTCCGACTCGCGGGCATAATATTTAGCTGGTTCGGTTGGTTTGGCTGGATTTTTTAGTTTGACAGATTTATACTTCAATGTCATTTGATTATACTTTTCGTTAGTTAATTAACGTACTATAGCAAAGTTTTCAAAGTACCACGGTACTTTTTCTAAACCACCACGTTGGTTTTTCAAAACTATCACGGTACTTTTCGAAAAGTACCACGTTGGTTTTAATCTGGCGAGAGCCACCTCTTAAAACCGCAGGCAATAATCCGCAGATTAGTACTTGGAGGCGGCTAAAACACCGCGCTGGCACACTAGCTTATCGCAAGCTATGTCATCGGCCCACCTCCTTTCGGATTACAAACATCCCCTTGCTGATGGCAGCGCGCGGATGTTGGTTATGGTTTTATTGTAGCATGGGCGGGTGGGAGATTGCTATAGGTTTGCTGCGATTTTTGTAAGATTGCTTGACTTCAGTTCTTATTATTGATTATATATATCAGCTTCTGCAATCACAGAGGCTGGCGTTTCGCCCGAGTCAATCGGGCTTGAGACGTCCCACTTCGCGGAGAATTGCGATTCTCTGCCCGGCTCCAGAAGGAGTTATCATGAGCGAGGGAGACATCAGGTGTGGCGACGACTGTATTCTCAGGCGATTGTCCAACGGACAGCACTATGTCACAACACCAAGTGAGGCTCCCACTGGATCCCAGGTATATGAGTGCAATTTCGACTCAGACTTGAGGTATCAGATTCTGTCTCACAGTACGGTTGTGATTCACCGTAAGTCTCAGTGCCCGTCCTGCCAGGGGCGATCTAACAGCCCTACTGGAGAGCCTGGGCGATTTGACGGCAGAAGTGCAACAGTGTACCGCTCTCCTGGCACGACTAACGTGATCTACGGTGGCAGAAATGGCAATGTTCCCGGTGACGGACATGGTCATGTTAAAGCGACAGGCGGTCCCACTGGGGAGAGCGTTGTTTTCTGGAGACTTCCCGAGGACGAAGGTGGTCAGACGATCGTCGACAACTCGTGGGATATCACTGGAGGCAATGACCTACGATGACAGAGCTTAAACTCTGGAGTCATTGACCTGGACAAGTCATAAAACTGTCCATATTTCCTGTTCCTAAATTCAGCTTATAATTTAAGACTATGAAAAATAACATCAAATTATTATTGCCAAAGTTTATAACCGATGCTTTTCCCGTTCTCAAAGACGCAGAATATATACGATCATTTGCAACGCTTTTCATATTGTATCCGGACACCCAATTCTATTTATTCCAAAGCGCAGGTCACGATTCACTACGTTCATTCATCCTTGTTGCCACAGACTATTCTGACCCTCTTGACCAAAGCTACGAATTAAAGGAAATAACAGGCAGATACGAGTTTGAGTTTACGCGTATTGTTGCTCCATATAGAAATGATAAGTTTATAGAACTTCGCCAGCATGATGATATGGAGGCAGGTTACGACATACGAGATCCTCATGGACGTTGTTATTATCTAGCAGAAGCAACATACAAACCAGACTGGGTAGAGTGAAGAGTGATTTATATGAAAAAAGAAGTAAGAAGCTTTCATTTGTCCTAGATATATCTTACGCAATACTTTATTTGCCATTAGTAGACTCCCGATACGCCCCTAAAATCGCCCTCAAACTCACGCTATGCCGGAAGTTTATGTCGTCAATCTTATCCAGATCAACCCACTCCGGCGTGCCGCTGGTGTAGGTCTTCTCGCTGTCGGTTATGTTGTCGTTATTGATTTGCCCGTGCAACTGGCTATGGGTGAAGTACAGCTGGATTGACTGGTTAGCTTGCGCCTCAGAATTGCGCTTGAAGAAAGTAGTTGCCTGATGAATGATTTTATCCGGCATGATGGTCAGTCCAGTCTCTTCCTTAACTTCGCGGACAATTGATTCCTCGATCGTTTCGCCTTTCTCGACACCGCCGCCAATCAGGCTATAGCCGTCCCACTGCCTGGTCAAAAGGATCTTATTATCCTTAATAATCACCGCGTACACGCCGACACGAATGTTTAGTTCGTCAACGGGAACGGTGTATTGATTGCCGAAGACGTCTTTGCAGATGATGGGTTTGGTCATCTTTACTCCTTATTGCTAAAATTGCACTAATCAACCCGCTCGGCAAGCGACATCACTTGATAGCCGTATTGATCAATATCTTCTTGTTTCCAAAAATCAACTTCTTTCGTACGTAAAACTTCGCCGACTACGTGACGAACTGTGCGTCCGGTTGGTGTTCCGTCATAATTTACCTCAATCTGTTCCAGGATATCGCCAGGCTGGATGTCAAAATCAGCCACCCTCATATCAAATGTTTTCTCACCTGCTAGGACTTTTTCGAATAAATCAGGGTAGGATTTTTTGCTGATGATTTTCATACGTTTTATTATCTATCCCTTCGCGCCGCCAGCGCAAACCACATAAAGTAATCCTCCAACGATTCGTCCTCCATGCCGGCGAATAGTTCGCGGACGCGCAGGACTTCGCGGAGTTTTGGCGATTTTTGGCGGGCAAGCTGCTCGGCGGTGGCGTCTAATAAATCCAAGCCGCGCTGCCAGGCGCCAGTCATTGCAGCCGTATCGCCGCGGCGCCGGGCGGCAAACGCTCGCCCGACCTCTGAGCCGATGTTGCCCATTTGCTCAAATATTGTTAAGTTCTGCCACTTTTGCTTGTCAAATACATACTTACTCATGGATTACTCCAGTGCGTTTATGTAACCACGCTGCCAACTCCCGCCAAACGTTTGCCGTCAACTCCGCCTTCTCTTCATCGGTCATTTCGGCGAGCGTCTTATCATGATTATCCGGCAAGAAATATGTATCGTAATTGCGGCCGTTATCTCCGCGCGGTTCTTTGAGCAATACGCCGTGCAGTTTTAAGGTAAACGTCTGCGGTTTGTTGCCGTCAAAATAAGTAATTGTACGCTGCGTGTACGCCCGAGTGCCGCCGCCGAGCAGCTGAATTATCCTGTCAATACCGATAGTGTCGAGCGCGTATTTGGTGTAAACGCCGGGAAAGCCGTTCAGCTCATCGATGAACAGGCCTGAATCCATCACCACCAGCGGACGTTTAAGTAGATCGTAGTACTTTAGCGCCTTATCGACAGAGACGGCTGTTTGGTCGTCGGATTGGATTTCTGGCACGTCGGGCAGGGCTTCGTCTGGCGCAATCAGGTTGACGCCTGTTCCAGCCAGTGCTTGCTTGGCTCCGGCGAGTTTATATTTGTTGGTGGTCGCGTAGGTGAGGTTCATGAGTATAGTGTAACACCTCGCTGTCTTAACCAAACCTTACCACAAACCGCATACCCCGCCCGTGCGGCGTGAAGTCATAGTCCAAGCCCTTGGTACCGAGCAGCATTTTCACGGTGTAGAGGCCGATGCCACTGCTGTCGGTATGTTGCTTCGTGCCGTCAGAACTGCGATAAAACGGGTCAAAGATATGCTGGAGTTGTTGTTTGGTGAGTGGTTTGCAGGCGTTTTCGATAGCCAGCTCATGCTGGTCGCAAGTAATTTTTATGACGCTGCCGGTATCGCCGTGGCGCACCGCGTTTGACACTAGATTCGAGATGACGTGGCGCATCATGTCGCGGTTGGCGCGAATGGTCGTCGGATGTGCGTCAATCGTGAAAGTCATGCCGCGCGTTTTCGCCAGCAGTGTATAATCATCAACCACCTCGGCGATTAGCTTGTCAATCCTCAGTCGCTTTTCTTGACACAAAGCCTGCTCGGCGACACTACCAGAACGCAAGACATCATTCACCATCGCCGCCAAGCGGTCAACCTGCGCTACCGATTCCGCCAGGTACTGATCGCGATTTTTATATTCGCCAATGTTGAGTTGCATATTCTCAAGCATGATCCGGAGGGCCGCCAACGGCGTTTTCAACTCGTGCGAGGCCGCACGGAGGAAGGCAATTTTCTCTTTCTCAAGTTGGGTGATCCGCTTATTTTCATGCTCCAGCGAGCGAATCGTTTGCCACAGATTTTGATAGAGCTCATTAATATTTCGCCCCAGTACGCCAATTTCATCACTGCTATTTACCGGGTATTGCGCATCCTTTTCCAGCCGCTGCATGGTCGTGGTCACGGCCGCCATCTGGCGAATCGGCCGCGTCACAAAACGGCTATAGATGTAGGAAAACACGAGCGCCACCAATAGCGAGCCAAGCATGGTATATGGCAACACCTGCAAGGTGGCGAGCTTGGCCTGAGTAACGGGCGCCACGTCGGCCAACAGCTTGACGGCGACCGTTTGACCTTGGCTATTCGCCACACTGCCTTGCTGCAAAATCACCGAGCGCGGATCGACCGTTTGTCCATCAGCGATTTTTACCACGCTAGTGTCGACCGATTTGCCGCTATCGGTCACAATGTTGATCGACTGAAAACCCTGGAAATACTGATCGCGCCCGTTAATTGTCAGTGTGATATTAACATTTTTCATCTGAGCAAAATCCTGGCTGAGACGGCGCATTTCCTCAGTCGATTTACCGCGTAGTCCAGCCACGAGCGCCGTGAGATTGTCCGCCGCCTCGCGCTCTTTTTGCTGCAGATAAAATTGCGGCATCAAGGTGTAGACCAGCGCATGCACCAGGATGATCAGCGCCGCGAACAGGCCGATTGACACCAAAAATGTTTTGGGGAATAATTTAAGATTCTTCATAGCGATAGCCCACTCCCTTCACCGTGATGATGCAGTCTAGGTGCAATTTCTTGCGCAGGTTTTTGATATAGACGTCAATCACTCGGTCGAACGGTACCTCGTCATCACGCCACAACTTGTCAATGATAGCCTGCCGGCTCCAGACCATGTTTGGATTGTCTACCAGCAGCTTGAGCAGCTGCACCTCCTTGGGCTTGAGGTGTGCGTCAGTGTCATTATAAAATCCCTGATACGCCGCAAAATCCACCGAGGCCAGACCATGGCGCCACAAGGTTTTTTTGACAGACTGCTGACGACGAAGTAGTGCCTTAATTCGCTTTTCCAAAATCACCAGCGAGAACGGCTTACTCATATAATCATCCGCCAGCTCGTCAAAGCTGGCAATTTGCGTCGGCTCATCATGCAGTGCCGTCAACATGAGTACCGGCACGTCGCTGGTCTGGCGAATTTGGTGTAGTGTCTCGATACCACTTACCCCCGGCAACATAATGTCGAGGATAATCACATCCGCCTGAGTAAATTTTTCCAGCGCCTCCTCGCCGCTGGTCGCCGTCACCACCGTAAAGCCGCGCTGGCGGAGGAACTGCTCGGTGCCAATGCGCACCGCTGGTTCGTCTTCTACTAGAAGGATTCGTGATTTTATTGCGTTACCCATTTCGGTTAATCTTGGATACTGTCCTCCTATGTTTTGAATTGGCTTGCGCTCGATATTCGGACAACAGTACTTGGTAATTCTGTGGTTAGTCAAGCTGCCAACGCGATAATTAGTTAATTACAATTATACCTTACCAAAGTAATTTGTCTACCTAAGCCCGGTCCAACACTCCGTGGTATAACTAGAAAAAAGATTTGAGCGTAAGCTGACATCTTCACTTAAGCGTCTATTAAACTCACTGCACAATAGGATCAGCCGAGACAAGATTATTGACTTATTTTAGCCACTCTGCTACCATTCATAATGCACTATAAAGCGTCTAAGTTCCAGTCACGCCGGAACGAGCTGGGTGTCAAAATACACCACGGGAGTGAAGCCGTAAAGTCACACAACCGAAATCGCGATCCATCGTAGAGCCGGTACCGAGCGCTATAATTCAGCAATGAACTATAGAACAAGGATGGGACCGCGGGAGGTCTCTTTTTTGATCTCTCGTTCCTTGGGTAAATAATATAAGTTTAT
Organism: uncultured Candidatus Saccharibacteria bacterium; assembly: GCA_963530345.1. Lineage (GTDB taxonomy): Bacteria > Patescibacteriota > Saccharimonadia > Saccharimonadales > Saccharimonadaceae > Saccharimonas. The sequence goes on along the minus strand of CAUSBR010000001.1, from coordinate 602,022 downwards.
TGTGCCTGAGGAGGTTTTATCGTGGATAAGAAATTAAACAAAGAAAACTTAAAAATTGCCATTCAAAAAGATGGACGGCTTACCGAAGACTCTCTGAGAACACTGCGGATGATGGGTCTTGAGTTCGAGGTGTATGGCCGTAGACTTTTTGCCACATGCCGCAACTATCCAGTTGAAATCTTGTTTTGCCGCGACGATGATATACCTGGCTATATAGAGCGCGGCGTTGTAGATATTGGCATTGTTGGCCAAAACGTTTTACGTGAAGCTGGAGTTACTGCTACGCGTGAAGTTCTGCGTCCGGGATTTGGCTATTGTAAGCTTGTTGCCGCTGTTCCTAAAGAATCAAATATTACTACGATTAAAGATTTGCAAGGAAAAATAATTGCTACGACTTTCCCAAACACGACTAGAAAATATTTTGCGAAACGCGGTATTGATATTAAAACTACTGTGATAGCTGGATCGGTTGAAATTACACCTGCACTTGGGGTGGCAGATGCGATTGTTGATATAATGGCTAGCGGCAGCACTCTTTTATTAAATGACCTACGCCCTATAGAAACAATTCTAGAAACCGAAGCCGTTCTTGTTAGAAACGAAAAGAAGCTTTCAAAAGACAAGGAAAATCTAATTACTCAGATGCTAGCACGTCTTGAGTCGGCGCTTGCTGCAAAGAATTTGAAATATATTATGATGAACGCACCCAAAGAAAATATCGATAAAATTAAAAATATTGCCCCTGGACTTGACGCTCCAACTGTAGTGGAATTAACAAAGCCTGGTTGGCTGGCCGTACATGCCGTCATGAATGAAGATGAGTTTTGGAAGGTAGCTAACAAATTGAGAAGTCTTGGCGCGCGCGGGATTCTCGTGTCGCCGATTGAAAAAATCATAGCATAAGGAGGCTATATGACAATTAGAGAATTATACGAAATCATAGAGAGCAGACGAACAGCGATGAAAACATATCCTACACAAGACAATTATTCGACAGAGGCTTAGATAGGATTATCCAAAAAGTTGGCGAAGAATCAGTTGAAGTTGTGATTGCTGCAAAGAATGATGAGAACGATGAATTTATTGGCGAGGTTGCCGATTTGGTTTATCACCTCCTAGTTTTGTTGGTTGCTAAAGATATTAAGATTACCGATATAGAGCGGTGTCTTCACGAACGTCACGATAATGATAATAAGTTAATAAAGTAAATGAGATAAGAAAATATGGCAAGAAAATTTCAAATCGGCGTAATGGGTTCGGCGGCCGATCTAAAATATAGCAAAGAAGTTGAAAAAGTAGCGTACGAAGTCGGCAGGTTAATAGCCGAAGAAGGCGGGATCTTGTTTTTTGGAGCCGAAAAAGATAGCGATTCCCTGTCAACGGCGGCATGCCGCGGTGCAAAAGATGCTGGCGGATTAACGGTCGGCATCACATATGGCAAAGGAAAAGACGTTTGGGAAAAAGATGCTGACATTATCATTCCCTGCGGATTGGAACGCGGCGGCGGTCGAGAAACCGTACTGGTAACTGGTTGCGATGCGGTGATTGCGATAAGCGGCGGCTCGGGGACGCTCACCGAATTAGCTGTCGCTTATCAGGCCGATATCCCAATGGTAGCGCTAACAGGCTACGGGGGCTGGGCTGATAAACTCGCTGATGAATATCTCGACACTCGTAATCGAATATTGACAATCGGTGCAGCGTCGCCAGAAGAAGCAGTCAAAAAAGCCTTTGCGGCAGCTGCTGAGTACAGGAGGCGATATGCGTAAGATTCTATTTATCGCTGCTACTCATGGTAATGAACGAGACGGCGTCAAGGTGATGCGGTAGCTTGAGAAAGAATTACCTAAGGAAAAATACGGTTATGATTGGATTATAGGAAACGAAAAAGCTTTTGCGGCTAACACGCGTTTCGTCGAACAGGATCTTAATCGCAGTGCCCCAGGCGATATTAATAGCCCCGTATATGAAGTTCGTCGCGCAGCAGAGCTAATTGAATACGGCAAAAATTTCGATGTTGTCATTGATCTTCACGGGACAAAAACAGACAGCGGTATAGTCACAATCATACCTTACCCTACAGAAGAAAATATTAGATTAGCAAAATCGGCGGGATTGAACCGTAATGTTGTGTGGTATTCGGAAAAGTCAAAAATTGCCGGACCGTTAGCTCAGCACATGCCTGTGCCGGCTATAGAATTTGAATGCGGACCAAAGGATACTAAAAAAGCGTTTGACCTAACGTACGCTGCGGTGCGTCGATTTATAGAGGCGAATCGGAACGGTCAGGAAGTTTGCGGCGATAAAAATGTTGAGTTTTACAATGTCTATGGCAAATTGTACGGCGAACATGATCCAGCTCTTAGAGATTTTGTATTAGCAGAAAAAGGCGGCGAATCGTTTTATCCGTTCCTGTCTATCGAATATAGAGGTATCGCTTGTTATAAGATGGAAAAAACTGAGAACGATAAAATGTCTATTAGTGCAAAGGGCTGTCTTTTTCGGTGCTATACTCAACAAACTTCCAGCCTACAAACAAATAAACTTTGGAACCCACAAAAACAGCCCGCCACCAGAGGTAAACGAGCTGTTTCAAATACGAACGGAATATAAATCCCTTTATGGTGACTCTACCGGGAATCGAACCCGGGTTGCCGGGATGAGAACCCGGTGTCCTAACCGCTAGACGATAGAGCCAAACTGTTGAATATTATAGCAGCAGAGCTGGGTGTTGTCTAGCTGTCGAGCTGCTGAATGATTTCGATTAGGCGGCGCGGCGTGATCTCAGCCTTAATCAGGTAGGCGTCGGCATCGTTCTCTAAGGCAGCGCGGCTTTTCTCGTCTTGGTCAAAGTTAGTCATGACAACGATACGCGACTTCTCGGTGCTATTTTCTTCGAATTTGCGGATTGCGGTCATGATTTCGGTACCACGCATCTCTGGCAGCATGATATCAAGCAAAATTAAATCGTAATGCTGATTGGTAGCCATAACCAAGCCATCGTGGCCGTCCACCGCCCACTCGACGTTGTAGCCAGCCATTTTGAGGCTGCGGACGTACATCTCGCCGATGAAACGGTCGTCTTCGATGACTAAGATTGTGGAAATTGCCATAATACTCTCCTGATTACCCTGTGTATTTAGTGTGATTTTTAATCCAGCTGTTGCCTGCCGAGATGATTTCGGTGTTGGAATTGTCGGCGCCATGCAGTTTGTCAGAAACGGCGGCGTAGATTGGTAGCGTGAAGGTAAAAGTTGCTCCCTGCCCTTCAATACTTGATACGCCGATAGTGCCGCCGTGACTTTCGATGATAGCTTTGCTGAGATATAAGCCGATGCCAGTGCCAGCGACTGTCTCGCGGCTGCGGTGGCTGCGGTAGAATTTGTGGAAGAGATTGTTGATGACGCTGGCTGGAATGCCGATGCCATTGTCGGCGACCGAAACTTCAACATGCTTGTCTTTGGCTCTAGCAGTGACGCGCACAGCGCCGCCCTCGTCGGAGTATTTGATAGCATTGTCGATAAGGTTGGATAGCACTTCGGAAATGCTAGAGCGGTCGGCGGCAACGGTTGGCAAATCGCTCGGAATATCAACGGACAGTGAACGATGCTGCGAGCGGGCGCGTAACTCCATATCGTCGCGGATAGTCTCGTAGATTGTCGCCAACGAATCTTCGTGTAGTTGGAGTTTGAGGTGGCGGCGGTCATAACGGCTGGTATTGAGGATATTGTTGATGTAACCAGATAAGCGATTGCCACTAACGATTAATCTCTGGAAAAGCTCTTTTTGATCGGGCTCGAGTTTACTATCGAGTTCGAGCGCTAGCACGTCGAGGTAACCGCGGATAACAGTGATTGGCCCGCGCAGCTCGTGGGCCGCGAACGAGATGAAGTCAAGGTCGTCGTCCTCTGGCTGGTAGATTTCAGTCTCGTCGTAGGCGGTAATGATAGCATCCGCGGCGTTGCCTTGTTCGAAATCAACAGTGATATTGAAAATACGGCGGTCTTCCTGCCCGATGACCTTGTTGGGAACTCGCAGCCAAATTTTGCGGGCGCGAACATTGTCGGTACGGTGTTGATTGAGCCATTCAATCAGGTCGGTGCCGTCGTCAAATAGCAAGTCAAAATGATAAGCGCCTTTGGCGTCGAGCGAGATTGGCGCGGCGCGATTAGCGAAAATTACGCCATTGTTCTTGTCAAGGATAATTATGCCAGTACTTGTCAGATTGAGGGCGCTGGCTAGTTCGTCGCTTGTGCTAGTTTTGTCTAGACTGGTTTCGGTATGTTCTTTGTAGATAGATAGTAGCATATCGCTAAAACCGGTAGCCTTGTACTCTTTATTGCTAGGGTTTGGTAACTTTTGGTCAATTTTTTGTCCGGCAGCATTAACTAGCGCGGTCGAGAGGTCGCGCAGTGGAATCATCGCAAAAGACAACACTGCGAAATTTGTTGCAGTAGAAATAATTAACAGCGAAATGACAATTGTTGCAATAAGAAAGACATCCAAACGAACCTGCAAAATGATCATTATTGCAATAACCGATAAAGCGACCAATAATTGAACGAGAACAGATATTATTGCAACTTTGTTGCGATGAATGCGCCAAAAATCACGCATTTCTGGTGTACGTTTGACTACTGGCTTGGCGTCGCTTACTGCCACGAAACACCTCCTCCGCCGCTGTTTGGTACGGCAGCGATCCAGGTTTGTCCGCGATTTAGTGCGACTGGCTTGCCGGCAGCGTCGATGAGTTCTAGCGGGTTAAAGCGGTCATTCTTGCGCCAAGTACATTCAGCGGCCGTGCCGTTCTGAAACACTGTTGCAGTACCGGTACCATTAGTAACGATACTTTGCCGCCAGCCGTCTTCCATGACGGTAGTCTCGTTGACATGCAGCGCGATGACGACGCTCGGCGCTAGCCTACCCTCTTCACGGTCGTTACTGGCCTGCCCGCCGATACTGCGTAGATAGGTGTTGCTAGACTTGTCATAGTCGTAATGGGTGTTGTACCAGCTGCTTGAAAAGTTGATGTCGATGCTGGTGGCGTTAGGCTTGTCGCTGACTTTGCCGTCGGCGCGGACGAAACTGGTGAATTGCGATGATTTATAACCTTTGCCAGCGTTGAGTGAGTCTAATTTCTCGAAGCTAGTATAGACATTATGCGGCGGCCGCCGATCGTTGGCGCGCCAGTACGAACTGCCGTTGAAGAACTGATCGATATCGCGATACTTACCGTTACGGATCTCTTGCAGTGAAGCATGGCTGCCGCCGACGTGGGCGACGCTAGCCTGATATGGTGCTAGCCAATCGACATAGTACATACGCAGGCTGCGGACTGGGCCGACGAGCTGCGGCTTGTGCTGTTGAAATAGTGTCAGAAAGCGCGTGATGCCGCCTTCGGCGATGGCTTCGTAGACGACTTCGGCCTGCTTGAGTCCGGAATGCGGCCGGGCATCAGGCGAATTTTCGATCATGATGGCAGTGACTGGTTTGGATAGGTCGGCCTTAGAGGCAACTTCAATGCCATTGAGGTGGGAATAGTATTTTTCGGCAGTTTTAGGCGCTTTTTTGGCAGGAGCATGATACGCAGTGTCGGCAACTGGCGCGCGATATGTCAATACGAAGGCCACCGCCCCGCCGATAGCGATCAGGATTGTGCCGCAAATGCACATTGTTGCAATACGATGACGATTAATGAAATCGCGCAACCGCTGAAGCCGCGACTGCTTACTACCAGCCTCGTAGTGCTGCGCTACGAGCGGGCTCGGTTGTCTGTTTCGTCTGCGTATTTTTTGCTTTTGCATCTCGGTAAAATTATAGCATAATTGGTGTGAATTGGTTATGGTTTGCGCGACGTGCCGCGTATGCTATTATTGCGTCATGGGTTTGTTCAGAGGTGCAGTAATACACGAAATAAATCTACAGAATAGTACTAGAGCTACTGCGGATCCGAGCTTCGGTGTCGAATGGCAAGCAGGCGCAGCGTGCAGTTCTAGTACTGCTGAATTGTTCTTTCCTTCGGATAACTATAGAGCTGGCAGACAAAAAGAACGAGTTAGACGCGCTAAAAGGATTTGCCGTGATTGTCCAGTTGTGTCTGAATGCTTGGAGTATGCGTTAAGTAATAATCTGAATGAAACAGATGATGGTATTTGGGGTGGCATGACTCCGAGCGAGCGTCGGGAACTAAAAAATCAAAATAATCAGTAGAATTTTAGTTAGTCGTAATTTGACAAAAAATAAGTAGAGTTGTATAATATTAGCATATTCTCTTCGAATAGATGAAAGGAGGAAGAGAATATGCTGCTTGAGATTGTCAAGGAGACAAGCGCCACGAGCTCAACTAGCTGGGTCTTTACCACGTACGACATCTCGGTGTCGTATGTAGTTGATGGCGAGCTTCTTGGTGTCGTGGACGTTTTTGAGGAGAAGTCTCCAGCTTTCTCTTCAAAACTAGCTGATGAAGGATACTATTTCGTCGCAGGGGTGACCTGCGACGAAATTGTCAATGCCCCAGGGCTTCGGTACAGTATACTTGGCGTGCCAGAGAACATCAGGCGGCCACGTCGCAGTTTGCGGCAGTGGCTAAAAACTCGTCGCTCTACCTCTGATGATACGATGGAGGTCGCCCGCGTTTCTGACGCGGTGATTCGCGTCATTAGGCAGTTGGCGCTTTCGTCTTGCGATCAGCATGACGTTAAGATGCTTAAGAAGCATCGGCATCTTGTTGAGCCGACTAGGCCCGTGCTCCCACGACGGCTGGTCGACGACCAGCTGGTGGCGCGAGTTTTCGGGCGAAGGCCCGACCTTTTCCTCTATATCGGAGGAGAGCTTGGGCGGTGGCTTAGCCACCGCACACCTGACGACCAGCTGGGCGATCGTCTGCCCAGATATCTCTGGAGCGACCTGATTGATCAGGTCTCTCTGACTATCCAGAAGGAGGTGGATCCGATCCTAGCCCGCATACGGGCAGAAGAAGAGCTGAAGAGTCTTGATCCTTCTGCTTCTGTTCTCGCCAAGAACTCTTCCTGCTCTGGCTCAGAGGAGGCGGCGCAGCAGCGCCACGAGCAGCAATTACGCGAGGTGGCCTCGCTTTGCGGTGAAACACCGGAAGAGCTGGTCGCCCGCCATCTGCTGAGTGACGAGGCGCGACGACGACGCCTCTACTGATTCTATCCGCTGGGGCTGTCTTGCTATACTATAAATATAACAAGACAGCCCCCTTACTTTTTGCTAATTAATTTATTATTCTTTTGACTCTAGATAACTCTGAAGCCGCGCTAGCGTGCGTTCGCAGCCAATTAGCGCCAGTGTATCGTTCAGCTGCGGGCTGAACGGCGCCCAGGTGACGGCGATGCGGATCAGGCTGAAGAGAATGCCGGGTTTTTGGCCGGTTGTTTCCAGTAGTTTATTTAGGCAGGTTTGGATTGATTCTGGCGTCCAGCCGGCGAGTTTGGCAAGTTCGTGGCGGGCGGTTTCTAGTAATTCGCGACGCTCGCTGTCAGACAGCTTCTTTAGCTGCTTATTGCCGTCAATAAGTTCCATGTTAATTTCAGGATCCGCGAAAAAGTAGCCAAATCCGCGTAAATCTTCAAACATTTTCAGGCGGTCTTGTGCTAAAGCCAGCACTTTCATGCGGTATTCATTGGTTATATTTGGAGCGTAGGCGGATTCCGGCCAGAAACCAGTCTGTTTCCCGTCTTTTTGCGAGTTATCTTCCCATGGCGACACATACTCGTAAAGCTTATCGACAGGAATATTGCGTATATGAGCACCGTTAAGCCACAACAAGCGTTTTTCGTCAAACCGCGCGCCTGATTTTTGGACGCGTTTCAGGCTGAATTTTTCGATCAATTCGTCTCTGGTGAAAACTTCCTGTTCGGTGCCGTCGTTCCATCCCAGGCTGGCGAGGAAATTGAGCATGGCGTCTGGCAGATAGCCCTCTTCTCTGTAGGCTAGGATATCTTTGGCGCCGTCGCGTTTGGATAATTTCTTATTGCCCTGCTCGTTCATGATTGGCGGCACCGAGGCGAATATTGGCCAAGGTATATCCAGCGCATCGTAGAGATTAAGGTATTTGGGCGTGCTGGCAAGGAACTCTTGCCCGCGTATAACATGGGTGATTTCCATTTCGGCGTCATCGACAATGTGCGCAAAGTTGTACGTCGGAAAGCCATCGGATTTGACTAATATAAAATCGTCAATTACCTCTGGTCCGGCGTGCATTTCGCCCATAACTTCGTCGTGCCAGGTGTAAGCTTTCGGCTCTGAACGAAAGCGCAGCGGTTGGCTGCCATCCCAGGTTGGCGGGTTTTCCGGGCGGTAATCACGGTACAAAAAAGGCATTTTATGGGCTTTGGCTTCTTCGCGAAAAGCGTCTAGCTGCTCCGGCGTATATGGATCGGCATAAGCGCGGCCAGCGTCAATGAGTTTTTGCGCATATTTCTGGTAAATGTCAAGCCGTTCTGACTGTTTGTACGGCCCAAATTCACCGCCAAAATCGTCTGGACCTTCGTCTGGTACAAGGTCGAGCCACCTTAGGCATTCATAAATATGCTCTACGCTGCCAGATACTTCCCTTTTTTGGTCGGTATCTTCTATGCGCAGGATGAATTTTCCATTTGACTGCCGAGCGATGAGCCAAGCGAATAGCGCGGTACGCATACCGCCGACATGCATGTAGCCGGTTGGGCTAGGTGCGAAACGAGTACGCGTGGTCATGAGGCACTCTCTTCTAATTTGGCGACGCGCCGGTCAAGTAATTCTAGTTTGTGCCGAGTGGTTTTGTCGTTATCAACGACAGCTCGTTTGATAGTATTGACGTCAGCCTTGAGGTCGTCGAATTCCTCGCGAGTTGGCATATTACCAAGTTTGCGTTGATTATCTGACACAATTTCTAGCACCGCGCTCATCTGCGAACGGATTTCTTCAAGAATGACGTTGGTGTAATTTTTGTCGTCGCCCATGGCCTAATTATAGCAAAAAGCACCCGGCAGGTGCAAAAGTTAAGAGTTATCCTCATATCGCCAAGAATAAGGCCTATCTTTATATTATACCACAAATATGCATAAATTACAAACTGGCGGCTATCTTTTGGATTTGATCTGGTGCTAGCTCGGCGTTACCGTCGACGGTGTAAAGAATACCAGCATTAACCCAAGCGGCATGAGTACCATATGAATAGATGGTTAGGCCATTGGCAGCGGTCGTGGTGTATTTGTCGCGGGATTTCGGCTTGATGTAATTTTCGAGCACGGCCGATGAATCCCATTCGGAGCGAGTTTGCGCTAAGGTGAAATTCTCGTTGCTGCCGTTAGCGGCAAACTTCATGATTACGCTGCCCTGCTGGTAAGCAACTGGACCGTTGAGGCTATAGCCAGACGGCTGGTAATTCGGATAAGAAGCGTTAATACCAGCCTGCGAGGCGGCTATACGTGTGCTCAAAGCGGGCATATTGATATATGTGAAGTAGGCGCCTAGCAGTAGGACAGCTATAGCTGTGCTGCCAACGCTAACCAGGCGGCGCCAAAGCGAAGGGTTTTTTGTCGGCTTGACCTCTTTGCGCTGTTGGCGCGTCAGCATCTTGTCGGTAGCTTCCTGAATGGCTTGCTGCTTGATAACTTGTGATGGTAAGACGCTGCGCGTTTGCTGCTGCTTGATGATTGCTTGCCGCTGGCGAGTAGTCTGTTCAAGCTGATTGGCAGTAGGCGCTATATCTGGTGTTTCTGGGGTGGCTGGACGCTTGACGGACGGATTGGTAGTAGTTGTAGCTTTGGCAAAATGCGCAATATTAGACGATCGGCGAATATCTTGGACGCGGCGAGTTCTCTTGCTGCGGCGAATGATTTGCGGCGGCGTACTGCGCTCGGCCGCTAAGCGCTGCGAACTGCGAGCGGCAGATTTTTCTTTAATACCCGCCGGGGTGGCGGCTCGCACTGGCGCTACTGAATCAATGGTGCGCGGTTGTTCCTTGATATATTTGCGCTGCAGGGTGTGGGATTTTTGGGTACCGCTATGAAAATTGCTAGCCGCGGCTGCTGGCGTGCGTGCCGATCGCTGGGCATCGAGAATATTGCCAGTTTCGGCGTCGTAGACATTACCCTTGATGGTTATGTTGTTGTTTGTCATTTCCCTTACCTATGTTTGCGATACTACTCGTGCTTAACTATTATCATAGCCTAATTTGCTATTACACGCAATAGCAAGTGGTATAATACGTACTATGAATCAGCAAAAAAATCGGCGCAAGCAGCGTATTAAATTAACCTTTACTTATGCTGTGATGACCCTGGCAGTTCTAGCGTTGGCAGTGGTTTGTTTGATGCTAGTACAAGGCTATCGTTTAGACTTTGATCGAGGCACGGTTAGACAAGGCGGCATGATGCAGTTTGACTCGCGGCCTGATGGCGCAACGATTCAGATAGATGCTGCCACCCTTGCCAACCGGACGGCGACGCGTATTGTAGCGACTGCCGGGCAGCACACGGTAACGGTATCGAAAGACGGCTTTGTGCCCTGGCAAAAACAAGTTAACGTCAAGGCCGGCTCAATCCTTTGGTTAAATTACGTCAAGCTAGTGCCGACGAGCATTGAGGCTAAAGACGCGATGGAACTCGCTAGCCTCGACAGCGCAGCGGCAGCGCCTGATAAGTCGCGCTTTGCGGTCATCCAAAACAAGCAGCAGCCAGCGGTTGATTTTCTCAAAGTTGATAACGACCGGATCGAACATAAGCAGCGTGTTCTACCTGCTGATAGTTACACGGCCGACGGCGCTAATCACAGTTTTGCAATTGAATCGTGGAGCAAGGATAGCAAACGAGTGTTAATCAGCCATTCTTTTGATGATTCAAAAGAATATCTTATCGTTGACCTCGATGGAAAGGCGCAAAACATCACCCGCGATATCGGCGTGCAAATCAGCAAATTAGCTTTCGATAAAAGCGACTCGCAGAATGTGTATGTGTTGACGGCCGACAGCGATGTTCGCCGGATTAGACTGTCGGATAAAACGCTGTCGGGTCCGCTAATTAGCGATGCTAGTGATTTTTATGTTTCTAGAAACGGTTGGATTAGCTATACCACCAAGCCGAATAATAGCGGCGAGCGGACGATTGGCTATTTGTCGAAAGGTGCATCAAAGCCGCGGGCCTTGCAAACTTTCAAGGATATGACTGGGCGCAGTCTTAATCTAGCGATTGAGGAGTATTATTATGATAATTTTGCGCTCATTACTCACGGCAAAATGGTTGCTGTCAAGAAAGTAAAATTACCAGCAAGCGATTCAACAGACGAACTGCAGCAAGAGTTGCTAGCGACGCTGCCGTTAGCTACTGACGTTTCGTATGCGGGCTTCTCACCCAACGAACATCTGTATGTTTATGCGCAGGCTGGGGTTAGCTTGGTGACTTATAATCTAGAGTTGCGGTCGATTGCTAACGTCTCGATGAAGACTACCGCTACGAGTGAAATCGCTTGGCTGGATAATTCGCATATTATGCGGGTGTCTGGCGGCACCTTTGAGTTCGGCGATTATGATGGTACTAATATGCACACCATGGCGACCGATGCAGTTGGCTCGGCAGCAATGCAATCGTCGAATAACCGTTTTCTGTATTATTTCCGCAAACACGCTTCGGGCAAAATTACTGCTTCTTACATCAAGATGTACGACTAAGCTAAGTTCGCTAATTACCGATGCCAAATATTCGTTGCAAGAACGTCGGCGAGTTGGCCGGCATTTTCTTGGTCGAGGTGGCGGTATTGCTGTTTTGCTCGGCGGTTTTGGCTTCGTTCGGATTAGGGCTGATTTGCTCGCCAAAAACTAACAAGCGGTTCTGTGCTGTGCCTAGCGGCGTACAAGTGATTAGCGTAATGTAAGGTTTGTCGTTGCCGATTTGCAGCGACGCGACGTCGGTTGGCTTAACCACCTTGGTGCCGGTAATTTTGTAGGTATAGCGTGTGCCGTTGTAGTTGGCATAAACCACATCGCCGGCGGCCATCTTCTCTAGCCGAGCAAAAATAAATTTATAATTGCCGCTGTCAGTCCAGTCGTTAGAAGAATGGCCAGAAACGACGAAATTACCTTTTTCGCCAGGCTTAGCGTTGGCGCCTTGGATGTTGAACCAAACGATGCCTTTGTCCATGGCTTGATTTAGCGAGTTGGTGTCGGCGGCATTAGCATCCCAGATGATCGGTACGTCAACGGCGATTTTGGGAATCAGCAGCCGCGACTCGTTGGTGGCGACTTTGGTGGTATTTGGCGAGACGATAATTGATTCGGGGTCGGTGGCGCCTGGTGAGACGTACGCCTCGACGTAGGCGAACAAAACGCGATTATACTGCAAAAATAGAAAAATAATCATCACCGCGCAAGCTGCCATAATCGGCATAAAATGGCGGCTGCCGCGGACTTTCTTGGCCTTGTCGTTGATTTTGCGGCGAATGGAACTGCGCAGGTCGTTGACAGCTTCTTCTTGCGATACGGTGCCGTTGTTTGGCGTTGAGTTTTGGTTTTTTTGCGCTTGCTGAGCGGCTTGCTTTTTGAGCGACTTGCGAGTAGCGTCAATCTGCGAGACATAGTAGCGCTCGTAATACTGCTGATAATATGTTTGCCAGGCGGTGTGGTATTTTTGCCAAGAAGCATCATGCGCAGCAGGCGTGGAGCTCTGGTTCATAGTGCGGGTATACGGGTTTTTGTCTGGGTCGACGGCGCCAGGGCCGGCCGTAACGCTGTTAGACTGCGCACTATCAGCGACGGTGCCAGATGGCTGCGGATAGGCGTTTGTTTGCGGCGAGTGCGAGTTCTTTTGGGGTTCCTCGGCCTGTTTAGGTTTTTTCGCGTTAGAAGAATTTGGCTGCTGGCCAGTTGCAGCAGTGGCATGCGGATCGTTTTGAATAATCGAACTGATCTGTTGGCGGACAATATCAGCCGCCGCCGACCGGTGCTGGTCGGTTAGTGCGCTGTGATGAGGCGCTCCGTCTCTGGGCGGAACGGTTAATGATGAACGATCGTCTGGCTTCATACTTTCTATGCTAATTATAGCGTAATTAGCGGTTATTTACTAGTTAGCGCTGGTCTGTTACAATGAAAATGTACCTTTTCTGCCGCGGTGATGGAATTGGTAGACATGAGAGACTCAAAATCTCTTGAGCATTAGCTCGTGCCGGTTCAAGTCCGGCCCGCGGTACCATAAGATAGACGTATGTGGGCGTCTTTTTTTGATGCGCTTACCCCTGTTATGGTAGCGGCGTAAAGCATAAGTAACAATATTATGCAAAAGTGTTGACATAATTAAAAGTTTATGCTACAATGGCATCATAAGCGTGGAATAATGCACGCAGGGAGGAAATCAATGAAACTATCAATTAAGAATCTGGCGATTGTCGGCGCGGTTATAGCTGCTATCGCTGGTGGAATCTGGTTGGCTAAGCCATCAGAAGCATCTGTCTGTGACGGATGGATTAACGTGATTACTTGCGGTACGCCAAGTCATCAAGACCTTAAAAATGTTTACTACGGACGCAACGACATCAAAGCGCTGTATCAGTGGAACAACATAAATGATGCCATGATTGAAGGCAAAGGCATGAAGAACGGTACCGTTTATAAGGATGGCCGGATCGTTGTCGACGGCCAAGTCGTAGCAACTAACGCCAAGACCGTTCAGCGTAATACGCGCTACCCAGGCTCGTCATACGGCCGCGAGACGGTTGGTGGACATTCGTTCTACAAGTTTACGACTCAGAACAGCTTTGTCTACAATCAGTTTGATGCTTTCGTCTGGTTTGATGACAACGGCAAGTTTATCGCAGCCATTATCAAGGATTGCGGTAACCCAGTCTGGGGTGATGCAACCTGGAAACCGAAAGATATCCAAGTCTGTGATCTTACCAGCAAGAAAATCATCACCATCAAAGAGACTGAGTTCAACAGCAGCAAACATTCCAAAGATATCAACGATTGTAAAGAAATCAAGGTCTGTGACCTGACTAGCAAGCAAATCGTAACTATCAAGGAAAAAGAGTTCAACAGTAAGAAGCACTCGAAAGACATTAACGACTGTAAGGAAATCCAAGTCTGCGACCTTTCAACCGATACTATCATTACTATCAAAGAGAAAGAATTTGACAGCAAGAAGCACTCTAAGAATTTCGCTGACTGTAATAAGGTAAAGGTTTGCGAACTCGAGACTGGTAACATTATCACTATCAAAGAGACCGAGTTTGACAGCAAGAAGCATTCCAAGAATGAAGCAGACTGCGACAAGGTGAAAGTTTGCCGCATCGCTGACAAGAAAATCGTCGAAGTTACCCGCAAAGAGTCAAGCGACAGCCAGTACACCACTGACATGAGCAAATGTGAAGAAACTCCAGCGACTCCACCGGAAACTCCAAAAACGCCAACCCCATCAAATCCAGTTGAATTACCAAAGACTGGTACCGGCGAAGTAGTCGCCTCGGTGGTCGGCCTCGGCGGTCTAACCGCAGCAGCCAGCGCTTACATCGCTAGCCGCAAACGCCTCTAGTTAATCCCCCCAGCTAGAAACAACCCGCTCTGAGATATCAGGGCGGATTTGTTTTGTTGGATTATTTAGAGAGAAGACTGGCGGTGATGGCCTCAAGCGGCCGCGACGGATTCCAAATATAATAGACGCTAGCACGCGCCGCTACCGTACCGCGCCAGATGCGCATCGGGTCGTTCCATGGCATGGTCGCAACTTTGCCGCTGCTAGCAGTAACGAGCGTGTCTTGGTGCAAGGTGGTAATGGTAATTGGATATGTCACGGTGAATTTGTGCAAAGCTTCGACTAACTGCAGCAGCTGCATACTGAAAGTCAAAATTTTGGGATAATAAAGCGTGCGAAAGAGTTTTTGCAGCTGCGCAAAGCTCAAGATTAACACGGTGTTTGGGCGTGCTGCTAGTATGGCGGAATCGTTGCGTACTAGATCTACGGCATCGCGGGTGATAACTGCTGGGCCTTGATAGTCGCGCAGCAGCTGGCTGTAGACAATCGCTGTTTGGCTGTTACGCCCGGCGTCGCCTATTAGCAGTAAACCATCGCTCCACGTGCTAAGCGCACGTAGTTCACTAATAGACTCTTGAGCTAAGCCGCCGCTGGGATTGCTAGGCGCGTAAGTGACGCCAGCCATGGTGCGCGGCAAGGTGTTTTTAAGGACATCCGGCAGCAAGGCGCGAGCTTCCCCTACTCCGCTAGCGAGCGCTGTCGAGTAGGCCTCGGCGACACCAGCAAAGCCAAGTTTGTTGCCGCCAATGATGCCGAGTTTTCCTGCGCGCGAGCGCTGTTCGGGCTTATTCCATTCGATATCGGGAAAGAGCGGCTGTTCGGGTGCTTGGCGCTGCCAATATGCTAATTCCATGAATGTATTGTAGCGCGAAAAGTGCCGACATACCAGCTCAAGCGCTTGCCGCAGCCGCCGGGCTAGCGTACAATTTAAGCTATGGAAAAACACATCGCCGAGCACTATCAAACTATATCGCAGCGCCTAGCAGCAGCTAAGTCGAAAACTGATCTGGCGGAATTGGCGCACTATCACCGCACGCGCGTGCAAGAATTTCAGCACGAGCGGTTGATTCACTTGCTGGTGACATTTTTCTTTGCCGGGCTATTTTTAGCGTCCCTGGCGGCATTTTTGGCAACCGCGGCGATGGGGTTGGCGATGAACTGTTTGCTGGGATTGCTGGCGCTGATTTTGTTTGTGCTAGAATTGGCGTACATTCGGCATTATTACCAGTTAGAGAATGGCGTGCAGCGGCTGTACGAGTTAACGGTAGCGATCGAAGAAAAACGTTTTGCCAAAGACTGGGCTTAATCAAGCTGGCGAGTCAGTTGCGTTTGCTTGCCGGACGATTTTTTCGATAATATACCTATCTCTTGGCTCGAAATCGTATTCTTTTACAGTTGCAATGCCGTTTTTGATAGCGATATCTGGCAGCGTAACGCGCCCCTCTGGATAGCCGCGGACTTTATCTTGATCGATTCTAAATGCGCCTTGATTATTCTTTGCGGCTATTAGTTTAACGGCTTGAGCGAAAATATCGATGTGCGACGGCTCGAATCTGCTGAACAAGTTGTTGAATTTAACTTCGCCTAGGATTTCGTCTGATTCTTTATCAATGCCGAACCCTAATTCTCCAATCTCGAATAAGATAGGTTCGAATATGTCGATATTTTCCATCAAGTAGCGATTATTGCTGAGTATTCTGCCATCGGCATAGACTTTAGTTGTATCTCCGCCGCTTCTGGTTATATTCCAAGTATAGACAAGTTTGTCGTACGAGCCGATAGACGTGTTGCTTGGCAACGATGATTTGATTTCGTTAAGATTGGCGGCATTCATCTCAACTTTGCAGTCAAGGTAATGATAATATAGAGTACGCTGTCCGTTCGCTGTTTTGTTTTTCTCTGATTTCTCTAGTACTCTAGCTGAAATTTTGGCTTTGAAATTAGACTCTTTAAGCTTATCGAATAGCGCCGGGAGTTTTTCGGGAATTTTGTAAAACACGTTAGCTTCCGAGTCGGTGTTGATTGCGCCGTCGCCCTGCTTCTGAGTTATTGCAATGAAGTTTTGTTGCGGCCATTCTCGGATCGGCGAGATAACGTCGGCGATTTTCTTTACTGCGATGACAGTTTGATCTTTAGGGTAATCCGGTTGAAGTGTTATTTTGTAAGTACCTTTTTTGTGGCCAAAAAAGTCCTCTACGATGTCTGATAGTTTGAGATCAACTTTCTCTACGCCTGGTATTTGGCGTATTTGTTCAGCGCAATCATTCAGCTGTCCGAAAGAGCTTACTGGATTTTGCGAAAATGTTTCGGATAGCCCGTAAATGACGCCTATAGATATTAGTATTACGAATAGTATTGCGAGTGGCGAAACGATCAAAGCAATCGTTAGGAGTATTTTGTTTGGTTTCTGCGAAGAATAATGCGGATATTGCGGCTGCGGTGAGGCGTATTGAGGTTGGTTTTGCGGCGGATACTGCTGCGGGTATTGTTGATATTGCGGTTGCTGCGGATATTGCGTTTGTTGAAGTGGTTGCTGCGAGTTGTTTTCTGGAGGCATAAGACTACCTTACTATTTATATTATTTCAATGCTCACTGGGCAGTGGTCGCTGCCCATTTGTTCGGGGTGGATTTGCGGATTTTTGACTTTGCCGGCGATTTCGCGCGACGCCAGCCAATAGTCAATCCGCCAGCCAACATTGCGCGCCCGGGCGTTGGCCCAGTGCGTCCACCAGGTGTAAGCTTCGGTTTTTTCAGGAAAAGCCGCCCGGAATGTGTCGACAAATCCAGCGTCTAGGTAATTCTGAAAGCCCTCGCGCTCCTCGTCAGTGAAGCCGTGCTTGCCAGCATTAGCCTTGGGGTTCGCCAGGTCGATCGCTTGATGCGCCACGTTCATATCGCCGCAGTATAGGACTGGCTTAACTAGCTCCAATTCCTCCAGATAGGCCAGCACCGCCGGATCCCACTGCTCATGGCGTAATTTCAACCGGTTCAAATCCCCTTTCGAATTTGGCGTATAACATGTCACCACCCAAAAATCGTCGAACTCGGCAGTGATGATACGCCCCTCGTCCGCCGGATTGCCATACTGATCGCCGGTCAAATTGAACCGCTCGACGATAGCTAGCGGCAGCCCGTCGCGCCAGTGTAGCGGCCGGATTTTCGACAAAATCGCCGTGCCGGAATAACCTTTTTTGGCGGCTGAATAGAAATGCTCGTGGTACTCTGGCAGATCAATTTCTACCTGGTCGCGGGCGGCCTTGGTTTCTTGCAGGCATAAGATATCCGGATCGTAGGTTTGCAGGAAGCGGGCAAACTCGCCCTTGTTGATGACGGCGCGGATACCATTGACGTTCCAAGAGAATAGCTTCATATAGCTATTATAACGTAAAATCGCCGCGGTGCTATTGACAAAACTGCCTGGTTTTGGGTATATGTCTAAAGTAGGGCTTGATAGGCCCTCGCTCTCGTCAAAAAATCTCGGGGCGGACTGTGGTGCTATGTGTGCAGCTCATGGCGCAATTGTCTGCTCCGGGATGCGCATGCCCGGGCAGAGGAAGACGGAGATGATTTCTCTCATTGTTGGCACTATGGCTGTTGTTGTTATAATTATTGGCTTGATTGCGGCCATTGAGATGATTCTGGTTATTGTTTGCTTGTTTACGGGCAAAGATATGACGTTTATCATCTCCCCTAGGTCGTGGCAGGTGCCACGGCCGCCTGGCGCCGACGACCTCTATAAAGGAATCTATGAATCCTTTATAGAGAAAGGAAAAGACGGCAGAGACTGAGAGTACACTGCGGTGCTAGCGGCGAGATATTTTGTCTCATTGCTAGCACCGCTCACTCATTTTGTGAAGTGTTAACTCTGGAAAGATGCAGCTAGTTGGCGGATGTGCTAATATTTATAAGTATGAAGGTCCTGATAGTAAGCGAAGTATATCGGCCTGGTGTTGGCGGTGTACAGACGGCGCTGGATACGCTGATTACTGGCTTGAAGGAGGCTGGCGATGAGGTGACGGTGCTGACTGGTTCGCCGGACGGTTTGTTTAGCCATTTCACAGAGGTAGATGAAATAAATGGCGCGAAAGTGTTGCGGTTGCCAGCAGTAAAATGGATTGCTAATCGCGACAACAACCGGGTGGCATTCTTACCAAAAAGATTCGTGCGGCGATACTTTCGACAGAACCAGCCCGACATTATTCATCTGATGACGCCGATTTCGTGGCTGCACCAGGCGGTCATTCGCCAGGCTAGGCGGCGGCAGATTCCGATCGTCACGACTAATCACACCATGGCGCTGAATCTCGTTATGAATGCCAAAAACAAAACTATTGCCCGCTGGTTTGTCCGAGTGGTTGAAGGTAAAATGTGCAAGCTGGTTAATCAAACCGCCTATATGACGGCGCCGACGCGTGCGGCATTAGCGACTACGCCAGCGATTCATATACCAACGAAAGCAGTTTCTAACGGTGTCAATGCAGCATTCTATACACCAGGTAAGGCTGACGAGAAGCTCTTGCAGCGTTTTGCGATTGATGCGTTGCGGCCAGTGGTGGTTTATGTTGGGCGGCTTGACGGCGAGAAGCGGATTGACTTGCTGATTGCCGCGATGGAACGCTTGAAAACTGATGCGCAGTTGGTGATTATTGGTAAAGGTTTAATAGAAAAGCAACTGCGAAGTCAAGCAGCCAGACTGGGTGATCGCTGTATTTTTACCGGTTTTGTTAGCGACGAGGAAAAGCGTGCTTTATTGCGGCGAGCAGATATACTCGCGATGGCTAGTCCTGCCGAGCTGCAATGTATTGCGGCGCTAGAAGCGCTGGCTTGCGGTACGCCAGTGGTGGTGTCTGATCAGGTTGCTCTGCCCGAGCTATTGGACGGCGGCAAGAATGGGGCCAGCTTCCATTATCCAGACGTCAACGATCTAGCTCATAAAATCGATGAGCTGCTGAATGATGAGTCGCGCCGGCGCCAGATGAGCCGGGACGCTCGCCAGTGGATTATTGATAACCATACTTATGAACGCACCGTTGATCAGTACCGCGAACTGTATGCTCGTCTTTTAACTAGCAAGCATTAATTTGTCGAGTTTTTCAGAATGATAACTCTATAAATAAATGCAAGAGATTATTTACACCGCGAATATTTGGTTATAGCTTGTTGGTAGAGTTTTACGAAAGAAGTAGCAGTGGCTTCGGGAGAGAGTTCTTTGAATACGCTTTTGGTGCCAGCAGACAGTTTCTTGCGGTAAGTGGAACTGGCTAATTTTTTCATACCTTGCGCCAAACTCTCTTCATCTGGTTGTACCAATAAGCTATTTGTGCCGTTATGGAGCCCAACATCCAATCGATCGTCGCAATATAGAACCGGTAATCCCATCACTAACGATTCAGGAATAACGATTGGCTGGTTATCAAAACGGTAAGATGCTAGTACGAAAACATCGGAATCTCGAAGCAATTGAACAATTTGTTTGCGATCGCCAACATGCCCGGCAAAAGTAATATTGGGCGTATCAGCAGCCAGGCGAATGAGATTCTTGCGTTCTGCACCATCGCCAACAACCAGCAGTTCGCTATTCGGTATGGCAGCACGCTGGAAGGCTTTGATGACGCAATCTAGGTGTTTTTCTTTGACTAGGCGGCTAATGCTGATGAAGCGCACGGTCTTGTTTCTGCGCTGCCGCTGCGCGACACGAGCGTACTCCTCAAAGATACGGTTATAGCCAGTAGGTATAATGGCGCTGAGCGATACTTCTCCACTAGCGGCCGCGTGAATGTAATTGGTCATATAGTGCGATGGTGTGGTTGACGCATCGACAGCACTAGCAATAATAGCCTGAGTACGCCAGTCGAAGCGGCCAATACGGCTTTCGTCGGCTAGCAGCGCAGTAGATTTAGATTTGGCGTGTTTTTGCGGTCGCCGCTTATGGATTGCTGCTACATTTAGTGCGTATAATCTAAAGCCAATGCTAGCGAAAAATGTCGGTATCGGTACTGTGTGCGATCCGGCGATATTGGTATGAAAAGTGTGAATGTGCGGGATATGTTGCTGGCGAGCGATTTTGGCGGCTAGCAGTAAGGCTCCAGTGTCTGTTTGGCTGTGAACAAGATTGAAGTGATGCTGCTGGCTGATAACTTTTGCTGTGTGATTGGTTGCGTATAGTATCCGCGTATGTATTGGCAAGCCTGGCAGGCGGAAAGAATTGACGGGAATAGTTTTTGCTTGTCTTGGTACCTCTAGGTTGTCGTACGGTGCTAGAAGTGTAACCTTATGACTCAGACGTGTTAATTCCTCGATTTGTGTTTGGACAGACCGACTGACGCCGCTTGATGACGGAAACTTGTCGTCAATAATTAGCGCTATAGAAAGAGACTTCATGTATGTATTATAGCAAGAGACTATAAAGTAGTATAATTATTACTATGCCTGAAATTCCAACACTACGGCAAATCTACGAAAAGCTCGGCTGCCAAGAAAAGACGGCCGACGGAGTTTGCTGGTTTGAGTGTAACACTAGCGCTGATAAAGTGGTAATACTTTTTCACGGCGTGACTGGCGGCAAGATCGATATGGTGCCGCTAGCCGAGCGGTATGTTAAGTTTGGTTACGCGGTGTATGCGATAGGCTTGCCGGGGCATAGCGGGTCGCGTGCGGTGCCGCTAAGTAGCTATGATGATTTGGCTAATTGGTTTACAAATGCTCTGGCGCATATCGGTCGGACGCCAGATGTGATAATTAGCAATTCATATGCTTCGTCGATGGCCTACCATGCGCTGCGTACCGGAAAAGTCCCTCAAAATACGAAGATTATCATGGCCTGCCCGACGCCTAGAATGACACTAATTGCGGATACAATGCAAATTTTATCTAATTTATTGCTAAATGCTAGATTTGGCTGGGCTATTTATAACAGTAGACCTATACAAATTTTTCGGACCAATGTCCTGATAAAGAGTTGTAATCACGAAGCGTATCGTTGGCTACTTGAATCTGAGAGTTACAAGAAAGCTACCGTTGCTTTGCAGGATTCTGAGGTATTGACTAGCTTGCTTTACCGGCAGAACCCGTTCGTTTCTGGCGTACCGCGCACTGATCAGCAGCGAGTTACGGTAATTCTTGGCGGCAAAGACAATGTCGCTAACTCGAAAACGAACGATATTATGCGGCAACTGATGCCAGAAGCGCAGTTTATAAACTTGCCGGCTGCCGGCCATATCTTGCAGTTTGAAGCGGTAGACTCATATCCTGACGTTTAGCGTAGTTAGCGCGCCATGGTATAATAGGAATTAGTTATGAGAATCGCTTTTTTTATTGACGATTACCTGCCCTCAGTCCATGGCGTGGCAACATCGACTTTGAACTATAAGCAGGCTTTGGAATCGCTTGGGCATGAGGTTTTCGTGGTAGCACCAAAATGCGAAGGCTACGAAGACCACGACGATCACGTCATTCGCTTGCCATCAGCCAAGAATTATGTTTTTGATAAGCGTGAAATGGCGGTTATTTACCCTGGCCTAGCCAGGAAACTTGATGAATACCAGTTTGATATCGTGCATAGCCAAATGCAATTTTATATGGGCGTACTGGCGCACAGCGTGGCTAAGCGGCAGAATATACCGCATGTGACGACCATTCACACACTTTATGTTGAATTAGTTAATGATTATCCGTTTATGGTGACTTCTGGCTTGATTGCGGCGACAGCGGCGTTTCCGGTAGTGTTGCGAACAAGGCCGATTTTGCCGAAAGCCTCGCGCGAGCAGCTGCGCTCAATGAGCAAAAGTACTATCAAAGACATCATGTCGCGCCAGGGCTGGCGGCTGATGGCGGCGTTTGCTAATAAGTGCGATGCTTGTATTGCGCCGTCGAAACACCTCGAGCGGATGCTGATCGAAGATGGCGGCTTGACGGTGCCATGCTACGTTTTCCCGAACGGTATCGACACCAAACGCTATAAAAAAGCGTCGGCGGCTGATTCGCCAATTGAAAAGCGTCCGGGTGAAAAGTTCATTATTTCGGTGGCGCGGCTAAGCCCAGAGAAGCGCCAGCGGACTTTGATAGAGGCTATGCCGCATATCCGCGATAAAAAAGTCAAGCTGGTCTTGGTTGGCGGCGGCCCGTATGAAGAGGAGCTTAGGCAGCGCGTTGAGGAGTTGGGCGTCGGCGATCGAGTAATTTTCGCTGGTATGCGTTCGGGCGACGAGGTAGCGGCGATGCTCAAGCAAGCTGACGTGTTCTCGCTGGCGTCGTATCATTTTGACAACCAGCCGATGACTTTTCTAGAGGCGGCGGCTAGCGGTTTGCCGATTGTTTACTGCGACGAACGGATGACCGAGGCTTTGACTGAGCGCAACGCTGTCTTGACTGAAGGTATTGAGGGCGAAGATTTCGCAAAAGTATTTAATGATTTGTTTGCGCACCCAGAGAAAATCGAGGAGTTGTCGCGTGGCGCGTTGAGCGTTGCCAAGAAGTTTGATTCGACGGCGATGGCTAAAAAGATGGTTGAATTATACGAAAGTTTAATTTCATCACATCAAGTACTTGAAGAAGAATAGTGGCGGTTCAGGGCGCGAGACTCGGTGTATTCGGCGCAGCTAAAATTTGCGCAAAATGCGGCTATGCTCGCGTTCTAGATCGCGCTGTTTGATAGTTTGGCGTTTGTCGTAGCGTTTTTTACCCTTGCCTAGAGCGATGACTAATTTGATGTAGCGTCCATTAGTGAGCAGCTTGGTTGGAACGATAGTGAAGCCTTCTTTTTTGCGAGCAGCTAATTGGTCGATTTGGCGGCGGCTGGCCAGCAGTTTGCGCGAACTAGTATCGACAGTGCGCGCATTTGGTTGGCCGAGCTCGTTTTGCCGCAGCGAAAAACTGGCGTTGTTAAGCCACAGCTCGCCGCCGCGAATAGTGACGTAAGCGCCTTTGAGCTGGACGTGGCCTTCCCTGGCTGCTCGCACTTCAAGCCCGGTTAAACTAAGCCCAGCCACGATCTCGTCACCCAGTTCATAATCAAATCGTGCTCGACGGTTAACGATTGTTTGCATAGCTAGCTTTTTTGTCTTAGCGCTAGATTTCTTAGACATATGTTAATTATAACAGGTTTAAGACTTATATTATACAACATTTATGATTAAAATACAATAGTGCCCGGGGTTGCTCCCTGTTACAATAGAATGAATGATAGCTGATGTTCACATTACCGATAAAAGTTTTGGCGATAAGCAGTTGATGAGCGACGTTAAGTTCAGCGTCAATGACGGCGAGAAAGTTGGGCTGGTTGGTCGCAATGGCGTTGGCAAATCGACGCTATTCGGCATGTTGGCGGGGACGGATAGCGACTACAGAGGATCGGTTGTTTTTCGGCGCGGCAGCACGATTGTAGCGACAGCGCAGGAACACCATAGTTTGGGTGATATTACAGTGCTGGAATATATCCTGCGCGGGCTGCCGGAATATGCGCGGCTGCGGCACATTTTGACGACTTATCCAGCGGCGATGGGTAGCGATATGCGCAAGATCGAGGAGTACAGCCAGGCGTTGGAACGCTTTGGACAGAAGGATTTTTACCGCGTTGAAGAACTGGTGGCTGAGGAGCTGAAAAATTTCCAGATGGAAGGTTTTGGCGAGCACCAATTGGCGGCTTTGAGCGGCGGGCAGAAACGCTTGGTCGAAGTTGTGAAAATCATGCATGCGCAAGCGGACCTAGCATTGATTGACGAGCCTACTAATCATATGGATTATATTGCCAAGAAGCAGTTTATCGATTGGATGAAAAGCGCCCGCCAAGCGATGTTGATCATCACTCATGACCGCGATGTGCTGGCAGAGGTTGATCGAATTGTCGAGCTGCGCGATGGCGCGTCAGCGAGTTATCGCGGCAATTACGATGATTATTTGCGCCAAAATGCTTCAGCGACAGGCAATGCCATGCAGGATTACGAGCAAACCGAACGGCGGATTGCTAATTTGCGCGACAAAGTTCTGCAATTTCGCCGCCTGAAAGAAAAAGCCCGCGATCCTGGCACGATTGCGCAATTCAAGCGGCGCGAGAACCAAGCGGCGGCCGAGCTAGAGAAACTGGAGAAAATCGACAAGCCGACTTTTTGGATTGACAGAGAGAATGTGGCGCAATTGGATTATAAAGTAGCTGATCGCTATCAAAAATTCAAAGCTCGCAATATTCGTTTGAATATGCGAGACGGCGCTATGCGTTCGCAGCGCAAGCTTGTCGAAGCTCGCGATTTGGCGCTAGGTTTCGATGAGCGGATTTTGTTCGAAGGTGTTAATATCGATTTGCGCGAAGGTGAAGCTATTGAACTGCGCGGCCGCAATGGTGCTGGCAAGACGACGTTGATTCGAGCGTTGATGGCAAACGCCGCGTCCTCTAGTGATGCTTCCTCTGGCCGTCTTCGTAAAACGGCTCAAGTCCCGCCCCAGCTAGCTCAGGCTTTGCTTGAGGATACTGCTCAATCTACCCCAATCGTTTACTCTGGCTCTCTCTATCTCGATCCGCAAATTCGCGTTGGTATTTACGAGCAAGAGATAGCGGCGACTTATCTGAACTTGCCGCTGGCGCGAGCGATTGAGCAGATGTATCTCGATCGCGGGCTGAAAATTAATGATACCAAAATTCGCCAGCTGATGGGCGATTACCTTTTTGTTGAGAGCGACGGCGCGGTGCCCTTGGCTAGCTTGAGCGGCGGGCAAAAAGCTCGGTTTCAGCTCATTAGCATGCTAGCAAATGAGCCGCAATTGCTCATTCTAGACGAGCCGACCAACCACCTGGATTTGCCTTCAATTGAGGAACTGGAAGCGGCGCTCGAGCGCTACGCTGGCGCAATTTTGTATGTTAGCCACGACGATTATTTCCGGCGCAAAATCGGCGGTTCGGTTGTTCAGATTGGCAGCTAGCGGACTACTTTTTCTGAACGCGCTCTTGTTTTGACGCGGTAAGTATCAGGGCTAGGACGTATTTACGTAAAATTAATTTGAATAATCGCCGCCCGTAACATTGAAGTATTCCTCGAGAGTCTTGATCTCGCGCTTTTTCATGTCTTGAGCGGTTTCGCGGCCGACATAACGCCAGTGCCAAGCTTCGACGACATAGCCAGTAATATTTTTGGCGTTATCAGGATAGCGCTGGATGAAGCCGTACTCGGCGGCGTGCTCGGCCAGCCACTTGTAGGTTGGCGTAGTGGCGAAGCACTGCAGGACGCAATTGTCAGCCTTGAGGTCGACAGCTAAGCCAGTTTGATGCTCGCTGCAACCTGGCCGGGCGCTAGCGGAGTCGGCTTCTTTTTGGTTGCTGTGTTTGACCCAATAATTATAAGTTTCGACTTGGTCGTTGTAAGATCGGTAGCCGCTAGTCGAGGCTAACGGCATTTTTGCTTGCGTGGCGGCAGTTTTCATGGCGTTATATTGAGCAGCGGCCTCTTTGCGCAAGGATATACCCTTTTCGATAGGCGCCAAATCATTCGGCTGCCAAGTTTTTGGCTCGAAGCAGTGCTTTTTGTTAATAACAATGATCGTGCTGTTGTAGTCTTTTAAGACTTTCTTGCGGAGGGCGGCTTTTTCGGCCCAAGCTTTTTGCTGGGCGGCAGCGAGCTTGTCGGCGGTTTCCTGCTCTTTGGCCCTGATGTCTTTAGCGGTTTTGTAATAATCTAGCCCAGTGAAGGTAGCTAGACCTAATATCGCTGAAAAAGCTAGCGTAATCACAAGCACGCTAAACTTATGCCTATTCAAAAATTCACCCTTCATAACTTATGATTCTATTCTATCACAATTAAGCGCCAGCGGTATAGAAATCTTTGCGAGTTGATTAGCTAAAGTTGCGATGATGGTCGAGTAGTATCAATGATGCTGCGTCTATGATTTCCTATAGCAACACCGCCGCCGACAAAAGCTAAAGCGACGAGCGTATATACAACTTTGGTGATAAACATAACGCCATAGTAGTTGCGCAGCGCAAAATACCATCCTAATCCAGCAAGTACGAGGCAAACAAAACCCGCGCCACGGGTTCACCATGACACGGGTTTGAGTACGGGTTCAATGGTCGGGGTGACTGGATTTGAACCAGCGACCTCACCGTCCCGAACGGTGCGCGCTACCAAGCTGCGCCACACCCCGACACTTAGCCTATTATATCCTAGGTGCCGGAGTGTGTAAACTATTTAGTTAGTCAACAACTTCTACGCCCATACTGCGAGCGGTACCAGCAACTACCTTGACGGCGCCATCTAAGTCAATAGCGTTGAGTTGATCCATCTTGGTTTTGGCGATTTCTTCTAGCTGAGCGCGAGTGATTTTACCGACTTTATCAACGTGCGGCTTGCCGCTGCCCTTTTGGATGCCGATAGCACTGCGGATCATGTCGTCGACCGGCTGGCCCAAGCAGTTCCAGGTGAAAGTGCGGTCTTCGTAGACTTGAATGTGTACGATGACATCTTTGCCCATCATACCTTTGGTGGCTTCGTTGAATGGATTGATAAAATCCATCATGTTCAAGCCCCACTGGCCAAGGGTCGAGCCAACCGGAGGCCCAGCAGTTGCTCGGCCAGCCGGAATACGTAACTTCAAGTTACCGATAATTTTCTTTGCCATAATTTTCCTTTACTAAATATATTGAGAAGCTGATATTTAGTGCGTAACTGCTATAGTATAGCGTGTTTTACGAGATTACGCAAGCTAAAGCTCTGCGAGTTGTACGGTTTTGCAGGACGTCAACTCTCTTGCTGTGATAAGAATTTTGCTTAGCGGCCTAGACTTTTTTGACCTGCAAAGCATCGAGCTCAACTGGCGTGTCGCGGCCGAACATGCTGACCATGACCTTGAGAGTGCCTTTGGCAGCGTCAATCTCGCTAACGGCGCCGTCGAAACCTTTGAAGGGCCCGTCGATGATGTTAACTACTTCTCCTTCTGTAAAGTCAATTTGGTGCTTTGGATCTTCGACGTTCATACGCTTTTTAATTTTGGTAATCTCTGCTTCGGAAACTGGAGTTGGCGATGTGCCGCTGCCGACAAAGCCGGTAACGCCTGGCGTGTTACGGACGATATACCAAGTTTCGTCGGTTAATTTCATCTCGACCAAGACGTAACCCTGAAAGATGATGGCATTGATGATTTTGCGCTTGCCATTTTTGATTTGAACTTGCTTTTCTTTCGGCACAATGGCGTCAAAAATTTTATCAGCCATGTCGATAGTTTGAGCGCGCTGACGGATGCTTTCAGCGACTTTTTCCTCGTAGCCGCTGTAAGTATGGATGGCATACCATTGCCGCGAGCTGTCATAACGATTTGATTTTGCCATAAGATCCTTTCTACTTTGTTCCCATGATTAGTTTGAATAGCCAAGCGAAGCCGTAATCTAGCAAGATAATGACCAGAAACAGCGCTGCGGTAAAAACGATCAGCGCGCCGACCATACCCCAGGTCGAACGGCGATCTGGCCAGCGGACTTGTTTGATTTCCTGCCAGGCGCCGCGGAAATAACCAGTGATGGCGCTGAGCGGATTGCGGTGGCTTTTTGAGTTCTTCGGCTTGCTGGCGGCAGTTTTAGTTTTGACGCTAGTCTTAGCAGTTTTGGCGCTAGGTTTTTCGGCTTGTGTGCGGCCAGCTAATTCTTTGGCGGTCGCCAGGATGCTCGGCTTCTTTGGTTTTGCAGCTTTGTCGCCGGCAGTAATGCGAGTGATGCGGTTTTGTGATTTTTGCTTTGATTTACCTTTTGCGGATTTTGCCACGATAGTGTTTCCTCCCAAATTAAATAGCCTGGTATGTTCCAGACTGTCAAGCTAATTATACGACTGCCGAGCGAAAATAGCAAGCAATTTCGCGTCTTTTCTAAAGCGTTAAGATTTATTCTTTTTCACGGCGGGCAGCGAAAAGCTAAATGTCGATCCGTGATTGAGGCGGCTTTTGAGTCTGATCTCGGTTTTGAGCTTGAGGGCTAGTTTGGCGACAACGTAAAGTCCTAGGCCGGTGCCGCTAGTTTCGCGGGTGCGATAATCTTCGCTGCGCCAGAATTTCTGGTATAAGTGTGCCTGGTCGCTGCGGCTGATGCCGATGCCAGTGTCTTTGACGGCAAAATTGATGGTGTCGTTTTCGCCTGGCTTGACGATGATGGTGACGCCGCCCTTTTCGGTGTAGCGGATGGCGTTGGTGATGAAGTTTTGCAGGATTTCTTTGAGGTAGAGGCGGCTTTGGCTAACTTGGCCGATTTGCGGCGCGATATCAATGTCGAAGGTTAGTGATTTGTCGGCGGCTTGCGGTGCGTATTCGGCGTACAGTTCGTCGATTAGCGATTGGACATCGATATTCTCTGGCTCGTCGGCGACACCGCGTTCAGCACGGCTCAAGGTTGAAAGGTCGTTGACCATTCGCGCCAAAAATATAATTTGCTCGTGAGCAGTGCTGATGCCATTGATTAATCTTTCTTTTGGAATGTCGGGACGCTTGATCATCAGCGAGACATTGCTCAGCGATCCTTCGGCGATAGTTATCGGAGTGCGCAGCTCGTGGCTGACAACCGAAATAAACTCGTCGCGCTCGTCGTCGAGAGATTTCTGCTTGGTGATGTCGCGCAAGATGATTACATAGCCATCATCGCTGACGCTGTTGGTGCTGCGAATTGGCGAGTATGTTGCGCCGAGGCGAATGCTTTCGTTGGATATTCTGGCAGTTAGATCGTCGCGGTATTGTGTAGTTTTGGCGGAATGCAGCTTGTCGGCGAACTTGAATGGCTGTTTATTCTTATCGACGATCGAAATAAAATCGTCAATGCATTTGCCAGCGAGATCAGTATTAGTATCAAATAAGTTTAGCGCCGAGGCGTTGTATAGCGAAATGATGCCGTTTCTATCGGTGCTAATAATAGCGTCAGAGAGGTTGTTGACGATAGTAACTATGCGATCGCGCTGTAGACGCTCGGCGGTTTGGCTGCGCAAGAGTTCGGCTTGATCAATCGCCTGGGCTGAAATGACCATCTTGACCATGTAGCTGATGATGAGTGTACCCAAAAAGTGGATGACGATAGACACAACTTGTTTGTCGTCGCTAGCATGAATAATAACACTGCCTGAGGCAGCCGCAAACAATGTCGCAATACTAATGTTAATGCCTGACTGACCCAGGTAAACAGAGCTGGCTAGCAATAGTGCCGACCATGTATAAATTAGCGGCATATCAAAACCAGAAACCGTTAATACGTAAGTTAACGCTAAAATATGATAACCGATGAGCCCGGCAATATGGCCAATAGGTTGCCGCGGCGCTGCGAAAAATTGCCAAAAGCCGATGATGACCCAACAGACGTTAACCGCGTAAAAAGCGTACATATTCACTGCTGTCGGCTTACCGAGCGGCGAGAATTGCATGAAGACGCTGTACGCCACTAATAGCAGCGGAATCAAAAGTGCTATCCAGCGAATAATCTTCATGCGATGCGTTGACGGATCGATGTTTATATAGTCTTTGATTTGGCCACCCATAGCTATTATTAGTATAACCGCAAAGGCAATTTATGAAAAGACTTAGACGATTGGAGTTTGGCGCTTGAGCTGCTGCCGGTGTAGGCGGTAGCGCGGATCGTAGCGTTCAACTTCGCGCCAAAAGGCTGCGGAGTGGTTCATATGGCGAGTGTGGCAAAGCTCGTGAATCAATACATATCGAATCAATTCATCGGGTAGTTTCATCAAAGCAATGTTGAGACTAATCGTTCCGTTGGAGCTGCAGCTACCCCATCGGCTACCAGCGTGGCTAAAGCGAACGCGCTGGTAAGCGAAACCATGAGTGCTAGCTAATTTTTCTAGTAGCGGCGGTAGGTATTTTTTGGCATCGCGGCGCAGAACTTTGATTGTTTCGTCGCGGATTTGTTGTTGAAGTTCCTGATTGTCGAGTGAAAATTCGGGCGGCAGCTTGACCAGAAGCTTACCGCGCATGGTACGAATTTCTGGCTGTTTGATCATCTGCGTCGGCACGATAGCTAATTGATGGGTTTTGCCGATGAGCTGCCCGTCGCGATACGGCTGGGCAATGGACGAATCTTTGGCTATTTTGCGCAAGTCTTCGCGCGACTGTTCAATAAACGAGCGAATAAACGCCAGCGGTACTAGCCGGCCGCTAGTAACGACAAAGCGTCCGTCGGTGCCGAGCTTGATGCGGGTGTATCGAGTAGCGCGGCGCATGATAACAATCTCGCCGAACTCCGGATCGTCAATAGTTTGGGATTTGGCAGGCATATTATTGGATGCTGATACCGCGGCGGCGAACCTCGGGGCGCTGCCTGGCCAAGCTAGTCATTGGCCGGCTAGGACGATTACTATCGCCGAGACGGGCTAGTACAGTACGCGCTTGAGTTTTGTATGTGTGCTTGCCGCTGATAACGACTGGTTTCTCGATGGCGTTTGGTTCGGTGAAACTCTTGACGGCGGCATCAAAGTTTATAGTATCTAGCGAGTGGCCTTTTTGAATGCGGCGCCGGCAAGTTGCTTCATCGGTCTGCACCCAAATAATAAGCGGCTTATAACCATGCCCCTTGGCCCAGCGCGCAAATTCGGCGCGGCGGACGCGGCTTAAATTGCTGTCTTCATAAATAAAAGTTTGCTTGGTGCGTGCTATCTCGGCCAAAAATCGCTGGCAGACCTCCTCACTAGCATTGCTATCTAGACTGTGCTCGCTAATAAATTGCGAATCAACAAACGGCGCATTAAACATCTCAGAAAATTGCTGTGCGAAAAATGTTTTGCCGCTGCCTGGCAAGCCAACCATCATGATAGCGTGCGGATGAGAGATAGAACTAGGATTCATAAAATTATTATAGGTAATGGAACTTAAAACTGCAATTATGCATATGTGGTTTATGGCAGGGGCATGAGGAATCGAACCTCAATCTACGGTTTTGGAGACCGTTATACTAGCCGTTGTACTATGCCCCTTTACGCTTTCCTATTATAGCATAGCGAAATGCTTTTTAGATATCATCAATGGCGATATCTTTAGGCTGATCTTTTTTGACGCGGACGGCACGCTTGAAGCGGCGGTTAGCGGTTTCATCGGCAGCATGCGGAATCGGCGGCAGCGACAGTAAGCGTTCGGACTTTTCTTTGTCGTCATCGATGTTAGAGACAGCTTCGACGAAAAATTTATCAATTAGCCATTCGCGCCCCGGCGGGGTTTGCCCGGTGACAGTAATACGCCAGCGCTCGTCGCCCCATTTATCGATATTGGTAATTCGCAATGGGTGCGCTAGCATCATCGTGCCCTTTGGAATGGCGGCGATAATTCGGCGGATAGCAGCGACGCCGGCTCGCTTGTCGCGAACGAAAATATCAACAGCAATCGTGCGTACACCATGCGGCGTGACGCGGGCGCCAGTGATGTTCTGGTTGTGAACGGTGATGACTTCGCCATTGAGAGCGCGAATACGCGTCGAGGTCAGCGTGAAGCGCTCGACAACGCCGCTCAAGTCCGTGAATGGATCGAGCTTGACGAAATCGCCTATCTTGTACCAGTTTTCTGAAATCATAATCGCGCTAGCGGTCAGGTCGCGCAACACGATACCGATAGTTTGTCCGGCTACCAAAGCAAACATAGCACCAGCACCAATAGCGGCTAGCCCGCCGGAGGTGCTAGAGTTAGCGGCGGTTGGACTGAGGATCCGCCAAGCGATATAACCAACCGATACTACCACTAGCGTGCGAATGATGGCAATAGACACGCTCAGGTATGTTTCGGTTTGCCGCAGCCGGGTGACGCGCGCTTCGTCTGATTCATTGTCGCTGCGGCGGCCGATACGTTGTGCTATGAAAATCAAGCCGCGCGCTAGGAACTTACTCAACCAATAAGCAGCAATCATCGACAAAACTAGCACTAGCAGTGAGCGAAAAGCGTTCGGCGATACTAGCAGGCTCTTTAGATCGTTAATTACCGAAGTTGATATTGCGCTATCCATGCTTACTATCATGCACCGTTTGCTGTAAAAAATCTATATGTTTTCACGATAATTTTTCACAAAATTTCACAAAATGCTTATTTTTGTTGCAATCATAAGCAAAAAAGCGCTATACTGTTAAATGAACAACATAAGGGAATGGTTAGGCTACGGCATAACCGAGTAGAATTTTTATGAAGATATTAATGTTAGGGTGGGAACTCCCGCCGCACAACAGCGGAGGTCTCGGTGTCGCGTGTTATCACTTGTCTAAGGCGCTTGCTCAACGGGGCGCGTCAATTGATTTCGTGCTCCCCTACACTGCAAAATACGATGATATTGATTTCTTGAATATTTACTCGGCGACCGAGCTGCCGCCATTTCATGGCGATAAGGCGTTGAATTCTTATGGCGGCGGCGCAGTAACGGCGCGTAATCTCGATGATGTTCCGGCTGGCGATTTGACGACCATGCGTGGCGTGCAAAAGCAATATGTCGGCTATGTCGAGCAGCTAGTCGATCGGATTGACAAGCCGGACGCTATTCATGTTCATGATTGGTTAACCATGGAAGCTGGCATGCGCGCCAAACAATTAACCGACGCGCCGCTAATCGTTCATGTTCACGCTACGGAATTTGACCGCGCTGGTGCTAGCGAATTTGGCAACCCTGTCATTCACGAGATTGAATATAACGGTCTGATGATGGCCGACCGAATTATTGCTGTTAGCAATATTACTAAGGGAATTATCGTTCATAAATACCATATTCCAGCTGACAAAATTGAGGTCGTACACAACGCGATTGATGCTAGCTCGCTGATTAACTACGACTATGATCGGCGGACTTACAAGTACTTAGAATTGCTTAAGGATGAAGGCTATACGGTGGTATCGACAGTGACGCGCTTTACGGCGCAGAAGGGCCTGGTGCAGCTGATGCGCGGTTTTGCCAAGGCCTGCCAGCAGCACGACCGCTTTGCATTTTTGCTAGCTGGTGACGGCGAGCAGCGCGACGAACTGATTCGGATTGCTGCTGACCATGGGGTTGCTGATAAAGTATATTTTACAGGTTTTGTCCGCGGCAAGCAGTGGCGCGACGCTTATCGCGTGTCGGACGTCTTCGTGATGAGCTCAGTTAGCGAGCCGTTTGGCTTGGCTGCGCTCGAGGCGGCACATTATGATACAGCGCTAATCGTAACTAACCAGTCTGGTGTTGGCGAAGTTCTCGATACGGTTTTTCGTTATGATTTTTGGGATACGCATAAGTTGGCTGATCAGCTAGTGGCTCTGGCTAAATCGCCGCAACTGCTGAACGATATGAAGCGCGGTATCAAATCGGAATATGCTCGTATCAGCTGGGATGACGTTGCTAGCAAGTGCTTATCAATTTATAGCCGCACTCAGAAAGGAGCCAAATGATGAGCAAAAAACGCGGAGTGGTTTTGTATCTTCATATGCATCAACCGTGGCGCGTACGCGAATATTCGGTGTTTGATATCGCGGATCGGCATGATTATTTCGATAATTTCGATGATAAATATCGCAGCAACCGCTTTATTTTTGAGAAGGTTGCTGATAAGTCGTACCGACCGATGCTGGCATTGCTGCGCAAATTACTGGCTGCGTATCCAGATTTTTGCGTGTCGCTATCGGTGACTGGCACATTGCTAGACCAGGCCGAGCGCTGGGCGCCAGACGTGATCGATTTACTGCGCGATATTATCGCAACTGGCCGCGTCGAGATCGTCGGCGAAACTTATTACCATAGCTTGGCGTTTTTCTATAGCCGCGACGAATTTCAGCGGCAAGTTGATGTTCATCGCCAGAAGATTCGCGACTTGTTTGGCGTCGAAATCACCGCTTTTCGCAACACCGAGCTGAGTTATAATAATGAGCTAGCCGAATGGGCTGACCAGCAAGGCTACAAAGGTATTATTGCTGAGGGCTGGGATAAAGTTCTCGGTTGGCGTAACGCTAATTACATGTACCGGCCAGCTGGCGCGAAAAATGTCAAATTATTGTTGAAAAATTACCGTTTGAGCGATGATATCGCTTTTCGTTTTAGCAATCGCGACTGGGAATCGTATCCGCTAACTTCCCCGACTTATGTCGATTGGGTTGACGCAAGCATGGGCCACGACGGCGAAATAATTAACTTATTTATGGATTTCGAGACTTTTGGTGAAAATATTTGGGCGGACACAGGCATTTTCGAGTTCTTTGCTGACTTTGTTGAGCGTTGGCTGGGGCGTTACAACCATACTTTCTACACGATTAGCGGCGCCTGTCAAGCGCTAGAGCCGCATGACGAGATTGACTGCCCGCAGACGACTACTTGGGCTGATACCGAGCGCGACTTGTCAGCATGGCTAGGCAATAGTATGCAGCACGAAGCAATGCGCGATCTATACGCCATGGAAAATGACGTGCTTGGTTCGGGTGATCTTGGCTTGATTGCTGACTGGCGGCAGTTGACGACCAGCGACCATCCGTACTACATGTGTACTAAGTACTTTAATGACGGCGACGTGCATGCGTATTTTAGTCCGTATGATTCGCCGTACGACGCGTTCTTGTATTTCATGAATGCGCTGCGCGATGTGCGCTACCGATTGTATGAACATAATATTGCGGGGTATTGATGGCTCGACCGATAATTCTTAGCAATAACGAACTGCAAGTTGGGTTGAGTCGTCATGGCGAGGTTAGCGATGTTTATTTCCCTTACGTTGGTTTAGAAAACCATACGATTGGCGGTAATACTCGGCATCGTGTCGGTGTTTGGGCGGATGGCCGCGTATCGTGGCTGAGCGACGATGGCTGGTCATGCAAATTTAGTTATCACCACGAGGCGCTGATCGGCCATATCGTGGCTGTGAATGAACAAATTGGCATTATGTTAGAGTTCGACGACGCGGTCGATACAGATTTTAACGTGCTTCTGCGGACGATTCATGTGGTTAATTTGCGGCCTGAAACGCGCGACGTTCGGTTATTTATGCATCAAGCTTTCATTATCGGTGATTCTGGTAGTAGCACTGATACCGTTCAAGTGTTGCCAGACGATAACGCTGTCATTCATTATCGTGGACGCCGAGTCTTTGCGGCGTCGGGCCAAGTTGACGGCGGTAAGTTCTTTGACCAATATGCAGTTGGCGTATTTGGCCGCGAGGGCCGCGAAGGTACTTATCGCGATGCTGATGATGGCGAGCTATCGAATTCGACTGCCGAGCATGGTCGCGTCGACTCGACGATCCGCTTCAAATTAGAATTGGCCGGTCACGGTTCGGCGCGGGTAAACTATTGGCTAGCCGCTGGTACTTCCTTGCGCGAAGTACTTTACATACACAAAAATATTATTTCGCAGACGATCCATAAGCGCTTTGAAGCTACTGCTAAATGGTGGCGGCTGTGGTTACGTCCGGCGAAGAAAGTGGCGCAGCGTGTCAAACCAGAGTATCGCCAGGCGTTTATCAATAGTACGATGCTTCTCAAGGCGCATATTGATAAGCGCGGTGCTGTTATCGCTAGCAGCGATGGCGAGGCGCTTAATTATCAGCGCGATGCCTACGCATACTGCTGGCCGCGTGATAGCGTGTATGTTCTCTGGCCGCTAATTCGTATGGGTTATACCGAGGAAGCCTACAATTTCTTTGATTTTTGCCGCCGGGCGTTAAGTCCGAAAGGTTATCTATCGCATAAATACCGCGCTGATGGGGCTTTAGGTAGCAGTTGGCATTCGTACGTACACCCAGATGGCACTGTCTCGGCGCCAATTCAAGAGGACGAGACGGCTTCGGTGCTGTTCTTATTCTGTCAATTTTATAATAAGACTGGCGACGACACGCTGCTGCAGCGGTTCTATACGTCGATGGTAGTACCGATGGCGAATTTTCTGGCTAGCTATGTTGATAATCGGACGCACTTGCCAAAACCAAGTTACGACCTCTGGGAAGAACATTTCATGGTGACTACATACACGACAGCAACCGTTCAAGCAGCACTGTTCGCGGCGGCTAATCTGGCCGATCAGCGTCGAGACGAAGTCGGGGCTGTCGCTTGGCGAACGGTTGCCGAGGATATCAAACAGTCTGCGCAAAAACGCTTGTACGATCCTCATCAGAAAGCTTTCCGCAAAGGTTTGCGCCGCAACAAAAACGGCACTTACACGCCCGATGATACGCTTGATATGTCGGCTGTTTATGGTGCTTTTATTTATGGCCTATACGATAATCAAGAAGATTTGCATCGAGCCGTACAAACAGCTCTCGACCGCTTTCATTTCAAGCTAGAAACGCCAGGTCTGCCGCGCTACGAGGATGACGCCTATTACCGTAGCGCTCCAGATGCTCCGAGTAACTGGTGGTTTATCGTTTCGCTATGGCTAGCTCAGTATTATTTGGAGTGCGGCGACGAAAATTCGGCGCAGCGGATAATATCGTGGGTATCTAGTCAAGCTTGGCCGACTGGTGTTTTATCCGAGCAGATTGACCCGGTCTCGGGGAGCGAGCGCTCAGTCGCGCCGCTTTGTTGGAGCCAGGCTGAATTTATATCGACGATTCTTGACACAATAAAAGGATGAGGATAACAGGGTGGGAGTCAGTTCGAGAACAAAATTGAAAGTATCTAGAGCTCTTCGCCGGCTTACGCCGCGGCATATTGCTAAGACTCGTGCTACGCGCCAAGCAATGCGCCGCTTCGCAGATCGCGCTGGCTTGGTATATTTTGGTTACGCTAATCAGCATGACGACGACCATCGCTTGGTGCGCGGCCATACGGTTTCGCACACGCATATCGATGATTATCTTTGCATAGGTACAATTCGCGGTTACGATACGACAGTTCTGCAGCGGCGCGACACTATTCGCGTCCGCCAGGGTCAGTCGCACAAGTATAAGAATCAACGCTGCCATTGGCTAATCGCTACTGTCGATTTACACACTGAACGTCCGCTGCCGCACATTTATATTGGCATGAAACGGACAGATCCGATTTATCAAGCGTCGTACAGTGCTCTACAGCCGCTAATTTTGGGGGCTACAGCGCGCTACCTGCAGACTTTTCTTAATAAATATAATATTTATGGTGCTGCTACTCGAGCTATAGAGATTGAATCAATTATATCGCCGCAGGCTGCCGAAGTGATAGTTTCGCATTTCGACAAAATTAATATCGAAATTGAGCGCAATACAGTGTATCTATATACCGAAAACGAGCGTCCAAACGAGGTGCAAATCGAAAAGCTAGTCTCGAACGCATTGTGGCTAGCCGAGGTAATTGATACCGCCGTACAGCAAAACAGCCCTCGCTAGAGGGCTGCTGGTTTGCCTAGAAAGGCTGCTATTTTAGCCTTTGCGCTCTTTTACTTTATTACGACCAAGAGACACATTGGTAACTTCCTTGTATTCAGCATGTCGGCGTATTTTTGGGTCGTATTTACGCAGAGTTATTTTACCTGGCGTATTTGCCGAGTTTTTGCGCGTAATATAAGTGCGGTCTTTGCTTAGTTGACTGACGAGTGCAATAGTCTTACGCTTAGTATTATTCTTCTTTGCCATAACTTCCCTTTAATGTTGTTATAAAACTTCAGTAATCAAGTATAACAGATTGGTACAGCAATTTCAAGCTAGATATGTTATTATCGCTGACGCATAATTTTCTAGCGTAAATTTGCAGAAAGAGTTGTTTTAGCGCGGTTTGGATATTGTGCCGCTCATCTCAAAACATACTGCTGCAACCAGCAATACATCGCCACGGTGGCTGCTGCGCCGACATTGATGGAGCGGGTCGAGCCGAATTGCTCGATGGCGACGATCTTGTCTGCCACCTGCGCCATCTCCTCAGAAATCCCCGGCCCTTCCTGACCGAACACCAACACCGCCCGCTTTGGCAAGCTCGTCTCTGACATATTGACGCTGCCCGGGATATTGTCAATTGCAATAATCGTCCTGCTTTTAGACCGCATCAGCTCGACAAACTCCGCCGTCGAACCGACATAATGCACGTGCAAATATTTATCCGTCATCATAGCACCGCGCTTGTTCCATTGCCGCCTGCCAATGACATAAATCTGCCGCACACCAAACGCATTGGCGCTCCTGACGATCGTCCCCATATTAAAGTCCCGCTCGGTGTTCTCCAGAGCAATCACCAAGCCGTGATCCTTGCCGTCCAACTCTTTTACAATCTCTGCCTTGCTCCGGCCTTTGAATTTATCGATTACATTCCGCGTGTCTTCCATGTATGTTATTTTAGCAAATATTAAGCTAACGGGACCGGCTGGCATAAGTCCGCCCGCCGTTGGTTTAATAATACCTGAAAAAGGAGGTGTGGCATTATCGCCAACGCACAATTTCGTCTAGCTGGCGGCGAGTTTTGGCTGGCACCTCGCGCTGGCTACGGTAACCTAGCGCTAACATTACTACCGGCTTTTCTAGCTCTGGGTCTATTAGCTGGTGCTGTGACAAGACCTGGCTGAGCTTGCTAATCGAAAAGCCTTCAATCGGGCACGAGTCAATCCTGCGCCCAGCGGCGGCCAGCAGCACAAAGCCTAGTGCAATGTAAGCTTGCCGCGCCGCCCACTGATGAATCATTGCTGGTTGATTGAGTATCTCAAAATCCTTTTTAGCCCAATATCGCCAAAAAGTCTTGAAGCCGGCGGCCTTGATGGAACTTTGCTTCTTGATATCGTGCAGCATATGGTCGATATGTCCGCCTTTTTGCAACAAGCCTTCGCTGGTTTTGGCAGTAAATATCAAGATGTGGCTGGCGTCAAAACGAGCAGCATTGGCGCCTGCGCAGCGTTTGACATCGGCGCGTAGCTGTTCGTCGTCCTGCACGACGATAATATTCCACGGCTCAAAACCGTACGAACTTGGCGCTAGGCGGGCGGCTTCTAGGAGCAGTTCGATGTTCTCTTGCGAGATTTTCTTGCTAGAGTCGAAAGCTTTGGTGGCGTAGCGAAATTCGAGCGCTTGCTTGATGTCGTCTATCGATATGATTGGCTTATTCATTTCATCCCCCTCTTTAGCCGCCAAAATTTTGTTGGCGCAGATTAGCTTATATATACGATTTTAGCACTTCCCTAACTATCTTGAAAACTCGATAATGCCCTAATGGCGAAAAATGCAAGCCGTCTGATAACGGTAATTTAGGCAGCTCAATATAATTGCCAAGTTCGTTTTTGCGCTGCAGTAGTTTTTGGCGAAGCTGTTCGGACGCGTCGGTAAACTCATACCCCGAATTGTCGCTAGTGTCAAAACACGGCGGCAAAATGTAGATAATTGGAGTCTTGCCAGCGAGATTGCGATATTCTAATAAGTCACGAACTGTTTCCTCAGGTGTTCGCGCGAAACGCTGTTGCAGGTCGTTGGTGCCGAGGGCGATAATGATTAAGTCGAAGTTATCGGCCTTTTGTAGAGCTGTCGTAAATGTCGACAAGCCATTCTTGTGCGGTTTATCAATGCGGAAATCGCCAGCAACTCTGCCGCGGACGCCGTCGGCAGTGACGTGCGCTTTACCGCGCAAGGCTCGGCCGAGGCGGTTAACCCAGCGATCACTGTAGCGGATACGCCTACTAGCAAAGTTAGCGCCCCAGACGTTTGAATCGCCGTAGATTAGAATACGTTTTGCAGCTGACACTTTTTTCTTACTCAAGTTTGCGTCCCTTCTTCTTTAATATAACGGTTTGCTGCTCAGGCGTAAATCGCCGCGATTCGCGCATTTTTTGGTAGGCTTTGTTGCGCGTCCAAGCGTCGGTATGCTCGTTTTCTAATTCAGCCAGCGTCAGATCAAAAAAATGTACTGCCGTCGTAGCATATAGCCAGGCCAGCGCCATTTTGACGTAATAACCGTCGTGTTTAACGTTTCGCAGCGCCGCGAAAACCTGATCGATATGTGCTTCGTCTAGGAAATTAGTCATCAAAGAAATCACGCCGTAGCGCACTGTAAATTCGGCCTCGCTCTGCAAGCATTCCAGCGCAAAATCCCACCAAATATCGCCAGCGAACCGCCGCTTTTTCTCGACAAACGTATCAATGTGCGCCCACGAATCAACGTGCGGCAGATATTGCTTGGTTAGGTTAATTGCCGTTTGATCATCAAGCCGAGCGTGCGTGATCAATAGCCCGCATAGCAGCACGTAGTCAAATGATTTGTTCTTGGCCGTTAGTAGTTTGCTGATGTCCGCTGCACTCATATCAGGCGCCAATTCCCTCGCAAACCGCCGCAAATCCGGCACCCGCACGCCGATGACCGGCATCTTGGTGTTGACGATACGCTTGTTAAAGGCGGCGTAGGATTCGTTGCCTTGAGCGAGGTCTGTCAGTTGAGCTTTAATACGATCGTGCATATTTACAATTCCTAGATTTCAAGCGCTTCTTTCTGCCAGTCTGGACTATACGTCACCCCGCCCGCTAGAAAAATATCTGGGATCAGGTCTTGATTAGATGAAACTGGAGTCTTAATAATCATTGCGCAATTGAAAAAAACATCAAAACAGAGCGATTTTCTCGAATCTTCTAAGGTTCATTTTAGCAAACCTTCATAAATAAAACCAATCAAACTGCTCTTAGGCGGAATTATTGAGCGCACAAATAACGCTGTGCATTTACGATAACTTCGCGAATAATAAAATGATATAATAGTATAAATGGAAATATTACTAATCGTATTAGTACTACTTGTCTTGCTCGCAATCGCTAGCAAACGTAAACCAGCGGAATCTGCGCGCATTATCAACGACCAGAATGAGCAGAAAAAACAAGAACAAACCGACGAACTAATCACGGTAATCTTACCGACGATAGATAATGATAAGTAGAATACAGGCTTGAAATACGGTGTTTTTACTATAGGAGGCTATGCAAATTGCCGTGTCGTTAGCCAAGGCAAATTTATACAGTTTCTCTCGATTTATTGCGTGCAGCTAAAAGCTTACCTGCAAGCTCTAGTGCTCGGTCAGATTGAGAATAGTGATTAAAGAATATATCAATATCATCTTCAGTTTTCCATATCGAACGGTTATTATAGAGATATACGAGCACCCTAAGGGCTGCTTCAGCATATTGTTGTGACCAATTTAGATAAAAATCATTTGGCTTATTGGTATTGGAAGAAACACCTTGATGAACATAGATATTGCGCATATCTAATATCAACTGGCCTTGTTGCTGCCAATGTAGAGCTCTAGAGTGATAGTTCTGAAATATCTTAATTATATCTTTCTCTTTACGGTTCTCACTAGATCTTCTCGTAGCAATCTCTAGGCACCTCCAAAATCCAAGTTGACGTAGATTAGGATCGTCTGTATCTATTGCCGACGCAAATTCTAGAGTGACATAGCGCACACGCTTAGCAGCCGGCGAAGACTTATCTCGAAAGGCCTTGAGCAAATTATTGAATAACGCCATTTTACCTTGATATGCTGTCAGCTTAAAGCTCTGGTCAGGTAAATTATGTCTTTTACTGTCAGTCCGTAGTATTTCTATTTTCTTATCAGCACTATTCTTTACGAGAAAAACGCCCGTATAGACAACTGCGGATTTTATCTTCGGTACATTTTTTGATAAGCTAACGCTTTGAGAGCTGAAAGCCTGCGCTACATTAGCACAACTCATAAAGTTGCGAAATGCGGTTGCTGCTTTGTTTGTGGCGTCAATTATATGATTAGCTCGTACAGTAGCCTTTATAGCGTGTAGATTTGATTCGTCTTTAAGCTGCGGAAATCTTTCGTTCCTAAATCTTTTATATAAATTCGACTTATCATAGACTAGTGTATTTGACTCTCCTTCCGTAAGATTCTCATCACTTTCAAATTGAGATACTAAGCGAGAAAAAGAACGTTCACTACACCACGCAAACTTGATATCATCTAAAATAATTTGTTTCTGAAACAGGTCGGGCACAGATGGATCTTTGCGAAAATAAATTTGAAAGAAAACCTCAAACTTCTTTAGCGGCGTATTTTTTCCCGCACCCAGCAATAGGCTGTTTAAGTTAAATGTGGCATTTTTATTAATCAACTCAAGAAGTTTATAGTCAAAGTCTATGCGTATATCTTGTGAAGTATCTCTAGATCTATACAACTCATTGAACAATAGCTCCTCTGGTATATTATATGCATCATCAAAATAGCCTGGTGCAGGAATACCGTTTTTTATTATGCCGCTTGAATCTTTTACGCTATCGTAGGCTCTTTGACACTGTACGTATAATCGTCTAGCTATATTTTCTCTTTTAGACATATGACATTTATCTCTTGCTTACATTTTAAGATTGATATTTAGATCAAGCATTATTTTGTTATACTATTCAAACCATTTTTCAATATTTTAGAAATGCGCTGCACCGCTATGTGTCAAAAAATAAAAATATTTTATAGTGAATAGAGTTTATTTCCTAAGATAATTCAGAGGCGAATTACAAAAAATAACACAAACGCCGCTATTTATAAATAAAAAGACTCTATTCTGGAGCCACGATCGGGGCTTGAACCCGAGACCTCATCCTTACCATGGATGCGCTCTACCAACTGAGCTATCGCGGCATGAAAGCCTACTAATTCTAACATATTTGCCGCGGTCGAGGCAAGCTACTTCTGGCGGCGGGTCTTCTTGCTGGTTGTCGATTCGGGTTTCGGCAAGTTCGGCGCTAC
The DNA here is from genome assembly GCA_963530345.1 of uncultured Candidatus Saccharibacteria bacterium. Lineage (GTDB taxonomy): Bacteria > Patescibacteriota > Saccharimonadia > Saccharimonadales > Saccharimonadaceae > Saccharimonas. The sequence continues at coordinate 558,914 of CAUSBR010000001.1, read as the reverse complement.
GAACGCTTCCAGTAGCGCCCAGGCGATGCCGTTTACCAAGTAAACTACTGCGAATCCGGCAGCAATCATCGCGGCCAAGCGGCTTTGCGGTACATTTAGGAGCGTCAGCAATCCAGCTAGAACCAGCCCAATGAAAACTACTGTTAGATAAGCTTGCTGTAATTTGCGGCGCTGATCTTTTTGGTGGCTCCAACTGCTCAGCGACTGCTTAATAAACTCGTACATACTATATATTATAGCATATACACTGTATAAAGTCAATAAAAACCGCCCGCGAGCAGCGGACGGCCTAAAATTCTATGCATGGTACCGGAGGTAGGACTCGAACCTACGAAGCTAAAAAGCGGGAGATTTACAGTCTCCTGTCATTGCCACTAGACGACTCCGGCATGAATTATGGAGCCGACTCTCGGACTCGAACCGAGGACCTGCTGTTTACAAAACAGCTGCTCTAGCCAGCTGAGCTAAGTCGGCACGATAACTAAATCTATTAGTATACTCAATGTGATAACTATTGATTTGTAATGTTCTGCGTGGGCGCCAGCCCTAACATGGCTCTTAGTGTAACAAATAAATGCGCTTATGTCAATACTATGGCGCGTATTTCTCGTATTCTCTCTGTAAATAAGGATTCGTGAAGTGCATGTAAATGAGCGTTGAGCGGATGTTTTCGTGCCCCATCATGGGCTGCACTACCTCAGCGCGCGCACCGTTCATGAGCAGGTTAGTCGCAAATGTGTGGCGCAACGTATGCGGCGAAACATGCTTGACTATACCGGCGCGCTCAGCACAAGCGGTAATAATCTGCGTAATATATTGGCGCGATAGCTTATCGCCGTCTTTATTTGTAAATAAATACTCCGTACGAGGTTTTGTTTTTAGATAGTTGTTTATGGCGGTGCGAGCAGCCTGAGTAATAAACGTTATACGAGGCTTTCTTCCCTTGCCACTTCTCACAATCACGGACCGCTTATAGATATCGTCATAGTGCAGGTTAATTAATTCAGATACTCGTAATCCACTCGCTACAATCGTACGAACAATCGCTCTTGTACGCACTGATTCGTACTTTAACTGTTTGTAAAGCAGCTCCTGCTCCTCTGCTGTCAGAAAGTTTGCCTCTCTATTTCCTGGTCGCGGTACATCAATTCCCTCAGGACGCACATCAGTAAAACCGCGTCCATACAAGTAACGCATAAAGCTACGGATCGTAGATATATTCGTGTGCCTGGTTTTTTGTGCGAGTCCGCAATCAGCGAGGTAAATTGCATACTCGTCTATAGCGTGCAGGGTCAATTTTGATATGTCAACATCACCCATATAACGCTTTAGTTTCCGTAGGATACTGCGGTAAGTGATATCTGTTGTCTCAGTAGCATCACGGCGTTCAATCATGTAGCGCATATAACGCTCTATCGCTTCTGATAATAGCATGGAAACTCCTTCACCCTCCGCTTAGATTTAATACATCTCACCTCCTATTACCATTTTTTAACCATTGGCTCCCCTTATCCCTGCTATACCCTACGAGCAGAGATTGCAACCCTCCAAAATATTCTTAGCCATGCAATCGTACTCCCCTTGAGCGTACTGCTCTCCATACAGTACGATGTGTTTGGCAATTCTTTATAGACTGAGCAGGTCGCTGGTTGCGGGGTGGCAGCGCCAGCACTTGAAGCTCAGCCTACAAAGTTATCCTTTCTGCTTTATTTTTCTGGTCAGAACAGAGGACTGACCATAAGAATATGTTGTAAAATCCACTAATCTTATTGACAGAATTTAGTAGATTTAACGATTCAGAGGGTTATTTTTGTTTATATAAAAACAAACCTCCCTGGTGTTACCCAGTGAGGTCGCCAATCAGTGAATTGTATCCTTACACTATCAAACTATTTATACCGTGTCAACACTTTTTTCAAATTTCATGCTATGATGTTTATAGAGTTTTGGCATCAAAGTATTAGTTTAAGGATTTTCGGTTAAGTGTATCTAAGCGATTTTTAACGTCATTGATATTCTCTTCTTCTGGAGGTAGATCTTCGGGCGCTATACCGCCAATGCGTTCAATGGCATCCCTTACTTCTCTCCCTACACAATAGTGGGTAGTGAGAGCCACCGTATTGCCTACTAATTTACCTTGATCTATTAACGCTCTCAGGCGTTCATTGGTTTGCGTTATCCTAAATTCATTTGCGGCTAGTTCAGTTGTACCAGCTCGGTCAAGCAATCTATCTTTTCCTATATTTTTGGTTGCCTGTATTTCTGGCATTCTCATCTTGTACATACCTTGATAACCGACATCAAAGAACAACACAGGATTTTCAACTCCTATTTCTCGTGCTGAAGTCAAAAGTTCATCATTCTCAATAGCAACTCTATTGCTTATTAAAATTCTTTGCTGATTATATGCTAGACCGGCGACTTCGCCAGCTATCCGCTGTTTAATGACATTGGTTGCCCATTGCCTAAATTTAGTGGCAACTTTTGAGCTTACTCTATACCCAACTGAAATAACAACATCAAGGTTGTAATGTATAACACCGTAATTCGGGCGGTTTTCCACAACTCCAAAGATTTTCTTTGAAGTGCTTTCTTTATCTAGTTCGTCTTCAGCATAGATATTCTTAATATGCTGTCCAATATTTTGCGGAGTTGTATCAAATAATGCGGCGATTTGATCGGTGTTTAGCCACATCGTTTCTCCGTCAAAAGCTATATGGACTGGATCTGAAAGCTTTTTATCTATGTATATAATTAATTCGTTTTGCGATTGAGTCATTAATACAATTATATCAGCAATACGGTATAGGAAATAGAACAACCCCTGTCTTGTTGGGGTTGTTCTATTAGACCGGACGATAGAATTACTTTAGTATACTACTTATTCTCAGTACCGTACACACCACGTAGTTCACGCTCTGTTTTGCGGTTATGAAGCCACATAATAGCCTCTTCAATCTTTGTAAGCGCTAAATTGTTCTCGCGCTACGGCAGCTCCTTATTGTATGCGTTGAGTCTCGCATATGCTACGATGAGCAGGTCTTCAATAAATACGCTGTTACGTTCAGTTGCAGCAGTGCCGTTGGCTAGTCGTTTTCAGTGACGTAGGACGTGTCGAACGAACACGAGTCGTCTTTCGTCCAGTTGCCAACACCTGGCACGCCGCGGATAGCGAAGTCATGTGTGGCTTGATATGAATAGATTGTACCGAGCTGATAACCGCCGATATTAACAACCCCGTGCGCCGTGCCCCAACCATTGTTTCTGAACCCTAACGGCATGCCGTCTTTACCAAAGATTGATTTAACCGCGGAACGCGCACCAGTTGTTGGTATCTTTATTGTCATCGTCAGGTTTAGGGAGGGTTTCAAATGCTAATTGTTCGTACATTATTTCCCCCTTGTAAAATGTGAGATACCGAGCGCGCTAGCGATTGTACCGACAGCGCTTGCTACGATTGTTGATACTTGGTTGCTGAGTTCATAGCTCGTAACGCCAAACACTGCAAGCAAGCTCATCGTCATGACAGTGATTGGTATACCGATAACACCCATCAGATAAACGACGAGGCGTACATTATCAGGGATTGTCGGCTTCCAACCCTCTAGCTCAGTGAACTTATTGTCTTCTTTCATTTTTTCAAACTCCTCCTTGCTTAATCCTGCTGCTGGTGCTGGTTTCTCTGCCATCTTCTTGTCCTCCCGTGTTAATGACTGGTTTTTATTGCTTTGACCTGCATTATTCGTCTTTTTAGCTTCTTCCTCAGCGCGTTTTTTGGCGTCCTCTAGCTCTTTAGCCTTGTTTTCGGCTTCCTGTTCAGCCTTTGCCTTTTCCTCAGCCTGGCGGGCTTTTTCGGCTGCTTCGCGGCGTGCTTCAGCTTCTAACGCTCTTCGTTCTGCTTCGGCTTGCTTATTCGCTATCAATTGAGTGTGTTCCCGAGAGTTTAATAAGTCTTGCCTGACTTGGTCTAGCGTCCAGCCTTTTGCAATCTGAGACTTGTAATGAGCGATACCGCCCTCGTCTGCGTCTCGTTCTAAGATGTCGCGGTAGGCTTGTTTAATTGCCGAAGTGGTTTCGGCGTCTTTCTGTGCGGCTGCGCTCTGGGCAGCTTGAGCTTTGTTAGCTTCCAGCTGCTTACGCTCGTTACTATTCATAAGGTCGCTGCGGATTTGGTGGATAGTCCAACCCCCCGCTGCTTGCTGGCGGTAGTGATTGATACCGCCTTCATCGGCTTCGCGCTCTAGTACTTCGCGGTACACCTGTCTTATTTGGTCGTCTGATACGCTTGGGCGGTTGCCTACATAATTTCTCATGCGATAGAACCGCGGTGCACCCCTACGCCAATTAACATAGAGCGGGTCGATACGCGATGAATAAACAGTGTTACCGGCTATAACACGAGTTGATGAGCCTGGCAAGGCTACATTCTGCTCGAAGACGCGGTCTCCGCTCAATAACACGCCGATGTGTCCGTATCCGCCGCCATCCTGTTGCCAGACGACGATATCGCCTTGAGCGCGTTGGTTAGCGGCTACTTCGTAGGCTAGTCCTTGATTAACTAACGTATTACCAAAGTCTTTCGCGTTGCCTCTCGCTGCGCCTGGGTTCGGTAGGTCGCACATCTCTGCGCCGAACCACTTAACCAGGCTGACGCATTGACCTGTAAGGTCTCCGTCGTCCATCGTTCCATTGGAACTGCCTGGAAAGAATATTCCTAAGCGTTTTGCTGCGTAATCGTCTGCGTTTGGGTTGGTTGCCATTATTTTTTGCCCTCCTTACTTTGAGCGTCTACATGATTAATGAAGTGATTAGCATAGTATTCTGCTGCGGCGTAGCCCCCTATCGCAAGCGCGCCGGCGATAACAATACTAATCGTACGTGTCTCAAAAGCTACCTTGAACTTCGTCCACATGCTTTGTTCGCGCAACATCTCTTTATTCTCTAACGTAGAGATACGGTGTTCATGGTCTTGGTGAATGCTTTCGATAGCTTTAATGGTTGTATCATATTCATTGCGCGGTACGACTGAGATAGATTTAATAGCGTCTTGAATATCATCGACGGCGGCTTTAATATGTGCAATGTCTGCTTGCATAGCGCCGTTCTTTTCGGCTTGTTCAAGCATGAATTTGTTGATTTGGTCGGTCATTTGGGTTAATCCTTTTTCGGCATTGGGTCGTTAGTAAACCAAAAAGCAGAACCATGACGTTCGTCTATACCTGTTCGACTGCATGCGTTTCTAATTGTGCCGTCCGGCAAGAATCTCATTAGCCCATGACCCGAGAGTACACGGTTGTTGAGAAGCGAGTAAGCCATATTGACAGACTCGACAGGACGCCACCCCTCAGGAAGCTTTATGCTAAATGAGTTGTCGTCCTTGTCATTGACATTGGTCGTACAGCTCATGCGAACCGTCACTAGGTCTCCTCGGCGAATAAGGTCTATTGAGAACCCATCCGTAAGTGGCAACTTAAGCTTGCGTTCTTCTATGTTGAGATAGTCACTAGAAACTTTGCCGGATGTCACCGCACCCGAACTATCTGTCTGCAAGATTCCAGCTGTGGAGCCGCCGTGGATAGATTTTAACGACACGGCTTTGTCTTTGATCGTTCCATCTGTATTGAATGTTATATCAAGCGCGTCCATCAGTTCATCTACCCACGACGAACTGATGTGCATTACAGCGACAGTTTTTCCGCCCGGCTCGTAGGCTTGGTCGGTACCTTGCATTAGCTCTAGCCCGGTGATTTCTGAATTATTCAACACGCCTTTCCATACGGTATACGATCCTTCCTCTTCCTTACCCTCTGCAGTTTCACGGTATATGCTGAATATTACCGCTGTTCGCGTCTCCCAGTTGTTCGGGTTATCAATCGTCAGCGATGTTGCGCCAACGGGTTTACCTGGGTTAGCAAGCGTTGTCTTTGTACCGCGCTTACCGACGCGCAGCAGTTTGTCGTGTATCTGTGCAGGCATTTATTCTTCTCCTTTCATTTAATCGTCTCCCTGATACAATCCTGGTATGACTTTCCCTGTTATAAACACAGAGTTAAGCGCATACGAGGCTCTGCTATCGGTTGAAAACTCCACCTGTAGCTGCGACAATATCTCTCCAACTTCTTCGTTTGATGGCAATTGACCCTTTGCACGGCTTGTCGACGCTTTGAGCGGATAATCCCACTCCATCGTCGACCACTCTGTGTCGTCCCAGCCTGTTGCAGATATAGCCGGCGTTATTTTTCTTGTCGTAAGGAGGGCGGTTTCCTCGTTATCTTCACCGATTCCATAGATATTGACGCTTATTTCACCAAGAGGACGCAGCAAAAGCCACCGAACCATATCTATAGACGCCATCTGTAGTGCCGAGTCGTCAAATGTTACTCCCGGCAATGATAACCGCGTCCTAAACGGTGTTCCATCGTCATCAAGCGCAGACTTATTAAACTCAAGTATTCGATTCTTACTCACGATACACCAGTGGGTCGCACCGCTTGAGTCTTCATATTTCCACATAAAATCAGCTGATATCGTCCAGCGCAGTGTCCATGCGCCATTTCGCGAGTAGTCGTATATCCAAATCTCATTGTTTTTATCTGCACCAACTGGTAAGCACCAAGCAATACGCCCATCAAGGTCTAACCCTACAGCTCTTGATAGCGCTGATAAGTTCAGCTTGTCGCAGTCCGGCTGAATCGTATCAGTGATGTTATTTGTTACCAAAATATTGATCAGCTGTGCTTTTGAGCCGGTTGTCTTGAATGTTCTTCCTGTCGGGTAATAGAGCGAGTTATTTGCCTCTACGACTGCTAGGGGTGAGTATGTGCCAGATTGACCGTTTGCGCGCAAGATACTTGGATACGTAATGGTGTAATCCCCTACTGCCTGGTCGACAAATGACATGTGGTATAAATCACCTGTTCCCGCCGAGCCATGCGTGAGAATTGTTACAGCGTATTTACCTTGCCCGTCACGGAACGGTTTTGCGCACACTGGTATACTGTCGCCACCATAGTTAATGTCTACCCAGCCGCCGCCATCAAACGGCGAGAAGTTACCGGCTTTATCGCCAGCCGCAGAGTACCATAGGCGGTATCTGTCTTTCATGTCGCCGACACCGTACATGCCATCGTTTGTCGCGCTCAAGAATGTGATGATTGGACCTTCTGTTGAGTTTCCCTCAGGTGCTTTCTTGTAAGGGTTAAGCGCTGCGCGGTTATTGTCGACAAATTTCACTGTCGCCGTGGCAGCTTCGCTTGGCTGCGGGACGTTTCCAAGATACTGTTCTTCACTAGCAACCGTACCGAAGTAAATGTTATAGCTCGTTGCACCTGCTACTTTCGGGAACGTTACAGTGATATACTGCGTGTTTGGATCCCATGAATTTCGATAGCTCCCAACGGTTACAAGTGCCGCTTCGCTTGCTGCTGTTTCGCCTACCGTGTTGTTTGCGCTTACTCGTATACGATAGGTTACCGTTGCGCCATCAAGTCCTTTCGCGCTTACTGTAGGCTTGGCGGGCGTTTGAATTGATGTGTAATCGACAAGCTTATTCTCTTTAATGTCGAAATACGACATTTTATCGCTACCATTACTGATATATACGCGGTTATTCTCCTGTACGAATTGCACTTGACGATGTGGATTGTACGTACCGCCTACATCCGTCCATTGTCCGCCGTCTCGATTGTATAGAACATGTCCTTTGCCATTGATAACCTGCATCGTAATCACGTAGTGCTCCGGCGCCGTTGATGGCACGACTTTTATAAATGTACTTACACCAATGACTTCGCCGAGCGGCTGCGTACCATAGCGCGTTGTACCTGGGCGTACTTGCGGTATGCCGTCCTGAGTTAGCTCCATGTTCGTCATATCAAGCAGACAGTTCTTGCGGGCGCGGATTGCATCGACAAATGACATATACCCGCTGCTCCACTCTTTTAGAGCAATATTAACGGGTGGTTTCGTGCGGCGCTGGCGATTTGTCTTTGTTGTTTTCATTACAACCTCGGCATACGGCTATACGCCCGCTTAAGTTTTCGCCCGCCACTAATTTGCGACTTCATGTCGCGTGCTGCCATTTCCTGATATTCGTTGTTGGCTAATTCAAATATACGATCAGCTTCGTCGTCTTTTGCTGGGTCGTTTCGCGCAAGCATTGCTGCTGTTTGTAGAGCAAGCCAACGCGGATTGTCGCACGCGACTGTATCGTTCTCTCTCCTCATCTCCTCCGGGTATGCAAGCGTCTCTACAACCGCCGATCCGGTGTAATCTTCCGGATTGATAAGGTGTAGTATTTTCTCGCCCTTTGGACCGGTGATATACGCTCCAGATTTTACGTCATACCTCTGTTTGAAATACACAATAGGTACTTGCTTATTTTGGTATGTGCAGGATATTACTTTGCAGGTTTCTTCCGGCAGGCTTATCTGCCCGTTTACGATAGGTAGTGTAAGCGCTCCGGCATATAGACTTTCCCAGTCATGGTCGGGATCTTCAGCCCAGCGGTCTTGATTGTCATTAGCGAGCGATAAATATACTTCATATTTCGGTTCGCTTGGCTTTGGCGCTTTGCTGGACTGCTTGCCTTTATACGCCAAATGTATTTTTGCAATGAGGGTTCGTACGTTCATTTACGTACTCCCGTGTATAAGTAAAACGCCGCGTGACTCATGAATATTCCTTTCGGAACACTCCCACGTCGGGGCGGCGTTCGTTACTTATATTTTCGCACAACACGAGCGTTTTCGCAAGCCTTATAACCGGCGCAGCTCCAGGTTGCTCTTGCTCTTCTTCGTGTTTCCTCTGCTTGACGACATCTTGCGCATATTTGGCATACGCGCCGTCACGCTACCGGCAGATAGGCTCGTACCTGAGTACTTCTTGATCAACGAGTTTATATCGACCGCACCGGTGTTTTTAATGGTTTTCATAAAGCTGCTAATGTCAGCACTGGTGATTCCATTTCGTCCCCTACCGCCGCGTCCGTTATCGCTACCGGTCTGCGTTACGACTTCCTTGCCATCTCGTTCAATTTTCAGAGCTTTTAGCGCTTTGGCTTCATCTTTCGATAGATAGCCCTCTTTTTGCAATTGCGATATCACTGCGTTGCTCGCGGCAAGATATCCGTTCTTGTAGATACTCTTCTTACGATGGTCGCGCAGAGTATTTAGCAAGGTATCATGGTCTTTCTCCTCAGCAAGCGGGCGATAGAAATTATCCATCTTCACGTCTGTACTGAATGAGGCAAGCGCGCCATACTTTATATCGCCCTCACTGTATCCAGACTCTTTGTAGTAGCGCTTCTTTACCCAGTCCGGCAGTTCTTTCAGTTTATCCTTATTTAAGAACATGTTGATTGCGTTTGTGGCTTTTGATGATGAACTTGCTTTCTTTTTCGAGTCAAGCATTTTATCTAAGGTTTCATCGCCGGTGGATTTCGATTTGGCGTCTTTCTTCGGATCGAAGTCTGTACCCTCCTCTAATCCATAGCCGAGCAGATAGTTCTTATAGGCGCTATCTGATTCGCCTTGCGCCTTAGCGAGCTGCTTATGTAGAGAGCGCTTGATTTCGCCGTCTTTGGTGAGAGCGACGCCATCGGATATCACTGTGTCACCTTTTTTAATAGACTTCTTCAGCGACTTAACGTCTTTCTTACTCAACCCGTCAAGCGATAGCTCGCCTGCCTTGACGCCTTGCACAGTCGACGGTGCACCGGCAGCATTTGTCGGCGTTGCTGCTATCAGCCAGTTGTCCGTACCTTTATCCTTCTGCACTTCCCAGCGCGCGTTAGGACCAAACAGTAAACTCTGCACATCGCCAAGTATATTGCCTCTGTCTATCTCAACGCCAATATCACCATTTGCTTTCTGTGTATGACCGCGCATAAGTGCTGCGATAGCTTGCCCTGTTTTACGTGCCTGGCTACCCATAGGCAGCTCTTTCACAACATTCCACATGGCATTCTCCGCACGTCCGGCTCGTTCATCATCATCGTCCGCGCTCAGCGCTTTGCCAATAGATTCTCCTGTGTTAAGAAGTGATTTTATCGGCGAGGCAAGCGCTACGCCGCCGTCATATCGTCCGAGACTACTATCAGTGCCAAATATCTTTTTACGGTCTTCCTTTGATGGCAATATTACGTTCATGGCACCAGCAATCGTAGGTATACCCGACACCGTTTCAGCTCCGACTCGTTGCAACGCGCGCCCTAAACGAGCTTCAAGTGTTTTTTCGTCGTCATCACGATCGTCATCACCCTGCCCAGCGAAGTCAAATGCCGTTTGTATGAGCACGCCTAGTATATCGGAGCCTGGTTTATTTCCGGTGATTGCTTCATATAAGCTGTACATCAGGGTTGTCGTAACGAGTGTTTTTATCTGCTGGCGCGGCGTCATCTGATTCCACCGATAGCGGTTTTGCTGCGCTACTTCGCGCGTAAACTGGAGTAATGTCGACCATATCGTCCGATTGTATGCTCTTGGGGTTGATATACTGTCGCGGAATGTTACTGTATCGTTGATGAAACGCTCAGCGTATTTAACAGCTTCATCATGGTTTAATCCATGCTGTTTACCTTGATTGTATTTTGCGGCAAATTCAAAGCGGATCGTGTTAGACTCTATGACGTCCATCAGCGCGCCGCCAACCTCCATTGCTTTGTCGAACTTGCCCTTTTTACTCAGCGTATCTTTAATATATCGCGACACCACTGCATCAGACGCTTCCATGATTTTTGGATCGCGCATTGTTTTGAACGCTTTCATCATTGACTTTGTATCGGTCGTACCAACCAAATCAGTTATGCTTAGGGTCTGTGCCATCGCAGAGTTCACGTTACCGACGATTTTCGATAGTGCTGCCATCTTTTGCGCGCCGCGCAGTGTCTTGCGTCCGAGCTTGCTCATAGCATCTACATTTTCATTCTTCCAGGCACGTTCAAAGGCATCGCTTTTGCCTGCTAGGCGGTTAGCATGCTCCTGTACAAAATTAACGAATTGCCCGAGCCCCTGTGCTGTTTTCGACAGGTCTTGGAGTGTTTCTACGTCATTTGCTGTTTCGACTAGGTCGTTTGATATACTGTCGGCGGCGTTCTTCAGCACGCTCAGGTCTTCGCTGGTTAGCTTATCGGTACCTTTCTTTGCGATATAGTTTAGTTTGCGCCTAAATTGCGTATAACCGTCTAACTCCTTACCGACCGCGCGCTGAAAACCATACAGCTTCTTCATCAGCGTTGTTGCATGCTCTTTGTCAAACCTGCCATTCTGGGCATCTTGCGCTATGTTGTCTACCTGCGTTGCAAGCGATTCCATACCTGCTGGACCGAGCTTTGCGAATTGTTCTTTTGCTTCGCTAAGGGTGCGCGCTGCCATTTCAAGCGACCGGTTCATTGTTACGGCGTCTGTCATGTGAATGTTATGGAGAGCGGTCTTGCTATATTCTCTCACTGGGTCGAACGGATTTTCTGGTTTCACATCTCCGAAACGTGCTTGCGCGAACTGATTAAATCGTTGGTTTGGCTTAAACGAGTCGGTTCGTCCCACTAAATGTGCCGGCAAATCACCGCGTCCGCTTGCAGTCGTGTCTCCCATAGCCGCACTCCGGACACCGTCTATGATAGATCGCGCGACGCCATCGGTTTGCATTTCGCTAATATGGGTTATGTAGTCTTTGCGCTCTAAGATAGGCGGCTGCCCGATTTCGGCGCGCTTTTGGTTTTGGCGCAGCAGCAGGTTCTTATAAAGCGCACGCATGAATGAACGATACTCATCAAGCGCTTCGGCGGCTTTATCACCGTACACCTCTCTAAACGACTCTAGGCGCGATTCATAGCTTGGCGCTTTCTCACCGCGCGGCGGACGGGCTGGTTCAAGCACGTATACTGCTTCGCGCTGAGCTTGCTTTCGTACGCGCTTTGGTAAAGTTTTGAGAAAATTATTCTCAAACTCATTTATTTCATTACCGATAACTTCCTGCTCTTTCAGTGCTTCACGCTGCATTTTACGCGGTAATTCCACCATGATTTTCATCAAGGCTTCTTTCGTCTTGTTTATTCCGCTCTTGAAGTAGTCAATCGAGTTAGATTTAATCTTTCCGCTGCGCAATGCACCGGTGATACGGTCAATCATGCCCTCAGTCGTCCAGGTCACGCCGCTGCCAAACTTCGTCTTTCGTATTGTTTTCCAATCGATATCTTTCTGGCTGAGACTATACTTCTTCCTACCAGCATAAAGAGTTACATCACCCTTAGGGCTAATTTCTACATAATTGCCGAGGATCTGCCCAGTACGTCCGTCTACAACCCTACCGGCATCGATATAGTGGACATCAGGATCATACTCAACAAGCTTCTCTGCTGGTATACCTTCCTTTTTATCGCCCGTTGTCATCATATTATCGAATTCAGATACGAGCTGCGCATTCGTGCCGCGGTCATTCTCGCGCCAAATATATTGCGCACCGATGCCTTCCTCATGAGCACGCTTCGCTTCTTCGTTAAGTGTCGCATCATCAGCAAGGTCATCAATGAATTTGCTGTGGACAGACTTGATTTTTACATCGCCAGTCGTATGCCATGCTCCATCTTTCGTACGATATTCATAGAATGAACCCCACGTACCGTCATCATTCTTATATATCATCTGGCGGTAGTTCTCGTTTCGCAGTTCAGGGTTGCTTACATCAGCAGGAATAGCGTGCTCTACACCAGGCTTCAAGTTTTTTTGCAGAGCTTTGTCCGGTACAAGCTCGCTAATCGGGCGCATCTTGCCGTTTGCGTCCATTACGGTTGGCACTTCGTTTGAATGGCGGAATGCGCGGTCTCCGGTGATATCAAGCTTCTGCTCGGCGGCAATACGCTCCATTGCCTTTGTTACATCAGACTCTTTCAGTCCCGTCGCGCGAGAGACATTCTCACGCACATCTTTCAGTAGGTGGCGTGAGCCCTCTTCGTAGGCACGGCGAATAAGCTCATCTGCTTGGCGTATACGTTCATTGTGCTGCCGCTGCTTATCAAGCTTCTGCTGTTCAGCCTCAGCCGCAGCCTGGTTATCGCGTGCACTAGCCTCAGGTTCTTGTTGCTCTTGCTGTTGTTTACTTAGCTCCCTGCCAGTCTGCTTCATCTCCTGGATTGTATTGTTGTTTTTGACTTCCCATGCTTCCTGGCGGCGTTCTAGTTCTTCGTCCCCTACTTCGTTTGAGGCGTGGTCGTATACGTCGTTTTGCGCTACTGCTATTGCCTGCTGGCGGATGTTCTCATTAGCGTATAACCCACGGATTTGCTCTTCCATTGCTCGTATCTGCTTATGCAGTTCGATCGGCTTCATGATAATGTCCGTGAACTCTTCTACCCTGCCATCGTAGCCGGCTTCTGCTGCGAGGATATCAAGTGGGAGGGCGTCTTTGCGGACGTATGCGAGCGGTACGATTTCGCGCCAAGTCTTGCCATAGAGGTGTTCGGCATCTTGCGGGCGTATCTTTACGTTATGGTAGTTCTCTAATATACCATCAAGCACTTCCTTGGTGGTGTTGTATATTTCAAAGAGCTCAGGGTCTGACTGATACGCAACGGTTTCCAGTGCGGCGTTATAGTCTGCTTTCGTAGCAGATAATCCATACGGAGCAAGGTCGGCATTGACGCTATCTAACTCTGCACGTGAGACACGCGGGGTTTTGAGGCGGTAGCGGGAGTCTGTATCTGTGTTGCGGTTGACATTTTGAGGGAAGTTTGATATACTACGGTTAGACAGCTCCCCGCGAAATGGTCTATTCAGACCGTTTTGGGAGCTTTCTTTTATGCCATTGATTGTATACAACAGCTTGCCGTTCTTGCCGGTACCTATGTTAATACGTACATCGTAGTATGAGTCGCCAACTTTTACAGTTGCAGTCCTATATTCAAAGCCTTGTTTGGCAAATGAATGAGCTTTCTTGTCTCGTGCACTGCCAATTCGCTTTGATACTTTCAATATATCAGGTAAATCTCCAACGAGCTGACCTCGCATCGCTAAGTCGCGATCAGGGTCGACAAATTTACGAGTTGTCTTGCTATTGACACGAGCTTCCCCATCCACCCCATAGTTAAGGTCGTATGATTTGCCCTGCAAGTTGTCTTGTAGATACTTACGGATGACTTTGGCGTGCTGACTCTTCGGAACGCCATTAAGAATGTTGTTGTCGATTTCCACTACCCCAGTATCCGGATCTATCCGGTATGCTTTAGACTCCTGGCGCATGAGTCCTCGTATCTCCTCATTCACCTGTGCGATTTGCTGGCTGATGGCTCGGCGGGTTTGTGGGTCGAGCGTATTGTCCCAGGCATGCTGGAGGTTGGTGCGATGGTCTTGTAGTTGGAGCTGTTCGGGGGTAGCACCGTCTCGGATAGACTTATCAATGACCTGTTCATCGGCGTACTTGCCGCTGTAGAGGTCATTGTAGAATTGTTGATATTCCGGTGTGATAGTACCCTGGTGAGTTGCTTGGGCGACGATATGCTGTATACGGCGTAGTACCTTTTCAAAGACTGCTTTGATTTGGTCGGTGATACGCGGCTTAGCGAACTTTTCGTTGTTGCGTGCGGCGACGTATTGAATGAAGTCCTCTGCGACGAGCTCTTCAACTTGCGTTTCTGTCATGGAAGGATCTACCCGGTTGTCTGCAGCGTAGCTCATCATGATATCGGTACGCTCTTGGCTTGTCATGAAGTCGTTGAGGGCTTTATGGACCGCTTCGTGGAAATACGTAGCTTCTACGTTGCCTTGATCGCGGGCAATACGGATTTTACTTGGACCGTTCGGGGTATCGATTGTTTCGCCCATTGCTGGTTCGCCGGTACTGGTACGGAGGTTATCGGCAAACTCTACGTTTGGCGCATCCATACCAAAGAGTTGGTTATTTGCGCGCTGTACGGCAAGCATATCGGCACGACTTGCAGTACCGGGGGCTGTACCAGCGCGGTATGCGGCTTCAAGGGCAGGAGTCATACGCAGGTCTTGGCTGCCGGTATCTAGGCTAGTTGGCTGGATTGATTGCGCTACTGGAGCATCTTGAGCAAACTGCGCCTGCTGGTTGTAGACGGGGCTTACGTTATTCTGATAGCCTTGGGTTGTGTTCTGTACGCCGGCTTGGACTGGTTGTGCTTGGGGCTGTTCGACGCCTTGTATGCTTTGTGGAGCAGATTGCGCAGTGGCTTGGTTTTGGTTGATTGTAGCAGGGGTATTCTCTGTGGTATTTGTTGTTAAGCCATACTTTGCTGGAATACTGCTGTTTAGAGCGGTTTCCACTTTCTCAGCCACGCTTAAGAACTTCGTACGCGGTGTCACGACGCCATTTTCTATAGCCGCGCGCGTCTCATAGCGGTTGCGTGGTTCAATAGATGTTACGTCCGGCAGATCCGGGTCGCGTTCGGTTACGCGCGATTCTACGCGTTCTGGGGCGGTATTGCGCGCGGTATCAGGGTTTATACTTGCCGCCTGTCCTACTGCTTGGTCTTGATTGAGCGCTGGGTTAGCTGCGGTATTAGCGAGTGTTTGGTCTTGGTTGGTGTTTGGGTTAAGAGCTTGGTTTACATTACCGCTGTTCCTATTCTGCGCATGCTGGTTGATTACATTTGACATGGCGCTTCTTCCATGCTGGATACCTTTACCAGCGCCATGCATCATACCGCCGCCGAGTGCACCGAGCGCACCGGCTTCAAGATAATTTTTGAAATCAGTATTACGTTTGCCATCATCAGCCATGTCGTCTGCATACGCCTGGACAAACTCTTCAAGCCCCTCTTCGCCGGCTTTCTTTAAGCCTTCTTTGGCTGCGTTGGCTGCGATGGTTTTGAGACCTTGCTTACCGACTTGTGTGGCAGCTCCTTTAGCACCGAGCCCGATAGCTTTCAATAACGTGCCTGAACCACCTAATGGCAGTCCTCCGATATTAACGCCCGCGTTAAGCAGCTCGCCGCCTTTTTGCGTGTCGCTAAGCGTGCTTACCGTCCCATCATCATTGACTCTTTTACCGGATGTTGCACGCGAGATTTGTAGTGGCGTATCGAGAAAACTTTGAGCAATACCGCTCGGCAGCTTTGCAGCAAATCGCCCGTAGTCTCCGAGGTCATTCCACTGAAAGCCCTCCTCCTTATCACTGCTGTCTACCCACTTGTTATAACTGTCTAAAGCATCAGAGACTGGTTTTTGGACTTTCTTATAAAGGCGCTGAAAGTTTTGCTGGTTCTCACTACCGAATAAGCCCTTTTCGTGGAATGGGTTGAGGTATGGGTCGAGCGCGCTGGTTGTCTTTTCACCAGGCATGGTTCTCTTCAAATAATCCTGCGATACCTTGTCGCCTTGATTTGCCATGTCGGTGAGCATGAGGGTTTTGTTTGCGCCTGTACCCTTTACATAGTCGTCGACGTTGATTTTCTGGTCGCCGTTATAGAAATCAAATCCTTTGTCTGCGCGCTGAACCTTGCGGTAGCCGATGTTTGCCGGCTGGTTTGGTTGCTGTGTCGGCTGTGTGGTTGGCAATACGCTCTTATTCGTATCAGCAGCATTCATTGATACGTTAGGGGTTTGCAGTTTTGGCGTCTCAGGCTGTTGCTGCGGCTTTGGGACTGCACTCCACGCGCCTGCGCCAGTGTTGGTCGGAGTGGGCGATAGGTTGATTTGCGGGGTTTGGTTTTGTTGGTTAGAGACAGGTGCCGGTTTTTTCTCTTCTTCTTTTTTCTTGCCGAATAGATTGTTGAAGATATTACCAATCCAATCAAACATATCGTCCGCTCCTTTCCTTGTTATCTGGTACTAAACCAATTGTTTCTTACGTTTGTCTTCTTCTTTCATGCGCGCCAAATACTCGCCGCTCGTGTCGGTGTCGTAGCCGGTGCCGTTTGGATCGTCCACGGTGATACCGTTTAAGTCGTTCGCGTAGTTCGTGAGCTTCGGGTCGCTTACTTTCACATCGCGCACGTTCACTGGATTGCGGTAGTTGTCTAATAGGCTTGCCAGGGCGCGGTCTATTGCGTCTTTTTGGGCGATATCGCCAGCCATAGCGCCTTGTACTTGCCGCCAGCCGCCGCCGGCCGTCTGAGCACGTTTACCGAGCAATTCTGCGCGGCTTGAGTGGTATGCCGACTCCTTGCTCTTGATATCGTTGTCTAGGGCAGCTTCCTTATTACGCTTCTGCTCCTGCAGGTCTTGCACGTTGTTGTTGTAGCTTTCCTTAGTCTCATCCTCAGCAGTCTTCAGGTCGCGCATGTTGGTACTGTAGGTGTCGGCTACTTTACCGCGGGATTTGCTTGCGTCTTGAGCTACGGCGTATGGTACAACGTTTGCACTTGCGCTTGAGCGTCCTGCGCCGGCGCGTCCGAGTAGGTTCTGTAAGGCGCGGTATTTATTTGCACTGTTGATATCAATATCTTCGGTGCTATGCTGGAAGTCTCTTGTCGTATCCGAGCGTTTAGTAGCATAGCGGCTTAGGGCGCGCGATTGCTGCTGGTTGAGCCTATCCATACCCTTGTTGTATGCATCGTTAATTTGGTTTTGGGCTGCATTACGGGTTGCACCCAGGTTGTTCAGCGAATTATCGATAGCGCCGATTTGCTGGTCTATCATACCGAGGGTGATATCGCGGTCTCTGTTGGATTGGTAGTTACCTCCTCCGCCGCGATAGACGGTGTCAGTGTTGCCTTGGGGCTGAGTTTGAGATTGATTGTTGTTTTGATTATTAAGATGTTGCGATATCGCCTTGTCATCGTCTGCGCGGATTCTATCTATCTGTTCCTGCTGCTTCCATAGCGGCGTTTGACCTGTAAGTCCAGCAGCAACACTATCAACCCAGTCCTTAAATAAATTTTGGTTTGAGCCGGGACGCACATGATTCCATTCCCATGCCATAATAAAAATCCTCCCTTTGGACTTGTAGAGAGGATGTAGTGAGTGGACTATTCTATTGCTCTATTTGGCAGAAGTGCTGAACTGAGTAATACCCATCGGAAGCTGCATATGTCCCTTGCTTAACATATACACCTGTGAGCAAATATTTTCCGTTTAACATACCGTCATAGTGAGGTTTAGATTCCTTCCACGAATTTACCACCATTCGAGATGTTACTTTCTCGCCAGGGAAGAACTGTATATTTTCTCCGCCATATTTGCAAAGATCGCCCGTCCGCTTGAATACAAGCTCCGTCCCAGGAACTCCCTCTGGGTTATCGTGCTTTAGATAGCTACGTACTGCCATATCCTCCGCCTTTTCCCTAGCGCTTGCTACGAGGCGTTCGTCTACGGCGAGGGGTGATACACCCTTGCTTTGACGCTCCTGGTTCACGAGTTCTAGGATTTCGGTAGCGTCTGGTGGACCTTCGTCGTACTTATCGCGAGTCGTATGTGTGTTGCCAGCATTAGCCTTGGTTGTTCCTGGGTGGACTTGACTAAACACACCAATCATGGCTGCAAGTACGAGTATGCCAAATCCGAATACACAGAGTAGGTGACTGACTGCACGCAACCGCTTACCAGCTTTCGCAGTGAATATCTCCACGATTGCCGATATACCGGATGCCAAAGCAAATACGAATGCAAAGATGAAATACACGCCTTGCATGTTTGCGTCTGGCTCTTTACCCTGGGAATACGCCATTACAGCAGCTGTCGTCGCAGCAAGCATACTGAGGGCGTATAACACGGCAAAGATACTAGACAATCGTTTGCGTAGGAGCTTTCTCAGGAGAGTTGGTGGTTGATCATCTTCGATATCGGCAACCTGAACGTCGTCATTATCGCCTGTTTCTTCACAGAACGGTTCATAATGTTTCAAGGCTCCCACCGCTTTGATGTACCGAACCATACACAGTATGCCGATGATGCTAGGCGCTAGTATGATTGAGCTTATCATGCCTACGACAGCAGATAGCTTGACTATATTCTTACCGTTAAGGCTACGCACACCGAGCGATGGTAGATATACAAACAAGAATAGCAAGAATGCTATCAATAGTGCACTCACCGTTGTATCAACAGGGTTAGCCCCACTGGATTGTGCCTCACAAACTTTGATTCCGAGAGCAACTAGCCCAAGAATGAACAAGCCCAACCCAAGACGCCCCGCTGCTACCAGCTTGCGCGCTGCATCGCGTTGTTCCTGGTTAGAGTAACGCTCGTCAACTTGCGAATATGTGATTACAGCCATTCCGCCACTCCTCCATGATGCGAACATGTGCCGCGTCCGGTTGAGTATGAACGCCAACCGTCGCGACAAATTGCTCCACCCTGCTCATCTTGCTCGTAGGTGTTTTGCACCTGCGGGAACTGCTGAACAGTTGGCTGCGGAGCGGGATTAGCAGTATAGGTTATTTCCTCCGACACCGGCTCGCGCAGAGTCGTGAACTGAGGGTCGTAGCCTTTCTTGCTTGCGCGGCAAGTCCTCTTTTCGCCATCAACACCTTGCCTCGTAACAGCTTCAGTGTACCCGTATGGAGATTGCTTTGCCTCTTCGTTTTTATAAACGTTACCGTAACCAATTGCTTCGTTAAAACAATCGGTGTATGTCACCGGCTTTAATCCTTCAATGATATTGCCGCCAACGAACCAAGCGCATACTATAGCAAGTATGCCAACTACCACCTTATTTTTCATGCTTATATGCTAGCATAATAGAGGTGATTTGTCAATCAAAAGCACATTCATGATGTATTCGTAGGTTTTACCCCACTCACTACATCCTCTCTACTTGTTAATGATTAGTTTTCGGAGTACTTGCTTCCTCCCGCGTCGGGGCGGGAAATAGTTGCTACGAGCATCAGATAGCCATTGGTTACTACACACTCCCGCGTCGGGGCGGCGAGTAGTGCGCAACTCCCGCGTCGGGGC
This sequence comes from uncultured Candidatus Saccharibacteria bacterium, assembly GCA_963530345.1. Taxonomy (GTDB): domain Bacteria; phylum Patescibacteriota; class Saccharimonadia; order Saccharimonadales; family Saccharimonadaceae; genus Saccharimonas. The sequence goes on along the minus strand of CAUSBR010000001.1, from coordinate 539,061 downwards.
GGCTGCTCATAGCATAATGCTAATACTAGCGTAGCATGATAGGGCGGGTTTGGCAATGTGCTTGATATGCTTATGCTTGCCATGTTACTATAATTAGTAGTAATATTGTACGCAATAATGCAACCCTTTATATGGGCGGGCATAAATAAACACAATATGAAAAACAAACATTTCGAGCTTTTACAATCTTATTAAAACTCTCATAGACACCTGATTATTCCGACGCCTGTGAGAGTTTTAATAGACGCTAGGAATCTATTAAAACTCTTGAGCTATTGATTAAGCCGCTTTTTTAATCCGGGCGGCTTTTTTCAATACACAAAACGAGAAGTAACGTGCACGTTTTGGGTAAATCTTTTTACCATTTCGGCGAATATACCGACAGATAACGTGCTCTATACACTCGGGATTTGTACATGCTTTCATGCACCCTCCCCTTATTAAATTTTCTTCTCGCCATATGGCATCTTGCAGCCACATGGCTGCATCGGCATTGTAATCATTTTTATTTTTCCAAATTCCTAATGAACTAACCTAGCATTTTCTAGATTTTTGGTAATAAAAAAGTCATATGCCGAGATGGACGGCGTAGGCTACAACGATTGTTGCCTTGATGGCAATAGAACTTTTTGAGATCCACGCCATCCATCTCGATATATGACGAATAGATTGTCAATCGTTGCAGCTTCCTCACGGCGTTCTAAGACCGTTCCAACGATGCGTTCACCCCCTATGAACCCCTCCATATTGGTGAATGGGTTTATTATATCATATATCTTTATAAATAAGCAATATCCCTAGCGTCACATACTGCTTATGCACTCTATATGTAGTGTCATATACAAAAGAAGAGCCGCGCGTTATTGCGCAAGCTCTCCTACAACAAATCATCCGACGTTGTTAACGTGGCAGATTGATATCCTGCGGTCGGTGTCCAGGCTCCTTGTTGTTGCCGTTGTCGCGGAATAAATTTTGCTCGCACTCCGTGTTTGCGTCGTCGATTCGTTTCAAGTCCTCAGCGACATCTTTTTCCACGGTAATGTACACGTCTCTTTTTTCACCCGACTCTTCGTCGATTTCTACGCCGCCGCGATACGCTTTGCCGTTGACGCAGACCGTATGTGCTAGGTGGATTCGTACTGTGTCGTCAGTCGGTTCCGGCGCAGGTGCTTCCGGTACGACGTCCGTATCAATTTCACTGTCTTCAGGTACAGGCGTGCCCTCCGCTACGCTGTCTAGCTTTGCGAGTACCGCTTCATCAATAGTGTCTGGCGATACCAGCGTACCGTCTTTACGGTATTGAACTTGCCCGTTCGCAGCCGTCTTTTTTGTAAATACTGCCATAAGTATCCTTTGCTATTACGTTGATATGGTGGGGCGCAAGGACTTTCCTCGCGCCCCGAGAGCTGGCTAGTAAGCCGAACCGCTCTCGATACGCGCCATCCAGTTGTTGTTCAAGATGCACGCCTTTGCTGCTGCTTTCCAGCCGAGCGTCATGATTTGCTCAAGCGGGTCAGACACGCCGCCAGGACCTTGCTTGTAGGTCTTCAGCTTCTGCAAGTCGGTATTCGCATACGCATCCATGCCAAAGAGAAGGCTCGTATGAATGTCCACTTTCCCTGTGTTCTTCACGGTCGGGATCATGTTGCTGCGGATTACCGTAACGCCCGAGAACCGAGCAATCGTACCGGTGTACAGTTCGTTTGCTTTATCTCTGTTCGCTTGATGGATTGCCGCCTGCTTGAAGTCTTCGTCCTTCATGAGATCCTGCTCAACCATCGGGTCGACAACGAGTACGAAGTTGCCGTCGCCGGCTTTCATCTCAATCTCTTTTGTCGACTCTTTGCGCGTTGCGACTTCGGTAAACTCGCGTGCACCCGATTGGCGCAAACGAGCGACCTCAGCGCGTACGTCATCCCATTTCAGGATGTCAGTCTTTGCCAAGCCGTCGCGCGTAGTCTTGTTGTTCGCATAGCGTACTGCCGTACCTTTGCTAACGACATTATAGATTGCGCGGTCTAAGCTACGCGCCGCCTGCGTGCCGAGAATCTGATATTTCTCCTGCATTGAGCGGTGCTTCGGCGTTAAGCCTGCCAAGTCGGTGATGGTGATGTAATCACCGTACTGGTCGATCGTCGCGTTGATGGCCGACGTTGCAAGCTTGCTACCTGCCGGAGCGACACCTTCCGTTAGTGGATCGGTCACAATATCAAGTTCGGCATATTGCGTAAACCGAATACCTTTGCCGTTACCAGCCGGAATGTTTTCTAGGTGACCGAACTGGTTTAACACTGTTTGATATTTGGCGCGTTTGAGCGTCTGCGCTGACATGTATTCCTGAATGTCAGCGGCGACATCCGTTGTAGTTGTCTTTACACCCATGGTTTCCTCCTATTGGGATTACAAGCGCCTATACGTCCGTAAGCGGTATATCACCGATACGCGCTTCCAAATCACTCATACGGTCTGCTGATCCGGTTGAGCGGCTTGCACTGCCAGCACCGCTGCTATTAGCACGGTTACGCTGTGCGCTTCGCTGTCCACGCGATCGTTCAGCTTTGATCATCGCTTCGTATTGTGGCGCTTTGGTTTGTAAATATTCGAGTGGTGAGGGCGCTCCCTCGTGTGTGCCTACAATCTGCGGATTACCGTTTGCATCTTCGGCAACGATGGCATAGCGGTGTGCCCATTCTGAGAGTGCCTCTTCATGGAGAAATTGATTGTAGTGCGGGTCAGATGGGTTAAATAGCGGTATGCTTGATTCAGCCTGCATGACCGATAGCCGAGTCTGTTCGCGCGTTTGCTTTACCTGCATGAGGGCTTGCTCAGCTTGGCGCGCTCGCTCGTTTCGCCGCAATTCCCGTAGCTGGTCGGCTACGGCTGGATCCATGTCTTCAAAGTCTTGCTCGTCAGGCTCGACGTTTATGAATTCATTGATCGCCTGGTTGCTTAATTCCTTAAGCAGTTGAGAGTCGGCTTGTGCTGCCTGCTGCTTCGCGGCAATGCGGCGTTGTGCGAAGTAGTTGTTCCTCTCTGCTTCAGACATGTTGTCAGGATTATCAGACGCGCCTTTCGCGCCATCTTCCGACTCTGTGTCTGTCTGCTGTTCCATGGAGTCTGCACTCCGGTCGTCATCATCACGTTGACTCTCTTGGCTATCGTTATCGTTGTCAGAGGTAGTGCCGAGTCCACCATCCGGCTTCGATAAGTCGTAGCTATCAAGCACATCAACTGATGAGCTGTTGTCTACAGTTGTTTCAGTAGTCTGAGCTGCTGAATCTTCCATAGGACCACTCCTTTCGTTAGTTACTTCACGTTTATACGGGCGGTGCCCGAGGGTCGGAGGAATCCCCGATCGACAATCGACAAGTGGTAGTTGGTAAGATCGATTGCCGGTCGCGGACGCCTACGGCTGCGGGGTTGGTTCTATCGGGACGATATCGTAGTCATCTCCTTTCTTCACAAGCATTTTTCCATTCGGGATTGCCTTTACGTGCCCATGGCGGTTCTGGCAACTCGTGCACACCAGGTCGTTACCGCGCTGTTCCCACTCGTGGTGCTCCGGTGGATCTGGATGTTCCATAGTCAGTTCCTCCGACTGGTTGAGCTTCAGCGCCTCAAACTCTTTATTGTTCGTCATGGGTTACTCGCTTTCTTCGCGCTCTCTAATAGCAGTATTACTTTCCGCAATCGATCTGCTACGATTTCGCTTGCGCGCATTTCTACGGCATAATCTGAATCAGTTGGGTGGGGGTTACTGCTTCTCAGACGGTTTAGGATTGCGGTATTTGAGTCATTCTTCTTTAGCTCGATCTCCAGGATTTCAATCAGCTTGTCGGCCGCCGGTGCAAGCAGCATGTGTACGTTCTTTATTTCGTCGCGGCGCTCATCCGCCTTGGTCGGTTTTTTCTCCGGCTTCTTCTTTGGCGGGCGGTTCACGCCCAAAAACATCGCTTCGTTACTAGCCATTTGTTGCTCCTATTCGCGCCAAAAACTCTCTAACCGCCTCATCGCTCCATCCACGCGATTTTAGCTCTGCGGCGACCTGTTCATCATCCGAGGGGCTTTCCGTCGATTGTGCACCATTCTGAGCGGTCATTTCTGTCTTGGCGGCTTCTTGCTGCGTTTTCATTTGCTGCTGCGCAAGTTTTTCCTGCTCCTGCTGTACCTTTACCTGGTCAAGCGCACTCTGTGTCTGCATAGCCTGTAGCTGTTCTTGATTATTGATTGTTTGTTGTTCTTCCTGAGATAGCGGTGTGATGATTTTATCGACATTATCAAGCCCAGATTTCTCAAATAATCCGGATATCAATTCGCCCCAGTGAATCTCTTTGCCGTCCTGGCGCAATTTGTTCTCAATATCAGGGATTGACGCGGCGGCATTCATCGCCTCTACAATTCGCTGTTTGGTTGCATCATCATCTTCAAACTTCGACGAGCCCGGGTCGACTTCGAACCGGTATTTCGCTTTCTTCAGTTCTTCAAACTCTGCTAATATCTCTGCCTTACCTTCCGGTACGTCATAGCCAGCAGCACGTAGTTTATCGCCTTGTTCCTCAGTGATATTGATAGCGTCCGAACCGTCACTGTTCTGTATTGCGATATTGATCATCAACTTCGCAAGCGTTGCCATCATGTCGTCTGCTGCCTGACGCTGCGCATTGTCGCGTGCGCTTCGGCGTTCAGCCTGCTGTCGTATACTTGCCGGCACCTTCGAGTACTGCGTGTTGCCGCTGTCTGCTGCAGATACCGAGCCATCGTTTGTACCGATGAGATTCATAATGTCAGTCTTGTACGAGCCGATTAGGGTTGGGAATGCTTGGAGGATTGTCTTATCGGGAGTAAACCAGTCTATTTGGGCGTTACCGGTAAACATGAGATTACCTGGACTAACGACGAGCGAGTCAAGGTCGAGGTTTGGATCGTTTTGCGTATCGCCGGCTACTTGCACTGCCGGGTCGAGCGCCTGCTGAATTCCATACGCGTTTGCGGCTTTCATGAAATCGAGCATGTTCTGCCCGGGACCGATCTTCTCATAGCGGCTTACGCCATATGGATTAACCATGTTGATTTTGCGATACTTGAAAAATATTGGTAAGTCGCCAGCAATATCGGTATTAGTTTGCCTGCGGACAATCTTATCGTTCGAGCTATCCGGATATATCGTGTACCATGGCGCATTGTATCCGCGTTGAAAGCACGTATAGAACGTTACCGTTTTACCCATATCTACTTGAGCTTTTAAGTCGCGCGGCAAATCATCGGTGCGCGCCGAAAATACATCGCTATCCACAATGTCTTGCAATATCTTGAGATTCCAGCCAGCGTGACCTTTCACGCCTTTTACTTGTTCAATAATTCTACGCAGTGCTAGCTTCGTATAGTGGCGTGCCAACCAAATATAACTACAGCTTCTATCGGTAGGCTTTCCTGGTTCAAGCTTCACATCACGGATGTATGGCAATACAAAGTCGGAGCCGGTGTAATCCTCATTGCTGATCGGAAATACAAAGAGCGGTTGCGAGCCGTATAAGCCGGACTTCTCATCGGCAAGCTTTACTTTTTCAAAGAATTTAGCGTCAGTGTTCGCATTCGGGATTATTTTATTTACCCAGTAGGTGTCGACAACCGCCGTCTTCCACTCAGCAAAGTCTGCGCCATCAAGCGGTGATGATACGACGCGTCCGGTCTGCAGTTGACCCCATACGCGCATTACCTCTTCTTCGCCTAAACCGCTTGCAGTACCGTCAGTGACTTTTGGATAGTGCTCAGGGAGTTCGGGGCTTGGCTGGTTGCCATCGAGCCGTTCGTACTCGTCGAATGGTTCAAACCACGTATCAGACCACTTCTTTGAGGCTTCGAGTGAGTCCGATAATTCATCTTCAAGCAAAAACGCCGACACTGGTAGAAATATTCCTTTCGGAACACTCCCACGTCGGGGCGGCGTTCGTATACCGGTAGTATACTACATTCTCATCGCTATAGCAACACTTATGTTTATGTATTCGTGTGCTGTTTCATGATGGTGTACGTGATATGCACGCGTTTCACTTCTTTCGTGATGTTATCAATATCATAGTGAACATCAATAGCATCTTCAGCTACACCTGCTCTGATTAAATCCATCACCTTTTTAACGGCAATTTCCTGCGCATGCAGTGAGTCAAGCGCATCCAGCGATTCAGTCTGTGTCACTTTCACCGACCGCAGCTTATTGTCGTAGTACGATTCTGTGATGATTCGCTTACCAAACTCTACCGGTGCTTCTGTACTACTCATGGTTTTACCTCCTTGTCATCATGTTTAGTCGTTTTTGAGGGCGTCGTATCGGGGCTCTATTCGTTAGAGCACGGGGGTCTGTCAGGGCTAAGGTAGAGAATGCGTCGGTAGCATGGCTTGACCAATCGTGCACCGGCTCATTCTCGTAGCGCATCATCTTCTCATTCCATGTTTTGTGATATGACTTCAGGGCTTTAATACCTCGGTCGCATTTTGTTTTATCGAAGTAGCAGCGCGGCAGGATTGTGCGGATTGCATCGATTGCTTCCTCTTTCTTGTTTGGCTTCGGCACGGTCTTGAAGTTAATGCCAAGCTTCATCGCTGTTTCCTTTCGGCTCATACCGCTCGATAGCTCGCGCACTTCAATGTCATGCGGTGCGTAGTGCTCGCCATATACGTAGCCTCGCTTATCTAGTTCAGCAAAATAGAATGGCAAACCCTCCCCTGAGTTCTCGTAATAATCGATTACTCGTATCTCATTCGCATAGAGCTGGACAAACCATATTGACATACTGTCATCGATTCCTAAGTCCCAATATGTGTTAACGCGCAGCAATGGATCATATGGTACGTCGCGTATTCGATTCTCATTCTCAGCACGACGCATACCGCCGCCAAAGTATGCGCCAGATACCGGTGCTTCAAATGAACAGTAGTACTCCTGGTCGACGAAAGCGTTTGCTTCCTCTTCAGATTGACCGCGCGCCAAAAATCGTTCGATTGTTCGTTGGCGGATTTTAACCATCTGCTCAGGCGTAAATACATTGGTGTCGTCTACTGTCAGCACTGAGACGTATACGCCTGGGTCGTTCTTCCAGTTTTCAAGCATATACTTCAGCCAACTATCGCCATTCGCCGTACCATTGACAATAACTATACCGCCGTTCGCTTGAACGATCGGCTCGATGATATCGATGATTCGCGGGTCATGCATTTGGATTTCAGACAGTACAAATAGCTTACTGTTACCTCCACGAGCACGTCCGGGCTTAAAAAACGACATCACACGGAGTGATGTGCCGTTTATGAAATTTACTCGCTTCAGACTATCGTTAAGTCCATTGTCACGCCTATGCTTGCGTTCGCGTAAAGCCATCGGTATGAAATCAGTGAATGCTAAGCCATTGTTGGTCACCGATTCCCATAGGTTGTCGCGCGCCATATCGCCAGTTGGAAAACCATATTTAATCGTCTCGACATTCTCTGCGCCATGCTCAATCGCCGCGTTCCAACTCGTTAAGTCCTTGCCGCCGCGGCGATGCCATATTAGTACAAATAGCCAATACTTTTTACCCTTATGCTTCCCTTCGCCGTGTAACGCATCCCAAAAATCCTTCTGATAGTCGCGCGCACGGTAGATGTGCGGCAGTTTAATTATCGTCATCCGTCTCCTCGTCTGCATGGTGGCGCGTTTCGATAACCAATTTCGACTCGCCGCTATTCTCTTGCTCGACTTTATTTTTCCAGCCAAAATTATTAGACAATGAAAATATCGTGCCAGCAACCGAACCTTTACTCGAATACAGCCGTTCTTCGGCAAACGACTCAATTTTCAGCTTTGCCGCTTTTATAGTGTCAGAAAACTCGTCGCGCTCTTCGTAATCAAGTAGCGTTTGTCTTGTAGTTCCCAAAAAAAGAGCTAGCCCCGTTATCGTGTACGGACGCTGCTCAGACACACGCTTTTTCTTCACAACAATTGGCTCAGCGTCCATGTCTTCAACCATGCGCCCTTTTTCATTCTCAACCAGCGGTTGCTGCAAAACTTTCACTGTCTCAATGTGCGGGTCGCAATACTTAAAATACGCCTTGATCTTGCGTTCAAGCTCTTTAACCGTCGCAAATTTCAGAGGTCGTCCGCCTGCATGTTTTCCATTTTGCTCAGCCAAAAGAAAATACCCCCTAGTATCATTAAAAATACCAGCTGGGGGTGCTGTATTTTTCATAATACACAAAAACGAGCATCCTGTCTATATTTCGGACCGCGTTTTCAAAAATCTGTTAGTTTGGATACTAGCGAGAAAAATAACCACTCTCGGGTGGTTATTTTTACTACCGCTCAACCACCAACTCAATACACCGCTTCTTATGGCACTTCATGCAAGCGGCTACGATGAAATAAGCACGCTCACCTTTATAGCCCATGCTTTGCTTAATTTGTTCAGCGGTTCGCTCCGGCTTAATAGTCTGCTTAAATCTCTGCCAGTCATGCTCACAGGTGTCGTTGTATTTAATGCAACGCTGTTTTTTACGAGCTCTAGCTTCGGCAATTTTATTTTTTGTAGCCTGTCTTATTGCGGAGAGGTTCATTTATAAACTCGTCAATTATCGCTTTAATTCTAGACTGCGTCTTGTCTATTTCATCTGGCACTAAACCAGATAAATCTACGATTAGCGGGAAACCGCATATTCTACCTATTTTTCTAAAACCATCTACCGGCAGTCGCTGCTCCTCGACAAACTCGACAATATGCCGCACCTCAACTTTTTCTCCGGTACTCAACTCGTGTAGCCGCTTATTGAATAATTTCTTTTCCAAAATAAAAAGCCCCCAGATTTCTCTGCGAGCCTACTGCGGCATTACCGCTCGTGGCTATTACATATTCACCATATCACGAGTTTTTCAGATTCTCCAACATTTTTTCTATTTTTTATTCATTTTTATGACTTTCATCTAATTCACCGCGCGATGCAAGGTGAAATAATACTATTATAGGAAGGAAATTGCCAGTTATTCGGACGCTATTTTCTCAAGCGCAGTCCGCGCCTTAAAATACAGCTCATATTTCGCTTCCTCTGGTGCATCGGACAGATCAATCAGCAAATCCATGCCGCACAGTTCGCCAATTTTTGGTGTAGAGTTTTTGCTTTTGGAGTTGCTTAATTTAGCAATCGCAGCGTTATCTAGTTTGTTCGCTAAATCTAAAGTTACAGTGATTCGGGTAACCTCTTCTGGCGTAGGGAGGTCTGTTACAGTTTTCTTCATTTCAGTTTCCTTTCTCAATCGTTTATCGGCTTCTGGGTTGTACACTACGCTCGCAGAGTTTAAATCGTCGGCAATATCATGCATTCCAAAAATTTGGGCATCACGATTTTGAAGGGAGTTTACAGAGCGCAGTCTTTTACGTGCAGCTCTATAAATATCTTTCACGCGTCCACTGCAATAGTGACTATAACCATAGTAGCGGTCGTATTTTATACGCTTATGGCACTTGTTGCACTGGATGGATGGTTTTAATTCATTCTTCGCCATTTCTCTTATTCAACTCCTTAACAACGTTGCGAATGAATCGCCCTACGTGTATTCTGGCGCATGTTTCGGCGTTGTTTTTGCTCATCTTAGTTTTCTTTCGTAATGTCTTTTGCATATCGAAAAAGAAAGGAGCAATAACGTCGGCAAAGTATTGTCCGATAGCTGCTTCTACCGCATGCTGGTCGATTGCCATTTGACAGTAACTCTTATCATCAAAGTTGCTTAGTAATAGGTCTACATATTCGGCAGATTCCATGCTTGAGCGTTTTGCTATCGAGATGCCTTCTTCTGACAGTTTATTTATTTCGTCTAGCCATTTTTGGTCTTGGTCGGATATTTTAGTACTCATATTTAGCCTCTTTATTATCATTTATTAATGAAACACTTTTACGTCACCTTTAGCGTCGTAACAATAGCGATATGTACCGCTTCTGTATTCACGCTTTGTAAACGTTCCAGCTCCAGGCCCGTACAGTTGTTCGCAGCGGTTCTGAGCTTCTTGCTCTATTTGTTCTGGACGTTTATATTCAAGGTGTAGGCTGCTTATAAAATTAAACAAACCAACGAACAATACGATCAGTATTATCTCCAATACACCAGGTTTGGATATTTTCCATCGTTCTTCTATTATAGTGTCGTTGTACTCTCTAAGAATTGCTGACATACCCCAAAAAGCTAAAAGCGCAGCAAATGATATTAAAGCCGATCCAATATCGGAATATCGAATAAATAACCCTGCTATACCCGTGATTAGACAGTAAAAACACAATCTAATAGATAGAAAATCTCGATTATCCATCACTTCCTCCTCTCCTTATTTTCATCCAGCCATCTTCGATTGCCGGCACGATTATAGCTACCAGTATTATGATTGCGAAAAGTACTGCGATTATTACGAACATGTCTCTTCAACTCCTTTCACAAAAACTACCTTTTATCCTTGCGGCACATATTGCTCGTTTTAATTATTCCTACGCCCTCTCTCTAATGCGCTACGCTTATCATATAAAATCTTGAGGGAGGCGCTGGTGCGTATCATACTATCTTCCAACGCTTTACGAAGATGCTTATCATCCGTGTTTTCGTCAAGAATAATCGACAGTTCTAACGCAACAGCCTTTAATCGCTCCTCCTGAACTAAGAAATCCAATAGGTCGCAATACCGATCTACACATTCTAATTTAGCGCGAGCAGAATGTGGCTTTTCATCAAAAGCAACAACATCTTTCACGAACCTCCTTAATACAGACCTCGCTACTGATTGGGTGAATATAGTCTCTGGAATGTACATTAGTTTAGCCCTTCTATTTCTTTAAACTTTTTAGTAACGCTTTTGATGTACTCCTCGTCATATTTATCTTTGCAGCGCTTGTCTAGTAGTTTGGTTATTTCGTCTCGCGAATAGATGCATTTTAGAGCACGCTCTTCTAGTGGACCATAACAACTACAATGGCCTAATCCTACAAGCATAAACTTACCGATGTTGTCTTTGAGGACTGCTGCGCCCTCGCCCTCGTAGTCTGAATATGTATAATTGTAGATAAAATACTTGTAAGCTTCTTTATCTAGATATTGTAAATCATCATCGTCTAACTCTTCGCGCCCTACATTATAGATTTTCATTTCTCCTCCAAGAGTTCAGGGTTTTCGTGGACATTACCTACAACTTTTACACTAAAAAAGTCTGACTGAGCCGCCAAAGCAAGGTTGTTTACTGTTTCATCTAACTCTGGTCTTAGATTAAATGCAGGATACTTCTCATCACCGCACCATTTAACTACGTGTATTGTAGGTTCTGTCCAATCGCTATGTTTAACCTCTACAATATCTTCTGCATAAATATTTTTATTATTTTCGTCTTTCAAACTTATAAACTTCTCAATCACCAGTCGTCTCTCAATCGGAATCGGCTCATTCTCACCCTCAAGTTTTGCTGATACAAGCTTATCACCTTGCCAATGCAAAGACACGACTTTTCGCATTCTTTTTTCTAGCTTGTCCCAGGCTCTGAATTTTAATTCTCGCATACATCAACTCCTAACTCTGCCACGCCAATTCGTTCTAATGCCATATCGCTTGCCATAACGAAAATATAGGCAGTGCTAACACTAGCTGCTTCGGGAACCGGTACACCAATCAGATACTTTGTGTCATTTTCTAATTCTTTAATTTCACTCACAATTCCTAAAGCACCACACCATTTGTGATTTTCGTTGAATTGAACTACGTCATTGACTTTTAGTTTTGTCATAAAATACCCTTTTCTGCCATTACTATAGCTAACTTTAATACTGCGTCTAGCGGGGTTTGTGCGGCACAAGCTAGATTATCGTCTACTGCGCATCCTTCATCATCCTCATAGAGTGCTAGCCAACCATTCCTGTATTGTCCTTGTCTAGTAGATAGTGCTAATGCGCCAAAACCAGAATCGCTGTCAATAATGTTCGGCAACTTATCCAATAAATATTCTAATGTGTATTCTGGCGCCCAATCATAGCAGGTTCGTCGGACGTTATCATGATATATCCGTGGGTCATCTCCCTTGAATCTAATAACGTAATCACCAACAGTCTGCCAATCAGGCTTTAGCTCGTGTAGCTTTTTGCATAGTTCAAATGTTTCCATTGATATCTCCTTTCTCTATGTCCACAAAATTAGTGGTTTAGTTGACATTATCTTAACTGCCCCTTAAGATAATCTTCTTACCGTCTTTCAGTCTAAAGCCACTTCTGGTAGTACCGTCAAAACGTAAACAGTTCTGTTCAAACAGATAGTTAAAGACTTGACCGAGAACTAGAGCATAACAACCGTCATCAAGACCAATTTGGTCTGCAACGTATTGTTTAGAGTCTTGGTCGTACGGTATGTCAGGCTTTAAGTTCCAAACTCTCTCGCCAATCTTCTCTTCTTCAACAAGGTTCTCGTTTTTATCCATTTCTTATTCTCGCTTATTTGTAGTTAATGATTTCAACCGCATAACTGGATGGCTATATAAGGTGATGATTTGCCGAGTTTTAATTTCCTCACATTCGAGGGAATTAGGTTTCGTAAAGTCACATCACATGCTACGAAGCTTTCTATCAATAAGCAGATACCCCTAAGCCCATGATTAGGTACTTATTTTCAAGATAGCGTCTACCTATTCCGCCACTTATATAGCCAGTGACAACACCAGATTGAGCCGATTTCCACCTGCGCTCAATTCTATAAGCAAATAAAAGGCTTAGACACTGATATTGCCATTTGATAGCACCAGCGCTACAGTATTTGCGCCTTTTGGCGTTGGTCGTTTGAAGGTACTGATGCTACCAGTTGAACAGACGATACACGTTGCACCGCATTGAAAATGTTTAAAAACTGACTCACAACGTTTCACGATTTTTCGGTCACGCGCCGGGGTGGGTTGGCGCGCCCTAGGAAAGGATGTGCATATCATCTGTCCAGTTGAATAGACAATCGGGTGGGCTTGAACCACCTTTGCGTACGTACACGTGCTGCAGTGCGGCTTTACCAGTTAAGCTACAATTGTCTATCCAGTTATACGGTTGAATTGTTAATGTTCTAAACCATTTTCGACAAGTGACGAAATTGGTTTTCAACTGGGTACAATTTGTACCCGATTAAGCAGCTTACCGACTTGCTCAGGTCACCTGTAGGTACATATTTACGAATCTGTATCGGACGGGTCTCTCCACTCGTCTAAATCTATATCTTCACCATCTACTGCTATCTCACAACCTAGAATAGACAAGTCTTTATGTTGCTCTGGTGAGCCATTTTGGTATGCCCAGTACATAGTGTCATCAGCGACTTCGTAAGCCTCATCTTGATTATCGGCTTTTACTGATAAATAGCAGTCCAAGGTTATTTTTACTGGAATACTAAATTCTTTCATCTTTCCTCCTCGATTCCAAAATAAATCAACCAGTCTTCTCGGTTTTCTTCGATAGACCTTTCGGCTTCTTCCTTGGTCTCATAGCGTACAGGTTCACCAGCGTCTTCGAAATTAACATATTGCGCGGACATCTCGTGGTGTCGGTAGTTATAGACAACAATCCACCCACCTTTATCATTCTCGAAATCTGGTTTAAACGTTGAAGTTCGGCGTAGTCTGGTTTCAACTAATTCACGCTTAAGGGCTTTTTCGCATTCTTCTTCAGTACGAAATGTTTTGCCAGTACGCCAAGCGTTGTAATCGTGTAGCATTCCGGTATAAGATGTTGGTCTTATGTTGGCGTTCTCAAGAATAAAACACCTATCGCCGATTCTAGGTTTCCAATGAATACTATCTGTCGGCTCTTGGATTTCCTCAAAGAACTCTTCAAAAAGTTCATTACCGATGAAAGTAGAACCTACATCGTTATTTTTAGTTATAAGTGTCCTTACACCAAAAATTGGCTTGCCTTCCGACAATATAGTGCCTTTTTTAAGGTTTGGTAAATCTTTAAGTAGTTTATATCGTTTCATCTTCCTTAAAAAGCTCCTCTAGGTCTTCGTCTTCTAAAATATTTCTCAAAACATCTTTCGCTAGTTCCTTTGCGCTGTCTTTAGCAAATCTAGCTGATGTGTCATCAAGAGCTTTTAAAATAGCTAAAACTAATTCTGGATCATCAGAATTCATACCAATTTTGGTTTCACCACAGTATTTCCTGCCTTTTTTAAATATTTTGATATTCACTTCAGCTACTGGTTTTTTCATAACTTACTTCTCCTTATACTCCTCTACCGAAAGAGTGATTATCTTATAGCCTTTTTCTTCTAACTGCTTTTGGATACCTTTCCAGACTTCTGTCATCATATTCTCTTTTACGGTGTCTGAATCAATATACCGTGATATTTCTCTATCCTTACAATCAACCGTCACAATTAGCTTCATTCTACCTCCTAGGGTGGACTCTGGCTGCTGCTAGATTTTAGTTTAGAGAATGGAACTAGCCATTTAACCCATCTGCGCTGTTAAACAGGAAAACCAGCGTAAAATCAGGCACCAGATTATTAGTTGTTATTGTCGCGAAGTCTTAAAACTTCGTTTGTTGCGTTTTTGGAATACTACCTCGTATGTGTAATCAGGATGAGCAGGCAACCAAACATTCTCTAGTATCTTCCGCCGCCACTTGTAGTCGTCGGTCTCCACACCCTTAGCTTCTCGTAAAGTAAATGAGCCATCTAAGTTGTGGATCCTGAAGTCTACTTTATGCCGGTAGGGGAATGCTTTATTACCGTTTTCATCGTATACCCAACCTTCAATTCGATATTGCGTGTCGTAGTCCTTTATCTGGCCAAGTTTTTTCTCAACCTCTAGGTCTGCGGCCACTTGCGCTTCAAACTTTGAATCGTATATCTTACCGTTCATCTCCGTGCGCTTAGCGCCGTACTTATTAGTTTTACCGATTCTGCCAATCTCTACGCCGCAATTACGGCAGGATAGCCTCCCTCGGGAGAGCATCAGGTGTTTTGACTGGCATTCAGGACAAGACGCGGTGGACCGTATGTCGTTTATGTCGAACTTCTTATGTGTTGCTCTTATGTACACGCACTCTCTCCTTTCTTTGCTTGCGCCGCTTCATACGAGCACGCCAGTTACGAATACGCCTTGTTATATAATCCTCGCTTTCTAGCCGTTCATATTTCAGCTCAAAATTATCTAACAGGCTTGTTGTTTTACTATTCATCGTAAAAACTCCTTATACATACCGTTTCGGTAGTTAGTCCAGGCTGTATATCCTTGACTTTGCCAAACTCGATATGCAACTTTTACAACAGTCGCTGTATCGTTTCTGTTTTCGTCAGGACGAAAATGTACGCAGCCAACCTGCAGAACACCGTAACTGCCGATACACACTCTGTGATTTTCGGTATTGGTTAGGTTGTGATTCAGTGGGTTGCAGCCCCTATTTTCAGCTCTGGCGATAGCCATCATCAAGTTAGTGTTCCAACCTGGATATTTAACCAGCTCTTGTCGAACCAATTCGCAGCCCGCTGGTACAGCTGGTTTTGGCGGCGCAGATGGTATAGTTACCGTCTTTGTCGCTAAAGCGGCAGGAGGAGGTGTATTTTGCGGTTTCTGTGGTGGGTCAGCCTTTGGCTTTACAGTAGGTGCGGCTGGTTTACCTACTGGTTTGATTTTGACAGCTGCTTCGCGAGGCTTATTACTTCAGCGTTACGCTGGACAGTATGCTGCTTGCCGTAGTGATAGCCGATACCGGTGCAGACAGCTGCGAATGTTACGATTGATACGATGATGAGTGTTATCTTCATCGCTTGGTATTTAATCTTGTTGATAGTTACTGTTTTAGGTGCTTTCATTGTTTTCTCCTTTTTGGTTTTAGATGTTTTATCGAATAGTTTCATAATCGTCTCCTTGATTCGGACGAGCTGCTGAGTATAACGAGTAATCATTGAGCATTAGAAGTTACGATGTTGCAGTTCGTCCGAGAGGTTAGGGTTACCGTTCAATAACCCTCGCAGCGGCTATTGAACGGTAGGCTATCGTTACGCGAACAGTGAAGACTAATATCTCCTCTCACACCCCCAACGACTGATGTCTGCTCGAAAGAAATCTTAGCCTCCACGACTCGCGCAGCGATAACTGTGATACACCAAGCCTCGTATGGGGGTTGGAGAAAGTGGGACATATAAAGTTTTTACTGCTAGCAACCCCCATATGAAGCTTGATGCTGATTGATATGAATCCTGATTGTTAAGGTGATCGCCCTGTAGATTACTGCCGCGCCCTCATGTATATTTGCGCCGTACTTTCTGTAACGATAGCTTTTTCGCTTTCGGAGACCGACAATTCACTGCTTGGCGACCTCAGTTAAACGAAAAAGTGAGGAGCCCACATCGATTGCTCCTCACTTTTTCGTACAAATAAAAAACCGATGTGGGTAATCACATCGGTATGTCGGTATAAATTTTAGTTTACAAAACAGCTGCTCTAGCCAGCTGAGCTAAGTCGGCATAAATTGAAAGGTACGACCCGAAAGCACACCTAACAGTGTAGCGTATTTGCATAACCTTGGCAAGTGTTTTATTGCGGAGAGATGGCGCCAGCTGGCTGTTTGACGCGGCGGTCGACATGCTGCCCGCGCGACATGGCGCGATTGATTTTGTCGCGAATAGCAGCGGCTTTCTCTTTCTGGCCGTTGCGATCGTACGAATCGGCTAAGATGTTAATACTCTGGATGCTTGGCTCTAGGGTGACGGCGCGCTCAAGGTGCTGCAAGACTATTTTTGGATTGCCGAGTTTCTCCTGGACTTTGGCGTAGGCGATGTGTCGCGAAGCAACTTCCTCCTCCATTTCTAGCGCTTGCTCAAACGCTAGTGCGGCCTTTTCGTAGCTTTCGGTTTCGTAGTAAATCAAGCCGACATTATGCAGGCTAGAGGCGCTTGGCTCTAAGCTTTGGGCGATTTCGAAACATTCAATGGCGTCATCGTAGGCATGCTGCTTGGCATACAAAATACCTAGACGGTTGTAAGCGTTGGCGTTTTTGGCGTCGATGCGCAGAATGGTTAGCAAGGCTTTTTCGGCGCGCAGATATTTTTGCGCTTTGAGCGATTCTTGAGCGATTTCCCAGAGCTTATCAAGCTTTGACGATAATTTCGCTGGTAAGTCGCTTGCGATGTCTTCGGGCGACTGGCGGTACGCGACTGCTGCGGCGCCTAGTCCCAGAACCAGTAAAAATCCAAACATACTATGCATTATTATAGCACATAATCACGCAATCAAAGCGGCAAGCTGAAGCTTGATGTTGCCGTTGGCGGCGATGCGCTCGTAGGTTTCGCTGAGGCGAGCTAGCCTATTGATGATAGCTGGCGTGCTGTTTTTGGCAGCGGCATTTTGAACTAGTAGAATGCTATAGCGTAGTAACTCTAAGGTGTCTTTGCGGTCGGTGTATCGAGCGGCGACGGTTAGTTTATTATTCATCGGACCAGCAATTAATGCTTGCGAGTCTTTGATGACGGCGCCGATATCGGCGAGCTCGCTAGGTTTGCTGGCTAAGCGTGAAATTAATGCTGGTCGGCCGTTTGCTAGAAACATAATTTGGGCAATCGCCGTAGTGTCAAGCTGCCGATATTTAGCGAGGAGCAGCTGGCTGGCCTCCTCAGAAATCGGACGGATAGTAAGCCGCTCGACGCGCGACATGATAGTCGGCAGCAGTAAATTCGGCTGGTGCGATGTTAATATAAAATGGATATTGCGGGCTGGTTCCTCTAATAATTTCAAGAAAGCATTTTGCGCCTGATGATTCATGGCGCTGGCATCGTCGATAACATAAACTGCCTTACTATTAGCGACACCACGAGTATATTGGCGCAGATCGCGGATTTGGTTGATACGAATGACGCCGCTTGCATCGGCTTGTCCGTCTTTGTTGGTGGGCTGAATAATTCCAGCGAGTGCTGGGCCGGCTAAGTATCTGGCGGTAGTTAGCAGACCAGCGCCATCAGCGCCTGTCAAAAGTAAAGCTTGCGGTAGACTGCGGGCTAGCGTTTGAATTTGTCGCTCGGTTGACGGCTCAAAGATTAGGCTCATCATCTAGCTCCGGGAAAAGTTTGGTAAATTCGCCAGGCAGCGGCGCGATGAATGTCTGGCGCTTACCAGGCTGCGTGGTAATTTCTAATTTGTAAGCATGCAGATAGAGGCGATCGGCGGGCTTGCCGTAGACGCGGTCGCCGTGAATCGGCGTGTGTAAATGACGCAGGTGAACGCGTAGTTGATGAGTGCGCCCAGTTTGCGGGCAAAGTTTAATAGCGCTGAGATTATGGTGCGCGGCGAGCGTTTGGTATATGGTTTGCGCTGGCTTGCCATTTGGGTCGGGGCGAAAGGTACTGGGTGCCGACGGGTTGCGACCAATCGGGATATCAATTTTGGCGGTTAGTGGTTGCGGTATACCGTCGACGATGGCTAGATATGTTTTCTTGGCGAGATGCTGCGAGAATTGTTTTTTGAGCAATTCAAAAGCTTCGGGAGTGCGCGCCCCGATGATAACGCCGCTGGTGTCGCGGTCTAGCCGATGGACGATGCCTGGGCGGTTAGTCTCCAGTCCGACGGTGGTATAATGGCGGAAAAAATCGGCGACCGTGAATTCGTCATTTAGCGCCCCTTTGCTGTGAGTCAGAACGCCGGCTGGTTTGTTGACAACGATGACGTTATCGTCTAGATAAAGTATCGGTAGCTCCTCGTCACTGTAATCGGTAGCTTCGGGCAGATTGACAGCGATTTCGTCGGCTTCGGTGACTAGCTGGCTGGCGCTTTTGGCTGGCGTACCGTTGACAGATACATTGCCAGATTTGATATATTTTTGCCAGGTTGAACGGCTGGTCTCTGGATAGCGTTTGGCTAGCAAACTATCCAGCCGCTGGCTGTCGCTCACTTGCTGAAACAGATATATGTCCTTACCTTTGAATGGTAAACCGTAGGTAGTTAACTCGCTGGTTGGGTTTTCGAAAATCACGCCGCGAGCGTCACTCTTGGCGGTAAATATTTGCTCCATGATATAATTTTCGCGGTCTTCGGCGGTATCATCAATCAGCACGAAATAATGCTGGCGGTTAAAGCGAAAACGTACCAATTGGTTGATTGGGCTAGGATTGTTGTTTTTGATCTGGTCGATATGGCGCGGCAAGTTATCTGCGTTTGCTACGTTGAAGCGGCGCAAGATCGCCAGTAAGTCATTGGCGGTGATTTTCATACGATTACGCTGCTTCCCTGTTCAGACGGTTGGATTGGTGCATGTTGGCGCTATCTCCTGAGCCCCACGGCTTTTTGGACACGGAGCAAGGTTTCGTTGGCGACGATGGTCATGGCGCGCTCGGACCGCTCGAGGACTTTCAATAAATCATCGTCGGTGATGGCGTCGAGGCGCGCTTGGAAGTTGCTCAAAAAGCTGGCTACTGCTTCGGCTACGGCTTTTTTCAGCGGTCCGTATTGTGTTTGGCCAATCCACTCGGCATTGACTTCTTCTTGCGGCTGATCAGTTAAAATCGCCAAAAGCTGTAGTAAGTTGGTGATACCTGGCTGATTTTCCCAGTCAAAATTGATAACGCCAAGTGAATCGGTTGTTGCCGACATGATTTTCTTGTGAGCTTGTTCTGGCGTGTCGTTCAAATTAATTTTTGATTTTTGATCGTCCGAGCTTTTGCTCATTTTCTTGTTCGGATTGGTTAAGCTGCGAATGCGCAAACCTTTGTCGCGCTTGATAAACTCAGTTTGCTTGGCTGTAGAGTCAGGCACAGTGAACAATTCGCCGAACTTATTATTCATGCGAATGGCGATGTCGCGGGTGATTTCTAGATGCTGGAATTGGTCCTCGCCAACGGGCACATAGCGGGCATTATAGAGTAAGATATCGGCAGCCATCAACACCGGATAATTAAACAACCCGACACTGACGTTGCCACTGTGTTCGGCGGACTTTTCTTTGAACTGTGTCATGCGGCTCATCTCGCCGAAGCTAGTGAAGCAGTCTAAGATCCAAGTTAATTCGCTGTGCGCCGGGATAAAACTTTGGCGGTAAATAAAAGTATTTTCGTCTCTAGTGTCGAGCCCAGCGGCGATGAAATATTTAAGGTTTTTGAGGGTGTTGGCGTACAACGCAGAATGGTCGATTGGCGTCGTAAAACTGTGCAAATCTGGCACAAACATGTTGATTTGGTACTCTCCTGCGTATTCTTTCTGCATTTGCACCATTGGCACGAACGCACCGAGATAATTACCGAGCGTTGGCTCTTCGTTGGCGCGCACGCCAGTGAGAATTGTTTCTTTAGACATAGTATAATTATAACAGAGTACGCTTGTACTGTCATATTGAGCGCGATGATTGAGACAATTGCTGTTTGACGCTGGTGGCAGCTGCATATACAATAGCGTTATGAACAAAACTCAGTGTCGGATTGTATACTACGTTTTCTTGTTTGCGTCGGCGCTAGTTTCGTATATTTCAATTGAGACATCTATGGATACGATGAGTGCTAAGCAGCCGCCAAATGTGCCGCTTCATCTGTTTGAATTCGCGCTGGCTATCGCGCTGGTGTGCGCGGCGTTGTATTTTCAGTATAAGGCTTATCGTGATGATGCTAAGAAATAGCTTTTAATCGCGTATATCCTGGACTGGATTGCGACGTACGTTGCGTAGCAGCGGTTGAATGCTGGCAATTAAGCTGACTATGAATATCGAGCCAATAACAATTATAAGCGTAGGCGATTCTAGGCTAAAAATGCTAAATTGCGGCGCGCTGCCAATCACCCCGAAAGCTGTTGCGGCAGTGCCGGTTAGATTTTTGCCGTAGGTATTTGCTACGGCGAATGCGGCTGCAATTCCTAAAATTAGCGAGACAATGGCGATTCTTAACGCTACGATTGCAACATATATGATATAAATGCAAGCGATATCGCGCCGTTTCGCGCCCATCGCGCGGTAAATGGCGGTTTCTTTGCGGTTCTCTGCGATGATACGCGAAACAGTGAACCAAATTATAATTATCGCCAATCCTAGTACTCCGGGCAGAGCGACGCTAGCGATTTGGTTAAACAACTTCCCTATTTCATCCAGAATCAGGTAGTTTGACCCGTATGGGTTGGCGGCAAACTGCTTATTGCATTTATCATTAAGCTCTGGACAAGCCTCGTTGTCGAGAAACGCTCGCGCTTTTGCAACGCTAGAAAATTCTAAAACGCGGGGAGTGAATTCATCTCTCATTAGCCGTACAGCCGTAGAGCTTGCTTCTTGTTGCTGGACGTCGCTGAACTTTAGTTTTTCTGGCAGAGAATCGTATAGTTGGATAGGAATGTCTAGCGACGATGAATAATCTTGCGAAGCTAGTAGATTCTTGATATATTCGCTGGCGTTTTTCTTGTAATCAGTTTGCGGTTGCGCGTACTTAATGCCGACAATTTGAAAAGTGAGCAATTTGTGTTTAGGCTCTATATATGTTCCGAGTTTTTTCTGATTGGCTTCGTTAGAATCGTCGCTCTTCTTTTCGGCGGCGGTCCGCGTGTCGGACTTGACTGCGATATCGCCGCAAGCTTGCTTCGGGTAATCATAAATCAAGCTGGGCTTTTGGTAATCTTTGTTGGCTTCGTTGGTTTTTGATTCGATGTAGTCTTGCTGTATTTTCTTGAGCAGCGTTTGTTCGGCTGAATTACGGTAGCAAACCTGATAAGTATGGCCGTTTAATTTTTCTTGGACGTTTTTAAGCCATGTAGATTTTTGGTTAGTGTCGGCTGGCTCGGTTTCAAGATTAAGCTTCTTGCCAAATAATGAGACTGCTTCTTGAGCGGAGACTATTACGGGGATGCCATTTAAGCGCGACACATCAGTTGTTAGTAGATAGCGGCGCAGAAGCTGCTGGTCGGTAAAAGCATAGCTGTTATTGTATATGGCGTTAGTGTAATAGCCATAAGTCGTCATGTCGCCTGCTTTGGGGCTGGAATTGCCGAAGTCTTCTTTGTCATTTTGGATTAGGCGTAGCGCGGGAATTTGCGGTAAGCCGCTTATTTTGCCAGCGATATAATAGCCAGCGGCGTCGTATTTGCTGCCGATTTCTTTGAGGTTGGTTAGCTTATTATTAGCGGTTTTGGCGTATTTTTCAAATTGCTGGTCGTTGAAGTCGCTTACGACTGGCGAAGAAAAATTAACAGTCACCCGTTGCTCTTCTGGCAGCGAGTCGGGTGCCCAAGAAGCTGGCAGTAGAGCTGGAACTTCGGTACTCTTGTCGTAAGTCAATCCTAGCGATTTGTATTTGTCTTGTAAATTCTGATAGTATTTTTTCTCGAACGCTTTGAGCTCTCTAATCTCTTCTAAGGATAGGTTGTTGGTGATTCCTAAAGCTTTGTTTGGTATATTTGGTGATGCTTTGACAAGGTAGCGGTCGTTGCCAACTTTCTTTATAAACATTTCTGCGCTCTTTTCGGCGCCAGTAAAGACAATAATTATGGCGATTAACGCCGCGAATAACAAGCTTGCCACGATAGTGGAAGCGAAAAGCATGCCGCATTTTGAATGAAGCTTGGTGCGGGCTAGTTTTACAGCGTACGATGGGCGAATCATGTGATAGCTCCGTCTTTTAATTCTATGACGCGGTCGGCTTGGCGGGCAATGCTCGCATCGTGAGTAACTATAACAATTGTCGAACCGAGAGTTGAGCGGATCTCGCGGAACAGATCGATAATTGATTGACTGTTGGTCGAATCCAAGTTGCCAGTTGGCTCGTCGGCCAGAATGATACGCGGATTGTTTATTAGCGCTCGAGCAATTGCGGCACGTTGAATTTGCCCGCCTGAAAGTTCTTTGGGTAGGCGGTTTGCGTACTCTTCTAGACCGACTTTTTGGAGTAGCCAAGTTACTTTGGCGTCAATAAGATTTTTCTTTTTAGCGGTAAACATGGCTGGTACAGCAATATTGTCGCTAAGCTGCAAAAAAGGCTGTAGATAAAACGATTGAAAAACAAAGCCGATAGTATTTTGACGAAGCTGGCTGAGCTGGCTGTCGCGCAAGTTAGTCGTCTCCTTGGACTCGATGACAACAGATCCTGAGGTTGGCTGATCAAGGCAGCCGATAATTTGCAGTAGCGTACTTTTGCCGCTACCGCTAGCGCCAGTAATGGTGATAAGCTCGCCTTGTTTGATTGCCAGGTTTATTCCGCGAAGCGCTTTAACGGTTTGCTTGCCGAGTTTGTAGTCTTTCGAGACGTTATTGAGGAAGATTGCTGTTTGGCTAGAATTCGTCGCGATTATGTTTTCTGATTTTTTGATGTTCTCAGTGTTTGTATCCATGTTGGTAATCCTTATGTGTAAGTATAGCACGTACAGGCTAGCGTAATAAGGTCAAAACACCCCGCTATGTGAGAGCGAGGTGTTCGATTGTAGTGTGATGATTATTTGCTAGCGGATGGCGTGTTGGTAGGCGAGGCCGGCGCTGCTGGCGGCAGTGGATCAACGTTGCTTGGTGGCGTTGCTTCTTCCCAACAATCCTCCGTGTTGAGGCTGTATCGCTGGGGATTTTTCTGTGCCTCTTTAGGATCCACTACTCTGATAAGTCCTTTTTTTCGGTCGCAGGTTACAACACCCTGGGACGTATCATGACTCGGATCACGACTCGGACCTTTATGCGGCATCGGTTCTTCTTGCTGTTCGTGTGGTAGCTCTGGCTTGCTGGTGCTGCAGGCCGCGGTTACCGCTAATAAGCCGGTGAATCCTAATATTCCTAGCGCTCCTAGCGCTTTGCGGCGGCTAATACCTTCTCCTCTTGTTCCTGTTAGACCTTCTGGGCCTTTTGAACCTGTTGCCATAATGTTTCAATCCCCTCCTTCGGGATTAGCGGCTTGTAGCCTATATGCAACCCACCTAGCATTTATAACAATAAGTATTACTATATACTTTTATAGCAAAATAATCAAATGGTGCTCAAGCAAAAAACAAATACCCCGCCCTAACAAGCGGAGTATTTGAGCCTGCTCTAAACTACGAAGAGTTAGCGCTTTGAGTATTGCTCGCGTTTGCGGGCGCTGCGCAGGCCGTATTTCTTGCGCTCTTTCTCGCGCGGGTCGCGCTTCATGAAGCCGGCCTTCTTGAGTGGAGCGCGCAAGTCAGCGGCACCAGCAGTAATCGCTTTGGCGATCGCTTGCTTGATGGCGTCAACTTGGCCGCTAAGTCCACCGCCGCGTACTAGCACGCTGACGTCAAACTCTTTTTGCTTATTGACGGTTGCTAGCGGGTCGGTAATCTCGGCTAGCAAAGTCTTGTTGCCTGATAAGTATTCATCGGCAGTCTTGCCGTTGATGGTGATCGCGCCTTTACCGGCGGTCAGGCGAGCGCGGGCAGTAGCGCTTTTGCGCCGGCCCAAGCCGTAGTCGTATTTGTCGGTAGCCATTTACTTAACCTCTACTTTCTCTGGTTTCTGAGCTGCGTGGTCGTGCTCGGCACCCGGGAATACACGCAGGCGAGCCATACGGCCGGCTGCGAGTTTATTCTTGGGCAGCATACCTTTGACGGCGTGCTCAATGATACTTGCCGGGCTTTTGGCGCGGAGATCTTTGAGCTGAGCTTCTTTCAAACCGCCTGGGAAACCGCTGTAGCTGTAGTATATTTTGTCAGTTTCTTTATCACCAGTCACGACAAGTTCGCTAGCGTTAACGACGACAACGTAATCGCCGTTGTCAACGTGCGGCGTGTAAGTTGGCTTGTATTTACCAGTGAGGTAGCTAGCGATCGTGGTCGATAATCGGCCCAGGCTAGCGTCGCGGGCGTCAATCAGTATCCAGCGACGAGCAATGTCGGCAGGCTTCTGTGAAAAGGTTTTTCCAGCCATTACTTAGCCTCCTTTGCTGCTTTTGGCATTGGTTTGAGTTCGTCGACGAATTCAACGATTGCCATTTGAGCGCCATCGCCAACGCGCAGCCGAGTGCGCTCGACGCGAACGTGCCCGCTAGTGCGGCCAGTTAGCTGCGGCGCGATTTGGTCGACGAGCTTGACGGCGGCAACTTGCGTACTGAGTCCAGCGATGACCGCTCGGCGGTTGGCCAGATTGCTTTTTTTGGCTTTGGTGATTAGTTTTTCGATATAACGTACGAGCTCTTTGGCTTTGGGCAAAGTCGTCTCAATACTTTCTTCCATCACCAAGCTCGTCGCTAGACCTTTCAGGAGCGCTCGTCGTTGGTCGCGTTTGCGGCCGAGCTTGCGTCCTCTGTATCCATGTCGATGCATTTAGAGCTCCAATTCTGCTAGTTTATCTTTTACTTCGTCGAGTGCCTTGCTGCCGAAACCTTTAAGTTCGCGCAAGTCTTGCTCGTTGAGCGTGACTAAATCGTGAACGGTGCGAATTTCGTTATTGACTAAGGCATTGGCGGTGCGAGCACTTAGGCCTAAGTCTTCGATTGAGGCGTTCAAGCCGTCATTATCGTCCTCGACCTCAGTACCAAGTGCTGGCGCAGATTCGACAGTAGTACTGCCGGCCAGAGCTGTGTACTGATTGACGAGAATAGCGGCAGCTTCTTCGAAAGCTTCGCGCGGCGTCAGGCTACCATCAGTTTCGATGGTCATCTCGAGCTTATCGAGGTTAGTCTCTTGACCGATACGCGTCGGGTCGACCTTGAAGCGAACACGGGTAACCGGGCTAAACATAGCATCAATCGCAATCATGTCGCTATGCAGGCGTTTTTCGCTAGATTCTTCGATAGGCTGGTAACCGCGGCCTGATTCAACTACTAGATCGATGACAACTGTCTTGTTTGGGTCGTCAACGTGGCAAATCACGTGGTCGGGATTCATCACCTCGACATCAGCATTGGTTGCGATATCGCCAGCAGTAATGACGTCGGCGCCAGCTTTCTCGAGGCGCAACTCGACTGGCTCATCGGTGGCAATACGGAAGTTGACACCTTTGAGATTCAAAGTGATGTCGACGACGTCCTCTTGAATGCCAGGAACAGTTGTGAATTCGTGCGTGGCACCTTCGATTCGGAAAGCGACAATTGCGCCGCCGCGGATGCTGGAGAGCAATACGCGGCGCAGGCTGTTGCCGAGCGTGTTGCCGTAATTAAAGTGCAGCGGCTCAATAACAAACGTACTTGAGTTCTCGCTGTTATCGATAATCTTGGCGAGCGCTGGGTTGTGAATAACTTTAGACATTTTAATCTTTCCTCCCTTTTTAACGTGAGTAGTACTCAACAATTAGCTGCTCGTTGATGCCCGCTTCGGCCTCTTCGCGCTTTGGTTCACTAGTAATTTCGATTTTTAGCTTTTTGATATCTCCCTTTAGCCAGCTAAGCGGCGCTTGAGTGGTATTGCCAAAGATATCGTTGATCGCCGTAAAGTAGCCAGACTTGGTGCTCTTTGGGCGAACTGTAATTACGTCGCCGGCCTTGACGCGAATCGACGGAATATCGACGCGGCGGCCATTGAGTTCGAAATGTCCGTGGCTAACCAGCTGGCGAGCCTGGCGGCGGCTAGTAGCAAAACCAGCGCGGTAAACGACGTTGTCGAGACGCAACTCTAGGAAGCGCAGCAAGTTCTCGCCGCTAAGACCTGGTTTGCGAGTCGCTTCGTTCATCAGCTTAGCGAACTGCTTTTCAAGCAGGCCATACATGCGACGGACTTTCTGCTTTTCGCGCAGTTGCTGAGAGTACATACTCTGCTTGCCCTGGCGGCCATGAGCGTGTTCGCCCGGGATGCCGCTTTTGCGCGCGAGGATTTTGTGCGCTTTAGGATGCAGCGCAACTCCTTCGCGGCGACTCTGTTTGACGATTGGGCTAGTGTCTCGTGCCATTACGCTCTCCTTGCCTTTCGCGGACGAACACCGCCGTGCGGTACGCCCGTTACGTCTTTAATACTGTTAATTGAAATGTCAAAGCTGCTTATGGCGCGGATTGCCGCGTCGCGGCCTAGGCCGACGCCTTTGACAAAGACGTCAACTGTGCGCAAACCATAGGTTGATTTAGCAGCTTCGGCGGCCTTTTCAGCAGCAATTTGCGCTGCATAGGCGGTGCCTTTTTTGCTGCCGCGGAAACCGCAAGCGCCAGCACTGGCGGCGGTCAACGCATTGCCTTTGCTGTCGGCAAAGGTGATAATCGTGTTATTAAATGTCGCTTGGACATGCAGCTGACCGGTCGGGACTGATCGGCGCTGCTTCTTTTTTGATTTAGCTTCTGCCATTATTTAAAAGTCCTTCCTTATCAAGTCTTGCTTGCTGCTTTTGGCTGCGTGCCGCCGACGGCGATTGCTTTGCCTTTGCGGGTTCGCGCATTGGTGCGAGTCCGCTGGCCGCGTGTCGGCAAACCGTTTTTGTGCCTTAGGCCGCGGTAAGAACCGATGTCCTTTAAGCGTTTGATATTGTTGGTCACCAGGCGCTGCAGATCGCCTTCGGTGACATAATCCTTGTCGATAATGTCGCGAAGCTTCTGCTCCTCAGCCTCGGTGAGATCTTTCACCCGAGTGGTCGGCTTGATTTTAGCCGCCGCAAGGATGTCTCGAGAGTACTTCGGCCCAATACCATAGATATAGGTAAGGGCGATTTGTACCTGCTTGTCACTTGGGATGACTACCCCAGCAATTCGAGCCATGCTTAACCCTGCCTTTGCTTGTGCTTAGGGTTTTTCTTGTTGATGACGTAGAGACGGCCTCTGCGGCGAACAAATTGATCACCCGGACCTCTCTTCCTGACACTCGGTTTAACTTTCATGAGCGTACAACTTTCTACAGGAAAAACCTGTTTTTTAATGAGAGATGCTTGATATCAGGAGCAGCTCTGCGTTATTAATCGCGTGCGCGGAAGACGATTCTGCCCTTCGTGAGATCGTAAGGGCTCAACTCGACTTCTACGTTATCGCCTGGGACCAAGCGGATGTAGTGCTTGCGCATCTTGCCGCTGATGTAAGCGATAATTGTTAGGCTGTTCTCTAGTTCGACAACAAATTGAGTATTAGGCAGTGCTTCCACTACCTTGCCGCGCAATTTGATGACTTCCTTTTGACTCGCCATAGATATACAGCTAACCATTATAGCGGATTTTACATCATTTGTAAATGCATTTTGGCGATTTTGTAAAATATAATTTCAAAAAAGATAGGGCCCAGTCCCGACCGGGATATAGTTCAACCGATCGGGACCGGGGCTTTAAATCCTCTCTATTTTCAGGAAAGAGAGGATTATACGGATATATTATGATGCAGGTGTCTTCAAAATGCAAATTGCAGATTATGCTGCTCGGCGCAGGCGCAGGAGTTTGCGCCGATTTTTCTTTGTTTGGCCGTCGTCGAGGTCATCAATACTGAAGTCATCGTAGGTTACCATCAGAGCGCGCGAATTGATTTGCCGCAGCGTCTCGAGGCCGACAGTCACTACAATCAGCAGTCCGGTACCGCCAATCGACAAGTTCGAAACGTTAAGTCCGAGTTGCGCAAAGATGTAATCGATAGCGAACGGCATGATAGCAATAATGCCAAGAGCGATTGAGCCAAACAAAATCAAGCGGTTAACGGTGCGCGTTAAATATTCTTCGGTTTGAGCGCCTGGCCGAATGCCGGCGATGAAGCCGCCTTGCTTTTGCAGATTTTCGGAAATTTCGTTAGCGTTAAAGACGATACCTGTGTAGAAATAAGTGAAGGCTATAACCAGCACAAAGTACAAAATTGGATAAATCGCTACCGTCCAGTCGCCGTTGCTGAAGCTAGCTGCCGTCGGCGTTTGGAACCACTTGATTAGGTTGTTGGCAATAGTGTGGTTGGCGCCAGGCATAGCGCGCATAACTTGGCCGACAAATGCCGGTAGGCTGAGAAAGGCCACCGCGAAAATCACCGGAATAACGCCAGCGGCAATCAACTTGATCGGCAAAATACTTTTGACGCCGCCGTAGCTAGTGTTGCCAGCGACTCGCTTAGCGTAATTGATGGTAATGACTCGCTGCGCTTCGTTGATCTTGACCAAGAAGTATAGCAATACCAAGCCGACCGTACCGAGAATTAGCAGTAGCCAGAAAGTTGTTGGATCGACTGGTACATCAAACCAGCCAAAGATGCTGAGTTTGCCCTTGGTGGTGCTTAATAGCGAGTTAATTAGCGTACCAAAAGTATTTGGCAGCTGGCTAACAATACCAGCGAAGATGATAAGCGAAATACCATTGCCGATTCCCTGTTCGGTGATCAGCTCGCCGATCCACATCAGCAAGATTGAGCCGGCAGTCATGGCGGTTACCGAAATTGCCCACTGCCAAATCGAGGTGCCAGTGGTGCCGGTTGACGAATTCGCCAAGACGGATTGCTGCAGAATGTAAACAAAAGCGATAGATTGAACGATAGCTAGCGGCACAGTAACGACGCGCGTCCACTGGTTAATTTTGCGGCGGCCTGATTCGCCGTCGTTATGCAGCTCTTCTAGCTTCGGGATTGCTTTGGTGAGTAGCTGCGTGATGATGCTAGCAGTGATGAATGGACTCATGCCGACCAGAACAATACTGATCTGGCTGAGCGCGCCGCCGCTCATGAGGTTAAGAAATCCGCCAAAGTCGCTGCTGCCAATAACGCTTTGAATGACGGTGCGCAGCTCGGTTGGATTAGCCAGTGGCACCGGTACGTGCGCCATGAAGCGAAACGCTACAATTAGCCCGAAGACGATTAGCAAGCGCTTTTGCATATCTTTATTTTTCAGTGAGCGGAAAATTATTCTCCAATTCATTATCTAGCCCCTCTAGCTACTAACAATTCATTAACTTATCACAGTATACAGTATTGGGCTAATAATAGCAAAACGCCCTCCAGAGAGAGCGTTTCGTTGTGAGATTGCAAGCTGCTGCGAGCTATCTTATTCGGCTGGGCTAGGCAGCTTTGTCGTCTGCTTCGGCTTGCTTGGCAGATTTTGGCAGCGGCGGTACGGCAGCTTTTTCAAAAGCGCCGCCGGCTTTCTCTAGCATAGCGACCACACTTTGCGATGCGCCCTGCGTTTGCAGAGTAATCTTGGCGGTCAAGTCGCCGCGGGCAATCACCTTGACGTTGTGAAACGGCGTAGTTATTAGGCCGGCTTCGTATAGCGTAAAGTTGTCGACGTTGCCTTTCAAATCATTCAAGCGGTCGCTGTACACCACCTGAGCTGGTATGCGCAGGCTTTTGAAGCCTCGCGCTTTCGGAATAGCGGTAACAATGCCGTTCTGGCCGCCCTGGAATGTGCTGCGAAGCTTTTTGCCAGTGCGAGCATTTTGACCTTTGGTACCACGGCCAGCGGTCTTGCCGCCGCCAGCAGCGATACCGCGACCAACACGCTTGCGGTCTTTATTTGCCGAAACTTGGAGTTGATTGTACTTCATATTAATTCTCCTCCTTGGCGGCTACCTTTGCTTTTTCGACTTTTTTCTCAGCACCAACCCACTTTTCACGCGGAACTAAGCCAGCCAGCGCTTCGACAGTTGCGTAAGCAATATTGACTTTGTTGGTGCTGCCCAAGCTCTTAGATAGCAGGTTGCGGATACCAGTCACGCCGATAACTGCGCGCACTACGCCGCCGGCAATAATACCGGTACCAGGTGCCGCTGGCTTGATGAGGACGCGGGCGCCGCTAAGCTTGACTTCCATATCGTGCGGAATGGTTTCGTTGACTACCGGGATAGTAACTAGGTGTTTCTTGGCGATGGCCGTAGCCTTGGCAATGGCCGCCTGGACATCAGCGCCTTTGGCTACGCCGACACCGACCTTGTTCTTGCGATTACCGACGACGACTAGCGCTTTGAAACGGAAGCGGCGGCCGCCCTTGACGACACGCGCCACGCGGTCGATATTGATTACTACTTCTTCAAATTCTTTAGGCGCGTCATCGCGCTGGTTGCGCCGGTCATCGCGGCGACCGCCTCGACCTTGACGGCGGCTGCGCGGGGCGCGTTTGTCGTCTCGGGGCGTGGTTTGTTCTTTGGCTTCGGCCATTTTAGAACTCCAATCCTTCCTTGCGAGCTGCGTCGGCCAGAGCTTTCAGGCGGCCAGCGTACTGGCGGCCGTTGCGGTCGAATACAACTGCGTTAATCTTTGCTTTCTTGGCTTTTTTGGCTATTTCAGTACCGATTAAGGCGCACTTTTCAGTCATCGTGCCCTTAGCCTTGCTGCCGACAGTGGTGGCCGCTGCTAGGGTGTTGCCAGCGGTGTCATCGATTAGCTGAGCGCTAACGTGCATATTGCTGATAACGACGCTGAGGCGCGGGCGCTCTGGCGTACCGTTAACTTTGGCGCGAACGCGGTTCTTGCGCAAGTTGCGGTTCAATAGCTTGTGCGAAAGTGAATTAGACATTATTTCTTACCTGCCTTTCCTGCTTTACGCAAAATTTGTTCATCGACGTAAGCGATACCCTTGCCCTTGTATGGCTCCGGCTTCTTGAGTGCGCGGATTTCGGCGGCTGCTTGGCCGACTTTTTGCTTGTCTATACCAGAGACGACGATGATCATCTTCTCATTGCTCACATTGACGCCTTCGGGTGCTTTGTACTTGACCTCATGGCTGAAGCCTAAGCTCATCGTCAGCTCGTTGTTGCTTGACGACACGCGAAAGCCGACGCCTTTAACTTCGAGGCGCTTCTCGTAGCCCTTGGTAACGCCGATTACCATGTTGTTGATCAGCGCGCGCATCAGACCGTGCTGGGCGCGAGCAGTTTTGGACTCATCCTTCGGATGAACCGTGACTTGTCCGTCTTTGACTTTCACCTCAACTGCTGGCGTGATGAATTGTGTCAATTCACCTTTCGGGCCCTTTACGACCACGTCACCAGAGTCAACCGTGATTGTCACACCGGCCGGAATAACCACCGGCAGTTTTCCGATTCGACTCAGACTCATTACTCACCTTTCATGTGATTTGATATTAACCCTGGTATTTTAGCATAGACTAGGGGTGAAATGCAAGGTCTTTGATCGTTCTGCTTAGTTACCGTACGGAATGAGCAGAACAATCGCCAAAATGCCGAGAGCAATATATGTTGCTAGCGCAGCTTTGGTCAAATACGGCTCTTTCATATCGTAGATTTTACTCACTTCGTAATAATCCCATAGCCGCCAACCAGAGATCATTAAAAGAATACCAGCGAAGATACTTAAATAGCCGCTGACATCAATATGCCAAAGAAAGTTTGATGCATCAACTAGGGCAATGAATGTAGCCGTCCCCATTGTCGACCAAAAGCGTATCTGGGGTTCTCGTCCGACAGCAATAAAGCAGGCAGCGGCGACCATGATTAACTCAACGAGAGGATTTTGCATAAATAGCACCTGAATATAATAACTGGGAACTCCCTGCCTGGGGTCAGCACTGCCGATAAGCCAGCCTATTCCGTATAACAGTGGTACCATAACGACAATAGATAACAATAAGGGCAAAAAATCAACGGTGAAGACATCTTTAACAGTTATTTCTGCTTGGTTTGACGTCTTTGTCATATGGAGGAAGCTACGCATATGATTACAGTATAGCAAAATATAACTCTTAAATATCGTAAACGTCTATCTCGATCGCCTTAAGTATCTGCCCGATTAGCGTATTGTCTGCCATCTTTAGCCACCCTTTACCACCAATAACACAGCCGCCGAGAATTGAATTCGACGTAATTAGCTGAAGTCAATACGATGGATATTTAAGCGTGATGATGAGCCGGGACTGACAATTACTATTGATGAGATTAGCGATGCAGGTATTTTCATAGAAACGGAAATCATTAGTGGAGATAAAGAGTCTGCCTTGCGGCGAATTGAGGATATTGAAGCGCGGATAGGAGTTCGGGAGTTTGAACTCATTACTGGGCCGTATCGTGATATTTGTATGGATGCGCGGTCTACAGAGAATAATTTACTATAGTGGATGTGTAAGTTGAGAGGGTTGGCGGCTAGCTTGGTATATCTTTGAAAGGTTGTCAACCAGCGTAGAACCCAACTTTTCTTGTTTGATCTCATGAATATCGAAATAGTTAAAATTTGAAACTTCATCTGTTTTACGAGGTGCCGTTAATAGAGTAACTTTGTAAGCAATAATCAGAACAGGGTCGTCGAACTTTGTATTCCAAGTTGGAATAATCAAGGGATTTTCTGCAGCGACTTCGATATCTGTTCCTAATTCTTCCAGGAACTCTCGTTTCAACGCTTCCGTAACATCCTCACCATGTTCCAGACCGCCGCCAGGAAGATCCCATGAGTCACTCCTCTCTTGAACAAACAGTAGTTTGCCTGAAGAATCACGTACCAATCCCTTGACTACTACCCGATATGCTGATTTTATATTCTTCAATCTTTCAGTCATTTTGTGATAAAATTTTATCATAAAAATAAGGTAATAGTATGACTAAGATTGTCGCAAAAGCGCTGGTACGGAGTTCTGAAGGGTTATGTTTGGTACTACATAGGGGTAATACGCATCCGCGGTTCCCTGGGCATATTGATTTTCCTGGCGGAGAGGTTGAATCAGAAGAAACACCGGAAGCAGCAGTAGCGCGTGAAATACAGGAAGAGACAGGACTATCCGTTAATCCAAATAAATTGAAGAAGCTATTTGCCAAACAATACCGACAAACGACGCATATGTTGTTTGAGGCAAAGCTCGCCGAACCCGGACGCGAAAGTCGCTTTAAGTTGGGAACATAAAAGCTACCGATGGATAACACCGGAGGAGTTGAAGTCCCTGCCTAAATTCTCAGACGCCGACCCGTACTATACAGACGCAGTAGATTATCTATCTAACCAATAAGCCCTTTCTCCTTGAGTGCAGCGTCAATTTTGGTTCGGTTGAAGCCGCGAATGATTACGCCATCGATGTCGGTGACAGGTATGCTGCTAGATTTGTCGCCAACTTTAGCGAGAAGTTCATCCATTGCACCCTCATCTTCGTCGATGTCGCGAACGGTATAATTCACGCCTAATTTATCTAAGTATTCTTTTTCGGTTTTACAGTACGCGCACCACGCGGCGCTGTAAATGATTACTTGATTATCTTGATCGTCTTGATTGTTTTGGTCGTCTCGATGGCTCGTTTGGTCGTTCATAATTATCCCCCTTCGTTAATTACAATCATTATATACACAACATCTAGCGTATGCAAGCTATTTATCGGCGCTAGATGTACGGCTAGTCAAATACCACCCACCGTCAGCTGGCGATTGATAAATGTCAAGCTCGAGGTCGAGGTGGTATTTTTGCAGTTCTTTGATGGCGTTTAGGGCGGCTTGCCGGCTAGCGAAACGTTTCTTTTGCGGCGCGCGAGCGCTTTTGTTTTGGTACGGTGTATGTTTAGGGGTGCGGTTTCGTCTAGGCATAATGTCTTAAATTATACACTTTACATATAGCGGCTCATACTGCTACAATAGCGCTATGACCAGTGGGGCTGACAATACCGCCGAGACGCGGACTTCTGATAATACTGTATCTCGAGAAACTTTTACATCGTTAGGGCTGGCTATGGTCGGCGTGACGTGGAGGATGTATGTACCAATGCTTGGCTTGTTTTTTGCTGGCTTGTGGCTGGATAGTTTATTTAATAGTAAGCCGTGGTTGATGTTCATCGGGTTTGCGGTAGGCGCGGCCGCCGCAGCGATTTTGGTGCGGCAACAGATAAAAAAGGTTAATAAGAAATGATGTTCGCGGCGCTACCTCATATATCGGTCAAGGCCGACGAAGTGTTTTCAATCGCCGGTTTGCCAATAACTAATGCCAATCTGGTTGGCATCCTAGGATTAGTGCTTCTGGTGTGGTTAATGTTTCGTACGCGGGCAGCGGTGCTTGGCCGCAAAAAATCGAACTTCGCAACGCGCTTAACTCTTTGGTGTATAGAAGGATTGTATAAGACGGTTGGGCAAGTGATTCCTAACCAAAAGTGGGCTCGCCGAGTGGCGCCGCTGGTGATGACGATGTTTTTCTTCATAGCCGGACAATATTGGCTCGGTTTGCTACCGATTGTCGGGCCGATAACTGTCGGCCATACGCCGCTGTTCCGCGGTCAGGATGCCGATTTGAATATGACGTTTGCGCTGGCGACGGTAACTATCGTGATGGCGCAGGTGTATGCTGCGCGCGAGCTGGGTTTTGTTGGTAATCTGAAGCGTTACTTCGTTAATCCGTTGCGCGACCCGATTATGT
This sequence comes from uncultured Candidatus Saccharibacteria bacterium, assembly GCA_963530345.1. Lineage (GTDB taxonomy): Bacteria > Patescibacteriota > Saccharimonadia > Saccharimonadales > Saccharimonadaceae > Saccharimonas. The sequence goes on along the minus strand of CAUSBR010000001.1, from coordinate 503,948 downwards.
CGTTTGTTGGTATTCTGGAGCTTGTAGCGGAGTTTTCGCGCTTGCTTAGTTTGTCGTTCCGCTTGTTTGGCAACGTGCTGGCGGGCGAAATATTGATTGCTATGATTGCTTATCTAGCACAAGTTGCGATGCCTGCGGTTCTGCAGCCATTTTATATTTTTGAGCTGTTTATCGGCGGTATTCAGGCTTATATTTTCTTTATGCTTTCGACAGTGTTTATATCGCTCGGTTTGGCGCATCACGGCGGTGATGAGGAAAAACAAACGCATGATGATTCTTCGACTTCTTCCGGCATGAAATTAACGGCCGAGGGAGTAAAATAAATTTAGGTAATAACTAAACCATAAGGAGAAAAATATTATGGAAACTATAGCATTTACGCTAGCTTATATCGTCCCTGCATCGTTTGCAGCTATCGGCTGTAGCTGGATTGGCGCTTCGGCGATGAAAGCTGCTGGCCGCAACCCAGAAAAAATCAACGATTTACGCACGATGATGATTCTCGGTATCTCGTTTATCGACGCTCTGGCGATTATCGGTTTCGTGGCGGCTATTGTCGGCAAGGTGATGTAAGGATTCGCGCGCGTGAATAACTTGCACTACTTTGCATCGGCTGGAGCTGGAAGCGATAGCCTATTGGGGCCGCTAGGAATTGATTGGCGGTTGTTCGTGCTGCAAACGGTTGCTTTTGCGGTCTTGCTGCTAGTGCTGAAAAAATGGGTTTATCCGCCTATTCTGGCCATGCTTGATGAGCGCGACGAGTCTATCAAAGAAGGTTTAGAGGCTGCCGAGCAAGCCAAAAAAGCGGCAAGCGAAAGCGAAAAGCGCACGGCCGCTATGCTGAAAAAGGCTCAGCAAGAGTCGCGAACTATTGTTGCTACTGCCAAGAATGAAGCGGCTGAAATGGTTGCTGAAGCCGAACAAAAGGCCAAGAACCAAGCCGATTCTATTCTCAAATCGGCTCGCAACGACGTCAGAGCGGAAGTTGCCCAGGCCAAGAAAGATTTGCGCGACCAGATGGTAGACCTAGTGGTCGATACAACCAGGAAAGTTACGCTAGATACGGTCGATCCAAGCAAAGACACTAGCTTGATCAAAAAACAGCTAGAGGAGATCAAATAGCGTGGCGGCCAGTACTATATCGCAGCGAAGATTAGCGGCGTATGTGGCTGGCCAATTGCTTGCAAGCGGCGATAAGAAGCGTCTTATCAAAGAGTTAGCAGCCTATTTGATCGAAACTGGCCGTGTGCGCGATCTCAATCAAGTGGTGGCGGCTATTGAAGAGGCGCTAGCGTCGCGCGGCGCTGTTGTAGCGACGGTTACGACTGCTCGCCCGCTCTCGCCAGAAAATAAGCAAGCAATTGTTAAGCAATTTACGCCGACTGGCGCCAAACTATATATTCGCGAACAGATTGACCCGAGCGTTATCGGCGGCTTCAAGATTGAGCTGCCAGGCAGCCAGTTTGACGGCACAGTGATACATAAACTAACAACCCTCAAGGGTATAAAGTAAAGGAAAAGAATGGCTGATATTACAGTGACAGAATTGTCGGACGAACTGCGCCAGGCGATTGCCCAGCTCGAGGTGTCTGAAGGTTTAGAAAAAGTTGGTATTGTGACTCGCGTGGGCGACGGCGTGGCGTGGGTGCATGGATTGCGCGAGGCTGGTTATAGCGAAGTTTTGGAAATCCAAACAGCCGAGGGCGTGGTTGAGGCCTTTGCTTTGAACTTGATGGAAGACGAAATCGGCGCGGTGCTGTTAGGTAGCGACCAAGGTGTTTCCGCTGGTGATAAAGTCAAGCTAAAAGGCGAAGTGCTGAGCGTGCCAGTCGGCGAAGAACTGCTGGGGCGCGTAGTTAATCCGCTGGGCGAACCGCTTGACGGCGGTCCGGCAATTAAATCAAAGCAGCGCGGCTTGGTCGAGCGTGAAGCTATTGGCGTGATGGGCCGCAAGTCAGTTCACGAACCGCTGATGACGGGCATTATGAGCGTCGATGCGATGTTCCCGATCGGCCGCGGCCAGCGCGAGCTAATTATCGGCGACCGCCAGACTGGTAAAACTGCCATTGCGCTTGACACGATGATTAATCAAGCCCGCCAGAAAACCGGCGTAGTCAATATCTACGTAGCGGTCGGTCAGAAGCTCAGCAAGATTGCTCGCCTAGTTGAACGCTTGAAGTCCGAAGGCGTGATGGATCAGACTATCGTGGTGGCGACTAGTCCAAGCGACCCAGCTTCCCTGCTCTATCTGGCGCCGTATGCTGGCACTGCTATGGGCGAATATTTCCGGGATAATAGCAAGCATGCCTTGATGATTTATGATGATTTAACCAAGCACGCGGTAGCCTATCGCCAGATGTCGTTACTGTTGCGCCGCCCGCCGGGCCGCGAGGCGTTTCCAGGCGACGTGTTCTATTTGCACTCGCGCCTGCTGGAGCGATCGGCTAAGTTATCGGACGAACTAGGTGCTGGCAGCTTGACTGCCCTGCCGATTATTGAGACGCAAGCTGGTGATATTTCCGCTTATATTCCGACTAATGTTATTTCCATCACCGACGGCCAGATATTTATGGAGACTGACCTGTTCTACCAAGGTATTCGCCCGGCGATTAGCGCAGGCTTGTCGGTGTCGCGCGTCGGCGGCGCGGCTCAGACCAAAGCGCTGAAGAGTGTCAGCGGCAATCTCAAGCTTGGGCTCAGCCAGTTCCGCGAATTAGCTAGTTTCGCACAGTTTGGCAGCGATCTCGATGCCGAAACCAAGGCGCAAATTGAACGCGGCCAGCGCCTAACTGAATTGCTTAAACAGCCGCAGTATCAGCCGATGAGCGTCTGGGAGCAAGTTGTTAGCATTGTTGCGGTTAGTGAGGGCTATTTTGATGAAGTTCCAGCCGCCAAGATTAAAGACGCGCAGGCCGACTTGCTGGCTCGCTTGTGGACGAACCACAAAGCTGAAATGAAAGCGCTAAACCGAGGCGATAAAAAATTTGGCGAGGACAAATCTATCGCCAAGATTGTCAAGGACGCGGCGTTAGCGGTTGCTAAAGGATTTGAGGACTAACTAGATGCCGTCGACTCAGCAGCTTAAATCGCGTATTCGTTCGGTCAAGAACACTCGGCAAATCACCAAAGCTATGCAGATGGTGGCAGCTAGCAAGATGCGCCGCGCTCAAGAGGCGACCAAAAGCTCTCAAGCCTATACAGCGGCAGCACGTGAACTGCTGGCGTACTTGGCGCAGCAAGGCGCGACCGATAATCACCGTTGGTTTGTGCAGCGGCCGGTCAAAGCGCGCCTGTTGATTGTGGTAGCAAGCGACAAGGGGTTGGCTGGTGCTTATAACGCTAACATCATCAAGACTTATCTGCACGAGCTGCATCAAGATGACCAATCGGGTATCGCTAACAAAACTATCGCTATCGGCCGCAAAATCGCTCAAGCAGCAACGCGCATCAAAGATACTGAAATCGTCGGTACCTACGAAGATTTGCCTGATCGCGTGCCAGGCGCGCAGTTTCATGCTATTCTCAACACTGCTAAAGACATGTTCGAGGCTGGTACTGTCGATGCCGTCGACGTGATTTTCACGCGTTTTGTTAGTAGTATGACGCAGAAAGCTGATATCGTTCGCTTGTTCCCTGCCGGTTTTGTGTCCAACGATGAAATTAGCGATGACATCCGCGAAGCTAAGTTTGAGCCAAGTCCTAAATATATCATAGATGATATAGCTTACCGGCTGATTAGCGCTCGTTTGTACCAAGCCCTGCTTGACTCGCGTGCTAGCGAACATAGCATGCGAATGCTGGCGATGAAGAACGCCACTGATAACGCTAGCGACTTAGTAGCCGACTTGACGCTAGAAATGAATAAGGAACGCCAGAGCGCAATCACCCAAGAACTGACCGAGATCAGTGCTGGCGTGGAGGCGATGAAATGATAAAAAAAGGAGTTACTATGAGTAAAAACCAAGGAAAAATCATCCAAATCATGGGCGTGGTGGTCGATGTTGAGTTTGATGATGATTCGTTGCCAGAAATATACGAAGCGTTGACGGTCAAGCGCGGCCAGCAGACGATTACGCTCGAGGTAGCGCAGCATCTCGACCAACAGACAGTACGAACGATTAGTCTGCAAAACACCGACGGATTGCACCGCGGCCAAGTTGTTACAGCGACTGGCGCGCCGATCAGTGTGCCGGTTGGCGAGGACACGCAAGGCCGCATGTTCAACGTAGTTGGCGAACCAATCGACGGCCGCGAGATTGCCAAAAGTGCCAAGCGGGCACCAATTCACCGCCAACCGCCGGCGTTGACCGAACAGTCCAATAAAACTGAAATCCTCGAAACTGGTATCAAGGTTATCGACTTGATCGCACCGCTGACTAAGGGCGGTAAAGCTGGCTTGTTCGCTGGCGCTGGTGTTGGCAAGACAGTTCTTATCCAAGAGCTGATTAACAATATTGCTAAGTTTCACTCAGGCAACTCGGTTTTTGCAGGTGTTGGCGAGCGAACCCGCGAAGGCAACGACCTCTATTACGAGATGAAAGACGCGGGCGTGCTAGACAAAACCTCGCTAGTATTCGGCCAGATGAACGAACCGCCTGGAGCTCGTTTGCGCGTGGCGTTATCGGGCTTAGCAATTGCCGAGTCCTTCCGTGATGAAGGTAAAGATGTGCTGCTATTCATCGACAATATTTTTCGCTTTACTCAAGCAGGCGCCGAAGTATCAGCGCTATTGGGCCGCTTGCCGAGCGCGGTTGGCTACCAGCCGAACCTACAGCAAGAAATGGGCGCCCTGCAGGAGCGTATCACTAGCACCAAAAAAGGCTCAATCACCTCTGTCCAGGCCGTCTACGTGCCGGCTGACGACTTGACCGACCCAGCACCAGCGACCACTTTTGCTCACTTGGATGCCACTATCGTGATGAACCGTGCCTTGACAGAAATTGGCATCTATCCTGCCGTGGACGTGTTGGATTCTAGCTCCAACTCGCTTGATCCAGAGATTGTTGGCGAGGAGCATTATGCGGTGGCTCGTGAAGTCCAGCGAGTATTGCAGCAATATAAAGAATTGCAGGATATCATCGCTATTCTCGGTATGGAGGAGCTATCAGACGATCAAAAGCAAACTGTGGCGCGGGCTCGCCGCTTGCAGCGCTTCTTGGCACAGCCGTTCCATGTCGCTGAGCAGTTCACTGGCAATCCAGGTAGCTACTTCAAACTAGAAGATACTATCAAGGACGCTAAAGACATTCTCGACGGCAAATACGACGACAAGCCAGAAAGCTGGTTCTATATGTCGCCAGTGCCGCTTAGCGAGAAGAAGGACTAAGTTCGAGATGATGCAGTTTCAGCTAATCACGCTAGCTGGTGTTAAGCTCGACGAGCCAGTCTACGAGGTAATGATACCGACTACCGAAGGGCAAATCGCAGTCTTCCCGAGTCACGAACCGCTAGTAGCAGTGGCGCAGCCTGGCGCGGTAGCGGTCCGTCGCCAGAAAACCGACAGCGATGACCAACTGGAATATTTCGCGATTAGCGGCGGCGTGGTTGAAATCAACCAGCAGCGCGTGCGTATTTTGGTCGACGAAGCCGAGCACGGCGAAGATATCGTTGAAGCCGAGACTCAGGCCGCTCTCGAACGCGCTCTCAAAATGCGCGATGAAGCTCAGGATCAGGTTGAGCTCGAAAAGGCTCACCAGCTGGTCGATCGCCACCGCGTACGTTTGCACGTGGCTGGCTTGCGCCGCCGCCATCGCCGGCGATAATTATAGCTAATGCAAAATCATATTATTGAGCACGGTTTGTTTTGGCTGTCGTTTTCCGCTAAGTAAATGTGATCGGCGGTATTATCGCGATGGCAGCTTATAGATGGCGGCTTATATTAGTCTATCTGTATGATGTTAAGTTTAGTACACAGAATGTCATTGTCGCCGCGGCGTTTGGCTGCGCATAGACGGTGTGCGCCATCGCCGTATAGAACAGCGAAAATCGACCCGTCTTCGCGCGTATATACCGTGACGCCGTGAATTGGCGGAGCAGTTTTTGCAGAAAGATGCGAATACTCACGAATAATACTAGAGCTGCGTCTACCGTTTTTTGGAGATCTGCGACCTCTTCGCCAGTCGGAAATTTCTGGCGCAGCTACGAATAAGTCTACCGGTATGGGAACGCTATATTCAGTTGGCTCAGATCCGGGTGTTAGCGAATCTATATCGACAACTACCCGCGACGTTTTTTTGCTGCCGCCGATCCTATCGAGAGGGATAGGCTCTTTGACTGGGCTGATATTGAGCTCGTGCAAGCCTGCCACCAGCTTAACTAGTCTCGGGTCGTTGATATTGACTTTCTCGGGTAGTTTATCTGCTTGAGTATTTATCTCTATGCTATTTGCGACATGCAAATCATCAACGGTGCGTTCATCTGACTCTTTGCCGGGCCTAAGATGTAGTCTTTCTCGTACGCCTTCGAGCATATGCATTATACTTTATATTATATACCATTTATCTACATATGTCAATAGCGGTCCAGTAATCGGCAGGCGTTGGCTCTAAGCTTTGTGTGCTTGCATTAGCGCAATTGCCGTCGATCCTAAGTTCGTTACTGTTTCTTTGTAGCGGCAATCCTCGCTGAGCGGGCATCGGCTGCATAGAAATTCTAAGCTCGGCGTCTCGCCCTATTATTTGCACCCGTCGCCCAAGCTCTGGTCTCCTTAAACTAGCCATTTTAGTATTGTAAAATAATTTTTCAATCGAGTCAACTTTTGCAATATATAATTGCCGCTGTTGGACTGTCGCGAATGCTCGGTAAGCGATCTGCAATTCTTTGCAATGTGCCATAAAAGTTGTTAGTTAATTAGAATTGATGAGCTGGCGGACTTCGTCGGTGTTTTTGGTGTGCATTAATTGGTCGCGCAGTTCCTTGGCGCCGTCGAAGTCACGGATGTAGATTTTGAAGAAGCGTTTTAGGGTTTCGAAGGGGCGACCGAGGGTTGGTTGGTAGTGGTCGAAGAGGTCAAGGTGGTAGTTGAGGAGTTTGATTAGCTCTTGTTTATGATCGACGACGGGGATTTTCGTCTCCTCGGTTGGAGCACTCTTTCTGTTTGTCTCTCGGTTACCGTCAGAAAATAATTCGGGGCCCACGTAAAGTTGCCCAAATTTTTTCTGAGGTACCACTCGAGACGCTCGAAAACAAAACGGATCGCTGAAAATGCCCCGCCCGATCATGACGCCGTTGAGGCCTGGGTGCTGGCGGGCGAGCTCCTCGCCGTGGGCGCGGTTGCGGATGTCGCCGTTGATGGTCAGTAAAGTTTGTGGGGCGATTTCATCACGCAGTTTGATGATGTTGTCGATGAGCTCGTAGTGCGCTGGGACTTTGCTCATTTCTTTTTTGGTGCGGAGGTGGATGGTTAGGTTGGCGAGGTCCTGCGCCAGTAGCGTGCCCAGCCATTCTCGCCATTCGTCGATATAAGTATAGCCCAGCCGTGTTTTCACACTGACCGGTAGCCCGGCGGTTTTAGCAGCGGCGATGGCGGCGATGGCGACGTCGGGTCGGCGGATCAGCGCTGCTCCCCCAGATTTGATAGCGGACTTGGCGGGGCATCCCATGTTGATGTCGATGCCGTCAAAGCCGAGCTCCATGCAGTGAGCGGCAAATTGTTCCATGTCGCCTGGCTCACCGCCCCAGATTTGGGCGACCAGCGGATGCTCGTCGTCGGTCTTGATGAGCCGCCCAGCGATAGCCTTGTCGCCAGCATGCACCCAGCCGGTGGCATTGGCAAACTCGGTGAAAAACACGTCGGGTGCGCCCGCCTGCTTGACGACATGGCGAAACACCACGTCAGTGACGGCTTCCATCGGCGCCAAGATGAAAAATGGCTGCGGTAGGTTGTCCCAAAATGATGTCATCTCTGTTATTTTATCACAAAAAGGAAAAACCCCTCACTGGCGTCATTGACAGTGAGGGGCGGCGGGTTCAAGCGGTTCTGCTCAGAATCGTCCTCTGCGTTGAGGACAACTTCTCTACGAGTGAAACTCGCGAACCCAAAAGTTGGTGCCCCGCGACCTCGTCGAAAGGGGGAAAAGTCGAGGTCGCGGGGCGGGGGGAGGGGATGCGAACCTCCCTTGCCCCCCCATTTTTTTTGTGGGGGGAGCTTTTCCTTCTCCTCCTTGTGAGAGAAGAAGGAAAATATGAGGGGGCGGGAGCACTCCATTGTGTTCCCGGACGCACTACACACTGCGCACTACGTACGCGCGCGTTCCCCAGTGTAGCTCTGTCTATGCATCCGCTCCCGCAGCGCGATGCATACCCCGGCGGGTGTGGCGGGATTTGAACCCGCAAGGCCATTAGTTTTGGAGACCCGGCCTACCGGTTGCACACCCTACGATTCTTTTCTGGCTGGGGAATCGGAGACCCAGGGATGGGCGGACGGACGCCCTGTTGCTGGCTTGGTACCAGCGGTTCTCGGGGTGCACGCCCCGAGCCGTCACTTGCTCGTTCTGCGGGCGGTTATCTCATAGACCACCCACAGAAAGGGCACTTAAACTCAGTGCCCGCGTCGGCGGCCTTTCGGTAGCCGACGTGCCTCTGGGGGCCGTTACAGACCATTTCGGTCTGGTAAGGCCCCCAGGCGGATTTCTCCGCCGTAGGTCTAAAAAACACGCTTCACCTCCTTCTAAGGGTGAAAAAGAGGTGAATTTATTTAATGATGCTTCTGTGCAGAAGAAGCATCATTAAATAAACTTCACTCTGCGAACAAAAGTAAATATATAATAGCAATAACCTACTATGATTGTCAATAAAATATACAATATTTAAATAATTCTGCTAGCTATAGCTATTGCGCAACATTTGTTCAAACACTAAAATACCTTTGTAATTTTGTTCAAAATTGTCGATTGGCGGTAGCTCTAGCGTAGTGATACAACGCCAAACAGCGGCGATTAGGCGTTGGAAATCGGCCAGTTCGTCGCGGCTAAAGCGGTCATCAAGCTGGCAGATGTCGCCGCGTGAGTCCGGCTCGACAAACTGCAGTACGGCGCCGCCGAAATCGTATTTCGCATAATCGCGCGAATTGGCGCAGAGCAGCTCGTAGAACATCAGCTGCTGGCGGTATTTGTGGAGCTTGATTTTTTCATAGTCTGATTTGCCGGTCCAGGAAGTTGACGGCTTGCCAGTTTTGTAATCGGTGACGGTAATGGCCTGGCCGTTGATATCAACTAGGTCGAGCGAGCCAGTCAGGCGGGCTTGGCCGAGAACGACGCCCTGCCCGGCAAAACTAAGCTCGGGTTTTTGCGATGGCTTAAAGGTGTCGTATTTGGCGCTCAGGAAGGCTTCGAGCGCTTCGATGCCGCGCTTGCTATACAATGCCAGATCAGCGTCGCTTAAATTTTGCTGGTGTAGTAGACGGATGAACTCGCCGGTGATGTCTTCGATTGGTTTACGAGTGCCGCTGGCCGTTAAATGGCTGTGCGCGTGCTGCAGAACGGCGTGAATCAGAGTGCCGTAAATGGCATTAGCGCTTTTAGCCTGCGGGAAGCGCAGCAAATTATTTAGCAAAAAGTTCTGCGGCCCGCCGCGCGTAACGTCGATAAAGTTATTGAGGTGCGTGATAGATAGCTTGTAATTTTCGAGAGTTGGCGCGAGCAGCTCTTTCATAGTGCGGTTAATCGGCGCAGTTAAGCGGTCGTGCCAGACGATTTCGCCCTGAGCGGCGAGCGCGGCGGCATTATTCGGCTGGCGGTCGATTTCTTGCAAGTTGGTGCCAGCCAGAAAACTAGCTTTGAGCGTGTCTTTGGCGGTGTCGTCGCTGCAGGCATAGCTCAGGTAAAGCTGGCGTTTGGCGCGCGTCATAGCTACGAAATACAAGCGGATGCGCTCGTCATAACTGTCGGCGTTGGGCGAGATAGCCAAGTTCTCTGGGTAACCAATCAAGCGGCTGCGGCTGCGCACACGTTCGCCCCACATTGAATCGATAGAGTTAATGACATAAACGGTGTCGAACTCTAGGCCTTTGGATTTGTGAGCGCTCATTAGGTTGATGGCATTTTGAGCAGTTTCGCTGGCGCGCCGGATGCTAACGATGGGAATATTAAGCTGGCGGTAGGTGTCGATTAGCGTCAAGAAGTCGCCGGCTAGCAGCGTGCCGTCTGGTGCGCCCTCGCGCAATTTACTGCGCAAGGTTTGCAGCGCTTCCAAAGCAGTTAGGTAAGCATCGGGTGAACTGCCAAGAATATCGCTGTTAAAATGATATTGGTAGAATGGCGAGGTGAAAGTGTTGCGGTGCGGCTTGGTTGGTTTGCGCGCGGCGTCGCTATCATCATTATCGTCGTCGGTGTCGTCGTTGGCTGTGTAGTTTTGCGGCACGCCGATGAGCGTGTCTAGGAAAGTTTCGAGCGGCTCGGTTAGGCTAGCCTTGGCGCGGTCGAGCAGCCACTTGGCTAGCGGCTGAAAAGTCGGCGACGCCAGCATCGCTTCAAGCCAGTTGGTGCGGTTGCGGTAGGCTTGCAAACTTAGCCGCCAGATAGCTTCGCTGTCAAAGCCGAACATTGGCTGAGCTATCAGCTCGGGCAGCAGACTGTTGGCTTCGTCGTGCTCGCCTGCTGCAATATCGACGCAAATACGGGTCATTAGCTCTAGCAGCTGGATGCGCTCGTCGTCAAGGACATTGTCGCGACGCTCATAATTAACGGCAATATTGGCGCGGTTTAGATACGGTAGCAACGCGATTAAGTCGCTATGACGCCGGGCGATAACGGCAATTTCTGACGGCTTTATACCATCTGTGATGTTTTTTTGAATGGACTCGGCGATCCAAGCGAACTCCTCCTGGCGGCCTGGCAGCGCGGATAGTGTAACTTGGCTGTTAGCGTCGTTAGTATGTGCTTGCAACTGCTTATTTATATCCATGGATGTTTCTAGGCGGCCGCTAGCCTGAGTAATAATTTCACGGGCGCGGTCGAGAATGGTTTGCGACGAGCGGTAGTTGTCGGTCAAAACGACGCTGGCATGATTGGGGTAGCGCTTGCGGAAACGATGGATGTTGCCGACATCGGCGCCTTGAAAGCTGTAGATTGCCTGATCATCGTCGCCTACCGCCATGATGTTTGGCGCATCGCCGTGCAGCGTGTCTGTTAGGTTGAAGAGAATACGCAGCTGTGCTAGGTTAGTGTCTTGAAATTCGTCGACCATGATGTATTGGTAGCGTTCTTGCAGATTGAAGCGCAGGTCGGGGTGTTGTTCGATGGCTTGCACGACATTGAGAATCATGTCGTCGTAGTCGAATAGCTCGGCTTGGCGCATTTCGGTGAGATAACGGTCGTAAATCGGCGCGACAGCGCGTAATTTCGCGTGGCGTTTGCGGTCTTTGAAGATGAACTCGCCGCGAGCGTCCTTTTCGAGCCAGGTGTTGCGCCAGGCTGTGATCGGCGTTGTCTTGCCGCTGGCGACTGCTTCGTCGAAAGCGCGCGCGAGGCTTAGTGCTAACGCGTCGGCTAGCGGCGCGATAGCTGGCGGCAATTGCGGCGCTGGCAATTCGGCAATTTTGTTGGCAATTGGCGGTAGTAGAGCGATAGTGGTTTTGCTGATACGATTAGCGAAAATAGCTGCGAGCTCTGGCTCAACAGCGTCAAGCAGCTTTTCGTTGCTATCGATGATTTGCAGCAGCTCGCTGCTAGATAGGCCGGCCTGCTTTAACTCGCTGATTACTTGCGCCGTGTCGCGCAGGTGTGTGAAATCGCCGTTCATTTTGCTGGCTAGCGGATTATTGTAATCGAGCTCCTCGAAAATATCAGTTAGAATCGAGTAGGTCGCTACTTCGTCGGCTGGCGAAAAATCAGCGCCGCGATAGAAATACTCACTATGATGATTGATTATTTCGGTGCCGAAACTGTGAAAAGTTTGGATTGCTACTTTGTAAGCATCGGTACCAATGATTGACGCTAGACGCGCCCGCATGGCGTTAGCGCCGCTATCGGTAAAGGTCAGGCAGAGAATATTTTCGGGCAGCGTGTCGGTGGCGCGCAGAATATTGGCAGCGCGCATGCTGAGTAGCTCGGTCTTGCCAGTACCAGGGCCGGCGACAACCAATAGCGGGCCGTCAATGGTGTCGACGGCTTGTTTTTGAGCAGAATTAAGATTATTGTAGCGAGTTTTGAACTTTTCCATCTATCTCATTGTAGCGCAAAAGCTCGGTAAATGCCCTAATGTTTTATGGTATAATTTGATTGTGAATAATGATTTCTTTGACGATGCTGCAATCGAGCAAATAGCCAAAGACCGCTTTGGCGTGTCCTTAGAGGTGAGTACGGTGGTGGCGCGGCGGATTGATTGCGGACAAGCTGCTTCGGCAACTTTTTTTCTCTCGGCCAAGAAGCAGTTATATTGCTACATCGAAGGCTCGTCGCAGCTGACGCTGGGCGATATTCGCAAGATGGCGGTGCGTATGGGTGTGCGGCCCGAGATATTTTTTCCGCCGAAAGGCCAGCCGCAATATTTCGAGGAAATTGCGCGCGATATGTTCGTTAAGGTATATCCAGGCCGACGCGATATCAGCGAGGACGACTTGCGTTTCTATCGAACTCTGGTGCCGTATTGTCCGGTGCTTTTCTTGGTTGAGGAAGTCAAAAACGGCACCATTTATTGCGCTGACCATGATGCAAGCTCTGGCTGGCGGCCAGCGGCGAAGTTTGTCTATCGGAGGCTCCGAACGAGTTAAATGCGGGATTATTTAGATATTATTCGACGTAATTTGATGTCGCCAATTGTCATTGCGATTTTTTTGTTGGCGCTAGCGCTATTGTACGCTGGCGAGCGGCGCGATGCTTGGTTTATATCGGTAGTGATTGCTGTCAATACAATAATTGGTATTGTTCAGGAAGTTCGCGCCAAGTATGCTCTCAAACAGCTGGAGTTAATGAGCGCGCCGCGAGCACGATTAGTCCGCGGCGATGAAGTTGTAGAAGTGATGTACGATGCCTTGCAGGTTGGAGACGAGACTCTGCTCGAGGCTGGCGATGAACTGCCAGCGGACGGCGTGGTTCTATCAGCGCGCGGATTAGAGGTCAACGAGAGCATGCTAACTGGCGAATCAGCTTCAATTGACAAGAAGAAACATGATGAAGTCTACGCAGCAACCACGGTGATAGCGGGCAGTGCGCGAGTGCGAGTGACGGCGGTTGGCGATGTCACCAAGGCGGGTGCAATCAGTGCTACGCTCAAGCAGTATACGCCGCGCTTGACGCCGCTACAGCAAGCGATTCAGAACGCGATTACTTTCTTGACATATTGTGCAATCGTGTTGTCGCTTCTAGTTTTCGCGCGCTACCGTATTGCTGGCTTCGAGTCGGTACGAATTCTCAAAACGATTATCACCAGTGCTATCACCATTGTGCCAGAGGGGTTGCTGTTGGCCAGTTCGCTGCTGCTGGCGTTTGGCTCGCTAAAATTGGCTCAGGCCAAGGTCCTGCCGCAAAAATTGTCGGCGATTGAGGCGATGGCGCTGCTTAATATATTATGTACTGACAAAACTGGTACGCTGACCAGCGACGAGATTACTTTGGAGCGTGTCGAGCTTTTTGGCGGTAGCGATGAGCCAGTCAAGCAGTTGGCGGCAATGGTGGCGCACGAGACCAGCGGCGGTAATGCTACCGGACAAGCAATTATTACTGCGCTTGATTTACCTTATGAATATACCGTAGATGATATATTAGCGTTTTCTTCGGCGCGTAAATTTGCTGGCGTTAGAGCGCGAGTCGATGGCCGAGTTCGGACGCTTATCATGGGCGCGCCGGAATATGTGGCGCGGATGGCGCCGCTATCGACGACTGAACAGCAACAGATTGAGAAGTGGACAGACGATGGTCTGCGCGTATTGTTGCTGGCCGAGTTTAATGATAATGATACGCCGCTAAAGTCTCTAAAGCCAGGCAGCGGCCGGCCGTTGGCGGTAGTTTTGCTGCGTAATTTGCTGCGCGATGGCGTCGTCGATACGGTAGCGTTTTTGCAGCGCCAGGGCGTAAACATTCGCGTTATCAGCGGCGATAATCCGCGGACGGTTCAGTATGTGGCACGCGCTGCTGGAATTAACAATCCTGACACGGCAATTACTGGCGCCGAGCTGGCAGAGCTTGACGAGCCGGCATTTGCTACAGCTGCCGACCAGCATACGATTTTTGCGCGCGCTTTACCAGAACAAAAGGAACGTCTAATCGCCCACTTCTCGCAGCGAAACCATCAATTTACCGGCATGGTTGGCGATGGTGTCAATGATGCTCTAGCGCTTAAGAAAGCCGACCTTGGTGTAGCCATGTATGCCGGGGCGCCAGCTAGCCGGCGGGTAGCAGATATTATTTTGCTTAATAATTCGTTTAATTCATTGCCGCTGGGTATGCGTTTGGGGAATCAAATTATGCAAGCGATCGAGGTAATAGCGACGCTGTTCTTTCATAAAATTATTTACGGTTTGGTGCTGCTGGCGGTAACGCTAGTGCTGGGTGTGATACACCCGTATGCGCCGCGTCACATTACTTTTTTAAATATCTTCCTAGTGACGATGCCGACGATTATGTGGACGCTCTTCCCACCGCGGTCGCATCATCGAATTAACCCGCACAATTTTTGGCGCGATACGCTGGGCGCAGTGACGCCAATTGCGCTGGTATCGGGTGCGGCGGTATCGATAACGTACTTGATACTGCGCGCTATGCAGCCGCACGACCAGGATACGGTATCGACGATGACGGTGCTAGTAGCAACATTTTTTGGCGTATATTTGGTATTTTTGGTGGGGCCGATGTTGGGCGTGGTGCTGGATCGGCGCGCCAAGACAGCGCGAATGCTGTATATAGCGGCAGCGTTGCTGGTAGCGTCGACTAGCTTTGCTGTACCGCTGTTACGCCGATTCTTTGACTTCACGATACCGACTTTAGCAATGATTGGCCCGGTGGCTGGCGTGGTGGTAATTGCCGCCCTGTTGCAGTGGCATCTGGCACGCCGTGCTGGTAAAATCTATCAGAACAGATAGAAGTTAAAGTTAATAAATAAAAACGCCCCTTCGTGTAGGGAGCGTTTTTATTGTTGCTGCTGAGAGAATTTGGTTTAGTAAACCTTCAGCAATACCTCGCCGCCAAGCTTATTCTTGACAGCTTCAGCGCCAGTCATGACGCCCTTGCTAGTGCTAACTAGGACGATGCCGCGGCCTTGCTTGACCTTCGGAATGTCGGCGCTAGAAACGTAGATGCGGCGGCCTGGTTTAGAGACGCGCGCTAGCTCGGTAAAAGCCGCGTTCTCGCCATTGTTATTGATGGTGATGACGAGCGTACCGCGCGGCTTGCCGTCCTCAAGCTTGACATCGGCCAGGTAGTGATTCTTGACCAATTGCTCGGCGACGATTTTCTTGAGCTTGCTAGTAGGTACGCGCACTTCAGTTTTACCGACTAGTGCGGCATTGCGGATGCGGGTCAGGAGATCCGCGATTGGGTCAGTAGATTGTAAACTCATATCTTTTTCTCCTTTCCTTTACCAACTACTCTTTGTGACGCCTGGGATATTACCTTTGCTGGCTTCTTCGCGGAAGCGAATGCGGCTCATGCCGAAGCGGCGCATATAGCCGCGCGGACGGCCATCAGACATATCGCGAAATTTGCGCCGAGTTGGGCTAGAGTTGCGCGGTAATTTCTGTAAAGCATCAGGGTCGGTAGCTTTTAGAGCGGCGCGTTTAGCGGCAAACTTCTTGATCAATTTCAAGCGTTTTTTGTCGCGAGCGATCATAGATTTTTTCGCCATTATTTGTCCTCCTTTTCAAATGGTAGGCCAAATTTCTCGAGCAATGCGCGCGAATTTTCCTTGCTACCGTTTTTGATTACGAACGTTACTTGCAAACCGTGTACTAGCTGAGTTTCTTCAAATGTCAACTCTGGAAAGATTGACTGGTCGGTAATACCGAGGTTGTAGTTGCCGCTTTTGTCAAATTTGCTGCCGACGCCGTGAAAGTCGCGAACACGCGGCAAGCTAACGTTGACTAGGCGGTCAAGAAACTCGTACATGCGAACACCGCGCAAAGTTACCATCACGCCGATTGGCGAGCCCATGCCTTTGCGAATCTTGAACGTAGCAATTGACTTTTTGGCTAGGCGTTCGACTGACGCTTGGCCGGTGATACGCGTTAAGGTATTTTTGACGGCGGCAAGCATGCGCTTGTCGTCTTTACTTTTGCCGGTACCGACACTCACGACGATTTTCTCGAGGCTAGGAACCTGGTTCACATTGTCGAGATTCAATTCGGCCTGTAGTTCCTTGAGGTACGTTTCGTTGTACAAGGCTTTCAGGCGAGGAGTGTAAACGGCTGATTGTTTAGCTTCTGCCATTATTTGATCTCCTTATTATTAAGTTGGCGGGCGACGCGAACTTTAACGCCGTCTTTTGTTGAGTAGCCAACGCGGCTAGTTTGAGCAGATTTTTCGTCGACGACGAGCGCCAGTTTACTTAAGTCAACCGCTACTTGAATATCCTTTTTACCGCCGCGCGGATTGAGCTGGTTGGGGCGGATGTGGCGAGTCTTGACGCCGACGCCTTCAACTAGCGCTGCATTTTGCTGCGGCAAGACGGCTAATACTTTGCCGGTAGTGCCTTTGTTGGCGCCAGCGATGATTTTGACAGTGTCATCTTTATGAATACGCTGAGTCATTAGAGTACCTCCGGAGCCAGGCTGATGATCTTCATGTAGCCCATGTCGCGAAGTTCGCGTGGTACTGGGCCGAAGACGCGGGTAGCCTTTGGCTGCTTGTCATCGTTGATAATCACCACGGCGTTGTCATCAAAGCAAATGGTCGAGCCATCTTTGCGGCGGATTTGGTCGCGGGTGCGAACCACTACAGCCTTGACGACAGACTTCTTTTTGACGTTGCCGGTTGGGCTGGCATCTTTGACTGAACAGACGATCACATCGCCAACGCGAGCGTAGCGGCGGCGGGTACCACCGAGGACGCGGATGCACAAGACTTCTTTGGCGCCGCTGTTGTCAGCGACTTTGAGGCGGGATTCTTGCTGAATCATTATTTTTCCTCCTCGGTGTCGTGATCGTAGTCGACCTTGTCGTTAACTTCGCTGTTGACGTCGCTTTTGAGCTCGACTGAGCCGACCGAGCGCTTGACGATTTCGTCGAGCTGGAAGCTCTTGCGGCGGCTAATCGGACGAGTCTCGATGATACGTACCGTATCGCCCTTGCGAGCGTCATTCTTCTCGTCGTGCGCAGCATATTTACGAGTCACAGTGTACTGCTTCTTGTAAATCGGGTGCGTTTCGCGAGATGTCACGGTAACGGTAATTGTCTTGTCGGCGGCGTCTGACGTCACGACGCCTGTCAATGTCTTTGCCATTACTTATTCTCCTGTTCTGCTGCTAACTCTTGCGCACGGATTGCGGTGAGTAGACGCGCGATTTCTTTGCGAATCTGGCCTAGGGCGCGCGGATTGACGAGCTCGCCGGCTTTGTGGCTGCGGCAGCTGTCAAGCAATTCCTGGCGCTTGGCGGCTAATTCAGCGCGCAGTTTGTCGATTGATTTGACGACGCTGGCGGTCTTGGCGGTTTTCTTGGTTTCGGCCATTATGCTTCCTCCTTCTTAACAAATCGGACGCGGACTGGCAATTTGTGGCCGGCGAGGCGCATAGCTTCGCGGGCGATTTCTTCGCTAACGCCCTTCATCTCGAACATAACCGTGCCAGTTTTGACCTTGGCGACGTAGTATTCAGGGTTGCCTTTACCGCCGCCCATTTTCAAGCCCAAAGCTTTTTTGGTGACTGGCGTGTGCGGGAAAATGCGAATCCAAATCTTACCGCCGCGCTTGATGTAGCGAGTCATCGCCTGGCGGGCCGCCTCGATCTGGCGGCTGGTAATACGTTCGTTGTCAAGGCTCTGCAGACCGTAGTCGCCAAACGCGACATAGTTGCAGCGCGTAGCGTTACCGCGGTTTTTGCCGATGCGGACTTTGCGGTGAGCAACTTTTTTTGGTAATAACATTACTTCAAGCTCCTTTCACCCTTGTAAATCCATACTTTGATACCAACGATACCAGTACCGTTCGGGCCTTGAGCGCGAGCGACGTGAAAATCAACGTCGGCGCGTAGCGTATGTAGTGGCACTGAACCTTCGATAAACTTTTCGCGGCGGCTCATCTCGGCACCGTTAAGCCGTCCTGCAACCTCGATACGGATACCTTTGGCGCCAGCGTTGCGGCTGCTTTGAATCGCCATCTTGACAGCACGTCGGAAGTTGGCGCGGCGTTCTAGCTGATGCGCGATGTTTTCGGCGACGAGCTTGGCGTTTAATTCTGGCCGGCGTACCTCTTCGACATTGATGCGAATCGGCAAGCTGACGATTTTCTCGATTTCTTTCTTGAGCTCGGCGATACCGGCACCGCCACGGCCAATCACTACACCAGCTTTGGCGGTGTAAATGGTGATAGTAACAAGATTGGCGCTACGCTCGATTTCGACTTTAGCGATTGTCGGGCGCGATGAGAATTTTTTCTCTATCAAGTCGCGGATCTTGCCGTCTTCGGCTAGCCAAACCGCAAAATCTTTCTTGCTGGCGAACCAGCGCGAGTTCCAAGCTTTGCTGGTCTGGAGGCGGAAGCTCAACGGGTTAACTTTCTGTCCCATTTATTTCTTCTCCTCTTTTTCTGCTGGCTTAACAGCTTTTGCTTCAGTCTTCTTGGCAGGTTTCTTGATAATTTTCTCGACGCCCGAGACCTCGACCAGAATGTGGCTCGATTTTTTCTCGAACGGCAAGGCGCGTCCGCGTGAAGCCGGCTTGTAGCGGCGCATACGCGAACCAGCGGTAACGCTAAGCGTAGTGATTTGCAGGCTGCGAGCGTCTAAGCCGTGATTCTCGACAGCGTTAGCAGCGGCGCTTTTGATGGCTTTCTTGACAGCTAGAGCGGCGCGCTTCGGCGTGTGGTCAAGGATAACTTCGGCGTCGGCAACGCTGCGGCCGCGCACCAACGCGGCGACTAGACTGACTTTGCGCGGTGCCTGGTCAATACCTTTGATCATCGCGCGAACTGTATGGATAGTTG
Source organism: uncultured Candidatus Saccharibacteria bacterium (assembly GCA_963530345.1). Lineage (GTDB taxonomy): Bacteria > Patescibacteriota > Saccharimonadia > Saccharimonadales > Saccharimonadaceae > Saccharimonas. The sequence goes on along the minus strand of CAUSBR010000001.1, from coordinate 484,882 downwards.
CTTCGGCCATTATTTCTTATCCTTTCCACCGTGCTTGCGGAACTTGCGGGTCGGGCTAAACTCGCCGAGTTTATGGCCAACCATATTTTCAGTAATAAGCACCGGTACGTGTACGCGACCGTTGTGCACTGCAAAAGTGAACCCGACCATCTCTGGCGTGATCGTACTACTGCGTGCCCAGGTCTTTATCACGGTGCGGTCGCCAACTTTCAGCGCTGCCACTTTTTTGGCAAGCTTCGCGTCGACGAATGGGCCTTTTTTGAGTGAACGACTCATAATTACCTCTTCCTCTTAGCTTCGTGACGACTGCGGACAATCATCTTATTAGTTGATTTGCGGCGGCGGGTCTTGAAGCCAATTGCTGGCTTGCCCCACGGCGTCTTCGGGATGCGGCCAGGGCCGGTCTTGCCTTCACCACCACCCATTGGGTGATCGGCTGGGTTCATGGCTTTACCATGGACGCTTGGGCGCCAACCCATGCGGCGGCGGCGGCCAGCCGAGCCGAGCTTGACATTCTGGTGCTGGACGTTGCCGACTACGCCGAGGCTAGCTTCGCATTCCAAGCGGAACCTGCGAACTTCGCCTGACGGCATACGTACCATGGCGTAGTTGCCTTCTTTGGCCATCAATTGAGCCTTGGTGCCAGCTGAACGAACCATTTGGGCGCCGCGGCCTGGATTAATCTCGATAGCGTAAATCTGCGTACCAACTGGAATACTGGCTAGCGGCATGCGGTTGCTAGCCTCGACAGGAGCGTCAGCGCCAGTTTTGATAACTGCGCCTTTAGTCATGGCGGTATCTGCCAAAATGTAGTGGTACAAGCCGTGTTGATCTTTGACGCGGGCGATACGAGCGCTACGACCTGGGTCGTACTCGATTTCTTCGACAGTCAAAGTCATGTTGGCTGGCATAGCATGATTAACTAAACGATAATGCCGCTTGACGCCGCCACCGCGATGACGCACGGTGATTTTGCCAGTATTGTTGCGGCCAGCTTTTTGCTTGCCAGCTTTAACCAAGCTTTTCAACGGTTTACGAGTAGTTACCTCGCTGAGATCCTGCGAAGTCATACCGCGACGGGCAGGAGTGGTTGGGTTGTATTGCTTGACAGCCATTACTTCTTGTCCTCCTTGACTTCTTCTTGCTCGAAGACTTTGATTTTACCTTCGCTCAGGCGAACGTAAGCCTTTTTGCTGTCCTGGCGATGGGTAGTGCCGGGGTAGCGGTTTTTGCCGCGCGAGAAGCGAACAGCTTTGCCGCTTTGAACGAGCGTGGTTACTTTGGCAACTTTGACGCCTTCGAATTGTGCTTCGACTGCCGCCTTGATTTCGTTTTTGTTAGCGCTCATCGGCACATCAAAAATGTAAGTATTTTCGTTGGTGACTAGCCGGTAAGCTTTCTCGCTAACGCGTGGAGTAACTAATACGAGTTTCATTACTTCGCCTCCTTTGCTAGCCACGCCTCGACTGCCTTGACAGCGGCGGGCGTGATAACGATTTTGTCGGCGTTCAAGATGTAGTAAACGCTGAGGTATTGCGCGCGCACCAAGAGGGCATTGGCTAAGTTATTTGTAGCGCGCATCAGTTCTGGAGTCTTTTCGTCGACGACGAGTAGAACGCGGTCTTTCTCGCTGCATTTCTTGGTGGCGAGGAATTTAGCGACTTCAGTGGTTTTGCCGGTAGTTTTGATATCGCTGACCAAGATTTTCTTATCTTGGTTGGCGAGTGTCAAAGCTTGGCGCAAAGCGACGTGCTTGCTAGTCTTGGACAGTTTCTTGCTGTAGTTTTCGTTGCCGCGCGGCCCAAAAACGATACCACCGTGGCGCCAGATTGGGTTGCGGGTCGAGCCAAAACGTGCCCGGCCAGTTCCTTTTTGTCTCCACGGTTTCTTGCCGCCGCCGCGAACTTCGCCGCGGGTTTTGGTGGTAGCACTTGCCTGGCGGCTGTTCGCGAGGAACGCGTCGTAAGCGAGCTTTAATAGCTCGTGATTCGGTATATCAACCTCGAATACGCTTTTTGGCAAGGCTGCTTTTGCTGGCTTGGTTGATTCAGCCATTACTTAGCACCTCCTAGTTTGATTAAGCCCTTCTTGGGGCCTGGCACTGCGCCCTTGACACCAATCAAGTTGTCTTCAACCGAGATATAAGCGACCTTCAGGTTCTTGACAGTGACCTGTTCGGCGCCCATGTGTCCGGCCATGCGCTTGCCTTTGAATATTTTTTGCGGGTACATGCTGCCGATTGAACCGACTTTGCGTGTGTTGCCCTTGCCGCCGTGGGTTTTGCGGTGGCGTTTGAAGTTGTGTCGCTTGATAGTGCCAGCCCAACCTTTACCCTTGCTGATGCCTGTAGCATCAATAACGTCGCCGAGCTCGAACTCCGAGACGTTCCATGTGTCGCCGACCTTGATTTCGCCAAGTTCGTCAACGCGAATTTCCCCGATTTTTTTCGGGGTCACACCGGCTGGTTTGACATGTCCAGCCACGGCCTTGCTCAGGTTCTTACCCGTACCATATGCCACCTGGACTGCGTTGTAGCCGTCGGTTTCGACAGACTTGACCTGAGTCACAGTCATCGGGCCGGCTTGGATCAGCGTCACCGGAATGGTGGTGCCGTCCTCGCCAATGATTTGGGTCATACCAATTTTGGTACCGAAAAGTGCTTTCATTGCCCTCTTGCTCCCATTTAAAAGCCTCGGCGGCTGGTAGTATCCGTTGCCCGGACTTGCCAATTCGCGCGAGTCTCTATAGTTAATATTACGCGTAATAGAATTACATCTGCTATTATAGCACGTCTAGCTACAACTCGTCAATATCACGCAGCCTTATTTATCAAAGTATTCTGGCAAGACCTTGCCCGCTAAAGTTGCCGCTAACAGCACTGCAAAGCCGCACATAATCGAAGGAATGCCAGAAATCGTCGACGGATCTACGATATTAACAAACGTTGTCGGCACCATAAACAAGATATAGCCAATCATTAGCGAACACAAAGATCGGCGAATATTTTTTACAGCAGCTTTACTCTGGATATAAGCGTATACAATAGCAGTAATCAGCAAACCATAATAGTATCCCGCATAAATCGGATAAAATTCATCGCGATTCTCAAAGATTACATAATTACCTAAGCAGGCGCCAGCTTTTACACCGTCAGCTTCCAATAAGAAATAACCGACGAATAGTGCTGCCAAAATATAACCTAGGACCGGAATCCAGCGCCTTTTATCGCCAGAAAGTTGATAAATCAGATGAATACCCAGAGGCGGCAGCATAGTAATCGCCACATAACCAAGCTTCGCCCAGCCTAGGCTATCAAGAAAAATCGTGCCTTCGCAAACATTATACTCAGCCCACTGAAACAGCGCCAAACAGATGAGCAGCGCCATAGCAATCCTTGTCACAGCGTTTAGCTTATAGCGCCAAAACGTATATAGCGCCAAAACAAGCTCAATCGCTAGCGTTGCCAGCATCACCGGCGGCGAAAAGCAGTAAAGTTTCAGCTTCTTAAACTTATTCATACGATGAATTATACACCATTGCGGTAGCTAATCGTTGTCGCGAGCGGTAAACCATTCACCGAATTTCTGCCAATGTTGAAAATGAGCAGGGTTAATCTCCGCGCCGTCATGACGGAGTGCAAACTCCTCAGCAATTGTTAACCCACCGCTATCCTCCATCGACACAACCTGATTCATTGATGTTCCTTCGCCGCGCGGCTCGTTTATAAACACGCCAGTTTGATCATATATAAACAGCTTTGATTGATCGCCATCAAAATACGCCACGACGTCATGCAATATAATTCTCCGATCATTTTTATCTTTCATCAAAGCCAAAAAATCTTCAGCCGTAAACCAGCCGACAACATCTTTCATATAACCACCCGGAAAGCCGCCCAGTGCTGGAATTTCCCAGCTACTATCGTTAACGACAACCGGCTGGCCCACTTTTTCATACGCCGCCTTAACTTTCGCTTCGGTAATCTTCAGCGGATCATGATGCTGGATTTCATCAATGTCAATTTGCAGCGGCTCAACAACAATCCCATAACCTTTCAGAACCGACTTGGCTTCTTCGAGTTTGTGCGGATTGCCAGTAGCAAATGTAATTAGTTTAGACATAAGATTATTATAGCACCTCTTATTTCAGACTTCTTCTTATCACAACGTAGCGAGAAATCGGCGAACACTATCAATTGGTTTAAATAAGCGGTACGTTTCAGCGTCCTCATCCGGCGTTAATTCGGCGCGAGTTTTACCGCCATAACCATCCGGGCAAAATATTTTATCCCAGCCAAAACCGCCATCGCCTACGGGATGTTCAGAGATAGCGCCATGAAGTTCAGCGCGAAACAACCTGACCCGCTCGCCGTCGTAGTAGCCGAATACACACGCCGCCACCGCCGATCGATCGCCAAAACCATCAAGCATCCGGCAAAGATTCTCTAAACCGTTTGGTGCCTCGACAAAAAACTTGATAAACGGACCCGGCAGTCCGCCCAATGCTGTAAACTCAAGCGCCACATCCTCAACCAAAACCGGACATTTGGCGATTACATACGCCTGACGCACCTTATGCTCAACAACTTCTTCCAAACTAGTTGATTGAATCTCTGCTAAATCAACCGCCCGATGTTTCAGCGGTAAGCCCAGCATGCGCGATAAATAATCTGCTTTGTGCGGATTGCCGGTGATAAAAGTGATTGTCTTCATCGCACTTACACCTTAATTTTAGAGTTTATTTTCTGAAATCGCGGCACAGATTTCCCGTCTAGTACTATTGTTTCCGTAAACACACTGGCAGGGCGGGCGAATAATTCATATTCATTCTCATAGAGAGGTCTGTAAATCACCAGGAGCTCTTCCGTCTCAGTTTCTAATGCTAGTCCGATCACCTCGTATAGTTTGCCTGACTTGCTATGCTTGTACGTGCCCTTGCTGATTTTCGCGCAACGGCTCCGTTCTTTGATGTCCGCCGTTTCTTCGCGATACTTCCCTGGCTGAGCACGGAAGATTTCCACCCATTTACTATCATCTGCCAAGTCATGATATTTAATGTAATGTCGTTTGTCAAAGCCGCCCTTATCTTGCTTTTTACGCGACATTTCCTCTTGGACTTGCTCTGTAGAAAAGCCAAAATCCTGGCGCAGCGCGTCAACGACTTCCTGCAAATCAGCCAGCTCTTTGAGCGATTCATCGCGCTGGTTATCGCCCAGTGGAATTTCGTCCGCCTCCTCGTGAACTTTGCGGAGCAGCTCGCGGCGAAATTCCTGCTTGTTTAGTTCGCGGTACTCCGTATGTAAAACTTCTTCGTCATCCAGACACTTTTTCACGACTTTGTCGCGAACTAGTTTTTGTAAGTAAAATCGAATCATTTTAAATTAAGGTCTTAATATTGTCTTTGTAGATTGATGTATTAGATTATAAGTAATATTTAGCGTTCTATGCAATCGCCTTTTAGCGCGGCAAAACAACGCCCGTATCTTTCGCTATCTTTAACAATTCTTCGTTAATGACTAGCAGCTTTTCTTTTGACGACATCTTGGCGAAGCTAGCGCTCATCAAAGTTTTATTCGGCTTGCTATAAATAACATCGTATATTTCCTTGATGTCGTTAGTAAGCGCTTGCAGCTCGCCTTCAACCCGCTCAAGCCGACCCTTGACCTCGCGCATGTCGCTTTTCAAGCTAAATACATCTTCTTTCAGACCAGACACATCTTCTTTCAGTACAGTGACATCCTCTTTCAGACTGGAGACGTCCTCTTTCAGCCCAGACACATCTTCTTTCAGCCCAGAGACATCTCTCTTTAATTCCGATATATCTGCTTCAACTGCGTCAAATCGCGGCAGTACAATTGTCTCCAACGCTCCGTTAACGCCTTCAACAATTGCTTCTTTAATCCATTGCTTGTCGTCATTAGTTAGTGCCATGCGCCCTCCTGAATTCCATTATACCATGCCGTATTCATGTACAGACGAAGCGCTAAAAATTTGGAGTTATTTAAGGACAAATTTTTAGTGGCCGTCAAAGCAAGATTCCTGCTGGCAAGAAATATGACACAATAGCTACGACTAGCAAAATCGCGTACCATATGTGCCGGTTGCCTGGGCGCTTTTCCCAGAGATAAACGGCCAGTGCTCCGCCAATTAGCCCCAGCGGAAAGGCTGATAGCGTTAAGCTGCCGATACTTAGCGGCACTTTGAATTTTAGCCATAATGTGCCAGCAATCGTTACCGTGACTAGTTTTAGCAAATAGACGCCATCGGGCTCGAACTTTTCGTTGCCGCGCCGGCTAAATACGCGATTGCGGGCATAGGTGCGTTGTTTGTGCTGCCGTGAAACCATAACTCAAGTATATCATAAGCGTAGTACTTCCCTTTTTCGCGGCTCTCTAGCTGCCATTCTGGATTATTGTTGCTCTCATAGAAAAAGAAAAGACTCTCTCAGTGCCTGTAGAGTCTTTTCTTGCGCAAATAGCGAGATGCTGTTTACATTTTAATTTCGGCGTCAACGCCAGCTGGCAATGATAGATTTTGCAAGTTTTCGATGGTTTTTGGCGTAGCGTTAGAAATGTCAATCAAGCGCTTGTGTACGCGCATTTCAAATGTTTCGCCGCCCATTTTGTAGACGTGCGGGCTTTTCGTTACCGTATAAGTGCTGCGGCGAGTTGGTAGCGGCACTGGTCCGGCGACTGTTGCGCCAGTACGAACAGCGGTGTCGACGATTCGCTTAGCAGATTCATCAATAACTGTGTGGTCATACGCCTTGAGGCGGATGCGGATAGTGAGACCTTTATCTTCGGCCATTTTATTGCTCCTTTTACCTCGTAACCTCCGCTCGAATCGGTTTCGTTAGCGTCTGGCAGAGTTCTCGAGGCGATTAATTAATACGAACACTACTATAGCAATAATTAGCGTGAATTGCAAGAACTGGGCGAGCGATAAGATATGTTAAGATTTAATCTTGTCGGTGACCGCTAGTTGCAGACAATAAAAGCACCCCCGATAGTCCGGAGGTGCTTTCGGCAGTAACTTACAGAGTGTAAATTACTTGATGATGTTGGTCACCACGCCAGCGCCGACAGTACGTCCGCCTTCGCGAATAGCGAAGTCTTGACCTTTGTCCATAGCGATTGGGGCGAGCAATTTGACCTTGAAGGTTACTTGGTCGCCTGGCATAACCATTTCTTTGTCGGCTGGCAATTCAACTTCACCGGTCACGTCAGTGGTGCGGAAGTAGAACTGCGGCTTGTAGCCCTTGCTGAACGGTGTGTGGCGTCCACCCTCTTCTTTCTTGAGGATGTAGACTTCAGCCTCGAACTCGGTGTGCGGCGTCAGCGTGCCTGGAGCAACAATGACCTGACCGCGCTCGATCTGCTCGCGCTCGATACCGCGCAGCAGCAAACCAGCGTTGTCGCCAGCTTGGCCCTGGTCGAGGGTTTTCTTGAAGGCTTCGATACCAGTTACGACCGAGCTCTGAGTTGGTTTTAGGCCAACGATTTCGACTGGGTCGTTCAGTTTGATGACACCTTGCTCAATACGGCCAGTCGCTACTGTACCACGACCTTTGATCGAGAAGACGTCTTCGATTGGCATCAAGAATGGCTTGTCGAGGTCGCGCTTTGGCAGCTCGAAGTAGTCGTCCATCGCCTTGACCAATTCCATGATAGCGTCTTCAGACTCTTTGTCGCCTTCGAGAGCTTTGGTGGCTGAGCCCTTGATGATTGGTGTATTGTCGCCGTCGTAGCCGTTCTTGGTGAGCAGTTCGCGAACGTCCATCTCGACCAATTCGACTAGCTCTGGGTCGGCCAAGTCCATCTTGTTGAGGAAGACGATAATCTTCGGCACGCCAACCTGGTGAGCTAACAACACGTGCTCGCGAGTTTGCGGTAACGGGCCGTCGTTGGCAGCCACCACGAGGATAGCACCATCGATCTGAGCAGCGCCGGTGATCATGTTCTTGACGTAGTCGGCGTGGCCTGGCATATCGACATGCGCGTAGTGGCGATTCTCTGACTCGTATTCCTGGTGAGAGGTAGCGATAGTAATACCACGTGCCTTTTCCTCTGGTGCGTTATCGATGTCCGCGTAGTCGCGCGCTTTGTTCACGTCGCTTGGGAGCCGCTTAGCCAAAACGTGGGTAATGGCGGCGGTCAAAGTCGTCTTACCGTGGTCGACGTGACCCATGGTACCGACGTTGATGTGAGGCTTTGAACGGTCAAAGTCTGCCATAGAAGTAGTTCTCCTAACGTTAGTATTATGTTATTCACGACGCGAGCAATTATCGAAAGTGTTGCCACCTCGACAAAACGCGTCGCGCGTTATTTCTTATTATAGTTGAAAGCTCTGCGGGTGTAAAGTGGCTACTGGCGTAAACGCTTATCAATATGCCGGCAAACGATAAACAACCAAATAGCAGCCAGCAGTCCCAATATAGCTTCGATAATCACAAACCAAAAGCTTCGCAAGATGTAGCCCTGAGCTGCCAGAATTGCTGCAAAAATCGGAAAGCCAAATGACAACAGCCGCTCGCGCTGTGTCAAATAATTAAGGCTCGACGGTAAAGTCAGCATCATTAACACCATAGCGACAATTATCCCGCGCGAAAAAACAAAATGCGCTGCGTGCATAGTGTCATTCGGACAAAGTGCTACGCCAACCATACATACAGACAAAGTAATCATCAGCCAAGCTGACAATTTGGCGGTGCGCGATTGCTGAAGCTTAGCATAGCTTCGGGTCATGCAAATACCGATAGCAGTAAGTATCAATCCTGAGGCAAAAACACCAGCATTAAAAGCCAAAGCCGACTGGCGGTTGGTGCTAGTCTCGCCCAATCGGCTGAGACTCCAACCAGTCCAGTGCGAATCATCAGACAGCGCAATTGAGATCATCACGCCAGAAGTTAAAATCACTACGTATAGCGCGCAGAGTACCTGCAAGCGATTACGCCTGTAAAATTGAACAGCTAGCTGGTAGCTCATATATCTATTATAACAGCAAACGCGCCTTGGTGAGAGACGCGTTTACTTATTTAGTGAAGTTCTCGCTAGAGTTAATTATCAAACTACTTGTTGCGTTTTTCGATAATCTCGGCAGCAACGTTTGGTGGAACTTCCTCGTAGTGAGCTAGCTCCATTGTCGATGCGGCACGACCTTGGCTCATTGAGCGGATATCTGATGTATAGCCGAACATGTTGGCTAGCGGCACGATTGCTTTGATTAATTTAGCGCCGCCCATTAGGTCATCCATGCTTTCGATACGGCCGCGGCGGCTGTTGAGGTCGCCGATGATGTCGCCCATGAACTCTTCGGGAGTAGTGACTTCTACTTTCATGACTGGCTCGAGCAAGACTGGATTGGCTTGTTTGATACCAGCGCGGGTCGCGATATGCGCTGCCAAGCTAAACGCCAGCTCGCTAGAGTCAACGTCGTGGTACGAACCATCGTAGAGTGTTGCCTTGACATCCACCACTGGGTAGCCGGCAATAACGCCGCCGTCTAGAGTTTCGCGAATACCTTTTTGTACGGCCGGGCGATACTCTTGCGGCACCACGCCGCCTTTGATTTCGTCGATGAATTCAAAGCCTTTGCCTGGCTCGTTCGGCTCAAAGCGTACCCAAACATCGCCGTATTGGCCGCGGCCGCCAGACTGTTTGGCGTGCTTACCTTGAACCTCGGCGGTACCTTTGATGGTTTCGCGGAAGGCAACCTGCGGTTCGCCGACATTAGCTTCAACATTGAATTCGCGCTTCATGCGGTCAATTAGAATCTCTAGATGCAACTCGCCCATGCCCGACATAATCGTCTGCCCGGTCTCTTCATCGGTGTGAATGCGGAAGGTTGGGTCTTCCTCAGCGAGGCGCTGCAAAGCAATGCCCATCTTCTCTTGGTCGGCTTTGGTCTTTGGTTCGACAGCAATTGATACCGGCGGCTCTGGGAACTCGATAGATTCCAGAGCGATCGGGTGGCTCAAGTCAGCTAAAGTATTGCCCGTGAAAGTATTTTTCAGCCCGACCACTGCAGCGATATCGCCGGCGCCAACACTATCGATTTCTTCGCGTTTGTCGGCGTGCATTCGGACGATGCGGCCGATGCGCTCTTTCTCGCCAGTGGTGGTATTAAGGACGTAGCTGCCAGCTTTCAGTACGCCAGAGTAGACGCGGATGAAGATTAGCTTGCCGACGAACGGATCAGCGGCAATCTTGAAGGCTAGCGCAGCCATCGGTTCTTTGTCGCTTGGTTTGCGGCCGACTTCGTCGCCAGTTTTTGGATTTTTACCCCAAATTTCGTCGACGTCGAGCGGACTTGGCAAGTAATCTGCCATCAGATCAAGCAGTTTTTCGACAATCACGCCGCGGCCGTCGCCGCCAGTTACCAAATAGAAGTCGCCAGCCAGCACGCGTTTGCGCAGCGCACTCTTGAGTTCGTCGATGGTAATTGCTTCCTCGCCCTCGTCGAAGAACTTCATCATCAGGCCGTCGTCGGCTTCGACCGCGTTCTCGACCAACAAGCTGCGCGCATGCTTGGCTTTTTCGAGCATGTCAGCCGGAATCTCGCCGACTTTCAGCTCGTGGTCAGTGTAATTATCGTAAGTATAAGCCTTCATATCGATCAGATCGACTACGCCGCAAATATCCTTCTCAAAACCAATCGGCAAGTGGATCGGAAACGCTTGCTTGCTGAGGCGGTTGTGGATTGACTCGACAGATTTGTAGAAGTCGCCGCCAGTCTGGTTGATTTTGTTGATGAAGCAGATGCGCGGTACGTTGTATTTGTTGGCCTGGCGCCAGACAGTTTCGCTTTGCGCCTCGACGCCCATTTTGCCGTCGAAGACAGTAACAGCACCGTCGAGCACGCGCAGCGAACGTTCCACTTCGGCTGTAAAGTCGATGTGCCCTGGTGTATCGATAATATTAATCTTGTGGCCTTTCCAGAAGCAAGTCACCGCCGCCGAGGTAATAGTGATGCCCCGCTCCTTTTCCTGCGCCATCCAGTCGGTGGTGGCGCCGCCATCATCACCCTTGACGGTACCGATTTTATGTGTCAAGCCAGTACGGTACAAAATACCCTCAGTGGTAGTCGTTTTACCGGCGTCGATGTGGGCAATAATGCCGATATTTCTAAAGTTTTGTAATGGAACGGTTGCTGCCATTGTTTTTCCTCTATTAAGTTGATTTGTCGAGATTCTTGGTTATTTTTTGGCACCAAAAAACTACTCTTAACGACAATTATATCAGATAATTTACAAAAATGATAGCTAAGTTTAACTTTCGTAAAACCGCTCCTATGTATAGCGTAGGAGCGGTTCTATGGTTGCGTGAAAAGAAACGATTAGCTACGAGCAAAATGAGCAAAAGCGCGGTTGGCTTCGGCCATTTTGTGAGTGTCTTCTTTCTTCTTGAAGGCAATACCAGTTTCGTTGCAGGCGTCGACGATTTCTGTCGCTAAGCGCTTGCTGTACGGCATGCCGCTTTTACTGCGGGCAGCTTGTACTAGCCAAGTAAAGGCAAAGTGCTGCTGACGATGGCCTTGAATCGGGAACGGAATCTGGTAGTTAGCACCGCCAACGCGGCGAGACTTAACCTCGAAAGCCGGGCTAATATTGTTAATTGCCTTTTCGAAAACCTCTAGCGGTTCCTCGCTTTTGAGAGTTTTGGCAGCTTGCGCTAGAGCATCATAGACAGCTCGCTCGGCCACTAGCTTCTTGCCGTTGAGCATTGATTTGTTGATGAGGCGCTGTACCAAAACCGACTGGTATTTGCGATCTGGCTGCAATTGGCGCTGGAGCTTTTTAGTAACTTTGCGAGGCATGATTACTTATCCTCCTTCTTGGTGCCGTATTTACTACGGCCTTGTTTGCGCTTAGAGACACCTTGCAAGTCAAGTGCTCCGCGAACGATGTGGTAGCGGACACCCGGCAAGTCCGGTACGCGTCCGCCGCGCACTAGTACTACAGCATGTTCTTGTAGATTGTGACCTTCGCCGCCGATATAAGCCCAAACTTCATGGCCGTTAGTCAAGCGGACGCGAGCAACCTTGCGCAATGCTGAGTTAGGTTTCTTTGGCGTTTTGGTGGTAACTTTGACGCAAACGCCGCGTTTGAGCGGTGCGTTCTGGCTGTAATAGCGCACCTTGAGGGCATTGTGGATGCGGCCTAGCGCCGGCGACTTCGATTTTTTGCTAGCCGTCTGGCGAGGTTTGCGTACCAGCTGATTGATAGTTGGCATTCAACTTCTCCTAATTACGATGATAATAAACGAGCTTGCTAAAGGCTCATGGCGCAAGCGGCAATGCAGCAAACATCCGCCTGCATCTCGAAAGCTGCGGCTTTATCACACCGATAACCCCGCTTCACCCGAGAGAAACTCTATATTCTATTATAGCAAAAAACCTATTAAAAAGCAAGGTTTGCTTGTCTTCTGGACGCCAGAGTCAGGAATGAACCCAGCTAGTGATGATTGGATAAGAAATTCGCTTTCGTCGTTTCCGACTCATCAGCATAGACACACATCCATGGAGCGAATGCGACAAGCAGATGGTGATATATAGAGAGAAAACACGATGCCGAAAGACGACATCAGTTAACCTAATATCGTCTGCTTGCCGCGGTTCGCTCAGTCCTCAGCGGTGACGTATCGGACAGGACTCCAAGAATAAGATCCCCACCCATAGCGGGTCAGTCCCATATCCGGGGCGTATCCAGTGTAGTAGCGCTGGGTGTCAAGCCTGAAGAGAGGGATGATAATGACATCTCTCTCTTCCTTCTTGGGCTTGCCCACCACGATGGCGGAGTACGTCCGTGCCCACGGGCAGTCGCCCGTGTAGTTCACCTTGATGTGCATGCCGACCTTGAGGTCGGACAGTGTCAACGCGTTGGGGTGGAGCGGGTTACGCTCCGCCCGTCGCGGGCGCGCCGGGACGTCGACGACCTCGACCTCGGCGACAAGCTCGTCGCCGAGGTCGTCGGTGGCGACAGGGATCTGGTCGATGGCGATGAGCTTGTCGCTGTTCTTGATCTTGATGACGATCTTGGTAGCCATTATGGCTCCTCTCAACTTCCTCGCGGCGAATGCCGCCCGCCTCTATCTGAAGAGGCAAGGCTACGTGTAATCTCTTATATCACACGAGACGAGGTCTCGACCGTCAAAGCATAATATATATTTCTACTAGCTCTCTTCCCAAATATTTCCTTTGTCCGCCAAGATCTCATCTCGTGTTTGCCTGCTTGTCAAAGTACGCTTTCAGACAAGGATTTGCTCAACTTGTCAATGAAAGCTGATATATATATATCGCATATGGACGCGCATGTCAATAGATTTAGGCAATTTTATTGAATTTTGTGCAAAAAAGCGCAAAAATAACGACAAACAAGCATTTTCGCCTGTTTGCGATGTTTGTAGCTGCGGATAAACTTAACTCTATATTTATAACTAGGAGTTGGAATAAATGATAGCAAGAGCTATTTGTCGTCGCTGCTTGATTTCTTGTCGTTTCGAATAAACCATCGAATCAAAGCGATAGCGGCTACTACGGTTGCGATTATTACTATATACGGTATAGCTACAGTGATATAGGTTATGATGATTTCTTCACTCATAGTTATATTGTTTAATTAATATTGTTTACATGTCAATACTTTCGCCGTATTTTTTGTACTAAACTTGAACCGCTATCGCATTAAAAACGCAAGCAATATAGTATAATAAACGTATGAATCCGCTAAATGACAATGATATCCAATACGCTGGCCATCCTGAACAGGCGCCGCGGCCTGATCCGTTAGTGCCAGAACCGCAGCGCCGGCCGCCGCGCGACCCATTCCGTAAATTCCGCCTGATTATGATTGGCGCTGGTGTCGCCGCCGCTTTAGTGATTGTTGTTGCGATCGTGGTAATGACGCTCGCTCGCTCGTCAACAGTCAAAACAGATGAAAAGAAAAAAACTGACGAAACCAAGGTAGCTCACTTGACTGCTGCCGAAACCATCAAACACGTCAACGTTTATTTCAAAGGCAAGGAAAAAGCCAAATCGTCAATCACCACTCCAGTAAGAGTCAAAGGAAGGAAATTCTACACTGTAGTACCCGACCTTGATCAAGTTCAGAGTTTGGCCGGTTACGTTCCTAAGGATAAATCAACTTCGCAGCGCGAATCAATCGAGAAAAACATGGACTACGATGGTTTTACCCGCAAGGTCTTCTCGGAGGGCAACAGAACAAATTATTTAGCTGATTTCACGCGCGACGATGTCACTTGCCAGCTGAGTACCGATATTTCGCAGCGCGACAAGCTCGGCGATTGGATGGAGATTCGCTGTCTCGACACTAAAGTTTACGCTGAATACGCTGAGGCGCAGCAGCCGGTCGTTTCGGTCTATACCCCAGCCGTGAGTGCTGCCGGACAGTACGGTTTCATCGGTAAGCCAGCTCCGTTCAAGGGCGCGCTGAAAGGTTACCAGCTGCTAGAAATTCCAGTCAGCACAGTGTTGTATCAGCGAATGACTGCGCCTGATAATCTAGGATTATTCTATCAGACGCCAGACGGCTTGTGGCACTATTTCCAAGATCGTAACCGCAATATATTGGTCGCCTGCACGCTTTACAATAACCGCGAATTACGGATGGCCTACGCTGACCAAAAGTGCCAGCCGATTGGTGGCAGTACTAAAGATACGGTGACATATTCTGGCAAACGAGATTAGATCTCGCCTTATTCTGGCTGTTGGAATATGCAAAGATACAGCGTGCCAAAAAATTAGCTGCAAAAATAATTACCGCTCGTCTATATGAGCGGTAATTATTTTAACTTAGGCGTTTTTGCCTACGACTCAGCATCGACATCTGGCGTGATGTCGTCGGTCTCCTCGTCAACGCTTTCAGCGTACTCGTCGGCTGGCGAATCGTCCTCGCCAGTGTCGAGCGAACGGACGCCAGTACCCACCGGAATCTTGCGGCCAATGATGACGTTTTCCTTCAGACCGTGCAAGTGGTCGGCGCGGCCGCTGGTGGCAGCACTGATTAACACGCGGGTAGTGTCCTGGAAGGACGCGGCGCTCAGCCACGAATCGCTCCAGATACTTACCTTGGTGATACCCAAGAGCATTTGCGCGTATTGCGCTGGCTCTTTGCCATTAGCGACCAAAGCCTTATTCTCGGCAACGACGCGCGCTTTCGAAACGATATCGCCCATAACAAAGTCGCTGTCGCCTGGGTCTTCGATCTGGACGCGGCTAAACATCTGGCGGACGATAATCTCGAGGTGTTTGTCGGCTACATCTTGGCCTTGCGCGGCGTAGATGCGCAACACTTCGTTGATAATATAGCGCTGAGTTGCCTCGGTGCCCTTCAAACGCATCAGGTCGTGCAAGTTGAGGGAGCCGATCGTCAAGCGGTCGCCTGCTTCGACATGATCGTTGGCTGACACTACTAGCTGCGCAGTGCCCGGAATCTCGTAGCGGACTGGAGCAGCGGCGTTAGCTGCGATGACGATAGTGTCTTCGGCGGCTTCGACAACGCCGTCGAATGGTGCCACTAGCGAACGGCTATTATCGAGACCTTCGGCAAGGATATCGCCAGCCTTGACGCTAGAGCCGTCTTGCAATAGCGGTTTGCGGCCTTCGAGCGGTAAGCGCTCAACGCGGCCAGCCTCTGGTGTGACCTGGACGATATACTTCTTGCCGTCTTCCCAGACATCGACAGTACCAGCCACCTCAGTGATGTAAGCTTGACCCTTCGGATTGCGCGCTTCGAAGAGCTCCTCGACGCGCGGCAGACCCTGAGTGATGTCGCTACCGGCCACGCCAGAGTTGTGAAAGGTACGGAGTGTCAGCTGAGTACCTGGCTCGCCGACCGACTGAGCAGCGATAACACCAACTGGTTGAGCCGCGCCAACTAGCTCGTTAGTTGCCATGTCAATACCATAGCTGCGGCGCGGAATACCCTCGAGATTGTTGGTCGAGAGAATCGACTGAATCTTAACCTCATTGATATTAGTGTCGGCTTCGATTTTGTTGGCGATTTCGCGGGTAATCAACTCGTTAGCGCCGATATAGCCTGGCACAGCATCACGCGTATAGCGTCCGTACAAGCGATTACCGAAGCTAATCATCGTTTCTTCAGTTTCTGAACGGTAGATCATGTAGCCTTCGTCATCGCCTTCTTCGTCCTCAACAGTGAAGACATCTTGCGAGACATCGACCAAGCGGCGCGTCAGATAACCAGAGTCGGCCGTCTTTAGCGCAGTGTCGATCAAACCTTTGCGCGAACCGCGGGTAGCGACGAACGATTCCAAGCTCGACAAACCGCGGGTGTAGTACGAGCGAATTGGCAGCTCGATTTCGCGGTTGGCGGCGTCGACCTGAATACCAATCATGGCGCTAGCTAGCTTGACGTTGCTAATATCACCGCGGGCGCCTGAGTTAACCATGATCGAGATACTAGTGTCGATGTGGTGCAAGTTGTCTTGGAGTAACTTAGTAACTTGATTGTCAACCTTGCGCCAAGCTGCAACTGTCAAATTGTAGCGCTCGTCGTCGGTGATTAAACCCTGGTCGTATTGGTCAGCAATCAACGCGGCGTGCTCGTCGCCTTCCTGGATTATCTCCTCGGTTTGATCAAGGTGGACATAGTCGTCCTTGCCAGTCGATACCGCAGCCACTGTGGCGAAGCGGAATGCCAAGCCTTTCATGCGGTCGGCCGTCTTGGCGGTTTCTTCGGCGCCGTAACGGTCAAAGATTTGCGCCAGAACTTTCTTCAGCTCTTTCTTGGTCTGGACGTTATTGTTGTAAGGAAAATCGTCCGGCAAGATTTCGTTAAAGAAGACGCGGCCCAGCGTGGTGTTGTGAATCTCGCCCTTGGCGCGAACCCGAATCGGGCTTTGCAAGTGAAGTCGGCCCATATCGTAAGCCAGCTCAGCGTCGCGGCTATTAGCAAAGACAGCGCGATGCTCGGTCTGGACGCTCGGCTTTTCGTAGGTCAAGTAGTAGTTACCAAGCACGATATCCTGGCTGATACTAAGCACTGGACTGCCATCGGCTGGCTTAAGCAAATTGTTAACAGCGCTCATCAGCTCGCGAGCTTCAGCCTGAGCGTCATCGGACAACGGCAAGTGAACAGCCATCTGGTCGCCGTCAAAGTCAGCGTTAAAGCCCGCACAAACTAGCGGATGCAGCTGAATCGCCTTGCCCTCGACTAATTTCGGCTGGAAAGCTTGGATACTCAAACGGTGTAGGCTCGGTGCGCGGTTAAGCAAGACGTACTTACCCTTGATGACCTCGTCGAGTGCGTCCCAAACCACTGCTTCGCTCGACTCGATCAGACGAGTAGCGCTGCGGATATTATGCGCGTAATCATGCTCAATCAACCAGCTGATGACAAATGGCTTAAATAGCTCGATCGCCATTTGCTTTGGCAAGCCGCACTGATTGATCTTAAGCTTCGGACCAACGACAATTACCGAACGGCCAGAGTAATCGACGCGCTTACCGAGCAGGTTCTGGCGGAAGCGGCCTTGTTTACCTTTAAGCATGTCGCTAAGGCTCTTCAAGCGTCGGCGGTTGCCAGTGGCATTGACAGCCCGGCCGCCACGCGCTGATGAATTATCAATCAAGCTATCTACAGCTTCTTGCAGCATGCGTTTTTCGTTGCGCTGAATTACTTCTGGCGCGTTTAATTCGATCAGCTTCTTGAGACGATTGTTGCGGTTGATGACGCGACGATAAAGATCGTTCAAGTCGCTCGTCGCGAAACGGCCGCCTGCCAGCGACACCATTGGCCGCAGGTCTGGCGGAATCACCGGTAGAACCGTCATGCACAGGCTCGACGGCTTGATGCCAGCTGCTTGCATGCCTTCTAGAACCTTAAGTCTTTTTAGTAATTTTTTCTCGCGCTGGCCCCTGGCGTCCTCGGATTCTTGTTGCAAATCGGCGATTAGTTTATCGAGGTCAATCTCGTCGAGCATTGCCTTGAGAGCAGTGCCACCCATAGCTATTTCGACTAATTCTTCGTAAGCTTCCGGCAAGTTGCGGTAATCAGTTTCACTCATCAGCGCGTGCTTTTGCAAGCTTTCCAGCTGCGATTTCTTGGTGGTAAATTGATTTTCTAGCTCTTCGAGCTCTTTGCTCTGTTCTTCGGCCAAAGCCTTGACGTCAGCGCCGTCGGCGCTAGCTTCGCGTTCGTAACGAATTTTGATAGCGGCGCGAGCAGCTTCGGTCTCGGCTTCGAGGTCGGCCAGCAATTGGTCGCGTTTCTCTTCGTCAACCTTCAGAATTACGTACGTAGCAAAGTAAGCAATCCGCTCGAGATTACGTACCGTGATGCCCAGCAGCAAGCTCATAGCGCTCGGCGTGCCGCGCATAAACCAGATATGCGCCACCGGTGCGGCCAGTTGAATGTGGCCCATGCGCTCGCGGCGGACAATTGATTTGGTGACTAGTTCGCCGTTTTTATCGACGGCAGCTTCGCGCGAACGCACGCCCTTGAGCTTGGAATCATGCGGATTGATATCCTTGACCGGACCAAAGATTCGCTCGCAGAACAAGCCGTCGCGCTCTGGCTTTTGGGTGCGATAGTTAATCGTTTCCGGCTTAGTGACTTCGCCGTGGCTCCATTTTAGGATATCTTCCGGGCTGGCAACCACCAAGCGCACTGCGTCAAAATCTGCGATACCAGATGTCGAGACTACTCGTGCCATCTTACGCCTCCTCCTCTTCATTATCGTTTGTATCGTCGTAATTATCGTAATCGCTTTCCTCTTCCGAGATTTGACCGTCATCGTCAATATCGCGCACGCTCATGCCGTCGTCGATATTGCCGATGCCGTCAGATTCGTCAAGGTAAGTTTCTTCGTCGTCATCATCGTCGGAATTATCACTGCCATTGTTATCGTCGCTCGCTGGCACAGTTTTGTCAGCCGGACCGCTAGTAGCGATGAGATTTTCGGCGTCGATATTATTAGTGTGTTCGTCAACCAGATCGACGCGCAACCCCAAACCTTGTAGTTCCTTCACCAAAACATTAAAGCTTTCTGGTAACTTCGGGCCGGTGATGACGTCGTGCTTGATAATTGACTCGTAAGCTTTAGCACGGCCGTAAACGTCGTCGGACTTGATAGTCAGCATTTCCTGCAAAGTGGTCGCCGCACCGTAAGCTTCTAGCGCCCAAACCTCCATCTCACCGAAGCGCTGGCCGCCGTTTTGCGCCTTACCGCCGAGCGGCTGCTGGGTGACCATGGTGTACGGGCCGGTCGAGCGGGCGTGAATCTTATCACTGACCATGTGGTGCAGCTTGATCATGTGCATGACGCCAACAGTAGTGCGCTCCTCAAAAGCTTCGCCGCTGCGGCCGTCGAAGAGTTGGCTCTTGCCATCTTTGGCGAAACCGGCTTTCTCGAGTTGTTCTTCAATCGTTTCGTTGCTGACACCGTTAAATGGCGGCGTAGCGACTTTGTAGCCGAGAGCGCGGGCAGCCATGCCCAAGTGTGTCTCGAACAGCTGACCCAAGTTCATACGGCTTGGCACACCTAGCGGGTTAAGTACCACATCTACCGGCGTACCGTCGGCCAAATATGGCATATCCTCGACTGGCAAAATACGCGCTACCACGCCCTTGTTGCCGTGGCGGCCGGCCATCTTGTCGCCAACACTGATTTTACGTAGTTGCGCGACATAAATCTGGATCTGCATTAGCACACCAGCCTTTAATTCGTGGCCGTTTTCGCGGCTGAAAATCTTGACGCCGACAACTTTGCCGCCGCCAGCATTATTCATACGCTGCGAAGTATCGCGTACGTCCTTGGCTTTTTCGCCGAAGATGGCACGCAGCAAGCGCTCCTCGCTCGAAAGTTCTTGCTCGCCCTTTGGCGTAATTTTGCCAACCAAGACATCGCCAGCGCGCACTTCAGAGCCAACCTGCACGATACCGTCCTCGTCGAGGTGGCGCAAACTGTCTTCCGACACATTCGGGATATCGCGAGTGACAATCTCTGGACCGAGCTTGGTTTCGCGAACTTCAACTGAGTAATCCTTGATATTAACCGAGGTTAGTGTATCGTCTTCGACCAAGCGGCGGCTGATGACGATAGCGTCCTCCATATTGTAGCCGCCCCACGGCATGAAAGCTACCAGCAAATCCTTACCGAGCGCCAATTCGCCGTCAGCGATTGACATACCTTCGATCAAGATATCGCCCTTAGCGACCTGCTCGCCGCGCTGAACTCGAACTTTCTGGTTGATACAGCGATCGTCATTGCTCTTGGTGAAATGAATTAAATCGTATTTTTTGACGCCGTCAGCGTACTTGACTTCAATGCTATCGCCATCAGCACGGATAACTTCGCCATCAGCTTCAGCGACAACCAGTTGGCTGGAATCGCGAGCAATGTTAGCCTCGATACCAGTACCGACAGTTGGCGACTGCGGCTGCAATAACGGCACTGCCTGGCGTTGCATGTTTGAGCCAGTCAAGGCGCGGTCGACGCGGTTTTTCTCGATGAATGGCACCAGGCTAGCGGTCGAGCCGAGGATTTGCTTGTGCGAAGCGTCAATCAACGTCACTTCCGAAGCATCGACGCGGGCCGGCTGCAAGAACTTGCGAGCCGAAACACGCGGGCTTTTCAGATTGTTATTCTCGTCGAGCTTGACGCCAGCGTCGGCAATCACTTCGTTAACTTCTTGGGAAGCATCGAGATAAACAACTTCGTCGGTAACATGGCCGCCAACAACCTTGAGGTATGGTGTCTCGATGAAGCCATATTCGTTAATCCGCGCATAAGTCGCCAGGTTCAACACTAAACCGATATTAGCGCCCTCTGGCGTCTCGACCGAACAGATTCGTCCGTAGTGTGTCGGGTGGGCATCGCGCACCTCGAAGCCGGCACGCTCGCGACTCAAGCCGCCTGGCCCCATTGAACTCAATCGGCGTTTATGGCTAAGTTCCGAAATCGGGTTGACCTCGTCGAGCAGCTGGCTGAGCTGGCTAGAAGCAAAGAATTCGCGAACCGCTGCCACGACCGGGCGGGCGTTTATCAACTGACTTGGTGTAACATTCTCGAGATCAGACATTGACATGCGGTCCATAGCGTTGCGCTGCATGCGCAGCATACCGACGCGGAACTGACGTGCTACCAGTTCGCCTACCAGCTTAATGCGCCGATTGTCGAGCGCGTCGATATCATCGCCTGGCTCTTGGGTGTTATTCATGCGGATCAATTCGCGGATAATAGCCACCAAGTCGCTCTTTTGCAAAGTACGATTCTCAGCAATATTTGGCACATCTAGCCCCAAACGCTTGTTCATCTTGTAGCGGCCGACACGGCTGTAGTCAAAGCGTTTGAAGTCAAAGAACATCCGTTCAATCATCTGGCGCGCGTTGTCGGTTGTCGCCAGGTCGCCTGGGCGCAAGCGGCGGTAGACTTCAATCAACGCCTCGTTGACGCCATGAGCCGGATCTTTCTCGAGCGTAGCGTCGATATATTTGATATCACCAGTATCAATATCTTCGAATAATTCTTTAATTTCGGATACCTTGCTGTAGCCTAACGCTCGCAGGAACGTCGTTACGGCAATTTTGCGGCGGCGATCGATCTTGACGTAGATAGCGCCGCTAGCGCTGGTCTCGAACTCCAACCAAGCACCGCGGCCCGGAATCAACTTAGCGCTGTATAGACTGCGCCCAGCGCCCTTTTCAGCCGTATAGAAGACGCCTGCCGAACGAATCAGCTGGCTAACGACTACGCGTTCGGTGCCGTTGATAATGAACGTTGCCCGGTCGGTCATCCACGGATAGTCGCCCAGATAGATTTCTTGCTCTTTGACCTCGCCAGTCACCTTGTTGGTCAGTTCGACAGTTACCGACAGCGGCGCTTCAAACGTCAGATTATTCTCTTTGGCGAATTTCTCGTCGTTTTTTGGATCCTCAAATTTGTAATCCTTGAATCGCAGTTCAAGTTTTTGACCGGTGTAATCCTCGATTGGGTTGAGTTCTGCGAAGATCTCGCTTAGGCCCGTCTCGACGAAATCTCTCCATGATTCCTTTTGATGAGCCAAGAGGTTCGGCACCTCGACCGCTGTGTCATCATTGGTGAAGAAGACACGTTTGACCGGGGTGTGCTGCGCCGTTGTTGCTTGTGGCATAGTACTCCTGCTTGATGGTTAAGTTTGATGAAACCGCACTAGGGTGATGATTCCCGCTTGCGATTGGCGCCGAAGCTTTACTAAATGTAGATACCGCATACCAAAAACGCCGCGCCACAGGCGCAGTACACAACCAACCCACATTACACAATCTTCATTAACCCCAATTATAATCGCGTGAAGCCGCTAAGTCAAGAGTTTTTGCGGCCGATTACTTCGTCGACTACGCCGTATTGCAGCGCTTCGTCGGCACTCATCCAGTAGTCGCGCTCCATGTCAGCTTTGACTTTGTCAAGCTTCTGGCCAGTGTTGCCGGCTATGATTTTCGCTAACCGCTCTTTTAACTCTATCGCCTCGCGCAGGCTGATTTCTTGGTCGGTCACCTTGCCGTGAGTACCACTCGACGGCTGGTGGATCATCACCCGGGCGTTCGGCAGCAAATAGCGCTTGCCCTTGGCGCCGCTGCTGAGCAAGAAAGCGCCCATGCTAGCCTGCAGCCCAATGCCAATCGTCTGGACGTCAGGCTTGATATATTGCATAGTATCATAAATTGCCAAGCCATCGTACACCACGCCGCCCGGACTGTTAATATAAAGCTGGATATCCTTTTCGGGATCTTCATTGGCTAAGTGCAGTAGCTGCGCCACGATGACGTTGGCTGTAGCTTCGTTGACTTCCTCGCCTAGGAAAATGATGCGATCCTCAAGCAAGCGCGAATAAATGTCGTAACCGCGCTCGCCGTCGCGCGTACGGACGATCACGTTGGGCACTAAGTAATTCGATGGTTTCATGGTCTAATTGTAGCGTACTAATTAGCACTCGTCAAGGCAGAGTGCTAACAACTTGCTATTTAACGCGAAATGTAGTATAATAAGAAGATGGACGGCGCAATCCCGCGCTGTCTAGTCTTTTTTGGCAGTATTTTATACCATATCCAAAATACCCCGCTTACGCTAGCGAGGTATTTTTTTGGCAGGCTATCTGCTATTTGCTTGCCGCTTCTGATTTCTTTGCTTTGACGCTAGGCTTCTTGCCAGCTGGTTTCTTGGCGGCTGGTTTGCCGTCTTTGCTATTTTTACCAGCCTTAGCGGGTTTATCCGCCTTGCTTTTGTCGGCTTTCGCAGTTTTAGCTTTCTTGGCCTCTGGAGTATTTAGCTCAACCAATTTATCAACGGTCTTTTCGGTGATCAAACGGTTGGCGATTTCGCGCTGAGCTTCTGGCTGGTCAAAGCGCTTGGCCATTTCGGCATTATTAGCATATTGCTGCTTATAAGCATCAATGTGCGCGGCCAACTCGTCCGCAGTCGCTTCAATTGCTAGTTCTTTGCTTAGCTCGGCTAATACCAGCCCAGCTTTGATACGCGCTTCGGCCGTATCATTAGCTTCTGCCTCGACCCAAGCGTCGCGGTTGGCAAATCCGCGCGATTCGTAGTATTGATCAAGCGTCATACCGCGGTACCGCAAATTTTGCACCAAATCTTGCTCCAGCGAGCGGATCTGATCTTGGCGCAGTACGTCCGGTACAGCCACATCGCTGGCTGCTACTAATTGCTTAACCAAATCGTCCTTTAATTCGTCTAGCACTTGGCGCTCTTGCTGCGCAGTGATTTCGGCTTCGATATCTTGACGCAAATCGTCCATCGAGGTATAAGGGCCGGCCTTGGCAGCGAACTCATCATTCAACTCGGGTAATTCTATCTTGTTGACTTTCTTGACAGTTGTTTCAAATACTACGTCAGCACCCGCCAAATCTTTGGCATGATAATCTTTCGGGAATTGTAGGGCGACGTCCTTTTTATCGCCCGCTTTGAGGCCGACTAGTGCTTCTTCAAAACCCGGGATAAAAGCGCTGCTACCGAGAGTCAGCGGATAGTCTTTACCGGTGCCGCCCTGGAAAGCTTCGCCGTCGCGCTTGCCAACGAAATCAATAATCACCTCGTCGCCGTCTCGTGCTGCTTCGGTGGTTTCAGTCTTTTCAGCCAAACCTTTACGAATGCGTTCAATTACTTCTTCGACGTCTTTTTTGTCAACCTTGATCGCCTTTTTGGTTGCTTTGAGTTTCTTGTAATCGCCAAGCTTAACTTCAGGCATGATATCAGCCTCGGCCGTAAATTCCAGCATCTCGCCAGGTACGAACTTCTTCAGCTCGACTTCTGGGCGATCAAGTACTTGCAGTTTGTTGCTCAGGAACGCCTCGGCAACAGCGCGATTAATTGCCGCCTCTAACGTCTCTTGGCTAAGCGTGTGCGGGTCGGCGTGCTTTTTGACTACCGCAATCGGCACGTGGCCCTGGCGAAAGCCGTTAACTTTGATTTTTTTAGCCATTCGCTTGAGCGCAACTTGTTCTGCCGTCTCGAGCTCTGGCTGGCCTGCCGCTACCGTTACCAGGACGCGGGTGGCTGATAATTTCTTCACAGTCGTCTTCATAACGACGTATTATAACAGATTATACCCGGGCTGGCTATTTTGGACAAACTACAAGATGTCTGACAAATCGAAAACATCGTCGTCTTCGTCGTACTGCTGATGATGACGGCGATCGCTGACAGCGGTCACTACCCGCTCGAAGCTGACTTGCTGTTCGCTGTTTTCGCGAATATTTTGCAGATTGTACAAGCCCTTGGCGACAGACTGCTCATCAACCGTCATCACGTAGCGGACGCGCTTTTTAATAGCTTCTTTGATCTGGCGATCAATTGGCCGGCCAGTATAATCAACTTCGACTGAAACCCGCTCGCTGCGCAGCTTTTCGGCGATTCGTTCAGCGTCGTCAAGTACATTGCCTACAGTTACAATATAAGCCTGAGTAGCGCTCTCGAGGTGGCGCATACCGGTATGGCGCGCCAGCAGCTCAATAATGTTCGACATGTCTGATTGGCCGCCGACCGAACTTTGCAAGTCGTTATTGACGTAGCGTCCGCCCTTATAGAGTAAGGCACTATGTGTAGCATCAGCTTCGGTGAAATCAAAAATAATGCCGCCAGTGTATTCTGGATGTGCCAGCGTAATATCAAGGATAACGTTATCAATTCCCAGCCGCTCTAACCGTTCATACAATGCCACTAAATTCACATAACATTCACTATGGCGGATAACTTCTGGTAGATCTTCGGCCGACCTGGCGGTCAAAAGCTTAGATAATTTTTGCAGAACTTCGCTAGAGTGCGACAACCCGACGATATCAATCGCGCGGTCGCGAAACTTATCTGGCGCCAGCGTTCGCTTCTGTGCCAGCAGGCGCGCCATTAGGCTAGTTTGCACGGCGTCAAGATCAAGGTATTCGCTCAGTAGCAAATCGAGCATCTCTGAGTCATTAATGCGCAAATTATAAGCTGAGCGCTTGATGCCCATAGCGTCGAGACCGCGCTTGGCGATAGCGATTGCTTCGACATCAGCTCGCGGCGACTCGCAGCCGGCATGCTCGTAGCGCAACAAATATGCTGCGCTCGGATATGCCGATACACTGAAAGCGCCCGCTACGATGTCGTAACGGCGACGATTCTGTAATTTTGACTCAGTGTCAATATCATATTCTTCATAGCCGTACAGTGTTGCCGTGTTGCGCCACGATTGCTCGACGAGTTGGCAAGCGCGCACGGTATTCGGATAGTGCACGTCTGTATCGGCGGTTACATTGGATGCTGGTGCCATCATATACCCCTATTATAGCATAAATGGAATTATTTTGCAAGAGTGTTATCAAGCTTATGGCGACATACTCACTCATACGCGGCAATATCAGATGTCGCGCCGATATTTCGCGGACAAATTGAATCGAATTGTGTATGATCTAAATTGTAAAATTTTTGCAACTGTCTGTCTACAAACTCTTTACAGGCGCACCTAAATCAGCTAGAATGGGTTTGCGCGCTAGATGTGATTATACGCGGCGACTACGTAGGTAGCGAAGTGTATGTAGACGCGTTGCGCGTTAAGTTTCTAAAGATTAGTATAGATAATCGCGGCATAGTACTTTGCAGCTATATGCATATGTGGCGACTGCGTGGGTAACGCAAGTATGCGTAGACGCGTAGCGCGTCAGGTTTCTAGGGATTAGTGTAGACAGTCGTGGCATAGTACTTTACAATCACACGCAGATGTGGCGACTGCGTGGGCAACGCAAGTATGCGTAGACGCGTAGCGCGTCAGGTCTCTAGAGATTAATATAGATAATCGCGGTATAGTACTTTACAATCACACGCAGATGTGGCGGAATTGGTAGACGCGCTAGCTTCAGGTGCTAGTGCCCTTCGGGGCGTGGAGGTTCAAGTCCTCTCATCTGTACCATAACTTGCATTTAGTGGAACAACGTTAATACTACCCGCTCAGGCAAAGCGGGCTTTTTTTGTTGAGCAAATAGTTGCCTCGCATCTAAAGTTTGTGTTTAAATAGAAGCATGACGAACGAAGAACTAGCGATCAAGATCGATAGCCTAAGCGATATCGTTGCTAATCTAGCAAAAACGATGGACGAACGGTTTAAACAAATCGATCAAAGATTTAAACAGATTGATGAGCGCTTTGAGCAGATCGACCGCAGGTTTGAGCTTATCGATGAGCGTTTTGAGCAAATCGATGAGCAGCTCGCTGATATCCGCAAAGATCACAAGACTCTGGTTGATATCGTGAAAGATATGGATCTGGCGGCAGATGAACGATTCCAGGAATTAAAGGCTGGGCAAGCCGAGCTAGCGGCTAACCAAGAGAGTCTGCGGGCCGACCTTGCTGTCGTTCGCCGCGAGCTGTACCATGAGTCTGGCAGCCGCGAGATGGTAGACGACACGCTTTATAACTCGCTTGATAAGCGCTTACGCCGAGTAGAGGCAAAGTTTCCTGATTTAGCGTCGAGCCAAGCAGCCTAGCTGTTCTGCTCAAAATACGATTGCTCTTCTCTTCTCCTACGCTAGTTTTAAATAAGTGTAAGCGATAGCGTGCATATATTTGGTCTGTTAATCGATTAAGAGGCCACTTTTTGCTAGAAGCATTGACAATTATATCAACCCATCTGTAGAAAACATATTTTCGTCAGTGTCTACCTATACCTGCGGCAAAACATCGCCGTTGACACTAGCGGTAAGCGATCGCAGATTATCGCCGACTTTGACGCCTGGATTCATAATACCGAGCGGATCAAAAACTTTTTTGATAGCCGCGTACATCTCGCGAGTGCGAACGTCAAGGTGTTTATACGCGAAATGCGCTGCGATCCGACCCTCGGCTGCTTGGCCAATGAGCGCGCCGTCATATTTAACAGCCAAATTAGATAATTCATCAAAAATCTTGAATAATTTTTGCTTGTCTCCAACTTGACGCAGCGACAGCACCGGATGAACCGTGTAAGTTTCGGTCAGTACGTGTCCAGAAATAGGCATATTACAATGCAGACGACCAGCCAAAACTGTTAATGCTTTAGTAAATTCATCGAAACGAGCAGCTGGAATATAAATATCGCTATACAAATGCGGTGCAAAAGCCGGGTTTTTGTCAGGCAATTCGGTATAGCGAGCAACATCAAGTGCTGACAACAGCGCGTCATCGGTCGCGTCATCGCTAGAAACGAATTTGACTCCCTCGGCGCTGCTGAATGTCTTCTGGATTTTTTTGAGATTACGAGCGCGAGTGCGGGCATTAAAATCGTCAAATCCGGCGATAATGACTGCTTGCGGGTCAGCTACTTCTAGGTTGAGCCAGTCAAAGTGCCGGCCGGCAGCAGCGGCAGCGCTAAATAGCTGGGCGTCAAAATACTCGGCAAAAGCTGCGCCGCTATCGCGCAATATGCGCATAGCATCATTGGCTACGCTAGCCGAAGCAAATACTAGCGCTAAGACCTCGTTGCTCTGGCTGCGGAACTCGGTGCGTAAAATCATCTCGCTGATGATACCCAGCGTGCCCTGCGCACCGATGAACAGCGGTGTAAGATCGAACTGGTTTCCTCTCTTGACAGAAGCTATAGCACTATAGCCAGACTTGTCATATTCTGACAGGGCGTTGATCACGTCCTGATATTCATCAATGATCGTGTCAATGCCGCGGTAAATATCGCCTTCTAGACTCTGCAGACCTTTCTTGCGGCTGAGCTCGCGCCGGCCAAGCGGGCCTGTCTGCAAAATATCGCCATTTGCCAAAACGATCTCGAGCTGGCTGATAAAGGCGCTCAAATCGCCGTATTTACCGCTAGCCAATCCAGCTAGATTGTCAGCGATAGCCCCGCCAACTGTTCGACGCGCATCTAGGCCGTCGAGCGGCGGTATGTTAACACCCTGCAGGCTTAGCGCTTGGCGCAGGGTTCCAATGGTTGTGCCAGGCTGCAGGCGAACTAACCGCTGCTTGGCATCGTATTCAAAAACATTATTCATGTGCCGCGACATATCGGCTATCGTTCCGCGGCCAATTGCACCACCTGTAGTTCCGCGGCCTGAACCGCGGGCAGTTATTGCCTGAACATGCCCGCGTTCAGCCAACTGCCATGATAAACGCGCCGTTTTGCGGATGTCGTCGGTGTTGCGCGGCGCAACGATCATCTCTGGCGCTAGGCTCAATACTCCAGCATCGTTAATATAAGCCTGCCGCACATCGGGCCGGAAGTCAATCTCTCCTAGCAAATGTCCGCGTAGGTAATTAGCAATTTTGCTCATACACCCTCATCTTCATATAAATCTATTTTAGCATAAGCTGCAGCAATTTTTCGCGAATTTGTTAGAAGTTCGCTATAATTATTTGTGCAAGCAAAATACGTGCGGTTTGCACGGCTGCGGCGTGCCGCTAGAGCTTGCAAACGCTCGCGGATGTGGTGGAATTGGTAGACACGCATGCCTTAGGAGCTAACAAGCTCGCTTGCCTGTTCTTGTATTTTATAGGGGTAATATAGCCTTTTTTCGCTAAAAGAGGAGTCTATTCTTGTAACAGACTCCTCTTTTAGACTCCTTTATTGTTTATAAGGATGTTTTTGCTTGATCGTTGTCGTTATGTTTATTGTAAATTTTATCGGTTATAGCGAGAAGTGCATTTGATTTTTCTGCTTCGGTCGAGTGGGTATAGATTTGCAAGGTTGTTGTTATTGAAGAATGTCCAAGGATAACTTGTGCATCTTTCGCCGAGACGTTAGCTTCTTTGAGCATTGTAGCAACGCTGTGGCGAATCTCATGAAGCGTTATCTCTTTTAATCCCACTTTTCGAGCAGCATCTTTAAATGTTTTGATAAAACTTCTACCGTCTATCGGGTTGCCTTTTTTAGTAAGGTAGAGAAGTTCGTCGCCATCTTGATAGAGCCGTCGTTCATATTCTGCTTGCAGCTCCTGTTTTATACTCGGCAGAAGCGGCAAATCGCGAACACTTGCCCTTGTTTTGAGTGAGCCGATTTTTGGCTCATGTCCTACGAGATAAACTTGCTGCCTGATATGTATAGTGTTTTCGGTAAAGTCAATGTCTTTCCAGTGCAAGCCAAACGCTTCGCCGCGTCGTAATTCATAATGACACATGACAAGGAATAAACCGTAGTATGGATGGTCTGTCATAGAGTAAAATGCTTTAAAAATGCTATAATGCTCTCCAGTATAGGCAACAAGTTTAAGGAGGAAAGATTATGGATTATAAAGAAATAAAGCTTAATGTTTCAAATAATAAAATTAAAGAATATAAGCAATTTGAGGGCTTAAAAATATATTCTGATATTTTTAAATCTGAAGATGAAAAGGTATTGATCAACAAAAGAATATATATTACAAAAAAACAGAATTATGTTTATTACGAAAGAACAGATGTAAATTGGAATTATTGGTCAAGCGAAAGAAATTATAATTCAACATTTAATCCGGAGAATGATAGTAAACACAACATTATATTTGAAGTTTCATCAGAATTAAGCGATTTTATTAAATATTTAGGAGAAGAAATAATTCGGAAGATTGAATTGAAACAGCACAATGGAGAAATTGTTGAGATATTAGATATTTGATTGTGTTATGAAGAATAAAGCATTGACTGAAAATATAATATCTACTCAAGCACGTAAAATTCCTAATCTTAGTAATATCAATTAAATAAAAAATAGTATAAAAACAGTAAATCGAAAAAGGTTTACTGTTTTTTCTTTGCTTAAAAATAGAAAGAGAGGAAAAGAAAAAATGAAAAGTCGCTTTTTCAAGCGACAATTTCGAAAAAATTCAGATTTTGGTGCGGATGAAAGGACTTGAACCTTCACGCCGTGAGGCATATGCTCCTAAGGCATACGTGTCTACCAATTCCACCACATCCGCATATTTGATATTGTGAAATATTTCTGTAAGTAAGTATATCAGTAGATAAAATAAATTACCACATTTTTAACATTTTTTATTTAACAAGATCTTTCTTTGCTAAAGTTAATAACAACTCAATCAATTGCGAACTCATAATAGGAGCTTCCTCTTTGCTTCTAAATAATCTTTTAGGCTTTTTAACTTGATTATCCTCTTCATTATTGAATATTCGGTATGCAACTGTTTTGATAATTTCATTTCTTAGTTTTACATCACCTTCAATACTTAGCAGATAAGGCTTTAGTGCTTTAAGTTGATGAGCTGTTCGTTGATTAGCTCGTTGTGCTTTGCGATGTTCGCTTGATTGAGTGGCCGTGTATCCTGCTATACCCCCAGCAAATAGCATAACAAATGCTCGAGCTACTAAGAATTGCCATGAAGCATCCTTAGTATGAATAATTTCATAAACTACCCAACAAGAAAATCCTAATACCGCAAAAAGCAAGAACATCGTTATTTTACGCCATCTATCAGCAGCTTCCATGTCTTCCTTAGCGCTACTAGAATAATCGTGGATTAGTGTTTTATCTCCAGCTATATTCAATAATTCATCTATTCTAGCAAGACTATCTTCTGCCTTCGCCTCAGTAGCGTTGAGCTTTTTATCTATGTCATCCGTAATGCGATCGGCTTCATCACTCTTTTTGCTAAATGTTTCTTCAATTGTACGTTTCTGATCTTCGATAAATTTATTAACCGCCTCATTACGTACATTTTCAGATTTTGTAAATGATAGTTGCTGCTCGGTAGATATGCTATTTGATGAATCTTTTATGTCTTTTAAATCTTTGTTAAGTTCATCTATTTTTACACCAAGTGCTTCAAACTCGTTTTTAGCTTCAGTAACTTTTTCGTCAATGGTCTTTTCTGCGGTAGTTCCTTTAGCGGATATACTATCAATCTCTTTTGCTGCTGTACGCTTATATTGACCGACCGACCTATTTAATCCCGCAATAGCCTTGCGAGTTTCCTTTATGTCCATAGTGGGCGTTAATGAAGGAATGTACGACAATATATTATCGATATATCCATTCATGTAAGAAATACCTAGATACATATCATCGCGAGTGTTTTGCCAGTTATCAAAACACGAACTTGCATTTGAAAGGTGACTGCTGATATTGTCAAGATTTGATATTGATAATAGACGACTATCTGTATTATCAAGTCTATCCACTAAAAGCTCAATGACCAATTTTGCCCGATTGATAGCATCGATTGCTTCAAGAGACATACTGTCAGAGTCTATCTCATTTAACCTGGCTAATAATTTCTTGGCTGCAGTATATGTGGCACTATTCTGTATACGATCTTCCCATTTGCTCATGAGGCGTTATTCCTTTTTTGCTTAGTTAATTCGCCACCCCTCGCTAAAACTTTAACCACCATTATATCACTCTTATTCTTAAGAACGGCTACCCCCTAAGAGTAGAGAATCTTACTTATCCAATTTGATTAATTAGACTCCGCCCTAGACTCCAGGATTGACTCCTTGCGCCCTGTACAATAACAAACAAAAACAGCGAGTTAGAACTCTTATATCATTTTTGCCTTTATTGCCCATTATTTGCCTGTGTGAGCCTTTTGTCGGCGGTGTGCGTATTTCCTCCGCTAAGTGAAAAGAAAGCTTAATTATCTAGCCTTAGGAGCATGTGCTTTCGAGCGTGAAGGTTCAAGTCCTTTCATCCGCACCAAGGAGATTCGATACACACTCTGAGGAAAATACGCATAAAAAATAACCCGTATATCGCGGGCTATTTTAATTACCCAAAAATCACGAATCACACGATTCTCGGCGGAAAGAGGTGAGATAAGCATTTCCATAACTACGATTGTCCACCACAACAATTTCGTTTCCCAGATTTGGTTCCTCACCTCTTCCTGGATGTGATAATACCATAAGCCCGCCTGGTTTGAGAAGTCCAAAAAGCTTGCTAACTGTGGAAAACTGCGGATTTTTGTATGGCGGATCGGCGAAGATTATGTCATACTTGCCTGCGCCGCCAGACTCAATCCATGAATTGACAGAGGCGCTAATAATTTTTGTTTCATATTGAACGCCTAGCGAGGACACATTATTGCTTAAGATTTTTTGAGCAATTTTATCGCGCTCGATAAACGTTACATGGGCAGCGCCGCGGCTGAGAGCTTCGAGACCAACCGCGCCAGTACCAGCAAAAGCGTCTAAAACCTGTGCGCCGTTAATCTCGTTGCCAATACTATTAAACATAGCATTGCGAATCCGCTCGCCCATCGGCTTGGTGCGGGTGCTGTTTTCTTTAGGCGCATCTAGTAGCCGCCCGCCGAAGCGCCCAGCGATTACTCGGATCGAGCTCACTGGTGCGCCTCGCGGTAGGCGCGGTACCAAAAATAGGTGATGACATTAGCGATCAGCGGAATCAGCGTTTGCCGCGTCTGCTGCGCTAGATGAGTCGTCCAGCCGCGCTTCCAGAATTCCTCGTACATGCCTAGCGCGTAAACTTGCTGCACTGCATCGAGAAATACCGTCTGCAAACCCTTATCGTCTGCTAGCTTGAGCCAGATTGAATTTGGCGCCGAATTGGAAAACTTGGTCGTCTTGATGCTGGTCGCTACGCCTAGCTCAAATAACACATGCGTCGCAAACACACCCTTGGCACCCCAATACTCCCAGTTTTTACTAAGAGTCTCGCGCATGGTCGAGCCTCTGATGATGCCTTTTTCGGCGATCGACGCCCGCTCGTTTTGAGGCCGCCCCCATAGCTCCTCGATTTTTTCGCCTAGCGGATAATGATGCGCTGGTGTTAGCCCGTCGGTGATAGCGTGCGCCATCCAAGCCGCCTCAAAGGCTGCCCGCACATTATTACGCTTCTTAAGCGCCTGCACCAAATTGGTATAATGATCCATAATCATCTCGACTAGCGCCGTATCGCTGGGGTCGCTGGGGTCGATAAAATGCCACGGCTCATCGACGCCTGGACTTTTGCGCTTGATGCCGTCGGGGCCGTTGTTGCCTTCGAAATGCAAAATATCCTTGGCAGAAGGAAAACCGCGGCCAACCCTTGATATTTTGCGCAAATCGCGGCGAGCAATCCGGTCGATTTTCTGATGCACGCCGATAAAGTTGCCCGAATGCGAACGAAATGTTGTCCCGCTGTACATGCATTGTATTATAGCACGCCGTTTGGCAGTGGCTCGGCAAAAGACAAAAGACAGATAGGACTTGCCAAACATAAGCATCGTGCTATATACTCGGTTTTAAGTTACGGAGAGCCTAAAGATACAAAACATCAGCATTCCTCGGAGGTTAAGTATGCGAAACAGCAAAACCAGCAAACAAACTATAGTCATATCGATTATCGCCGTATTGACAATTATCAATACGATTCTGATAGGTGTAATATTTTTTATTCAGAGCAACAAGTTTTGGTCTACTGACTACATAACCGAAAATCACACGAGGCGCATAATCAATCTAGAAAAAACAATTAAAAAACTCGAAAATAATCCTAATTAAGCGTCGTCACCCGCTGGTTGTGGCGGACGCGCGCTTCTAGTGCTGGATATTTCGATAAACTTTCGCCGCTATCGATGAAGCGTTTAGCGGCTTTTTGGGCGCGAGCAATCAGCTGCGTATCGGCTAGCGTAGCGATTTGCAGATTAAGCGCGCCGTGCTGCATGCGTCCGTAAATCTCGCCGGGGCCGCGCAAGCTCATATCGACCTCTGCTAGATGAAAGCCGTCGCTGGATTTTTCTATTTCCCGCAAACGCTGCGACGGTTTGTTATTCGTACTCATCATCAAGTAGCAGTAGCTTTGGTGCTGGCCGCGGCCGACCCGCCCGCGCAGCTGGTGCAATTGTGCTAAACCAAATTGGTCGGCGTCCTCAATCATCATAATCGTAGCGTTCGGCACGTCGACACCAACCTCGATGACGGTGGTGCTAACTAAGATATCATATCGTTGATCTTTGAAAGCTTGCATGATTTGATCTTTTTCGCTAGCAGTCATCTTGCCGTGCAGCATAGCGATGCGGCGGTGGCCAAAAATGCTATTTTTGAGTCGCTTATATTCAGCTTCGACACTTTTGCGATCGTTAGAATCGCTATCGGTAATTAAGCTGCAAACTACGTAAGCCTGGCGGCCCTGAGCAATTTGCTGGTCGATAGCAGTATAAGCAGCCTCGCGCGAAGGCGGCGAAATAATCTTAGTAAGAATCGGCCGGCGGCCGCGCGGCTGCTCGTCGAGGACGCTGACATCTAGTTCGCCGTAAACAGTTAGCGCCAGACTGCGCGGAATCGGCGTGGCAGTCATCGCTAAGAGGTGCGGCATGGCGGCTACTGATGATTTTTTCGTGTCTAGCGGGGCGCTTGATACACTTTCTTCACCTCCGTGTCTCGCTCGCGAGCCTGGGGCTACGCGCCCGGTCTCTCGAGACGAGCCAGCGGCAATCGTCATAGGTTCAGAAAGCATATCGAGCGTGCCCGACTTCACCTCCTCGTCCTTAACCTTCATCAGCAATTTCTGCCGCTGCTCAACACCGAAGCGGTGCTGTTCATCGATAATCACGAAGCCTAAGCGATGAAACTCTACTTTATCCTGAATAAGCGCGTGCGTGCCGACGACGACATCAACCGCACCGCTTGCAATTTGCTGGTAGAGCGTTTGGCGGGATTTACCCTTGACGCTGCCAATCAGCAAACCAACCGTCACGCCGAACGGCTCGAGCAGTTTAGCCAGCGTCTCGGCATGCTGCCGCGCCAAAATCTCGGTTGGCGCCATGAATGCCGTCTGATAGCCAGCGCTCGCCGCCTGCCGCGCTGCCAATCCGGCCACCACTGTCTTGCCGCTACCAACGTCGCCTTGCAACAAGCGATTCATCGGCCTAGCATTTTCGAAATCTTGCAAGATGTCCCAGGCGGCGCGGCGCTGGGCGCTGGTTAGCGCGAACGGTAATTTCTTGACAAAATCCTGCACGACAGACTTTTCAAACGGAATCGCGAAGCCGGCTAGCTTCTGGTTGTCAATTTTGTTGAGCTGGCTAGCCAAAACCAGTTCGAATAGCTCTTCGAACGCCAGACGCTGGCGAGCCTGCTCAACTTCCCTCTCGTCGCGCGGAAAATGCATCGCCGAAATTGCCGCCGCGCGGTCGAGCAGCTTCTCGCTCTTGACAACGCTTGGCGGCAGAGTCTCGGGCAAGACGCTCATTAGCGGGCGCAATTGCTCGATAACTTTGCGTACTGTTTGCGATTTTAGCCCGCGCACCGCATGGTAAACTGGCAGCAGCCGATCGGCTTGTACTGGCAGCTCCTTGGCGAGCTCGGCCGTCGGATTGGTTAGCTGGTAGCGGCCGTAATTATACTCAAACGTGCCGCTAAAATAAAACCACTCATCGCTGCTGCCTAGCTGCTGCACTCGGTACGGCTGATTGAACCAAACCGCGTTGAGCTTGCTGGTATCGTCAGCCAGCACCGCCGTAGTCAGACGCAAGCCGCGGCGGACTGGCCGAGTGCTGATTTGCTGGCAGCGGGCACAAATTGTTACTTTACCGGGCTGCAGCTCGGTAATCGGTGTCACATTAGTAAAATCCTCGTGTTTGCGCGGCAAAAACAGCAAAATATCGCCCACTGTCTGCAGCCCCGCCCGCCGCAGCTCGGCTGCGGTTTTCGGGCCGACACCTTTGATTTGATCGAGGTTAGTTGCGAGATTCATAGGTTTATTGTACTAGTTTTCAGGAAAATTGCGAAAAACGCTTGACATTTATACGATAATGTGCTATATTCATAATAGCTTTTCGCTCGAGGCTATCCGAAAAAAAGGGCGAGAAGTGCCCTTTTGCCTTGAGTGATGGTTTCCAAGGAGGGAATCATGAGCTTTGTTGTCGCCGTCGCCGTCGTTCTCGGCTTTTTTGTCTCCCTGGCCGTTCAGGTCGGGGAGGCCATGAGAGAAGAGTCTGCCGCTCGAGCGGCAGACGAGGCTGTTTGGGCCTCATGGAGAGATGATCCGCGTGCGTCATCTCTCGACTACAGAGAGGTCTTAGAGGCCGCCCAGGCGGCCCTCGAGGCTGCCGACAAGGCTGCTAAAGCGGCTCGAAAGGGCTAACAAGCCCGCCAGAAAATAGCTCGCCGAATTGGTTTTCAACACGGTTGAAACGCTTAACTATATTAAGCGTTTCCTGGGTTGATATATAACCCAATTCCGGTTTGAGCCAGTTCGGCGGGCTATTTTCTTTGGTGAGATTTTTTGTTAAGTTATTTATTTTACTTTGAAATTTTATAGATTTTGCGGGAAATTGCGAAAAAGTATTGACATTGCTGCTCTAGTATGATATTATGTATCAAGCTTTTGTTGACAAGTAGAGCGAATCCTTGTCCAAAAGAGTTTTTTGATAAGCGAGGCCCACCGGGCGAGATGCATGTTCGAGATTCAATCGCGAGCAAACATCTCGCGCGGTGGCACAGATGACCACTTTTTCGCGAGATGAATCGTTCTAGGAGGAACGATGATGACTCGTTTTGACGAGACCGAGGTCCTTGCTATCATTTTGCGCGGCTTCGGCCACGCATTGAGTAAGCCGGGTGTCATCACTCGAATTCGTTTCGAGTCCATGAATCGTGTTGTTTTCGTCGTCCTTGATGCCGAAGACAAGAACGACCTCACCTTTTTGGGAGCCTATGCCGGCATGATCGCCGGCGAGCTCCGTAGAGATGTCGTGGAGGGGCGCAAGCCCCGCCTCGGCATTGACATCCGCCCCATCTGCGGGCTCGTCGTCCGCGACGAGCACGTCTCTGGAAAGGAGGACGACTGACAGCGCCGCTCCGGCGCGAGATTTTCCCCAATTTCTCGCGCCGGGGCGGCCCGCCTCGCTTATCACTTTCCCTTGATTGATTTATTAAAAACACCCGGTTAGCTAGCCGGGTGTTTTGTTGGCTTGAATTTCGTTCGAAAATCTATTCGGTCACGGCGATGATGCCTTCTAGCGCGTAGGCGGTGTCCTGCCAGCGCTCCACCGCGATGCAGTCGATGCCGAGGTTTTTGACCGGGAAGTCGTTGCCGCCCTCTTCTAACTTATCGCCAAAGAACAAGATTTCTTCTTTGCTGGCGCCAGTAGCTTCCATCAGCTTTTTCATGCCGTAGGCTTTATCGACGCCGATTTTGGTGATATCGACGCTGGTGGTACCACCCAGGCGTACTTCGAACTCTGGCAATTTGGCGGCGACATCGTCGCGCATTTGTTTGCGGACTACTTTGTTGGCTTCCGCCCAGGCGTATTTTTTCTCGGGCGAAGCCTGCTGGCCAAGTGCTGAATAAGTCACTTGGCTCAAACGGTCCTCGATAATTTCGCCGTCGGGGTTTGCTTCCCATAGGTCGAATTTGCGCGCTGATTCTTCCAAAACCTGAGTGATTTTCTGCTTTTGCTCATCGGTGAAATCTTCTTTATAGTGCGTTTGCCACTCGTTCGCATCGACGTTAAATGTATAATACCGCGTGCCGCACGTCGGCATCATATGGAACCGCGCCAGCAATTCCGGCGAAACGTTCATTTTGTCGATCACTTGCTTTTCAAACTGCTCGAATTTGCCGCCAGAAATGACACAAACTTGATAATTTTCCAGCAATTTAGCGAGCAAACCCGCCATGCGCGGCGAAATCGCCGATTTGCTAACCGCCAGCGTGTCGTCCAAGTCAAAACCGATAATTTTCTTCATGATTTCCTCCTATTCTGATTATTTTACCAGCAAGAAGTCATTCTTGCCCTTTTTGATTAAGCTAGTCTCGGTCAATGGCATATCGCCGGCAATCTTCGCACCGTTGACGCTAATCGCGTTATTCTGGATCAGCCGGCGCGCTTCGCCGTTACTAGCGCATAAGCCAGCAGCGACCAGCGCTGCCACGACCGTCGTCTCGAGATCAACCGTCGGGATTTCGTTAGCCAAAGCGTTCAAATCGTCGCTGTTAAGCGCCGCAATATCGCCGCCGCCAAACAACGCAGCCGTTACCCGCTCGACGCTTTCGCGGCGCTGGCGGCCGTGCACCAAGTCAGTAACTTCGCGCGCTAAGGTTTTTTGCAAGGCGCGCTCGCCTGGATTGGCTCGATGATTGTCGATCAGCGCTTCGACGGTTTCGCGGTCGAGCAGCGTGTAGATTTTGATGAGGTCCTCGCTGGTTTCGTCGTCGCAGTTGAGCCAGAATTGATAGAACTTGTACGGGCTGGTCATCTCGGGGTCGAGCCAGATAGCGCCGCCCTCAGACTTGCCGAACTTGACGCCAGTTTGCTTGTTGATAACTAGCGGCGCGGTCAAAACGTGCGCTTCGCTGCTTTCGAGCTTGCGAATCAGCGACACGCCAATGATGCTATTGCCCCACTGGTCGGCGCCAGCTAGCTGTAAAGTGGCGCCTTTTTCGCGGTACAAGTGTAAAAAGTCATACCCTTGAATCAGCCCGTAGCTAAATTCGCCGTAGCTGATGCCAGCGCCGCCCTCGCCGATACGCTGCTGCACGAATTCGCGGTCGAGCAGCTGCGTCATGCTGATATGCTTGCCGATTTTGTGCAAGAAATCAATGTAATTAATCTGCGAGAACCAGTCGGCATTATCAACAATCTCAAAATCCTGGCCGCGGAAAACTTGGCGGAATTGCGCCGCCATACATTCAACATTGCGCGCCACTGTTTCGGCATTGCGCAGGTCGCGCTCTTGCTTTTTACCATCTGGATCGCCGATCATGCCGGTGGCGCCGCCGACTAGCAGCAGCGGTTTGTAGCCGTGGTCGATAAAATGCCGGCACAACATCATCGCTGCCAAGTTACCGATAGTCATGCTCGGCGCGCTAGGGTCAACGCCAAAATAGAACGTTCGCGGCTCGTTTATATCTTTGACATCAGCGAACGTCGTCTGGTTGATGAGTCCGCGCCACGTTAGTTCTTCTGCTAGCGTCATCTGAAACCTTTCTTTATTTAATAGTGAGATAGTAACATATTTGCAAATTATCAGCAAAAGCACTAGCCGTCGTGATGCGAACAGTGCTATAATGGTGGAAATATTGCTTATGGGAAGAGTGAAAGTGGGAAACAAGAAACGAAAAGTAGCTGGCGGCGTCAGCGCTTATGCTAATTTAGCCAATAAACGCCGAGTCAAGAAAGACGCGCGAGCGCGCAAAAAAGCCGAATATCTGGCAACCCTGCCGAAACATCCAGTCAAGCGCTTACTATACCGCCTGCATCCGAAACGCCTAGCCAAATACTGGTTTAGCCGCGACGGCGCAATTATGGCGCTGAAAGTTGTCGGCATCGCTTTGCTGCTGATGGTTATTGGCGTGGCTTCGCTTTTCGCCTATTTCCGTAAAGATCTCGACAAAATCAACCCTGATACCCTGGCACAGCGCGTCAAAACGACAGTCACCAAATACTACGACCGCAACGACAAGCTGCTCTGGGAAGATAAAGGCACTGGCGACTATACGCTAGTAGTCGACGCCAAAACCATCGCGCCATGCATGGGCAAGGCCACCATAGCCATCGAGGACAAAGATTTTTATAAGCACGGCGGCATCAGCGCTAGCGGCATTGCTCGCGCCTTTATCAGCAACTCGCAGGGCAACGCCGTGCAAGGCGGCTCGACGCTAACGCAGCAGCTAGTCAAGAAAGTATTCTTTACTAAAGACGAAGCTATGCAGCGGGGCTTGTCGGGTATTCCGCGCAAAATCAAAGAGATGATTCTAGCCATCGAGGTCGAGCGAATGTACAGCAAAGACCAAATCCTCGGCTTGTACCTCAACGAATCGCCGTACGGCGGCCGGCGCAACGGTGTCGAATCGGCCGCGCAAACTTATTTCGGCAAATCATCCAAAGATTTAACCTTGCCAGAATGTTCGCTGCTAGCCGCTATCCCGAACAACCCGTCGCTTTACAACCCGTACAATACCTATGGTCGCAAAGCGCTTGTCGAACGCCAGCACAAAGTACTGGACGACATGGTGTCGATGAATTACATATCCAAACAAGAGGCGGCGGCAGCCAAGAAAGTCGACATTATGGATACCATCAAACCGCTGGCCGACCAATACGCCAACGTCAAGGCGCCGCACTTCGTCCAAATGGTCAAGAAACAGCTAGAGGAAGAGCTTGGCAAGACTATCGTCGGCGAAGGCGGTTTATCAGTCAAGACAACACTCGACCTCGACGCGCAAACAACCCTAGAAACCAATATAGCCAAATTATTTAACGGCGAGATTACCGATGGCAACTGCGGTTATCGCAACTGTTCGCAATTTGCTGGTTTCTCAAACGGCGCAGCAGCCATTGAAGACACCAAGACTGGCCAGCTTATCGCCCTAGTCGGCAGCCGCGACTTTAATTACGCTGGCTTCGGGCAGGACAATGCGGCCACCGCTTTCATTCAGCCGGGTTCGTCGATTAAGCCGCTTGTTTACGCCCGCTTATTTAGCAACCAAGGCGGCAATAACGCCAATTACGGCAGCGGCTCGATTCTAGCAGATTCCAAGACAACTTTCCCGGGCAATTACAGCCCGAATAACGCCGACAACAAGTTCCAGGGCAATATCACCTTGCGCCAAGCGCTGGCTCGCTCCCGCAACATTCCAGCCATCAAAGCTATGGCTATCAACGAGAAGAACAACAGCGGCAGCACCTGGTCGCTTATCCGTTCGGCCGGCGATTTGCAGTACTGCACGCAAGGCGCCGACGCGCAAGCTGGCCTGTCGAGCGCTATCGGCGGCTGCGGCACGCGCCTGGTCGATCACGTCAATGCTTTCGCGACGCTAGGGCGAATGGGTACTTACAAGCCGCAGACGACCATTCTCAAAGTCGCCAATAGCAACGGCCAAACTCTCAAGCAATACAAAGAATCCAGCAAGCAAGTCATCGACCAGCAAGCAGCTTACATCGTTAGCGACATCCTTGGCGACGGCAAGGCGCGCGCTGGATTGGCGGGCCGCGACTACCTAGTCAACCTCGGTCGCGCCGGCGTCAAGGCAGCTGTCAAGACTGGTACCAGCAACAGCGAGATTAATGGCAAGGTTAGCGCTAAAGATATCTGGGCTGCCGGCTACACACCGAACCTATCGATGGCGGTGTGGCTAGGCAATTCTGACACCTCGCCGCTGCGCAATGGCAACTCGCTGATTCCAGCTATGTTCTTCGACCGTACGATGGCCGACATCTCCAAGATGTATGCCGACCAAGGTAAACTAAAATTAAGCGACTGGTATACTGCGCCGAGTGGCATCCAGACAATCAAGGGCGAGATTTATCCGTCATATTACAACAAAGCTAGCGCTGCTACCAATGCCAAGATGACTTTCGACCGCGTCTCGAAAAAGAAAGCTACGTCCTGTACGCCCGAAGCTGCCAAGATTGAAATCGATGTCATGAAAATGGCTGATCCAATCACCAGAAAAGAGATAATCACGCCTAACGACTCTAGCTACGACGCCGAGAAAGACGACGATGCACACAAGTGCGACGATCCAAAGCCAAACGTTACGCTAACAGTGACTAGCGGCGGCGTATCCATCGTCTATACCAGCGGCCGTTACAAACTACAAAACATCGAATTATTATCTGGCAGTACCGTTGTCGCCAGTAAGCAAGTCGACAGCAGCGGCATCTGGAATATTCATAAAGGCAACCTGTCAGCAGCCAGTAGCGGCACGCTAACCGCCAAAATTACCGACACTGGCTACTACACGGCGACTAGTAGCGCCAGCTACAATCCAAACAGTAGCAGCGATGACGACGATTAAACTCGCTTCGTATCGCAATAGTTTGCCGCCAATACCCAGCAAAATAGCACGCCCCTAGCAGCGTGCTATTTGTATATCGCGCTGGCGATTTTATTGGTTATTGACTAGATCGATCAAGTCGCTCTCGTGGTCGGGGCGGCGGCGAGCACTCTGGCGCCGGGTTGCTGAGGCAGCTGGCTTCAACTGCGGTTTTGTTTTCGGCGAATTAGCTTTTTTGCTGGCTGGTTTAGCTTGAGTTTTGGTTTCGCCTGATGCCTTTGCCTTGACCAAATCACGATTGCTAGCGCTGCCAGCTGATGACTGGCTGCGGGCGCGGCCGACAGAACGCTGCTTGACGCTAGCAGTACTTTTCGCGGGCGTTTTTGATACTGCTGCGGCTGCGATTTTTGCTGTTTTTTGAGTTTTGCCCGCAGCTTTGGCGGTCGATTTAAGAGGTTTGCTAACGGTCTCTATTTTCTTGGCAAAGATCATCCGGCCGGCTGCGGTCTGCAAATTACGGATAATTTCGACATTTAGCGTCTGGCCTATCTGAGCGCTCGCCTGCTCGACGACAACCATTGTGCCGTCTGGTAGGTAGCCCACGCCCTGATGCGCGTCCTGCCCCTTCTGAATAAGCTCTAACGTGATTTTCTCGCCAGGTAGATGCTCCATCCGGATACTCTGCGCTAATTCGTTAAGGTTTAGCACTTCGGTACCCTCGACGGCGGCAACCTTGTTTAGGTTATAATCTAGGGTCATGATCACTGCGCCATACTGCTTAGCTAGCTTGAGCAGGCGGTCGTCAACGCCTTCGCGAGCGTGGCTGCCGTCTTGCAGCAATTCGACGTTGACGCGCTCCATAGCTTGCAACTCGGTGACCACATCAAGCCCATAGCGGGCGCGAGCACGTTTGTCAGCATCGGCGTGGTCAGCTAGAAACTGCAGTTCGCCGATAACCGAGCGTGGAATCACCAGCGTACCGCCAATAAAGCCAGTTTGCGCTACCGGTACAATTCGCCCGTCCATTAGTACTGAAGTGTCGACCAGAATTGCCCGGTCTTTTGATTTAATAGAGTTTTTTGGCAAGCGCGCTAGCAAGTACGATACCTCGCCCAAAATAAGCAGCGTTACCACCAATAATATTAAGTCTTTGGTTTGCATATTTTCCTTTCTTTTTGCCTTGATTGAATATTGACTACTTGAGATAACCGATCAAAGCTTGGCGTAAATCTTTGACGCCTTTTACAAATGAATTCTTTTTGCCAGAGGTTGCCGGTGCGATCGCTTGAGTGAAGCCGAGTTTTTTGGCTTCGTTCAGGCGCTTGTCGGCGCCTTGTGCCGAGCGAATCTCGCCGCCTAAGCCCACTTCGCCGAATACCACCAGGCCATCGTCGAGTTTACGCCCAGCCGCCGCGCTAGCAATCGCCATCGCCACCGCCAAGTCTGCTGCCCGGTCGGCAAGCTTCAAGCCGCCAACTACATTCACATAAATATCTTTATCGGATAAATTCAATTTGGTGCGCTTCTCTAGCACCGCGATGAGCAGATTGAGGCGGTTGAGATCGAAACCGCTGGCCGTCCTCTTAGGATACCCGAAATTAGTCGAGTTGACAAGAGCTTGGATCTCAACGAGAATCGGACGGTTGCCTTCAAGCGTCGCCAATACCACCGAACCATCGGCGTTTTGGCGCTCGGCTAACAGCGCGGCTGACGGATTTTCGACGACCCGCAAACCCTTATCGTTCATCTCGAAAATTGCCGCTTCGCTAGTCGAGCCGTAGCGATTCTTGACGGCGCGCACCACTTTGAAGCCGCCGTAACGGTCACCTTCGAATTGCAAGACCACATCGACTAGGTGCTCGAGAACTTTCGGCCCAGCGATCGAGCCCTCCTTGGTGACATGGCCCACTAAAATTACCGCTGCGCCCGAAGCTTTTGCTGCCCGGATAATGACATTACTCGAGTTGGTAATCTGGCTAACGGTACCTGGCGCGCTGGCGATTTCCTCGAGACTAAGCGTTTGGATGCTGTCGATAATTACCAATTTATATCGGCCGCTGCGAATTGTTGCAGCAATGTCGTCAGCGCTAGTGCTAGCGACAAACTGCAGGTCATCGCCAGAGGTAGCACCGAGACGCGTAGCGCGGAGCTTAACCTGAGAAGCGCTTTCCTCGCCGCTGACATATAGGACCGATGATTGCTCAGCAACATACGCTGCTACCTGCATCAATAGTGTCGATTTACCGATACCCGGCTGCCCCGCTAACAGCATTACGCCTGCCGGCAGGATGCCGCCGCCTAGCACTGTATCAAGGTCAGCAATACCCGTCGGTAAACGCCGTACAGAATCCTCGGCAGCGATTGAACGCATCGACTGCGGCTTTAGGATCTTACCGCGCGAATGGCTGCGTGCTACCGCCGAAGTACCCTTGGTCTCGACTATCTGTTCGACGAGCGTGTTCCATTCGCCGCAATTCTCGCACTTGCCCGTCCATTTCGGATAGCTGGTGCCGCAATTTTGGCAGACGAAATTACTGCGCGCTTTGGCCACTATTTACTCCAGCCGGCGCGGCTACGCCGTTGATGCTTTGATTGAGCTGATCGGCTTTAACGGCTAAGCTTTTGAGAGTTGCCACATCGTCATTGTAAGCTTTAATCCGCGAATTAAGCGAACTCTGCCGAGCATTGATAGCGCTAATTCGCTGCTGCAGTGCCGACCGCGCCACTGCGAAATCAGCTTGCGAACTA
The DNA here is from genome assembly GCA_963530345.1 of uncultured Candidatus Saccharibacteria bacterium. GTDB lineage: Bacteria > Patescibacteriota > Saccharimonadia > Saccharimonadales > Saccharimonadaceae > Saccharimonas. The sequence continues at coordinate 439,988 of CAUSBR010000001.1, read as the reverse complement.
AACTCGCCGCTCCTAGCCCGTTCATTAAAACTATTAATATCAGCGTTAATTTGCGATAAGTCGGACTGATAAGCTTCGACATCTTGTTTGATTTGCTTAGCAGCTGACTGCAGTTTGGATTGCAGTGCTTCAGCCCGAACGTTAACTCGGGTAAATACTGCCGTGTAAGCTTGGTTTTTGGCGACAATTGACGCTCGATTAGTGAAATAACGCGCATAATATTGTTCAAGGTCAGAGTCGAGCTCGCCAATCGTGGTACCGATAATCGAATGTAGCTCATCTAGCTCGGCGCCTGGCTCGGCCTCGCGGTAGTATTCCATAGCTTTGGCAATTTCCGGTTCATTTTTGACCTTTTGATAAGCCTTTTTGATCATAGCGTCGACTCGCGGCCGCTCGAAGATATTCAGCCGTGCATACTGGGCGTGCAGCAATTCGTGCGCCGCCGTTACTTCTTTGGCGCCAGCTAATTCGGCATTTTCGACGTCAAAAAGATAAATCTTATCGCCATAGTAGCAGCCCAAGATGGCTGCGGTGCGTTCGGTACTTTTACAATGAGCATTGAACTGATCGCTAGTCTCAATAGCTGGCTGAGTTGCTCGGAAGGTGCGCTGCGCCGCCGGAGTCAGCTTTATTGAATCTTCAACCGCGGCAACAGCTGCAGGCGGCGTGAAAGTCGACGCTCGATAAGTATCAAAGGCTATTTGGCCATAGAAAAAGCCGCCAACAGCAATACTTATCACTGCCAACAAAGCGATGATTTTCGAGACAATACTACGTCTGGCTGTCGGTTTCGCTGCGCCGTTCAATCGCTATCGCTCCTTTCTTGATCCCTACTTCTAGGATATCACCTTTAGCATAGGCGCCGTCAAGTACTTGCTCAGCAATAGCATGCTCAACCTCGTCCTCGATGACACGGCGCAGCGGACGGGCGCCGTATTTAATACTGTAACCCTTGTCGATAAGGAATTTTTTGGCACTAGGTTTAATCGTAAGGGCCAGGCCTTTGCGCACTAAACGCTGACGCAGCTCGCCGATCAGCAGGTCGAAGATCTTGCCGACCTCGGCGTGAGTCAACGCTCGGAAAGTGATAATCCCGTCAAAGCGATTAATCAACTCGGGGCGCATAAACTTATCGAGAGCATCGCGAGCAAATTTAGCGTTGCGGCGGTGCGAATCGTCAATTTCGCTGCTTTTATCGCGGCTAGAGTGAAAGCCAAGTTCCGACTCTTTGGTCATTTTGTCGGCGCCGAGATTGCTAGTCAAGATGATAATCGTATTACGAAAGCTAACTTCGCGTCCCTTAGCATCAGTCATCGTCCCATCTTCCAGTAGCTGCAGCAGCAGGTTGAATACATCTGGATGCGCCTTTTCAATTTCGTCAAAAAGCACCACGCTGTACGGCTGGCGGCGAACTTTGTCAGTCAATTTACCGCCGTCCTCGTAACCAACATAACCAGCTGGCGCCCCGAGCAGCCGCGACGTATTATGCTTCTCGCCAAATTCGCTCATGTCGATTTTGATAAGCGCTTCTTCGCTGCCGAAAACTTCTCGCGCCAGCACCTTAGCTAATTGCGTTTTGCCGACACCAGTGGGTCCCATGAAGACGAAACTGCCAATCGGCCGCTGGCTGCTAGCCACACCGCTGCGGCTGCGGCGGATTGCCCGCGCTACCTTACCGATAGCCTCGCGCTGGCCAATAACGTACTTGCCGAGATGCTTTTCGAGCTGGCGCAGCAACTTCGCTTCGCTAGTCTGGACTTTTTCGACTGGAATATTGGTCATCACAGCGATAGCATGCGCCACATCGTCATCAGTTAGCTGGATAGCGCGGCGACCTTTTTGGGCAGCAACTTCTGTCTCGAGCTTTTTGCTAATCTGGCTAATACGCTGTTTGTACATAGCAGCTCGCTGGTAATCTTCGTGCAGGACAGCGTCCTCCATGCGCTCATTGAGGTGCTTGAGCTCTTTGAGGTATTCGCGCTCGCGGCTCGGGCGGTGGCCCCGCTTGACACGAACTCGGGCAGCCGCCTCGTCGAGCACGTCAATCGCTTTATCAGGCATGAAACGGTCGCTGACGTAGCGGTCGCTCATGTACACTGCCGATTCGATCACTTCGTCGGTAATTTTGACGCCATGATGCTTTTCATAATAATTTTTAAGACCTTTCAAAATAGCGATTGTCTGCGCCATAGTTGGCTCCTTGACGACGATCGTCTGGAAACGCCGTTCTAGCGCCGTGTCTTTCTCGATATGTTTGCGATATTCATCGAGAGTTGTCGCGCCAATCATATGCAGCTCGCCGCGCGCCAACGCCGGCTTGAGGATATTGGCTGCATCCATCGAACCTTCCGAGGCGCCAGCGCCAACCAGCAGGTGCAATTCATCAATAAAAAGAATGATGTTACCTTGTTTTTTGACTTCAGCAATTACCTTTTTCAGCCGATCCTCGAATTCACCGCGATATTTAGTACCGGCGATCATCGCCGCCATATCCAGCATAACCACGCGGCGATCTAATAGATGGCCCGGTACGTCCTCGCGGACGATCCGCTGCGCTAACCCCTCAACGATAGCGGTTTTGCCAACGCCTGGCTCGCCAATCAAGACTGGATTATTCTTGGTGCGGCGGCTAAGGATAGTAATCATTCGCTCTAGCTCTTTTTCGCGGCCAATCATCGGGTCAAGCTCGCCGTTGGCTGCCCGCGCCGTCAAATCCACACCAAAGGCGCTAAGCGCCCCGCCGCGCGTATTGCCGCGGCGCCGCGGCTCGGTAGCAATATCGCCATGTTCGCCGCGATTCTCTTCAAACGACTTCTCGAGTTCGCTGATTATCATATCGACGTTGATACCCATTTCGCGCAGCAGCGCTGTCGCTCGGGCGTTACCTTGACGCAGAACACTGTACAGAATGTGCTCTGTACCGAGATAATCATGGCCGTACTCGCGCGCCGCTTCCCACGCCATGCGCAGTGTCAACAAAGCTGTCTCGCTAAGGCCGACCATACCTGTACTAGTGACCACTCGCGACGGTTTGATATCCAGAATCATTTCAGCTTGCTGCAAGGTCACGCCAGCATCAGTCAATACCTGCGCCGCCGAGCTCGATCCTTGCGCCAAAACGCCGAGCAGCAAGTGCTCCGTCCCAATGTAATTACTACCGTTACCGCGAGCAATCGCGTCAGCATGCTGGACGCTAGCGCGCGCGTTATCGGTCAATCGCGAAATAAAATCTGCAAAGTCTTCTGGCATCATGAGTTCTCCGTTCTGAGCGTATTGCCCATTGCAGCCAATTATACATAACAAATTAGCACTCGTCAAGGCAGAGTGCTAATTTGCAAAAAGCGGCTGCGGGTTTTAGTCTTGATTTTCGATAGCACTAAACAAGTCTTCCTCGACGTTCTTGCGCGGTTTTTTCTCGGCTGATTTCGGCGCTGTGGTCTCAATGTTCAATTCGTAGCCAGTCAGACGGCTCGCCAAACGCACATTTTGCCCGCCGCGGCCGATAGCGATTGATTGCTGGTCTTCAGTGACATAAACGTTGGCAGTCTTTTTGTCCTTATCAATCTCGACTTTAACAATCTCAGCCGGGCTAAGAGCATTGCGGATATACGTGTCTATATTATCATCATAGGTAACGATATCGATTTTCTCTTGCTCGCCGATTTCGCTCATCACCGCATTGACGCGCGCGCCGTGACCGCCGACGAACGTTCCGACCGGGTCAACGCCTGGCACCGTGCTAGCAACCGCTAGTTTAGTGCGGCGGCCAGCTTCGCGGGCGATGCCTTTGATCTCGACGGCGCCAGTTTCCATCTCGGGCACTTCTTGGCGGAAGAGATATTCGATAAAGTCCTCGCTGCCGCGGCTGAGGATTAGCTGCGGGCCGCGGCCTTCGCGTTCGATGTCTTTGATTAATACTTTGATCCGCGAGCCAATTTTGTAAAACTCGCCTTGAATCTGCTCACTCTGCGGGATTATACCAGTGGCCTTGCCTAACTCAACACGCACCACGCGCGGCTCGACACGCTGCACCATACCGGTAACGACCGTGCCGATTTTGTCTTCGAACTCTGCTAGAACGACTTCGCGCTCGGCTTCGCGCAGGCGCTGCATGACGACCTGCTTGGCGGTCTGGGCGGCCACCCGGCCAAAGGACTTAACTTCATGAGCTTCCTCGATAGTATCCCCTAACTGAGCCTCCGGCTTCTCTGCCCGAGCATCCGCCAAGCTGATTTCGGTGGCCGGATTGACAACATCCTCGACGACTTCGCGCTGGACAAACACCTTGGCGGTGCCGTCGTTGATATTGAGTTCGGCGCGCACATTTTGCTCGCGCTCGCCGTTATCGCGGCGCCAGGCAGCAGCGATTGCCTGCTCGATTACGTTTAATACGGTTTCTTCGGGCAACGCCTTTTCATCAGCAATCGCCCGCACGGCTAGCGTCAACTGCTTGATATTCAAATCTTCCATATAATTCCTTTCTTTTAGTTCCAATACGAAAACAACCGACCTGCCGGCCGGATGAGTACGTACTTAATGTAACACGCGAGGGCTGGCATCGTCAAGCCTAGCAGTGCGATACAAAAAATATTTCACAAAGAGTTGAGTTGGGGGCGGGACGGCGAAATAAATCGCTCGTCCCGCCCCGCACCTCATGCGTCGTCGCCCTCTGGGGGATACCCCTCACGGGGACCCCAGGCCTGCTCGGTTAGGCTCAGCTGCGCCATCTTGACGAGGGCAGAGATTTTCTGGCTCTGCGCCCTACGAATCCACAGCCTGGAGATCCAGGCCAGAACCCTGAGCCTGTACTCTGCGGCGGCGAGTATCGCCGCCACCGTGTAGGCGGCCAGCGCCGCCCATGCAGCGGCTTCGTGATTCCTATAAACGCTATCCTGGTGAGCGGCTACTGAGTAAATATACACGATAGTAAACATCACTCCTAGGAGTGATGTTTGGATCGGCCCCACTCTCCGCTGCCGCCACAGGGAGGCGGTGAGAAAGATACACAGAACCATAGCCGAAAGGCTGGCCACGATATCGAGCATAACGTTTATCCTCTCCTAGAAAGTTGAGGTGCGGCCTATCCAGACCGCTACCTCAGACACATGCAGTCTCTCCGCACGCGTCAGGCAGCCTTTATCTGAAAGGCTAATTATAATTAAACTATACTTAATGAGTATCGTCAATGTTTTTCGACATATTTTATATTTTTGGCAAAAATTACACTTTGCTACCAGGGGGCAAATGATATACTAGACCTTATGAACCAACCCCTTGTCTTCAGCATTACCCATCACCTCCCCGGCACCTTGGCGCGCGCTGGTACGATTGAAACGCCGCACGGCACGATTCAAACGCCAGCTTTCATCGTTGGCGGCACCAAAGCAACCGTCAAGGCGCTGACTGTCGAACAAGTCAAAGCCTGCGGCGGGCAATCAATTTTGGCCAATACTTATCATTTGATGCAGCGGCCAGGCGCCGAAATCATTCATAAAGCTGGCGGCCTAGGCAAATTTATGGATTACGATGGGCCGACTTTCACTGACAGCGGCGGCTTTCAGATTTTCAGTCTGGGAATTGCTTATAAAAAAGGCATTGATGTCGTCGCTCACACCCAAAAAGGCAACGCTGCGCAAGCGGTCAAGTCTGCTAATCAGCTAGCCAAAGTTACCGACCAAGGCGCGCAATTTAGGTCGCATCTGGATGGCAGATATATAATGATGACGCCAGAATCGTCAATGGAACTACAGCACGCCATCGGCGCTGATATTCATATGGCCTTCGACGAGCTGACTGCACCGCTAGCAGCCCGCGGCACGATTGTAAAGGCAATGCAGCGAACGCATGCTTGGGCGGAGCGCTGCTTAGTTCGCCACGATGAGCTAAACGCCGAACATCTAGCGCGCGGCGAAAACCTGCAATCGCTCTACGGCGTCGTCCAGGGCGCCCGCGACGAAACACTGCGCCGCCAGTCGGCTAATTTCCTGGGCCAGCGCGGCTTCGATGGCTACGGCATCGGCGGCGTTTTTCAACCTGGCGAAATCGCCGACGTCGTCCGCTGGGTCTGCGAGACTTTGCCCGAGAATAAGCCGCGTCACCTATTAGGCTTAGGTTCGCAGCCGGCCGATTTGTTTCTCGGCGTCGAATATGGTATCGATACTTTCGATTGTGTCGCGCCGACCCGCCAAGCCCGCAACGGCGCTCTGTATACCTTTGATGGCCGCATCAACATCAGCAATGCTCGCTTTTGCGAGGATTTCGCGCCGATCGACGCTGAATGCGACTGTTATACTTGCCAGCATCATACGCGCGCTTACATCAATCATCTGTTTCGCGCCGATGAGATTCTCGGTGCTACGCTCGCCAGCATTCATAATGAACGCTTCGTAGTGCGCACTGTCGACCAGATCCGCGCCTCGCTGCTAGACGGCACATTTTTTGATTTCAAGCAGTCGTTTCTAGCTCGCTACTACGGCGATGATTTACCAATCGGCGTCACATTATAAAATAAAACCGCGTCAAAATCTAACGCCGCCAAGACGAGCCAAGCAACTAATTCACCAGGTATTTCGCTGGCTGCTCGAACGTATCCAATTTTTCATGCTTTTTCACGCGAGTAATCAAATGCATAGTCAGCGGCGAGACCATAATCTCTACCGCCATCTTGATCAAAAACACCGTGATGATAAGCTGCCAAAAGCTGGTCGTCGGTATAGTACCGGCAAAAGCAATCGTCGAGAAGATTACCGTATCTAGCGCGTTACCCGCCAATGAGCTGCTAACCATCCGCCGCCACAAACCACGGCCGCGGCTAGCGACTTTCATCCGCCCCATTACGTAAGCATTCATTATTTCACCGACAAATAGCGCCGTTACCGAACCGATAGCCAACCGCCAAACCACACCCAACGTCGATTCAAACGCCGCTTGCCCCGTCCAGCTACTATCCGCCGGCAATAATTGCACCACCCAAAAAGTCAACGTCATCAGCATCAAGGCCGCCACACCGCTATAAATCAGCCGGCGCGTCCGGCGATAACCGTAAACCTCAGTGATTATATCACCCACGATATACGCTAGCGGAAACAAAACCGTGCCAGCATCAAAAGTCAGCCAGCCAACAGATACAATTTTAACGCTGACAATATTACTAACCAATAGTGTCGTTACAAAAAGTACCGCAAATATATCATACAGAGAATAATGTTGTTTCTTTGTCATATTTTAGATTATATCACGCCGGCAAGCGCTGTTCCGGACAACTCGCCAAAATCCGCTCCATAGCCGTGCGTTCTGGCGGTGTCACCCACAGCGAGTATTTCTTCTTGACGGCAATTTGACGGGCAATGTACTGACAGCGAAACGGTTTATTTGACGGCAGCCAAGTCGCCGCATCGCCATCGCCTTTCTGCTGGTTGGCTGGTCCGTCGACGGCTAGCAGCTCGAGCGGGTCGTTAGCCAGACTGATTCGCTGTTCGCTAGACAACTGCTGAGCGCCAGTCTGCCAAGCGTTGCTCAGTGCCACTACGTGGTCGATCTGCACAGCGCCGCTAGAATTAGCACCGCGCTTGAAAGCAATTCGCTGCCCGGTGTACGGGTCGCTAAGAGCGCCAGCCTGTACTTTGCAGTTATCGTCGCCCAGGACAGCGTTTGTCAAGTCGCGCCGCAAGATAACATTACGCGTATCGCAGCCGCCCGTCTTGGCCCAGCCGTCGCCGAACTGCGAGCGCTTGTAACCAGTCTTGGGAGCGCGGCCCTTAGTATGCAGTGCCACCAAAGCGTCGCGCGCTACTTCGCCAGAGCCAGAGTTCGACCCCGACTGCTGAGGCTGCGAATTTGGCGGCATCAGCGGTAAATTCGGCCGTTCCTTAACAACAATCCACCCGAGAGTACCTGTCAAAATTACCGCTACTAGTACTATTCTGCGCCGCCGCTGCATAAGCATATTATACCACCCTGCTATAATGGACGTATGGACAGATTATTTTCTCAATTTCAACCAGAACACTACGACATCCAATGGGATTTGCGTCAAGCAAAGAGCAATCGCTTAATCCGCGGCACGGCAACTATCCGCGGCCAACATCTAGCAGCCGAGCCAATTCGCTTGCACGCCAAAGATTTGCAGATTGAAGAAGTTACTGTCAACGGCCAAGCAGTCAAAGCATCAATCAACGGCGACATTTTGACGCTTGACAATACCGACAACGGTCCAGCGCAAATTACTATCAAATTCTCGTTAACACTAACCGACGCCATGCACGGTATTTATCCTTGCTATTACCAACACCAAGGCCAGAAATGCGAGCTATACGCCACCCAATTCGAAAGCCACCATGCTCGCGAAGCCTTCCCATGCGTTGATGAACCAGAAGCCAAAGCGACATTTGCGATTTCAATATTATCAAATGAACCGGTAGTACTCAGCAATATGCCAGTCGCTTCGCAGCGGGAGAGCAGCGAGGGAACGCTGACCACCTTTGAGCAAACACCACGTATGAGCACTTACCTGGCGGCCTTTGTCGCTGGCGATTTACAGCGCGCGACTACTGCCGCCAAGAGCGGTGTCGAGGTTAACGTCTACGCCACGCCAGCGCAGCCAGCCGACAGCTTGAACTGGGCGCTCCAGCACGCAGCGCAAACAATTGACTTTTTCAACGAGTATTTTGGCGTGCCTTACCCGCTGCCGAAATCTGACCATGTAGCACTACCTGATTTTTCTAGCGGCGCTATGGAGAATTGGGGCTTGGTGACCTACCGCGAAACCGCCCTGCTGGCCGATCCGGCAACCGCTAGCGTTTCGACCCGCCAATACATTGCAACGGTTATCGCCCACGAATTAAGCCACCAGTGGTTCGGTAATCTAGTGACTATGAAATGGTGGAATAACTTGTGGTTAAACGAGAGTTTCGCTACGCTGATGGAATACCTAGCAACTGACGCGCTGCATCCGGATTGGCGGCAATGGGACGAGTTTGCCAACAACGAGGGCGTTGCTGCCCTGCGCCGCGATAGTATCGACGGCGTGCAACCAGTTCAAACCGACGTATCGAGCCCAGCCGAAATTAGCGCGCTGTTTGATGGAGCGATTGTCTACGCCAAAGGCGGCCGGCTGCTGCGAATGATGCAACTATGGATCGGCGATGAAGCGTTCCGCGCTGGCCTCAAGCAGTATTTCACCCGCTTCAAGTATAGCAACACCACTGGCGACGACCTCTGGGACTGTCTAAGCCAAGCTAGCGGCAAAGATGTCGGGGCGCTAATGAACACCTGGATTTCACAACCAGGTTACCCGGTAGTCTACGCGTCGCTTAACAATGGCGAGTTGACGCTCCGCCAAGAACAATTCTTCACCGGGCCGCACCAGCCGTCTGATCGTTTGTGGCCAATTCCGCTCGGTGCCAACGACCAGCGCCTGCCCGAAATCCTAAAGGAGCGCGAGCAGCGCCTCTCGCCAGCGCCAGACGGCCTGCTACTGCTCAATCATCAAAATGCCTCGCACTTTATCACTTGCTACGACGACACTCTACGAGCACGCATATTGCAGGCCATCACCGATGGTATATTAACGCCAGCACAACGAGCCCAGTACCTCAATGAGCAAATCCTACTAGCCCGCGGCGATCTAATTGCTAGCAGCACGCTAGTCGACGCGCTAGCCGCCTTTCAAAACGAAAGCGATCAGACCGTCTGGGAAATCATTGCGCTGGCCATCAGCGATCTCAAGAAATTCGTCGACCAAGACGAAGCCGCCGAAAAGCTGCTGCGCCGCCTATCAGGCAAGCTAGCTCGTCCGCAATTCGAACGCCTAGGTTGGAACAAACGCCCCGGCGAGCCAGAATCTGACAGCAAACTGCGCACCGTCATCATCGATTGCATACTATATAGCGAAGACACGGCGGCAATCAGTACCGCGCGCCAGCTCTATCAGGATACGCCTCTGGCCGAGCTCAGCGCTGACCTGCGTCCATCAATCATCGGTGCCGCCGTCCGCTACAGCGATCAACCGGCAGATATAGTCAGCCAGCTGCTCGAAGCCTACCAAGCCACGCAATCAGCCGACCTGCGCAGCGACATCGCCGCAGGGGTCGCCACGACACGCGACGCCGAGCAGCTGGCACGCTTGATTGGACTGCTGACCAACACCGATATCATCCGCAGCCAGGACACCGTTCGCTGGTTCGTCGACCTGCTGCGCAATCGCTACGGCCGCGAAGCCGCCTGGCGCTGGATGCGCAGCCAGTGGAGTTGGATCGAGCAAACTTTCGCTAGCGACAAAAGCCACGATTACTTCCCGCGCTACGCCGCCATGCTATTGATGACGCGCCAGCAGCTAGCCGAATACCGCGAGTTTTTCACGCCGCTGCGCCGCGACCAGTCGCTCGTCCGCGCCATCGACATGGGAATATTAGATTTAGAGGGCAAACTAGACCTAATCGACCGCGACAAAGCAGCAGTCCTAGCAGCGCTGGCAAAGTAATTTCGTTTTCTTTGAGATAAGTAATTTTGCGGCTTTTACAGAGGCCGCAAATTATTATGACACATTTTTCGTTAAAACGCTTGACATTTATACGATAATGTGCTATATTCATAATAGCTTTTCACCCGAATCAGTCTAAAGGGCGAGAAGTGCCCTTTAATTCGAGTGATAGCATGGGTCCTAAGGAGGAACCATGAACTCCACGGCTGCCGCCGTCGTTGTTATTGTCATTTCTGCCCTCATCCTGGCCGTCATGGCCGGGATCGGAGGCTTCGTTGTCGGGCGCGCCCACGCGGCCGATAACAATACGGCGCGAGAGCGCCGTATTAAGATCGTCGAGGCGGCTCTGGCCAGCGCCGCCGTAGAGGCCTTGTGGGTCACAGAGGTGACCCAAGATGGTCGCTACATAATTGATGCGCCCGGGCACGGGCGCATCATCGTCCACGTCCCCGAGGAGGGAACGACCGACACGGTCGATGAGGGCTAGCCCGCCCTGAAAATAGCTCGCCGAATTGGAATTCAACACCGGTTGAGACGCTTAATCGTATTAAGTGTTTCCCGGGTTGATATAAAACCCAATTCCGGTTTGAGCCAATTTCGGCGGGCTATTTTCTTTGATTTAATTTAATTTAATTTACTTCTACTACCGCTTGGACAGCTGGCGGGTCGCCGCTCACGCTGGCGGCTAGCAGCTTGGCCGCCATGCCGCTGCACTCTGGCTTGCCCGCCAAAAACAACTCTGCCGCGAAACGCATCTGCCGCTGCTTTTTGGCGGTAATCGCCGCCAGTCCATCGCCGAAATCATCGTTCTTACGATACTTCGCCTCGGTGAAATACAACACCTCGCCTTTCACGCTGACGATATCGATTTCGCAGTACCGCGTCCGCCAATTCCGCGCCACAATCTCATGGCCGCGCGCCGTCAGCCAATCCGCTGCCACTTGCTCGCCCTTATCGCCAATTTGGCGGGTTGTCATTGGTTTGCTTTGAGTGGTATCACCATCAGGATTTACAGAACTGTCTGGAGCGGTATCCCCAGAAAAAATCAGGGCAGCCTCTGTAGAATAGTTGACAGCGTCTTGATGCAGTTTCGCCGCTCGAGCGCCGTCAGAAAAATATCTGGGGCCCACGTAAAGTTGCCCTGATTTTTTCTGAGGCACTGCTCGCGGCGTCACAGCATACTTCGCCAGCGGCGCGAAACTCAGCCGGTGCAGCGGCGTCACACCCAGGCGCTCAATCGCCGCCCGATGTTTGGCCACGCCATAGCCCGCGTTCGACGCGAAACCGTACCCCGGATAGACCGCATCTTGCTCGGCCATGAACTGGTCGCGCGCCACCTTGGCGACGATCGACGCCGCTGACACGCTCGGAATCAAACCGTCGGCTTTGGGCATGGTCATAGCGAACTTCTCTAGCGCCGTGCCGCGCAGAAAATTCACCTTGCCATCGATGATGATTTCGCTAAAAGCTAGATTTTGCTGGCGGCATTGCGCTTGAATTTGCTCGACCGCTCGCCGCGTCGCCAGCCGCAACGCTTCGCTCATGCCAATATCGTCTAATTCCTGGGCACTCACCCAGCCCAGCGCCCAAGCCGCAGCCTTTTCGCGAATTTCTACGTCCAACGCTTCACGGCGCTTTTTGGTTAGCTTTTTGCTATCGTCCAAGCCGTCAATCTCGGCGCCGCCCAGAATCACCGCGCCAACCACCAGCGGCCCTGCCCATGGCCCGCGCCCAACCTCGTCGATCCCCAGAATCATAAGTTCATGATAACAAATGGCGGCGATAGGCTCAATCGCGGGCACTTTCCTTTTCACGGTTATTTCGCTGGCAAAACAAAATCCCGCTCATCGGCGGGATTTATCGTTAGTGCTAGACGCAGAGACTGCCGTTAATTTTCGGCGTGGCGAGCGGCTACTTCAGCGGCCTTGGCGTCCAATTCGGCTTGTTTAGCGTCTTCGGCGGCTTTCTTCTCGGCGGCTTCTTTGGCTTTTTCCTCTTTCAAGCGAGCGGCTTCTTCTTCGGCGTGTTTATCGCGGACGGCATTTACCGCCTCGCGGTCGAACTTAACAGCAGTCAGGCGGGCCGACTTGCCGCTGCGTTTGCGCAAGAAGCTCAAGAAGTTGCGGCGAACCTTGGCCCGGCGCACAATCTCGACTTTTTCGACCAGCGGACTGTGCAGCAAGAATGATTTCTCGACACCGACGCCCGAAGCAACTTTGCGGACGGTGATGCGGCTAGTGTGCTGGCCTTTGTTGTCGGTGCGGATAACCACGCCTTCGAACATCTGAATGCGCTCTTTGTTGCCCTCTTTGATTTTCTGATACACGCGCACGGTGTCGCCGCTGCGAACATCAACTACCTGGGCTTTCTTCTGCTCGTCGTTGACTTTTTGGATTAATGCAAAACTCATAATTTTTCCTATCTTTCGAACTCGCTCTGGCTGGCCACGCAGTTGTACCTCTGCGGCTCCACACCGAACAAAGCCCGAATATTAACTCTCGTACAATGCAAGTATTCTAACACAATATCAAGCGGCGAGCAATAGTCGCAAAGAGAGCTAGCGGCAGAGTCCATCTAGCCGCCAGCTACGCTTGATATTTTATCAATTTTAGAAAATCTTACGCTGTGGTTGACTGGTCAGCGCTATCGATATTGACGTAAACCTGAGTATCAGGGTTAGCGCCGCCTACCGGCTGAACCCCTGGATTGATAATTCTATCCGGGCTGACACATACGAATTTACCAGCTTGCCCCGATTCTTCCCATATTCGGCAAGTATTCATATAGAAAGCTCCATCTACCACTACTCTGTCTACAGACTGATTAGTGCCAGTGTCAATAGAGTCGCCTGACACCGCTGGCTGAGGCAAACCATCATTTTGGTCTGTTGCAGTAGTGGGATCTTCTTCTTCATTCGCAGCAAACTCCATAGATGTACACACGGTAGAACAAGTTGCCGCTACAACAATTGCAGAGAGAGCGCCTATCGGTTTCCTTAACTCCTTCTTGGGCAGCCAATCCCAATCTAAGCCAGTAGACCCCTCAGACGCTGCATGCCTCATAGCTGGCCTGCCAGATTCTAATATACCCATTTCGTTATATTTTCACCTCGAAATTAAAATTGGTATGTTTTTTTATTATACCACAAACTATACTAAAATGCAAGCAAAGCAGCTATTCATCGGTTGGGTCAAGAGCTTGACGCGGGGTCAACGGGTTTTCTGTTGAACTCTCTACGTATACGACACGGTAGGGCTCGCCGTCAATAACCATAGTCGTCGGAAGCTCCGCTCCTGGCTGGAATCCGTCGACCGCCCCGTCAAATTTCACGCAGATAACCGTATTTTCATCGACGCTATCCGACCGTCTGGCCGCCTTGGATGACGGAGGGTCTACTTCCACCAATTTGCCATCTTCAACGGCGTAGTATCTTACCTGTTCGTCGCCCACCTGCCGCGATTCGCCAGGCTGCTGACATGTCGGGTCGCCGTTGACTTCAGCAGCTGGGCGTACAACAATCTTGCCGCTGTTTTCACCGTCTGTACTCTGTATGTAAGCAACTGGCGCGATCCAAACTGAATCACCCTCGCCAATTTTTTTGGCTAACTCCTCATAAGTTAGTGTCCCGGCAGTAGCGCTCTCGGAGGCAGTACTCCCGGCTGGCGTAGAATCCGGCGTCTGACTCTCAGCCGAGCACGACCCGACAAACGAGCTTAACGCTAAACTTCCAAATGCCAAAAATGTTGCCAACCGGTTTCTTATTGTGCCTAAAAACTCTCCATTTCTTCTCATAAATATATTATGCTACAAACTGCCATTTAGTTCAACATGCGCGCCCAAAATGCCAAAACGCGCTATAATAAGTATATGGATTACAACAAACTAGCACTCGAACTACACCAAAAATATAAAGGCAAAATCACCACCGCGCTGCGCGATAACGGCGAAATTGACCGCGACAAGCTCAGCAGCTACTACAGCCCGGGCGTCGGCGCCGTTAGCCAGGCCATTGCCGAGAACCCGGCGGATTTGCCGAAATACACTTGGACGAATAATTTGGTCGGCGTGATTTCTGACGGCTCGGCGATTTTGGGCTTGGGCAATTTGGGGCCAAAAGCCGCCATGCCGGTGATGGAGGGTAAGGCGCTGCTGTTCAAGTATTTCGCTAATGTCGACGCTGTGCCAATTGTCTTGGACGTCCACCAGCCAGAAGAAATTATCGCTGCCATCAAAGCGATAGCGCCGAGCTTCGGGGCGATCAATTTAGAGGACATCGCTTCGCCAAAATGCTTCGAAATCGAGGAGCGTTTGAAAGCCGAACTAGACATTCCAGTATTTCACGACGACCAGCACGGTACGGCAATAGTAGTGCTAGCTGGGCTGATCAACGCCGCCAAGGTTGTCGGCAAAAGCTTACGCGACTGCAAAGTCGTCCTGACAGGGCCAGGCGCGGCCGGTACAGCGATTATTAAGCTGCTCAATCTGTACGGCGTCAAAAACTTGATTGCACTCGATCGCCACGGCGCGCTGAGCAGCGACCGCACTGACCTGTCGCCAGAAAAAACCGCTTTGCAGCAATATTTGAACACTTCAGAAAGCGGTACGCTAGCAGAAGTATTAGCTGGCGCCGATACCTTCATCGGCGTATCGGCCGCTAACTCGCTAGCGCCAGAGATGATCGCGGCAATGGCCAGCCAGCCGATTATTTTCGCTCTGGCCAATCCAGTACCCGAAATCATGCCCGATGCCGCGATTAGCGCTGGCGCAGCCGTCGTAGCGACTGGCCGCAGCGACTTCCCGAATCAAGTTAATAATTCCTTGGCTTTTCCTGGTATTTTCCGCGGCGCGCTCGACAATGGTATTCAGAAAATCACTGACCAGCACAAGTTAGCCGCCGCCGAAGCTCTAGCAGCGCTGGTCGAGAACCCAACCGCTGACGAAGTTATACCGTCGCCATTCGACAAGCGCGTCGTACCAGCGGTAGCAAATGTCATAAAATAAATCCTAAATCAATACTAAGTAGTTGAGTTGGGGGCGGGACGGCGAACTAAATCGCGCGCCCCGCCCCAGAGCAAAGGCACGGTTCTGCTGGCTTGAGCCTGCCTTTGCGACTGCCAGCGAAGTCAGAGTTTGACTGCTGGGCTAGTAACCCAATCAAGCATACGCCTGAAATACGACCGCCAAGTTGACGGCTCTGGCAGCAATTCTTCCGCGTACAGGGAATGCAAAGTCTCGATGCCATCGCTACAGTGAAAGGAAGCAAGAAGCTTTCCCCCTTCCCTGTCATACACGGCCAATACAAAGGTCTTGCCATATCTCGAGACTCGACAAGACGTCTCAGTGTAAAACCCCGACTCACGAGCAGCGCTCATAAGACTAAGAGCTCTACAGGCCTCGACATTTCCGTCAGCCGCCATCTCGTAGACTCGGCGATACGTGACTGCCCACTCATAATAGCTACTAGCAAAAGAGGTTTTAGTAGTAGCAAACATACTACTCGAATAGAGAACCATTGGACCTTCCTCCTGCTCTACACTGGAGCACTCGTTAAACATCTCAAACTCTACTCTTAGAGCCAGCATTCAATACTATACCACAGTTTGTGCTAAATTACCCGTGCTATTTCCTCGAGCGTGGTCTCGCCGCGCAAGGCCGCCAGCACGCCGACCTGCTCGAGCGTTAGCATACCTTCATTTCGAGCGGTTTCTTCTATCGTCTCGGGGTGAACATCTTGGACATCGCCGCGGATAAACTTCTGGATTTCATCGGTAACAACCAGCTGTTCCATGATAACCACCCGGCCTTTGTAGCCAAACGGCGCATCTTCGCTAGGCACGGGGCGCCACAGCTTGAAATTATCCAGATCAGGCTTCTCGACATCGGGCGGCAGCTTTTCGAGCACGCGCTGAACATATTTACGTGTTGCCTCATCGGGTTCATACGCTTCCTTGGTATGATCAACTAAACGCCGTACCAGACGCTGGGCAATCAACAAGCGGATAGCACTTGAAAAGATCGGGTTGACTCCAATCATATCAATCATACGGCTAAAGGCTGTACTGGTAGTATTGGCGTGAAAGCTCGATAACACCAAGTGGCCGGTGATTGACGCCTGAATAGCCGTGCGCGCCGTATCGACATCACGAATCTCGCCAACCATCACCACATCTGGGTCAAGGCGCAAAACACTGCGCAAACCATCAGCGAAACTCTGCCCGTGCGTCGTGTCAATCGGGATTTGCGACATACCGCTCAGGCCATACTCGATCGGATCCTCGAGTGTAATCAGCTTGCGGTCGGTGGTATTCAATGCATTAAGCATACTATAAAGCGTCGTAGATTTACCCGAGCCAGTCGGCCCGACCATCAGCACCAGACCGCGCGGGTGGCTGATAACTTCGTCGATTTCCTTGCGCTGGCGCGGCGGAATGCCCAGCAAGTCCAAATTCAACAATGATTCGTCAAAATTAAATAAACGCAGCACCGCATCTTGCCCGTACAACGTCGGCACAGTCTCGACGCGCAGGTTCAATAGATGCGTGCCTTGGTCGGTGGTGATTTCCATCTGCATATGGCCAGATTGCGACTCCATAGCTGCACTACTAACGCCGGCACGGCTAGCTAGCTCGCCCATAATAATTCGGTAGCGCGAACGTTCTAGCTGTGCCACCGGGTGCAGTGCACCGTCGACGCGCATGCGTACGCGGATAGAATCGCGCTCGTTTTCAATGTGAATATCGCTAGCGCCAAGCCTGTCCGCCTGCTTGATCAGGAAATCAAACAATTCCTCGCTCGATACCAGATTCAACGTCTGGCTAACTTGAGCGATGGTGTTGCTATCGCCCTCTTTAGCAATCTCGATATCATCGTAAGCAGTGCGCTGCGGCGGATCGTAACGCAGCATCATCGCCCGGTAGCCGCTGGCACTGATCAGCAAAAACTGTAATTTGTCGCCGCGATCTTGATACTCGCGCTTGATCTTCTGCAAAATAGATTGCGGCGTTTGCGAGGTCACGCCGATTTGGTACATCACTTCGTTGCCGCCCTTGGCCAGCGGCACGATGCGGTATTGGTGCATTTTCTCGATCGGAATCATGCCAGGGACTAGCGGTAGCGTATCCTCTAGATTGCGCATATCAACATACGGCAAACCCAAAATAGTCGCCCGCTGGCGGGTAGCTTTTTCGTCTTGTTCGCGCCGACGGCGCTGGACTTCTTCTTCATCCATCACCTTTATTTTAGCAAAAAGCTTGCGCTAAAAACAATGCTACAATAGAATTATGCCGAAAATCACCGTCATCGCCCACAACATCCGCTCGACTTTCAATGTAGGGTCGATTTTTCGTACCAGCGAGGGGTTCGGCGTCGAAAAGCTAATTTTGAGCGGCTATACGCCCTACCCAGATTTGAGTTTGTGCCGCGAAGCGCCAAATTGCGCGCTAATCGACGGTGAAATCACGCGGGACGACCAGCGCCTGCCGCACATTCGTGAAAAAATCACCCAGCAAATCCACAAGACTGCGCTCGGCGCCGAGAGCCTAGTGCCGTTTGAGTATCACGAAGCACCGCCGCTAGACGAACTGCGACAGCTGGGCTACCGCATCGCCGCTCTAGAACAAGCCGCCAATAGTACCAATCTGCGCGATTATTCGGCGCCAGACCGCATTGCGTTGCTGCTAGGCGAAGAAGTCGACGGTATCGCGCCCGAATGGTTGGCATTGGCTGACGATATCATTGAGATTCCGATGTTCGGGCAAAAAGAGTCGTTCAACGTATCGGTAGCGGCCGGAATCGCGCTGTACGAGCTAGCGACGAGCGGCAAAACCACCAAAAATGCCTAAAATTTGCAAATTTTACGGAATAATTGCGGAAAGTATTGACAATTTTACTACTCTATGCTATATTAATACTAGCTTTTCGCTCAAGTTTTCGAAAATAAAGGGCGTGAAGTTGCCCTTTTACTTGAGCGAGTGATTCTAGGAGGAATCATGAAGCGTTTCATTGCTCGTATCGCCCTCGAGTTCGCTGCCATCCTGGCCGCGGCCATCGCGGCCGCCCTGCTCGTCAAGAACGGGCATTACTTCATCGGCTTGGCGATCCTTTCTAGCTACGGGTTGTTTAACCTATGGAGATTGGGCATTGAGAAGATCAATGCCCAGTACGAGAGGAATATCAAGGAGGCGAGGATACGCCGCCTTGAGGCCGATTTGTCTGTCAAGGAGGCGCAGACGCGCCGCCTTGAGGCAGTGCTCGTCGACGCCGCGACGAAGGCCTCGTGGGTCTCGGATGTCAAAATCCGGGACAACAAGGCCGTTTATAAGATCGACGCGCCCGGCCGCGGGCGCATTGTCATCTATCTCCCCGCTACGGAGGAGGACGCCAAGACCAACGACGCCCCCGCGGCGTCCAACAAGGGCTGATAAAGCCCGCTAGAAAATAGCCCGCCTAGAGGCCGCCAGCCTCGGCGCAAGGCCTTTCTGGCGGGCTATTTTCTTTGGTTTAATTTATCTTATCCTAATCTATTTCACCTTGACGCATTCGTCGCCCAGCAGTTCGGCCAGGCCAGCGCGCAAGTTGCGCTGGGCATCGACCCGAAACGGCAGGCGGATGGCATTGGACTTATCATCGCCCAGAATCATAATGATGTCGTTTTGGCCAGGGTTTTGGCTGCACAGTTTCTTGAGCGAGACCAGCAGGTCGCGATCACTCGGGTTTTTGACTTTGACATAGACAGTTTCCAGCTTTTCTAGCGGCTTGGCGATAATTGCTGGTGCCGCTTTGGCGCTGGCTGCAGCCGTCACAGCTGGCGCACCGTTAGCGTTTTTGCGCGGATAACGCTTGCTTTTGACGGCCGCGCGGCCTTTCGGCGCCGTCATTTTACGGCCGTGGCTTTGGTATTCGTTGAGTTCTTTGTCGGTGACGATATTGACTTCGTCGGCAATGACTTTGGCTTCATCAGTCATGTTGCCGTCGCGGTCGCGGGCGTTGATTGTGCCGGCCACCTTGACGATAGCATCTTGTTGCAAGCTGTCGCCAAGCTGCTCGTACAGCCTCGGGAAAACGATTAATTCTGCCTCGCTAGTTTTGTCCTCGATACCGACAAACGCCATTTTGGTGCCAGCCTTGGTGACGATGGTGCGAATCGTCGACACCAAGCCGCCGACCGACACTTTCTGCCCGTCGATTTGCGGCGTGCAGGCGTGCAACGGAATGGTCTGCTCCTCGAAAAAGGCATCGTAATTATCTAGCGGGTGCGCGCTGATATACAGGCCCAGCAGCTCGCGCTCCCACATCAGCTGCTCTTTGTTGGTGTACTTGACCGGCGAAGCCTTCAGTTCGACCGACGGCATCAATTTGTCGCCGCCGAGCGCCGCGAACATATCAACTTGCCCGCTGAGCGCTTCCTTTTGCAGTTTGCTAGCAAAAGCCAGAATCGTATCGAGATTAAATAGCAAATCGCTGCGGTCGCCTAGCGCGTCGAAAGCACCGGCTTTGACCAGCGATTCCCAAGCTTTGCGATTAACTTTGCTGGTACTGACACGTTTGGCAAAATCCTCGACCGACTTGAACGGGCCGTCGGCCTCGCGGGCGCGGATAATCTCTTCGACTGCGCCGACGCCGACACCTTTGACTGCGGCCATACCGAAACGGACTTGCTTGGCAGCTGGCACTACGCCGAACTCGACGTATGACTGATTGACGTCTGGCGCCAGAACCTCCAGGCCCATATGCTTGCACTCGGTAATTTCAATCGCCAGGCGGTCGATATCGTCATGATCGCTGGTCATTAGCGCCGCCATGAAAGCGTCCGGATAATGCGCTTTTAGATATGCTGTCCAATAGGCAATCAAGCCGTAACAAGCGGCATGCGACTTATTAAAGCAGTAATTAGCAAATTCCTCCAGTTGCGTCCAGAAAGTTTCCGCCATTTCGCGCGTGGCGCCGCCGACTTTGACCGCGCCCTCGACGAACTCCGGCTTAACCTTTTTCATTAGGTCGATTTTTTTCTTACCGACGGCTTTACGCAGCGTATCAGCTTGACCGCCAGTAAAGCCGCACCATTCCTTGGAAATTTGCATAAATTGCTCTTGGTAAACCAAAATTCCGTAAGTGTTTTCCAGCGAGTTGCGCATACCCTCATGCAAGTAGGTAATCGGCTCTTCGCCGTGCTTGCGGCGTATAAAGCTATCGATAAACTGCATCGGTCCCGGGCGGTACAAAGCCACCATAGCGATGATATCCTCGAAATGTGTCGGCTTGAGTGCCCGCAGGTAGCGTTTCATGCCCGCCGATTCTAACTGGAACACGCCGGTGGTGTCGCCGCGTTGGAATAGCTCGTACGTTGGCTTGTCATCTAGTGGCAAGTGCGCCAGATCGATTTCTTCTTTATAAACTTTTTTGATAATACGCATGGCATTATTGATAATCGTTAAGTTGCTGAGTCCTAAAAAGTCCATCTTCAGCAAGCCCAGCTCCTCAACTTCACCCATCGGGAATTGCGTGGCCACCACGCCTTTTTGCGCCATTTCTAGCGGAATATAATTAACCAGCGTGTCCGGCGCAATCACCACGCCGCAGGCATGAACACCGTGGCTGCGAATCGTGCCTTCGAGCTGGATGGCGTAATCCAGCACCTCTTTGGCGGTAGGGTTATTTTCATATTCCTTACGCAAATCGGCGTCTTCTTTGACGCTAACCGACAGCGGGATATGCCGGCCCTGGTTTGGCGGCGGCACCAACTTAGCCAAGCGGTCGCTCTCGGCATACGGCACCTCCAGCACCCTGGCGACATCGCGCACCGCCATGCGGCCGAACATCTTACCGAAGGTAGCGATGTTACTGACGTGGTCTTCGCCATATTTTTTAGCGCAATACTCAATCACTTCGTCGCGGCGGGTATCTTGAATATCGACGTCGATATCCGGCATGGAGATACGATCAGGATTAAGGAAGCGCTCGAACAGCAGACCGTACTTCAGCGGATCAAGGTCAGTAATGTTCAGCGCGTAGGCAATAATTGATCCTGCGGCGCTCCCACGACCCGGACCAAAAACAATCCCTTGAGATTTACCCCAGTTAATAAAATCCTGAACGATTAAGAAATAGCCCTCATAACCCATGTTACCCATCACGCCCAGCTCCATCTCGGCGCGCTGGCGAACTTCGTCAGACAGTTGCGGGATGATATCATCAGGGTCTAGCTTCTCAGCTTCCTCTTTCGAAGCGCCATTATAACGCTGCAATAAACCTTGATAAGTCAATCTCAATAGATACGAGTGCTCGTTCTCGCCTTCAGGCAGCGGATATTTAGGAATAAGAATGCGGCCCAGCTCAATTTCAACATTACAGCGGTCAGCCACCTTTTTAGTGTTACGAATTACCTCGGGATACTCCTCGCCCCAGTGATCAATGATATCGCGCGGGTCGGTCAAGTGCAACTCAAAGTCTTTCAAACTCATCCGCTTTTCATCGCTCAAGTACGAACCAGTACCGACACATAGCAAAATTTCGTGCGCATCTTGGTGATCATGCGTTAAGTAGTGGCCATCGCAAGTCACCACCATCTCGATGTCCAGTTCCTTCGATAGTTTAATCAAACCCTCGTTGATTTTCGCCTGGACGTCCCAGTGCGTGTTTGACTTTGGATGACCGTGGTCTTGCAACTCCAGATAGTAGCGGTCGCCCAGAATCGATTTATACCATTTGGCAATATCGCGGGCACGATCATAGTCATCTTCTTTAAGAGCTACGCCAATTTCACCGCTAGCACAACCGCTCATCACAATCAGACCTTCATTCAGCTCCTCTAGCAAGTCGTGGTCAATTCGCGGCTTGTAGTACATCCCCTCCAGATTAGCCTGCGTCGATAGCTTCATCAGATTATGAAAGCCGGTATTGTTCATCGCCAGCACCGTCAAATGGAAGCGCTGCTTATCCTTGGCCGGATCGCGGTCAAAGCGCGAACGCGCCGCCACGTACGTCTCGATACCGAGAATCGGCTTGATGCCAGCCTTTTTGGCAGTTTTATAATAGTCAAGGATACCGCTCATCGTACCATGGTCGGTTACTGCCGCCGCTTCCATACCGAACTCCTTGACCTTGTCAACCAAATCATTGATTTTAGTCAAGCCGTCCAGCACCGAATGAAAGGTGTGATTATGCAGGTGCACGAAATCGCTCGGTTGCAGCGCCGGCTGGCCTTGTACTGAATTACTACCCATATCTTATGCTTATTATAGCGCAGACTAGGTTGTTTTTGAAGACGCGCCGCGCTAGCCTATCTACACTCTCTTAGCGCAGTAATTTTAAGGAGCAAAGAAGCTATTTCGTAACGCTAGCGCCGGCTATTCTGCATAACATTAAGTATTTGATCGATAAAGCCAGCCACGCTCGGGACAAGTTGGCCGGTGAGATTAAGCACCCAAACCAACAACACAATCAGCATAGTACCGCCTAAAAGCGACCCGAAACCGAAAAATATACCGCGAAAAAAGTTAATCTTGTAAATTTCGTAGCGATTACGGTTGAAGTCGTTGAACAGTTCCTCGAGCAGCGCCTGGCGCGAGCCTTTTTCGTTGTCATCATGCAGACACTGAGCCATGCGGGCGAAGATATTATTGTGCTTTTTAGCCATAGATTTAGTTTGCCACAACTCGCCAGTTTTCACAATAAAAAGCGCCCTGATTTAAAATAAAACAGAGCGCCTTGAGTATTTGATTGGCTACAATTATTTGCGCTTACTTGGGCGGTTGAATTCGTCCTTGGCGGCGTTAGCAGCACGCACAGCGCGGTCGCTATAGTCGTCAACAGTTTTGCGGCCTTCTTCGACGGCAGCATTGGCTTTGTTGCGGACATCGCTATAAACTTTCTCGCCCTTAGCCTTGACCTCTTCGGCTTTTTCGCCAGCTTCGTTCTTTAGTTCGTTAGCCTTTTTCTTGAGATCAGCACGGGTTTCTTTGCCTGACTTCGGCGCTGTTAGGACGCCAGCAACTACTCCGGCAACTGCGCCAAAGAGCGCCCCCAAAACAAATTTACGTTTTGACATAATTAGTCCTCCTTATTTTTATGTTTTTTAGTTTTGTACATCATCGATTTGATGATCTTGGCGATTGCTGCCGGTGCCACCATAGCAGCCGCGCTATTAGCGACCGACTCTACCTTGAGGGCAGTGCGTTCGGCTGCGCAAGCCACCCGTTTGATTTGGCGGGAGATCTGGATTAGCTTGATCGTCAAGATAATTGCTAGCAGCAAGAACAACGCCAAAGCTGCCGCCAAAATGATGACAAGTATTTGAGCCCATTCCATCAATATTTTGCGCTCCTTTTTTGTTTACTTTATACTGCTTTTCGCAGCTATACTCTCATTATACCACGTTATGACAGAAAAAGCTAGTGTTTTTAGTTATTTTCGCCGTTAATTCGCGATTGCAAGAACTGCCACAGCGCTGGACCGAGCTTCTGATGCTTTAGTCCAAAATCAATCACTGTTTTGATGTATTCCAATTTATCGCCGGTATCATAATATGTACCGTTGATGATTTCTACGCCGTAAAAGTCAAACCCGTCGTCGATCATCTCTTGCATAATTGGCTGGATGGTGAATTCGCCGCGGCCATCAAAGTCATCGCGAGCCCGCTCGAGATAGCCGAAGAACTCGCCCGGTAGCAAATAGCTACTGACGCTCGCCAAGTCGGACGGCGCGTTAGCTTTACCAGGTTTTTCAACGATATTAGTCATTTTAATGACGCCGTCTTTGACTTGCTGGCCGTTAACTACGCCGTAACGATCGAATTCGGCGTCTTCGACAATTTTCTTACACGACAAGATTGCCCCGTCGAGTTGCTGCGACGCCTCAATCATTTGGCGAAAACGACTCGGGCTAGCCTCGATGAAGTCGTCAGCAAACGTGTAAATCACCGACTCGCCTGGCATAATCAAATGTGAAGCGCAAGTCAGCGGCGTCGCATTGCCGTACGGGCCTTTCTGGCGGATGTAGACAAAATTAGCCATTTCAGACAAGCGCTGGACGACATCAATTAGCGGTTGCTTTTTGGCGCCGCCAGCACGCAGATTGGCGAGTAGCTCTTCGTTTGGCGTATCAAAATGGTCTTCGATCGCCCGCTTGTTAGCGCTACCGATGATAATTATATCCTTAATGCCAGCCTCCACCAATTCCTCGACGACATACTGGATAATCGGCTTGTCGATTAGCGGCAGCATTTCTTTGGGCATAGCTTTGGTCTGCGGCAAAAACCGGGTACCGAAACCAGCGGCGGCGATAATAGCTTTGGTTGGTTTTTTCATTATATTAAACTCCTCCTCTATAACATTTCTGAAGTGTCGAACCTTATAATTTTTCGCGGATTAATTTCTGCGCCAGACTTGGATTGGCTTGGCCCTTAGAACGCTTCATGACTTGACCGACTAGATAGCCGATGGCTTTATCCTTACCAGCTTTAATGTCAGCAATGGAAGCTGCCGAGGTCGGGTCGTTCAATACTTCGTCAACGATGGCGGCGATGGCTGATTCGTCGGATACCTGCAACAAGTTCTTTTCCTTGGCAATATCCTCTGGCATGACGCCAGCGTACTTTTCATTGAATAAATCGAGAAAGATTTCCTTGGCACTGTTCGAGCTAATCGTCCCTTTTTCAGCCAGCAGCGCCAAGTGCGTCAAGCGGCGCGGACCGACTAGTCCAGACTCGACTTTTTGATAGTCTAATTGTTCGTCTGGCGTAGAGGCAAATAAGTTAAAACTTCTTTTAGCTAGCCGGTCGTAAGTCTGGCGATCAACATTCAAATCCTCCAGTACTGATTGCTCGTTGCCATCAGTCAGGGAGTAAATGGCGTCCAGAGTTTTTGCAGCTTCCTGGTGAGCTAGCACCGTATCAATTACCGAATGATCCAACTTCAAATCTACCCAGCGTTCTCGGTACTCGTTCGGCAACATCGGCACTTCAGCCTGGATCCGAGCAATTTCCTCATCGCTCAGCACCACTGGCGGAATGTCGGCGTCGGGCATGTAGCGATAGTCCTGAGCGTCCTCTTTCGAACGCTGCGAGGTGGTAATTTGCTTATCATCACTCCAGCCGCGAGTTTCCTGCACCACCGATTCACCAATTTCCAGCAAGTCAACTTGGCGCTTGAATTCGTATTCAGCGGCACGCTCCACGCTGCGGAACGAGTTGAGGTTTTTGACTTCGGCGCGCTTACCAAGCTCAGTTGCACCCTTTTTAGCCACCGAGATGTTGACATCAAACCGCATATTGCCGTGGTACAAATCGCCGTGCGTCACGCCAGCGTAGACCATCAATTTGTGCAGCTCCGAAGCGTATGCCTTGGCTTCCTCGGCAGAATGCATGTCTGGCTCAGAGACGATTTCGATTAGCGGCGTGCCAGCGCGGTTGAGATCAACCAACGAGTAGCCGTCGTGGTGCGTCAGCTTGCCGGCATCCTCTTCCATGTGCGCGTGATGAATCCGCACTCGCTTGAGCGAGCCGTCTTCCAGCGGCGCATCAACATAGCCAGCCAAGATGATCGGCTGATACATCTGTGATGTCTGATAGCCCTTTGGTAGGTCAGGATAGAAATAATGCTTGCGATCAAACCGGCTAACGCGAGCAATCGGCGCGTTCAACGCTTTACCGGCGCGCACCGCCAGCTCGACAGCGTGCTTATTCAGTACTGGCAGCATGCCCGGCAATCCAAAATCGATTTCATTCGTTTTTTCGTTTGGCTCAGCATTACGAGCATCATTATCAGCCGGGCTAAACAGCTTGGTTTTGGTCGCCAGCTGAACGTGGCACTCGATACCAATGGTCATTTCATATTGTTGTAAAATTTCGTCAGATACTGCCATTAGATTGCTCCTAAATCTTTCAATGCTTGTTTGTAAGCGGCCAGAGCGCGGCGCGCAATATCATAATTTATCTTGACATCAGCTTCGTGTGCGATATGGTTGCGAATTTTGTGCGCGCCCCAGATATGGTTAGCATTCGACCAAACCTTACCAGCGGCTTTCATGCGCTCGCCCATAGTCTCGCCCTTGTAGTGACTATCGCGCAAGGCTTTGTCAACAAGCTTATCAGCGTTGAGGATAGCTAGCTGCCAGCTAGGAGCGCTTTCTCTGTCGAGGCTATTCTCGATCGCCAGCCAGCGGGCGCGGAATTTTTCAACTTTGAGCTTCGGCGAACGCTTACTGGCAAAGGCAATAAAAACTGCGCCGACAATCGCCAAGATCAGTACCGCGATCAAAATGAACCACGTTGCGAAATTATTGTTCATTTTTCACCCTCCATATCGCCTGCTAACGCGATCAACTTAGCGTCGGATTTCATCGGCCCGACCAGCTGCGCGCCGATTGGCAGGCCGCTAGAACTACTACCTGCCGGTATGCTAATCGCCGGCAACCCTGCTAGGCTCGGCGGCACCGTCATGACATCAGCCAAGTACATCTTGACTGGATCGCTAGTGTTTTCACCCAGGCCGAACGCTGGCGTCGGCGCGGTTGGCAGCAGCAAGAAATCGTACTTCTCAAATAGCTTGTTGAATTCGTTAATCAAAACAGTGCGCGCCTTTTGAGCTTTCAGATAATATGCATCGAAAAAGCCGCTGGATAGCACATAGCTACCGATCATGATGCGGCGTTTGTTCTCGGTCATGAAGCCTTCGTTGCGGCTGCGGCCGTAGAGCTCGGCTAGCGTTTTGACACCTTCGGCGCGATAGCCGTAACGCACGCCGTCGTAGCGCGCCAGATTGCTAGAAACTTCTGCTGGCACGACGATATAATAAATCGCCAAAGCATATTTAAGGCTTGGCATATCAACATTTTCAACCGTGTGGCCAGCTGCGCGTAATTTATTGGCAAAATCATTAACGTTAGCGCGAACTTCTGTGTCGACGCCGTCGCCCATCGCCTCGCTGATCAGGCCAATCTTCAAATACTCGCCTGCTGATTTCTGCATTTCAAAGTAATCCGGCAGCGTCGTCATATCCTTGTCGTCGCGGCCAGCCATCACGCTAGTGACTAATGCCACATCGTCGGCATGCCGTGCGAAGCAACCCATCGTGTCGGTGCTCGAGGCCATCGCCACCGCACCGTAACGGCTACTCAAACCATAAGTCGGTTTGAAGCCGTAGACACCGTTAAAGCTAGCTGGCTGGCGAATCGAGCCGCCAGTATCGGTACCAAGTGCAAACGGTACTACATCTAGCGCTGTCACTACCGCCGAGCCGCCGCTAGAACCGCCGGCTACCTTGGTCTGATCAATGGCATTATGCGTCGCGCCAAAATATGAGTTCTCGGTCGAACCGCCGTGCGCAAAAGCATCGAGATTCGACTTACCAATACAAATCGCGCCGGCCGCTTCAAGCTTCTCGACGACGGTCGCCTGGACTGGCGCTTCGAAGTTCTCGAGCATTTTCGCCGCCGCAGTCGTTGGCGCGCCAAACGCCAAGTAATTATCCTTGACCACGAACGGTACGCCCGCTAGGACGCCCGGGTTCTCACCTTTTTTGATCCGCTCGTCGATCTCGTCAGCTCGCTGCAGAGCGCGCTCTGCCGTCAGGCTGAGTAACGCATGATATTCCTCGGTTTCTTGGGCTTTGGCGAGCGACCGCTCGACTTGCGCCCGCGCAGTGGTCTCGCCTTTTTTAATCCTATCGACTAATTCAATAATTTTCATAACTACAACACCTTTGGCACTTTCACGCAATTGTCGCTTTGCTCGGCTGCTAAGGCCAGTAGCTGTTGCCGCGATACGCTGCTATCAATAATTTCGTCGTCGCGCCAGACGTTTTGCAGACCCGTCACTTGATACGTTGGCTCCACGCCGTCGGTATCCAACTCGTCCAACTGATTGATATAATTGATAATTTTCTCGATACCGACGCGGAGCGATTCAGCCTCCACGTCAGGTATCTGCAAACTGCTTAATTGTGCCAAATAACGCACATCGTCGTTGGTAATTGTACTCATTATTCACTAATTATAACGCAGAAGTTAGAGAAGTACCAAAGGATTTTGCATAAGTTACAGAAGCTCGGTCATCCCACTTATGCTACAATAAGATAAGTTATGCCGCATCAAATCAAAAAGAAACTAGGAGTGACGCTATATCGAGGTGGAGCGGAGTTTCGCGTGTGGGCGCCATTTGCCAAACAAGTATTCATCAGCGGGACGTTCACCGCGGGCGAGAAGCAGCCGCTAACCAGCGAAGGCGATGGCTATTGGTTTGCGCTGATCCGCAATGTCGAGCCGGGCCACCAATACAAATATATCATCGAGACGCCCGACGGTCGTCTGCTCGAGAAGAACGACCCGCGCGCTCGAGCTATCACTAGCAGCGACAAGGGCTTCTCGGTGGTTGTCGACAATAACTTCGATTGGCAGAACGATGCTAATTTTGCCATGCCGCCGCGCCAAGATCAAGTCATCTATGAACTGCATGTCGGCACTTTCAACCGCCCCGACGCTGCTACATCTGGTACCTTTGACAGTGCGATCGAAAAGTTGGACTACTTGCGAGATCTCGGTATTAACATTATTGAGCTGATGCCAATCACCAGTATGGCTTTCAGCAATGGCTGGGGCTACGCGCCAAACCATATTTTCAGCGTTGAAAGCATGCTGGGCGGGCGCCACGGCTTGATGAAGTTTGTACGACAATGCCACACCCGCGGTATCGGCGTAGTGCTAGACGTCGTTTACAATCATTTTTATGGCGACACTGACCTCTGGCAGTTTGACGGTTGGAGCGAGAACGACCGCGGCGGGATTTATTTTTATAATGACGAGCGTGGTGATACGCCCTGGGGCGGACGGCCCGATTTCGGCCGGCCGGAGGTTCGGCAATTTATCCTTGACAATATTACAATGTGGTTGAATGAGTACCATATGGACGGCCTACGCGTCGATAGCACCATTTACATGCGCAATACCGAAGGCCGCGATAATGACCCCGAGCACGATATTGCCGACACTTGGAGTTTATTGCAAGATATCACTGAACTAGCACATAAAATCAAACCAGATTCGCTGATAATCGCCGAAGACGCCGCTTGCAACCCCGCGATCACGGCACCGCGCGCCAACAACGGCTGCGGCTTCGACGCACAGTGGGAGCTGGGCTGGCCGCATGCTTTACGCGATGCGCTAGGGCTGACTGCTGGTACGGAACCGACTTTGCAAGGCATTCGCTATGAATTTTCTCACTCGTACAATGGCAATGACTTTGAGCGGGTTATTTTTAGCGATTCACACGATACTGCCGCCAACGGCTCGGTGCGGCTCAACGAAGCAGCCGACCCCACCGGCGGCACGACGCTATATGCCCGCGAGAAAGCTCTGCTAGCCGACGCCGTCACTTTGACATCCGCTGGTATACCAATGATTTTACAAGGCAGCGAGTTCTTGCAGGACGGCTCCTTCAACGATTGGGCGGCCCTAGAATGGCACAAAACTGAAAAGTATGCCGGCATCCTGCTAGCTCACAAACACTTACTAGCACTACGACATAACGCTTACGATACAACGCGCGGCCTGCAAGGCAATTCGACCGCCCTTTTCCACGCCAACGACGACAACTGCGTTATCGGTTACCACCGCTGGGATAAGGGCGGCGCTGGCGACGACGTGCTAGTAATTGTCAATTTCAGCGACCAGCACTTCGACCATTACGATATCAATTTGCCGCTACCAGGACACTGGCATGTCCGCTTCAACAGCAGCTGGCACGGCTATAGCAAGGATTTTCGCGGCGTGCATTTATCGTCGGTAACCACACATAAGGACGGTACGGCCACCATCACGCTGCCGCCTTATGGGGTGTATATTTTGTCGCAAGAGTAGCTACCTTATCTTATATATTATAGCATATTTGATGGTATTATGTCAAAAAATCTTGACTTAGCTAGAGAAAAAGCGGATCGTAGCTATATCATTAGCCTCAACCGCAGCCCTGCCGCCAACTGGATAAGTGAATTTCGGGTCGGTATGACCAAAATCTAAATTAGCAATGACTGGCATAGTCTGCCCAATGTTTTTGCTGAGAATGATCTCTTGAAGAGCCTGCTCTGTTGGCTGCGATTCCTGCTGGAAACGCCCGATTAGAATAGCTTTGACCTGGCGAAAATACGGCTGCTGCACTACCGACTGGAAATTGCGCTCGAATGTCTCTAAAATCGAATCGTAGCTATCGTCCTCGATACATAAGATGATATCGCCAGCAATGCGCGGGAAATACTCGGTGCCGTTCAACAAATTTAGACTGCACATATTTCCGCCCAGCAAGACTCCTTCGGCTCTACCTTTTTGGATGATTACTGGACCGTTGTTTGGCAGAGTGGCGCGCGAGGATTTTTCATCGTAATCCCAAGGATAATCGTAAAAGTTCGCCGACAGTGCAACTTCGTACTCATCCGGCTGATCCGCAAACAAACAGCGCTTAAAATATTCCAGCGAATAGCTATTTTGCGGCAGCATACCAAAGCAATAAAAGTTCGGCGCAGCATATGTGATTAAGCCAGTTTTAGCCAAAATAGCATGATTCAACACCGTGATATCCGAAAATCCGGCAAAAATCTTCGGGTTAGCGCCAATTAGTTTCCAGTCTATTTTGTCGAGCAGCTGATTTGAATTAAAACCGCCAACGGCCGCCAAAATCGCTTTGACTTTCGAATCGGTAAATGCAGCGTGCAAATCGTCGGCCTTCTCTTGATCGCTCGGGCAGCCGCGCTGAGACCGTGAAAAGGCATTTTCACTAAACGTCACCATCAGACCAAGCGATTCCAATGCCGCTGTCGCCCGCCGCAAAACAGCCTTGTCAATGTCGCTAGCCGAGCGCGCCAGTGCAACGATTCTAATTTCGTCGCCAGGCTGCAGTTTGTTTGGTGTCATTTTGATCCTTTCTGCTAAAGTTTTCGTTGCTAGCCCTACATCTTCTCACGAATCTCGGCGATCAGGTCACGCAGGTCGGCGGCGCGTTCGAATTCTAAGTTAGCGCTAGCTAAATTCATCTGCGCGGTCAGGTCTTTGACGAGATTTTTGTACTCATCGCGCGGGATTTTGCGCAAGTCGAGCTTTGGCTTGCCGTCTTCTTTTTGCGGGATGATGGCGCGCAGGCCTTCGTCGATCGCTTTGCTGATACCGCGCGGCGTGATGTTATGCTCGCGGTTGTATCTCTCTTGAATCTGGCGGCGACGGCGCGTTTCGTCGATCGCCAAGCGCATGCTATCGGTCATGTTATCGCCGTACATGACCACCTTGCCGTCGACGTGGCGCGCTGCTCGGCCAATCGTCTGAATTAGGCTGCGTTCGCTGCGCAAAAACCCTTCCTTATCGGCATCCATAATCGCCACCAAACTAACCTCTGGCAAATCAATCCCCTCGCGCAACAAATTGATGCCGACCAGCACGTCATAAACGCCCATCCGCAAATCGCGCAAAATATCGCCGCGTTCCAGCGTGTCAATTTCGCTATGAATGTAAGCCGTCTTGATACCAATCTCCGTCAGGTAAGTCGACAAATCCTCTGCCATTCGCTTGGTCAAAGTAGTGACTAGTACGCGCTGCTTTTTGTCGACGCGATCGCGAATCTCGGCGATCAAGTCGTCGACTTGCCCGTCGGTCGGTCGGACGATAATCTCTGGATCAAGCAAACCAGTCGGGCGAATTACCTGCTGCGCTGGCGCCGGACTGCGCTGGAGTTCATAATCGCCAGGCGTCGCCGAAACGTAAATAACTTGGTTGATATGTTTATTAAATTCGTCAAAGCGCAGCGGGCGGTTGTCTAGGGCGCTCGGCAAGCGAAAACCATACTCGACCAAGACTTCTTTGCGGGCGCGGTCGCCATTATACATGCCGCGCACTTGCGGCACGGTAACGTGGCTTTCGTCGATAATCATCAAAAAGTCGTCTGGAAAGTAATCTAGCAAAGTCGCTGGCTGCTCGCCCGGTTCGCGGTTGGTTAGATAACGGCTGTAGTTTTCGATACCTTTGACGAAACCAGTCTGCTCGAGCATCTCGAGGTCATACTTGGTGCGCTGACTGAGCCGCTGCGCCTCCAACAATTTATTATTCTTCTCGAACCATTCGACGCGCTGTTCATACTCGGCACGAATATTCTCGATGGCGCGCTTGATCTTTTCTTTTGGCGTAGCGTAGTGGCTGCTCGGAAAAATAGTGAAGAGTTCCGGCTCTTCCAGAATCTCGCCAGTCAGCGGGTCAATCCGCGTAATTCGATCGACGTCATCGCCGAAAAACTCCACTCGATAAGCTGTTTCACCGCCCGCCGGGAAGACATCAACCACGTCGCCTTTAACGCGAAATGCACCGCGCGCAAAGTCGATATCGTTACGATGATACTGAATATCCATCAGTTGGCGCAAAAATTTGTCTTGCAAACGCCGTTCGCCGCGCTTAACAGTAATCGACAAATCATAATAATCCGCTGGCGACCCCAAACCATAAATGCAGCTGACGCTCGACACGATAACCACGTCGCGCCGTGTCAGCAAAGCGTCGGTAGCAGCATGGCGCAAGCGGTCGATTTCTTCGTTAATCGCCGAATCTTTCTCGATATAGGTATCGCTCGACGCGATGTAAGCTTCTGGCTGGTAATAATCAAAATAGCTGACGAAATAATGAACTTCGTTGTCAGGGAAAAATTGTTTGAATTCGCTGAACAGCTGGGCAGCGAGAGTTTTGTTGTGCGCCAGAATCAACGTCGGCACGTTCCTCTGAGCGATAATATTCGCCATTGTAAAAGTTTTACCGCTACCTGTGACACCGAGTAGCACCTGTTCGCGCTGGCCGTCGTGCAAGCCATTTAGCAACTGGGCGATCGCTTGCGGCTGATCGCCAGTCGGTTGATACGCAGATTTTAGCCGAAATCGCTGACTATCCATCTGGTATATTTTAACATTTTTAAGCTATTCTAGCTAACCTTGACCGTAGCGTTTAGTACTAACCTGCGGATCGCTGCTGTCGTGCTCAACATCGGCGTATTTCTTGTCAAGCGCCTCAATGACTCGCGCTACTAACCGCTCGGGGTTAGCGTCGTAA
This sequence comes from uncultured Candidatus Saccharibacteria bacterium, assembly GCA_963530345.1. Taxonomy (GTDB): domain Bacteria; phylum Patescibacteriota; class Saccharimonadia; order Saccharimonadales; family Saccharimonadaceae; genus Saccharimonas. The sequence goes on along the minus strand of CAUSBR010000001.1, from coordinate 406,447 downwards.
ATGACATCTTTAGCGCCCGGCGCCCAAACGTTCTTGAGCAAGGTAATCGTGTAATCCGCCAGGCCGCCGCTGCCCAGCAAGATACCGCAGATCTTGCGGCTTTCGAGCGCCGTCGATAGCTCGTGCAGACTGCCCATTCGCCCGCCGACAGTAATCACCGCATCGGCACTGCGCACCAAATGAACATCGCGGCCGACATATTCCATGCCCGTGAAGTTGATATAGTCGAATTCGGCAGTCGGCAAACGGTAAGTCGAAATATGCTCGCGAAACGAACTAGCCGGCGAGAATCCGACCGACACGCCTTTGGTCTGGCTAACACTTTTGAAGCCGCGCGCGGCAAAGTGCGGCAAGCCGACGGTAGCGCCTGTCAGCAATGTCTTACCCGAGCGGGCAATTTCTGCGCCAATCGCAAAAGCTTTTTCGTGAGCGCTATCAACTGTCTCGCCCGACGCCGCGCCCGATACGCAAATCTGGTATTTCATTATTCTCCTCGTTTCGGTAATTGTTTCTCGGTGATTGGCATAGCGTGCAGTTTGACGCCTTTATGCAAGATACCATCTTTGGCGCCAATTTTAGTAACGACGCTAGTCGAATTGGCGCTAGCGAAAATGATCGATTCTTTTAAGTTTTTACCTTGCGCCCACTGGCTCAAAAAGCCGCTAGCAAAAGCATCGCCGGCGCCCGTGCGATCGACCACTGGCACGTCTTCATACATACCAGCGCGTACCAATGTCTTGCCGTCAGTCGCTACCACGCCATTTGGACCGTCGCTAACAATCACTGTCGGACAATAGTGCAGCGCCCGCAGAGCCAACTCCTCGATAGTCTCGCCAGCTACTAATTTTTGCATCTCTTCTTTGTTGGTGCAAAGCACGTCAACCGTGTCCAGCAAACCTTTTAGCTTTTTAGGATCAGCTAGCTCCGGACCAGCCGGATTGAGCATGACTTTGGCGCCAACGCGCTCAGCTTCGTCCAAAATTATTCGCAGCACCGTCAGGCTATTGTCGGCCAGCGACGTCGGGTAAATCCAATCAGCTTGGCTGATAGCTTGCAAGTTCAAGCGGCTAACATCCTTGCCAAATGTCCGCCCGCGGTGGTTCAGAATCGTGCGTTCGCCATTGGTGGCGATCAAAATTACTGAATAGCCAGCTTGCATTCGATCATCAATCAAGACGTCGCGCGTATCGACACCCTCGGTATCAAGCGCCGCGATCACCGCCTGGCTGGCCGAGTCATTACCCAGCGCCCACATATAGCGGCTGTCTAGGCCCTGGCGGGCAAACGTTGTCGCGACATTCGTAGCATTGCCGCCAGTGCTGAAAATCACGTCTTCGACTTCCATTTTGATACCTAGCGGCAGCTCAGTAAAGACTTTTTTGCCGCGGGTATGTGGGTCAAACTCATTGCTGCGAAGGAATACGTCTTGCGTGCCTTTGCCGATTGCTAAAATTTTAACCGCCACTAAAGCGTCGCCTTTCCAGCGCTACCAAAGGCGCCAATTTTCTCTTCGACAACTTTCTGAACAGCATCGTAAACTTCAGGCATCAGTTTGAAAACAGCGTATTCGTCAGGATTCTCGCGCAACACCTTTTCGAGCGTAGTACGAAAAGCATAGCGCAAATCGCTGTTGATATTGATCTTGCTAACACCAATTTTGGACGCGTCCTCGAAGTAGTGCAGCGGCGTGCCGCTACCGCCATGCAGGCTAATCTGGCAATCAATCGCCGCGCGAATCTGGCGCAACAGATCTAAATCGAGAATCTTCGGTACCGGATACAACCCGTGCAAGTTCCCAACCTGCACCGCCATGGTATCGATACCCGTGGCATCGACAAAACTCTTGGCTTCCTCGGGCTTGGTATTCCATTTTTTAACTTCTTCGTAGTCGATCTCTTCTTTATGGAGATTGGAGTCACCAAAGAAATAGCGCTCCTCGGCCTCGACCAGCGCGCCCGTGAACTTAGCATATTCGACAACTTCGCGAGTTTTCTCGATAATTTCCTCGAGCGAAGCATCGTGGTTAGCCTGCGAAATATCGATATGAATAAACTCAAAGCCAGCATCAATAGCCTGTTTGCAGCCCTCGACTGTCGGCGCGTGATCAAGGTTGATATACATCTCGACACCGTAGTTTTGGCTATAATTATCGACCAAATCGCGAATATTTTCGTAGCCGCCCAGCGAGGCTGCTTCGTTAGCGCTAACTTCGACCATCACTGGCGCGCTGGTTTTTTGCGCTGCCTGGCAAATCGCACGCAATGTTTCTTGATTGTCAATATTAAAAGCTCCCACCGCAAAACCTTCCTGGCGGCTGCGTTGCATTAGGTCGCGCGCCCGGCTGGTACGCTGGCGAATTTCATCAATTGATAAACTCATACTTTATATCCTTTCCTTAAAATCCTGCATGATATTGCGGCACGCGATCGACAAATTCACGCGTCTTCTGGGCGATACTCGCTTCGTCAAGCCCAAAGGCTTGCAGCAACTCGCCAGCCTCGCCGCTCTCGCCGAAACGATCATTCATGCCGATGCGCAATAACGGCGACGGCAGCTGTTCGCCTAGTAGTTCGGCAACAGCGCCGCCCAAACCGCCAGCAATTTGCGCGTCCTCGACTGTAACTACCCGGCCAGTTTTACGAACACTAGCCAGAATCGTCTCGTTATCGAGCGGCTTGACCGTCGGCACATGCACCACTTCGACCGAGACGCTGCTACTTTGCAATTCGCTAGCTGCTCGCAGCGCGTACGCCGTCATGATGCCAGTGCTGACAATCGTCGCATCGCTGCCCTGGCGCAACACATACGCCTGGCCAATCTCGAATGGCGAATCCAGTGTACTGAATGTCGGCGTAGCAGCGCGCGTTAACCGCAAGTAAGCCGGCTTATCGGTCCTGGCAAGTACTTTGGTGGCTTTCTCGGCCTCAATAGCATCACCCGGGCAAACGACAATCATGTTCGGCAACACCCGCATCAACGCGATATCCTCAAACATTTGGTGAGTAGCACCATCTGGTCCAACCGTCGTACCGCTATGCCCGCCGACAATCTTAACCGGCATGTCGTTAAGTGCAATCGTCGCTTTGATCTGCTCCCAGCTGCGCCCCGGATGAAACGCCGCATAACTGGCTGCAAACGGAATTTTACCAGCGCGCGCTAGGCCGCTTGCCACCGTCGCTAAATTCTGCTCGGCGATCCCAACCTCGATATAACGCTCAGGAAAAGCCTTGGCAAAAGCATCCATTTTGACGCTCTCGACCAAATCAGCGCACAGACCGACTACTCGCTCATCAGCTTCGCCAGCCGATTTCAAGCCGCGCCCAAAACCAGCGCGGGTAGCTTCTGCTTCTGGTCTTTCATTATAAATGTTGTCATTTAGAGGATAATTATACACGGCCTTCTCCTGAATATCGTTTTGCATCTTTTTTCTCGAGAATCACTAGCGATCGGAACATCGCCTTGGCGCTTTCTGAAACAGCGAGCGATTCTTTATTGTTGTATAAATACAACAAGTAGCTTCCTTTACCGTATGCTCGCGAGCAAATCACTGATAAATGCGGCTTACCGCTGCTGTCATTAGCCAAAACGCGAGCACACAAAAGTTGCACAGCGCCGCGGTCATTCGCGAAATCAGCAAATGACTGATACCACTCTATACCAGTCACCAAGTCACCGTTACTCTTCGCATTTCCGATCTTGTCTTCGATAACTTTTCGCGAATTAACTCTATCAGAACTACTGCTAAAATTTTCGCTACCAACCACAGATATAGTCATTAAAATACTGTTGCTATCCCGATACCAATGAATACCGTTATCGTTCTCAAATTCTTTCCAGCCCTCTGGCAATTTGCCGTTTTCGATGCGCCAAACTGGTGAACCCTGCGGCTGGTAATTATCATCAAGCGAGACACTTCGGACAGTTCTAGCGCTGTCCTTTTCCTTGCCTTTGTTATCGCCGGCGTGATCAAACTGCGAGAAAAGCGGCTGCATCGCCCCAGACACTAGAAGTATCGTAACGATAATAGAAATAACAAGCGTAACCGAATTAATAATAATACCAATAACGCCCGCTGCTTTCGAAGTACCGTAGCGGTTCGCCTTGACAACGCTAGCAATGCCCAGAGGCAAGCCAATCATACTCATCCAAAGCAAGCCAAGTATGATACTAACAGCACCCATCCAGTTGCCCGGCGACTGTGTTGGCGCAGGCTGTGAATACGGATAAGCATAAGGGCTAGCCGGCGGATAAGTATTGTTTGCCGGCGGAGCGGTGTACTGCGGAGCAGCATATTGCGGCGCTGGCGGCGAAACAGGCGGCGCTGAGGCAGCTGGCTGAACTGGCGGCTCTGACGGAGCGGATGCGGCCGAAGACTTCGGCGGTTTCGGCGGCTTTGGTGGAGTTGGCGGTTTCGGCGCCTTGGACGGCATCGAATTGTTAGACGATTGATTACTCATAATATCCTCCTGCATCTTGCTGTGATTCTGAATGTGTCAAATCAGCCAGCGCCGTAGCCGCCTGATCGCTTGACGGCGCTACGCCGTGCCACTTGTAATCGTATTCCATAAAGCCAACACCGCGGCCTGGAATCGTATGCGCGATAATGCAGCACGGCCGATTCTCGATCGCCTTGGCTAAGTTTACTGCGTCGATGATGCCTTCAATATTATTGCCGTCGATTTCTTGGATGTGCCAGCCAAAACTTTCCCACTTGCCGCGCAAATTTTCCAGCGGCATGACATCTTCGGTCGGGCCGTCAATCTGAATGTTATTACGGTCAATGAAGAGGATTAGCTGGCGTAGTTTGTACTTACCGGCAAACATCGCCGATTCCCAGATATTACCTTCATCAAGCTCGCCGTCGCCGGCAATCGCGTACACCCAGCGGTGGCGCTGCTTATCCAGATACTGCAACGCATACGCGTAACCCGCCGCCTGCCCGATGCCGCTGCCCAGCGGCCCGGAAGTATTCTCGAGCCCTGGCAACTTGACGCGCTCTGGGTGGCCTTGCAAACGCGATCCGAGCTTGCGCAGCGTCGACAGCTCCTCGACTGGGAAGTATCCTGCCTCGGCCATGGCCGCGTATTGTACCGGCACTGTGTGGCCATTACTCAACATGAAGATATCGCGCTCTGGCCATTCAGGATTCTGCGGATCAATATTCATAATATTGAAATACAGTGCCGTGACGATATCCGCCAGCCCCAGCGCGCCGCCTGGGTGCCCGCTCTTGGCCAGCTCTAGCATATGAACTACATCGCGCCGCACGTCGTTGGCTTTTATTTTGAGCTGTGGAATAGATAATTTTTCGCGAGCCACCTAGATTACTCCTTGCTTATTAACTTCTGCTACTAATTTCTGATAAGCTTCTGCCGGATCTGGCGCCGAATGGATAGCGCTGCCGCAGTTGACGATATTAACGCCGCCTTGCGCCAGGCTAAAAACATTTTCGAGCGTCGCGCCGCCATCCCAGCCGACTTCAACGCTAGGATGAATACTGCGGATCAGACGGACTTTCTCGAGCTGCATCAAGCTAGCCTTGCCACCATAGTGACCCAAATCACCGCTAAACACCAGTACGTGATCAACCGCGCTGATGACGTCTTTGACGGTATTTGGCACCGTCGGGCGCAACAATCCTACGCCAGTCTGAATACCCGAAGCTTTGAGCTGCTGGATAGAAGGCTGCAAATCCTCGTCAACTTCGGCATGAAAAATCACCAGCGACGGCCGCATTTGCACCAAAGCATCAACATACAAACTCGGCCGCGCTACCATAGCATGGATATCAACCTGCCAATCCTGCGGCCACCACATCTCGCTCAGCTCGACGGTTTTAGTCGGCGCAAATTCACCATCAGCCAAATCTAGATGAACACGCTTAGCAAACGGCGATAAACGCTCAATCGTTAGCTTGTAATCTTCTGCATTTTCGCAGAGCACTGTCGGGACAATCTCGGCCATCAGAAAGCATCCAATTCTGCGTTGCGGCGAACAAACCGCGCCGCACCGGCAAATGGCGTAGCGATCCACTCGTCAATAATTTCTTTCCAGAGTTCTAAGTCGTCGCCCGGAGCGTCCAGTACTCGCGCCGGCAAGCATAGGACGTTACAGTCGTTATCATTACGGCACTCATGCGCTTCGAACTTATCCCAGATCACTGCCGCCCGGATGCCGCGAAAACGGTTAGCTGCCATCGCCATACCTTGGCCGCCAGTGCAAATCAAAATTGCCCGCGGATCAGTAGAATCGTCCTCGCCCAATACCTTGGTCACGGCCATCTGAGCAAACTGCGGGAAGTCGTCTTGCGGATCGAGTATCTTATCGCCGACATCCTCCCACTCGATGCCGCGCTTAGTCAGATAAGCTTCAATCTTCTCCTTCAGATAAAACCCACCATGATCCGCTCCTAGAAAAATCTTCATACTACAAGTATAAGCATAATACGCGCCCCTGGCAAGCCCTGTTAGAGTAGGTCTTGCTAACCAAAAGAAAATCCCGCCCCCAGCGGGGATGGTCGAGCTCAGATTGAGCTGGCCACCCCCGCCAGGTAGCGGGTGTGAGAGTGCTATAACTCAGAAGAAACATCATTGTCTCATTACAAAGCATCACTCTCGATGAGATTGCTGCGGGATATCCCGCTTGTTCGGACGAAATCTCAATTGTCCGCGCTTGATTACCTCACAAGGTTTGGGCGATAAAACCGTACTATTTTACCGCAGTCTAAGGTTGAGCTCGTCCGAGTACGCGGACGTCCCCAGAGTCAGCTCTCGACCTCCTTAACTCGAAGGAGGTCGTACAACTCATCGAGGGTGTCGGGGTTGACCCCGAGCAAAGCCTCAATCTCTGCGCGCCCGCGCGCGATCTGGCGCTCGCGCTGACGCTGCTTGTCGTCAGCTTCCTGCCGATCGAGTTCCTCGCAAGTAGCGAGAAGTTCAAACAGCATGGTACCTCGTAAGAGTCGAGACATCTTAGTCTCGAGCACCTGCCGCACAGCGGGTGTGAAGACTTCCTTGTCCACTCTGCCAGTGCCGGCGTTGCCGCCACAGTTGTAGTGGTACAAAGAAGAGCAGATTGTGCTCTTCTCATAGGCATCCACTAGGGACAGGTTGTCCCTGATTGTCTGCTCGAGATCGTTAACGATCTCGAGCGAAAAACGCCTGAAAACAGCTCTACCTGCGTACTCTCGACGCCAAGCGACGCCGAGGATCTCAGCGACGCGCAAGCCACTGAGCTCCTCGGCGAGTCTCATAGTGTGAGAGACGTCTAGTTTTTTATGCAGCGAGAGGTGCGGACCTCCCCACTGGAGTCTCAGGACTGAGTCATAGCACAAACACGACTCGTCATAGCCGACGTATGCGCAGTACTTAGAGTAGATAAATCTGGCGTCCGAAGCCAGATAGCACGTTTCGAACGCCGTAACGTCATACTCGGAAATGCTGAATTCCCGATGACGCCTACCGCCATCTCTCAGCTTGAAGCTGACAGCGAACATGACTCCTCCTCAGGAATCTCGTTGGCTCAACCCTTTGTCAAGCCATTCTTTATCGCGTTTGTCGTGTATCAAACAAGATTTGAATGGCTCGACTAGGATAGTGTATTAGCTACCTAAAGGTGCTTGAGCCCATTGAGAGCTCAGTCCTATCTGCAAGTCGTTTGCAAACATTGAGAACTTTCAAGGGTTGTTGCCCTGCATTTTACTGATATAGATATCAGTCTGGCGCAGGGCAAGCCAGTTTATGGAGGAAGTTTTAAGCGGTTTTCCTCTCTGGAACCGCACTCAATTTTTTACCCGGTAGAGTTCCCGGGGTAGTAAAGTCAGCTCTTCAAGGAGGCAGCCACCTCCTCGAAGACATAGGCCCAAGCACCGTAGTGCATGATGTCGACGGGGAAACCAGTCTCCCCGTCAAGGATGTAGCTGCGGCCACGGCCGCAGCTCTGTACCATCAAGGTGGGCAGACCGCCCACCTTGATGTCCACATCACACGGCGAGTTATACTCGTCGACGTAAACACGGACCTCGAGGCCCGCCGCGCGGGCCTCGTCGTGCAGGTGGAGCGCCACCTGAGCCGCCCCCTGGGGGGCGGCCTCCTCCTCCGCGTGGATGCGGAGGTATTCCCGCGGAACGTAACCGCGGACGTACCCCCCCTCGGTGGGCAGATCGAGCCCGTTCAGGGCCTCCTCCCGCCGCCGCTGGGCGGCGGGAGAGTTGTTCACGACATCCGTGATGGTGCAGGCCATTTTAGGCCCCTTTCTGCCCCATGGGGGGCGGTTGTGAGCTTGACCTTTTCAAGCTCTCTACGGCAGCATCAAAAACACCCAGGCTAGACTGGCGTTTTAGCGCCAGCGCTATTCGTGCTCTTAGCCTGAATTAACTAAACTTAATAATGCCGTAGAGAGCTTAAAATTGTGACTATCTACTACAGATTTTATTGTTAGTGAGCATGTCGCTGATCCGGTATTTTGCTTATACGGGATGGACATACTGTTATACTATCACACTTTACGATAAATGTCAAGACTTTTATGCATATTTTTGGCTTTTCCGGCAATTTTATTATAAATATGTCATACATTTCGCGCATAGCGGCCAGTTTCTGCCGCTAGTTCGACCAAGCGGTTGGCACTAGCCCATTCACTATCGTACCAAGTCGACACTTGTGCCAATCGCTCGCCGACAACGGCAGTTAGCCCTGCATCAACTGTCGAGCTGTAGCTATTGCCGCGAAAATCTTCGGCTACCAACTCTTTGTCGGTAACTGCCAAAATACCGTTATACAGCGGTTCGCGGGCAGCATGCGTTAAAATTTCGTTTATTTTCTTGGCTGCGACTGGTTCGCGCAGCAGCAGCGAAACCGTTGATAGACCAACGTTACCGTACTGGCGGCTGCTAATTGCAAGCCCGCTTACCGCGCTCGCAACATTTGGCAAAACTGCCTGCAATCGCTGGCCGTAATCAGCCGCCATCGCCACCAAGTCGCTGTCGCCCAGACGCTCAGTCTTTAATAGCGAACCAGCAAAATGATAACTGCCAGCCGCCGTAATCGTTGCCGCCTCGACGCCAACCGCTTGATCGAGCGCTGCAATGACTGGCGCTACCGAGCTAATCGCCGCATCGCCGCTGCAGACAATATCCGTCGAGGCGTTAACCAATCCGTCATTAACGCCTATGACAATCGTCGCAAAATCAGCGCACTGCGACAGCGATGCCACGCGCCGAGCACCAGCCGTCCGATAGCGGCGCAGCTCAGCAGCATCAGTCTGACATCCAGCATCAATCAAAACATCAACACCGAGATCACCCCACGGTAATTTGGTTGTCCGCTTGTCGCTTATGATAGAAATAATCCGGTCGCCTACATATAGCGACGCGTCGCCAGTGCCAATCGCCTTGGCATAATGGCCATAAATCGAGTCGTGCTTCAGCAGATAAGCGCACTGCTCGGCGCTCAGATGCGTACGAATAGCCGCTATTTCGATATCTGAACGGCTCTGCGCAATTTTGAAAACACTGCGGCCAAACCGGCAAAAACCGTTAATCGCTACCTTTATCTTCACCATGCCCACTCCTTGATTAAGCCATCTTTGCTAATATTTTAGCAAAAGCGCAATAGCTTTGGCAAATTTGCTATAATAAGGCTATGAACGAGGTCGAGCTGGTTAGTCTGGCTAGAAGCCATTACAGTGAAGAGCAGGTCGCATTGTTAGAAAAAGCAATCCATTATGCTACCGATAAACACGACGGGCAACTGCGTAAAAGCGGCGAGCCGTACATCACTCACCCGCTGCAAGTCGCTGCTATGCTAATCGACTGGGGCATGGATATTGATTCGGTGATTGCTGGCGTACTGCACGATACAGTCGAGGACACTGATGCTACACTAGAGGAAATCACCGAGCTATTCGGCCGAGATATTGCTTTTCTGGTTGACGGCGTTACTAAGGTTAGCCAAGCCCGCGCCGGCATGAAAAACCTCGAATCGTATTTGCCGAGTACTACCGATAACTTGACAAAGCTACTCATCGCTGTCGGCCAAGACGTGCGAGTGATCATCATCAAGCTGGCCGACCGCCTGCATAATATGCAAACTTTGCAATTCAAAAGCCCGGAAAAGCAGAAGAAAATCGCTCGCGAGACATTAGATGTTTTCGCACCGTTAGCCGATCGGTTAAACATGGGGCGGCTGCGCGTACAGCTCGAGGAATTGAGTTTCAAATATTTAATGCCCGAGGAATACAACCAAACTGTCGCCCTCAAAGATAGCCGCTTAAAGAAATCTCAACGCAAACTAGATGCCGTCCGCCGCGCTGTCGATTCGCGTCTCAGCGACGAGAAAATCCAGCACCAAATCGACGGCCGCGTCAAGAGTACCTACAGCCTGTACAAGAAGATGAAGCGCGTCCCCAATATCGACGATATTTATGATTTGATCGCGCTGAGAATTATCGTTGACGATATCGACACTTGCTATCTGGTACTCAACGAACTGCACAATATGTACGAGCCGATGGTTGGGCGAATCAAAGATTACATATCGAAGCCTAAGCCCAACGGCTACCAATCACTGCACACTACGGTGGTTACTAAAAACGGCCAAGCGGTCGAATTCCAGATCCGCACCCGCGAGATGCACGATTACGCTGAACGCGGACTCGCCGCCAGCTTTCATTATAATGAGCAAAAACTAACTGATGCTTATATCAAGGGCAAAATGACCAGCCTGCCGACAGATTTACACTGGATTAAGCATTTGCAGTCGGCAGCATCGATGATTCGCGAAGGTAAAGATTTCGACGTTGATAATTTGAAGGTCGATTTGTTCGGCGACCGGATTTTTATTTATTCGCCAAAGGGTGATATTTACGACCTGCCAGACGGTGCTTTCCCGTTAGATTTTGCCTACCGCGTGCACTCTGATCTAGCCGCTAAATCAAGCGGATTTCTAGTAAACGGCAAGATGGAACCATTCAGCTACAAATTGCAGCACGGCGATACCGTCGAGATTCTAACCAACAAGCGCGCTCGCCCAAAGCCCGGCTGGAACGAATGTGTCATCACTGGACACGCCCGGATGAAACTTAAAGCTCAGCTCAAAAAGACTTCGCTATTAGGCCGCGCTGGCAGCCTGTTGCAGCGTACAACGCCGTTCCGCCGCAGCAAAACCAAATAGCAGCCAAAACGAAAATAGCCAGACAAATTCTGGCTATTTCGCTAGGTTTTGCAAACTAAAAGTTTATTCTACTTATGCCTGCGGTGGCTGCTGGGGCGGCTGCGGCTGTCCGCCTTCAGCTACCGGTGGTTGCGGCTGGACAACCGTTGCAGCTGGTTGTTGCGGTTGAGCGTATGGCTGCGGTTGTTGAGCATAGGCTACCGGTTGCTGCGGTTGTCCGTAAGCTGGCTGCGGTGCGTAATACCCAGGCTGCGGCGGCTGGCCGTAGACAGGTTGCTGCTGCACAACCGGACCAACATAGCGACTTGGACCAAACGCCAAAATTGGGTTCATGATCGCCGGGAAGAAGATCATCAAAACACCAAAACCAGTCGTTTTGCCGAACGATTTTGCTAAATCTAGCGGTAACACGATCGAAATGTATATATGGGCAAACGGCAAGAACATCAGTACGACTTGCCACTCTGGCCGGCCGACAATCTGCATCATTACTACCATGTTGTATATTGGCACTAATGACGCCCAACCCGGCTTGCCAGCCTTGGTGAAGATTCGCCACATGGCGATGATCATTAGTATGGAAACTGCCATTACAATTAAGATGACAAACAGCCAAATTACAACTGCAACCGCACCGACATCGCTGCTAGCCGCATAAGTCGAAGTTGAATAATCATAATAATCCATAATTTGCTCCGTTTAATTTTATTACTGATTATTATAGCGGTCAATGCATTGTTTGACAATCGTCTTGGCTTCCTCGACATCGCCCCAGCCCTTGACGATGGTACTGCCTGGCTTCTTGAGATCTTTGTAATGAGTGAAATGATGTTCAAGCTGCTTAACCAGCTGCGGAATGTCGTCGAGCGAATTAATACGATCATCGTCGCGATTATCAGCTGGCACCACGACTACTTTGTCGTCGACTTCGCCGTCATCTTCGAAGCGCAGCACGCCAATAATACGCGCCTCCAACCACACGCCAGTCGTTAGCGGCTCTGGGCAAATAATCAGCGTATCCAGCTCGTCTCCATCCTCGTCAAGCGTCTGCGGAATAAAGCCGTAGTTGCACGGCTTAGCAAAGATTTTCGGCTCGACGCGGTCCAACATAAAGGCCGCCCGCTGCCGATCCCATTCGACTTTCAGGCGCGACCCTTCGGGGATTTCTACCACCGTATTGACTAGCCCGCCATCAACATCTCCCGGGTCAAGAACTTTATTAAAATCTGCCATATTGCTCCTTTGCTTACAGTTACTACCTATATAGTACCAGTTTTTTACGCTATAGAGTATACTAATAGAGATATGAGTAAGAAAAAGAGTCCGACGCTATTGACAGCAGAAGACTATATGTCGGATTTAGCAGTTAAAATTGATAACGCCAAGCAGCGCGTCAATATGGTGGCGACCACCTTTCGCGCCGATGATAAGCACACCGAAGCCGTAATCGCCGCCGTCGAGCGCGCAGCGGCTGAACGCGGCGTGCCAGCCTCAGTTTGCGCTGATTCATTTACTTATCTCGAACCGAAGGAATTCATTCTGCGTTCGCCGCGCCGCCAGCCATCGCGCGCCGTTCACGCTATGAAATTAGAACGGCGGCTAAAAAGAGCAGGCGTGGCTTTTCGCTGGCTCGGTCAAAAGGCCAATATGCTAATGACTGGCCGCACTCATAGCAAGTGGTCGATTGTTGACGACATAGTCTACGCTTGCGGCGGCGTCAATATGGACCACGAGAGCCTAGCTAATGTCGATTACATGTTCCGATTTGATAATAAAGTGTTAGCTGATAAGCTATCTAACGAGCAATACCTTATTGCTCGAGCCGACAAGCGCGGCGGTTCGATTCGCAATTCAATGTTTGGCCTCGACGAACACTCGACTGTCCTGGTTGACCAAGGTTTGCCAACTAATTCTCTCATTTACAAGCGCGCCTGCGACCTAGCTGAACAAGCTGAGAACATCGTACTAGTATCGCAATACTGCCCGACTGGCAAGCTCAACCGCATTCTCAAGCGCAAAAATGCCAAATTATATTTCAATAATTGGCGTACCGCCTCGCCGATCAATAAACTTCTTATCAAACTCGGCACCTTGACTAGCCGGCAACAAACTTTATACAAGCATCCGCAATATCTGCACGCCAAATTCATTGTTTTCACGATGTCTGGTGGCTCGAAAATAGCATTATCAGGGTCGCACAATTTCATGCGCGGCTCTGGCATCATGGGCACACGCGAAATCGCTCTCGAGACTAGCGACCCGGCCATCATTAAACAACTCGAAGCTTTCCGCAAGAAATACGTCGAATAATACCAATATCCAACGTCGAGCTATTCCGCTTTCACGCCCTCTAAATATTCGCGGATACTCAGTGCCGCCGTCGCCCCCTCGCCGACAGCACTGGCCACCTGCATGGTAGCGCCGCTACGGACATCGCCGCTAGCAAAGACGCCCGGCAAAGCCGTCGCCAAACGGTCGTCGGTTTTGATGAAGCCGTACTCGTCAAGCTCAACGCCGCTATCCGCCAAAAACTGTGTATTCGGCTTCAAGCCAATGAAAACAAACATGCCGTCAGCCTCGAAAGTCGTTTCTGCGCCGTTTTCGAGCGCCCGCACCGCCGCAACCGCGCCGTCCTCGCCGACGATTTCTTGCGCTACGGTTTGCAAATGTACGGTAATTTTGCCATTATCAATATATCTCTGCAAATCGTCTTGCAAAGTCTTACTAGCTTTGATAGTACTTCGCACCAGCAAATCAATATGCTCGGCAAAACGCGTCAAAAACATCGCTTCCTGCACACCCGAGTTGCCACCACCAACAACGACTAACCTTTTACCTTTATAAAAAGCACCATCGCAGGTCGCACAATAATGCACACCGCGGCCATAAAATTCTGCCTCGCCAGGAATGCCAAGTTTCTTATAACCGCTGCCTGTAGCAATCAGTACAGCGCGAGCTTTAACCTCTTGACCGTCAACTGTCAAAATATTAGCACCATCCTGATGGCGCAGCGCCGAAACGTCGCCGTAATCAATCTTGGCGCCAAAGCGTTCGGCTTGCTTGCGCAAATTATCCGCCAATTCCATACCTGGAACGCCATCGGGAAAACCAGGATAGTTGTCGATTTTATCGGTAATTGCCGCTAGACCGCCAACAACACCCTTCTCGTAGAGAGTAGTGTCAATACCCTCGCGCGTAGTATAAATCGCTGCCGCTAGTGCACTCGGGCCAGCGCCAATCATCACCACAGGTTTTATATCTTCCATGCAGATTTCCTCCTCGTCTTACTGCGCTCGTTGAGCTTCTTGGTATGCGTTCATCAGCTTCGTCATATCTGGCGGAGTGATAGTTTCTGGTGCTGGAATCACCATAACGACGAATTTCAATGGCATGTTCGGCGCGATAATTTGCTTGCCTTTAGAGTCTTTGCTGCCAGCCTCACCGTAAGCTTTGTCCGCCGGAATAGACAGCAGCCGCACGCCACCGACTTTCATTCCTTTCAAGCCTTCTTTCCAGCCGTTAATTATACCAGCCGTACTCAACCCGCTTACCGGCAATGGCGTTTTCAGCTTATTATTATCAATGCTCTGATCAAAGATATCACCATTTGCATCCCAGCCAATATAATAAGCCGCAAAATTAGTTTTATCGTCTACCAATGCGCCATCACCCTCTGTTAGATCTTCGGTTGCTAGTGATTTGACGCTATCGATTTCGAACTTTGCAACTTGGCTAGAATACTGCTTGAACGTCTCGTAATATTTGGCTGATAATTCATCGGCTTGCGCTTGTTTTTTTTGTTCGTAAGCAGTTTGCTCTTTTTTATACTCGCTTAGAACTTTTTGGTAGTCCGCCTGAGCTTGCTTGTTTGACTGCATTGATAAAATCATCACCGCGAATGATCCTAGCGTACCTAGAACGGTCGCGACCATGATAATCAGAATGCCAGCGCGTTGTTTCTTTGACGTTGCCATTATTTCCCCTCTCTAGTTTATCCTTTCATTATAGCATAAAATCTCGATTATTGCCATAGTTTACGCACAATTGCCGCCAGCAGCGACGCAATAATCGCCGCGGTTGCCGCTAAGCCGAATTCAGCTGGCGATAACGGTGCGATTTTGAATAAATTGCGCAGAAATGGCAAACTATAGACCGCCGCCAAGGCGACAGAAGCTGCGACCACCACAATAGCCAAGGCATTCTTGCCACGCTGTTTAACGGCCAAGCGAATGATTTTGCGGCCGGATAGCGCCAAAATCATACCGATGTTAGCGAGAATTATCGTTAAGTAAGTTACCGCTCGCGCTTGATCGCTAGAAGCGCCGCTGCCCAGCATTCCGCCATGAATTAGAACGGCCATCAGCGCCAGCAACCCGCCAATTGCTAAACTTTCTAGCACTACCGCTCGACTAAATAATGGCTGCGAAATCCGCCGCGGCGGCCGGCACATCGTATCCTCGTCCTCTGGCTCACCTTCAAACACTAGCGTGCAAGCAGGATCAATAATAAATTCAAAAAATACGATGTGAATTGGCAGTAAAATCAATTCCCAACCAAGCAATACTGGCGCAATTGACAACGCAGCAATCGGGATGTGCACAATCATGATATACATCACCGCTTTTTGCAAGTTAGCAAAAATCCTTCGGCCGATACGCACACCTTGAACAATTGAGGCGAAGTTATCATCCAGCAACACGATCGACGACGCTTCGCGAGCAACGTCGGTACCGCGCTGGCCCATGGCGATACCGATATGCGCACTCTTGAGGGCCGGACCGTCATTAACGCCGTCGCCAGTCATCGCTACCACTTCGCCGTTTTGCTTAAGAGCGGAAATAATCGCCAGCTTGACATTTGGCGCGACGCGGCTGTAGATTTCTGTAGTTTTAACAAGCTCGCGCTGCTGCTTTTCGTTCATCGACAAAAATTCTTGACCAGTTATCACCCGCTCGGTGCACAAACCAATCTCGCGGCCGATACGCCGCGCCGTCTCGGCGTGGTCGCCAGTTAGCATAATCACTTTGATGCCAGCTCGGTGTGCCAAGGCGACAGCATCCTTAGCCTCGGTACGAATCGGATCAGACAATCCCACCAAACCTAGCAGCTCGTATTGATAGCCATCGCGAGAAGGCGCGATACTTTTCGCTACTGCCTTGGCAATTGCTAATACACGCAAGCCGTCATCGGCTGCATCATCAGCAATCTCTTGCAGTCGTCTTTGCTGCTCACTGGACAAGCGGCATAGTCGAAAAACCTCCTCCGGAGCGCCTTTCAACGCTATAATTTCAGGATTACCACCGCGCCCCCAAATTTGCGCTACCGAAAACGAATGGTCGTCTAGCGAATACTCTTTGATGATATCCATGCCGTTATAAATTTCTGCTAGGTCATCAGCTGCCGCCAAGAACGCCTCTTCCATTGGATCGGACGGATTTTTTTGCGATGCTAGAACGCCATAGGCAATAATCTCGTTGCGCTGAGTATCGTTAGGCTCTTCACCGCTAGCCGCGATCACCTGATTTATCGCCATGCGGTTCTCGGTCAGCGTCCCAGTTTTGTCCGTGCAAAGCATCGTCGCGCCGCCAAGTGTCTCGATAGTCTGATTCTTGCGCGCTAGCACATTACTCTTGGCCAAGCGCCAAGCTCCCAGCGCCATAAATACCGACAAGACCACAGGAAACTCCTCGGGTAAAATCGCAATTGACAACGTCAGTCCCGCCAAAAAACCATACAAAAAATCGCCGCGCAGCAGCCAAAACAGCAACGTCAACAACATAGCCAAGAACACTGCCGCCACCGCTATATAGCGCACAACTCGGCCAACTTCCTTTTGCAATAATGTCTTTTCTGGCTTAATTTCGTGCAGCGACACGCCAATGCGCCCCATTTCGGTCTGTTCACCAACAGCGGTCACCTCGACAAGTCCGTGTCCAGATGTTATTACCGTACCAGAGAAGACTTGGTTGCCAGCGGATTTCTCGACTGGCAGCGATTCGCCAGTCAAAATACTTTCGTTAGCAGCAACGTTTGATGATTCAATGAGCCTACCGTCAGCAGCCACTCGGCTACCTTCGCCGACAACCAAAATATCGCCAACTACCACCTCTACGCTAGGAATGGTAACATATTCGCCAGCGCGCACCACCTGGCATTGCGGCGCAGATAACGATCGCAGCGCTTCTAACGCCCGCTCAGTTTTAGAATCTTGATACAATTCTAGAGTCACCACGCCAACTACCGACAGTGCCAGAACAACTGTTTCGTGCCAATCGCCTAAGAAAAAATAGACCACTACCACTGCCAGCAACAAGAAAATCATCGGTTCGGTAATAATTGCTAAAATTAGCCTAACAATGCTTTTATTTTCGCGGTCAGGCAATCGATTCTCACCATATTTCTCACGTTGAATAACTACTTGATCACGTAACAACCCCTGTCTACCCATATTAAATCAGTATAGCAAAAGCGGGTTAATTTCGATAGCATTCGATATACCAGCAACCGCGACCATGACCCGCTGAAGGAGTTGTGAAAATGACATCATATGCCTCTAGAATACTAATAGGTTTTTTGCCATAATCAAGATATGAATCCGCTTATTCGCTTCATGCGCCACTCGCTAACAAGCATCTTGACGGCAACCGACGACGCTGATCAAGTTGATATCGAGAAAATCGACGAGACATTGACGCCGAATATGCGAGCCTTGCGGTTGGTTATGAATATGTCAGACCATTTGCTATCAATGGGCACGCCAGCGAACAGCGTCGTACATATGGCGCTCGGGGTAACCGACACATATTGCAAACGAAAAGTACATATCGATGTCAGCTTTAATCAAATTACGCTCTCGCAAGACCGCGGCATCGATCGCGAACCGTTGACACTGATCCGCACTATCTCGCCGCGCGCTACCGATTACCGGCTAATGCGCAAATTACAAAACCTAGCCAGCCAAATTGCCGACCATAAAATCACTCTAGACGACGCCGAAAACAAGCTCGATGCCATCATTGCCAACAATAAGCGCTATCCTGGCATTATCAGTTATATTGCTGGCGGCGGCCTGAGTGCTGGCTCTGTTGCACTCTACACGACGTCTATACCGATTATCCTGGCTGCCTTTATCATAGGTTTTTTAATTACTCTTCTGATAAAGCTACTAGGGCGCGCTGCGCTGCCGCCATTTTTCATTCAGATTATTGCCGCGTTATCAGTCACGTTAGTCTCTACTGGTATATTGTGGCTAGTTAATCATAAATATTGGGAATTTTTTGCTTTGATTGATCCGACGATATTAACCGTTGGCGGTATCGTCTTGCTAGTAGCTGGCATGATGATTGTTGGCGCCTTTCAAGACGCAATTGACGAATATTACGTCACAGCTAGCGCTCGGCTATTAAAGGTGGTGATGTTGACGCTTGGTATTGTACTGGGCGTAAGTATGGGCCTGTACGCCGCCAGGCAGTTTGGCTTAGCGTTCGTCGCAACCCCCGACAGCTTATCCTTTTCAAACACTACCTATCAGTATATCGGTGCTGTCATCATCTCGGCATCATTTGCGTTAAGTAATAATTCGCGGCCATTTGGATTATTAATCACTGGCGCCAGCGGACTATTGGGGTATTATGTGCTGTTAGCCGTATCAGAATTAGGCTTGATAATTATCCCTGCTAACGCCGTCGCTGGATTTACCGTTGGCTTCACAGCTACTGTTGTTTCACGTTTGACCAGAATTCCTAGCCAAGCGATCATCGATGCTGGTATCGTGCCGCTGGTTCCCGGACTAACCTTGTATAACGGACTAATGGCGCTAGTCGCTAATCCGGCCGCTGCAGACGGTACTCTGTTATTGATGCGCGCGGTACTGATTGCGTTAGCTATTGCTGCTGGCGCCTCGTTCGGCGTACTTATCGGTCGCCCAACACGGCGCAGTTTGGTGACGTTGCGCAACAACCTACCGGAACGCCCGCTGCGTTCTAATCAAAAACAACTAAAATAAGCTACACTCGCTCGGCGTCAAGTTTAGTAAGCGCTGCCGTCGCAATATTATCCATAATCGGTTTGACTTCAGCGTCAGTCAGGGTTTGCTGATAGCTGGTAAACGTTAGTCGGAAAGTGGTAGTCTTGATAGCCGCGTCGTCTTTTGGCTGATATATACCAAGCGTCTGTATCTGGCAATGTAGATTTTCTGGCTCATCCAAGCATTGCCGAACTGCTCGCAGCAACTCATCATGCGAAATTTCCACGCTTGAGCGCAGCGAGATATCTTGACTGATTGATGGGAAACGGCTCAGTGGCCGATAATTATGTTCGCGACTTTCAACCAGACAGACTTGCAATTTTTCAACGTCAAGCGAGAACGCCGCCGTGTAATCTGGCAGCTTGAAATTACGCCGCACTGCCTGAGATAATTCGCCGACAATACCCAGCTTGTCATCGTTTTTTGCGACAATCCAAGCGCTGCGCTGGCCGTCAAACAGCGCTGGCATATCCACGTCAGACTCTGCTATTTTCACGAAATCAGCCTCAACGTTAATATCCGCCAACAGCCTATCCACTAGCTTTCTCGCCTTATAAAACGGCGCGCCGGCTCGCGGCTTTTTGCTAGCGTAAACACCGTCGACAAACGTCTGCTCGCTCGGCAGATTCTCATCGGTAAGCGGCAATTCTTTATCGTGAATTTTGCCGATTTCAAACAACATGAACTCGTCGTGGCCGGCTTTGATGTTGGCATGAACTTTATCTAGCAAACTCGGCAGCACACTGGTGCGATAGTACTGCAAATCAGGGCTTAAAGCGTTGCTTAGTAGATAGGCGCGGCTTGGGTCTTGCTCGGCGTTTTTTAGGACACGTTCGTGGACGAAACTATAGGTCAAGACTTCGTTGGCGCCGGCGCGCGACAAACTCTGGCGAATCGCCTGCTTGAGCTGGCGGCGCGGATTCCTAGGCGCCGGCTTGATGCTGTGCATTGGCAATTGGCGCGGTAGTTTATCAAAGCCATATAGACGGCCGACTTCTTCGACGATATCTTCAGGTAGTTCAAGGTCGGTGCGCCAAAATGGCACGAATATATACAAGATATTTTCGTAGGCTGTAGTTTTGGATACCGAAGTGCTATTTGCATTCGAGGATATATTTGTCATATCTGGATACTTAACATCCTTAGTGTGTACTACAAATTCTACGTTACTTAATATAGACTTAATCATAGGACTGTCTATAGTTGGTGACGCAGCAGCACTGTTTCCAGCCAACACGTCATTAATCTTATGAGCAAAAATGCAGACCATTTTTTTGTCTTTAAAACCGTCTAATTTGTTAATTTTGTCAAACACTTCACTAGCCTGCACCCCGCCAACCATGCTCATCAGCTGCTTCAGCACGGCAGCATTTTGTAGTGGTGACTGGCCCTTATTAAACCGCGTCAATGCGTCGGTGAAAATACCGTGACGCATGGCCGTGCGGCGTAGCGTGTACATGTCAAACGTGGCGCATTCCAACACAATATTTTTTGTTTGATCAGTCACTTCCGAATCAGCACCGCCCATAATTCCCGCCAAACCAATCACGCCCTCGCCGTCAGCAATGACGATATCGTCACTCGTCAGCTCATATTCCTTGCCATTGAGCAAACTGACTTTCTCGCCATTACGAGCCATCCGCGCCTCGAGTTTATGTCCGCGTAATTTATCATAATCATAGGCGTGCGTTGGCTGCGCCGTCATTAGCATCATGTAATTCGTGGCGTCAACAATGTTATTAATCGGCTTGCCACCCATCGCCACCAACTGGCATTGCAGCCACAGCGGACTTGGCTGCACAGTAACGTCACGAAATGCTACCGCCATAAAGCGCGGCACTAATTCTGGTGCATCATTGGTAACCTTTAAATCCAAACCCTCAGCGCTCGTGAACTGCTGGACTGATTTATACCAATCAGGACTAGTAAACTGCTGGTGAAAAATCCCAGCAATCTCACGTGCCACACCGAGATGCCCGAAACAATCCGGCCGGTGAGTAAACATCTTATTCTCAATGTCCAGCACGTAGTCGTCCAAACCAAACGTTTCCGCAAAACTAGCACCCGCCGTGAGCTCAACGCCCGCCGGTACGTCATGTTCGTGAATTTCAATAATCCCCTCGTGATCCGTACCGATATCCAGCTCGTCCGCCGCCGCCAACATACCTTGGCTGAGCACGCCGCGAAGTGGCCGCGCGTCCAGTACGAACGGCTCGTCGTCGTCAAAGCTTGCTGGCACCGTGCTTTTTGGCGGCAACCAAATTGCCCACATATCCGCATGTACATTTGGCGCGCCGCAAACTACTTGCACCAGACCGCCCTCATCGCGCGGCACATCCGCCACCGCACCGCCATCATCAATCTTGGTCACGCTCAGTCGATCAGCATTAGGGTGCTTGGCGCATTCAACCACCCGGACGATTCGCGCGCCGCCATATTTAGCTTTCAGGTCAATCACTGCTTCGACGCCACCAAGCTGCTGATTGACCCGCGCCACCAACTCATCCACTGGCGGTAATTCAAAATTAATCAATTGTTTGATAATGTTTAGGCTGACTTTCATATTACATATAGTATAACACTATCATACGCGAGCTAAAATTGCCCGTGAAAACCGTTCGCTGCCGCATCAAAGAGCATCAGCTCTAACTCTCTGCTATAATTAATATAATGAAGCGCATCACTATGGTTAAACACCATCCATGCATGCAGTTAGCTCATTTATATGAGCATATGTTTCTGGCGACAGCGGCCGAATTTATGTACCAGCAAGGCCAGTATCAGCTGATCGATTACACGCTAGACGGACATACTTACCCTGGCGGCATTATCATTATTAAGAGCATTTGGCACTCGGTCGATGCCACGCGGTTAGCCAACAAGATATTAACCTTGCCAACTGATTTCGGCGAAATGGACAACGAGCCGGTTTCACTAGCTCTGTACCGTTTGCTGGCCGAGGAGCCAAACCAGCTATACGTTGCCGACAGCGGCCGAATGATGCACGAGTTAAGACAGCTTGACTCTAGGCCATGGCAAAACATCGATAATATCAAGCGGCTGAATAGCAGCACTAGCCAAATCAGCGGTATAATTTACTCGACTAACCAGCCGTCAGCAATTCCACGCAAACTCTATATATCCTTTCAGTTAACGCAGCAATTCCGCCAGCAACGGCCCGAAACGTTGCCGCTATTTTATGAATACATGCACTTTTTGAACTTATCAATCAGCCAAAAGCTTAGCCTCCAATTTGGCGCCTACACCGACGACAATCATATCAAATATCACGCCGAAGACATGTCTGTCACTAATACGCTGCATCTCAGTGTACAATCGGGGCCAATCCAATTTGCTGACATTATTCGCTGCGTCCAGGCCGTCGCCCGGGATTTGCGCTCGCCCGATCTGAATCAACGCTTTGTCGATTATTTGCATAGCATATCTTATACCGATGAACCTTCGATAGCACCCGACATCGACCGAATGCTGCTTGATTTGGGCATTTTGCTCGGTAGTGACGGCTGGCACGCAATTGCTACGCCAGACAACGTAAACGACGTGGCGCAAGCAACACAAATCATCGCTAAGTACGGCAGTCAGAGCGAGGTGATTGAGTAATACTCGGCGATGCGGTGTTTCAGCTTCTCGCTGTGTCACTGCCGCCGCAAGCTCTCTTCCCAGCATGTCTATAGCTTCATCAACCCTCCTGAGCTCACATGCAAGCCTACTCGCACGGGATTCAGGACTTTCATGGGACTTCCCCGTATCTGCACCTATGTCTTTACCTTTTTCCATTCTATTATTCATAGATTATTCGCCAGCCTGACCGCCTCTTTCTTCGACCCTTCCATTTAAATTATCAATCACTTCTAGAGATTCTGAAGGAATAGGAGCAGCAAGCGCGCCAGCCTCTCCAGCTTCTACGCGTTTTCCTAGATCGTTCAGCATATTCGTGGCTGCATTCCCACTCTGAGCTCCTATGATAGCGTCTGGATCTTTTAAACTCACTCTATATGCTAGATCTCTGAGCATAACACGGCTTGCCTCCCGCCGATACCTAGCGCGGCTTTTACTGACGGATTACCATCTTTATTTTTCTCCAAACCACGATTCACTATTCCTGCTATATCCGATTTTCTAGCTGACTTAAAAATCAGTGGTGTCGGCATAAAATCAGCTCCTAGCAGCGATGACGCGCCACTAGGATATTCAGATGGAGCCGCTGTTAACAGGTGTGGAAGTTCACTCATATTATTCTGATTTCCTTTCATATTGAATCATTTATCTTTTATGATGCCACAAAATTGTCTTAATTACAAAAATACGCCATCGAGGCGCCTAAAAAGTATTATTTGCTTTTTTTGCCTTTAGCCGATTTACCTTTCTCTAATTTCGCAACCCGCTTCCTCAAATCACTCAGCTCAAACCATAGAAAAATCACCAAAACAAACAGCACTCCCGCTAGCGATAGTACTGTTTCATCCATGGCAAAATCCTTTCACTCTTAAGATTATTGCCAATAAATAATTATAACAGGATTCAGCTAAAAGCCCTTGACATCTTCTTCTAGTATTGATATATATATCATCTTTTGTAATTGCAGAAGCCAGCGTCTCATTCAAGATCATTAAGACTGAGACACTCCACTTCGCGAGATAATCATCTCGCCCGACTCCAGAAGGAGTTACACCATGGTTCGCAGCAGCAAGTGCCCTGACACTGGGCTCAAGAGGCAGCAGTGCTACTGTCCGAAGTGCAACATCAGGCACAACAACGCCGTTCAGCGTAGTGGTAACCTGCGGAGAGACCGCAAGGGCACCAACCGTAGGGACCACGACACTAAGGGTCGTAACTACCACGGTCGTAGCGACATCGGCAAGCGGCGCTAGCCATTCCGACCCGGACAAGTCGATAAACTGTCCATATTCTCTGTGATAATATATAGATAACATGCAACGAATCCTTATCTGTAAACAAGCTACTTCGCCCATCGAGGCGCATATCTACGAGCATCTAGCGATGACTAAGTTAAAGCAGATTATGCAACAATCTGGACTATTGCGGCAGATTGATTATTTTGCACTCGGCACGCACTATTCGGGTACAGGACTTATCACTATTGATATTGATTTATATACGGGAGAAGCAGTTAATCTAGCGTATGATTTGCGACAACTTCAAGCATTTACGGATAACGAATCTTTGAGCCTAGCCATGAGTCAAATCGCTGCAGAAAATGATTGTACGATTATTTGCAACGATCTTGATAAGCTCCAATATAACATAGCCAAATTAAACAAAAACGATTGGCAATTAATTGAAGAAATCGACCAGCCGCTTATTATTAGTCAGCTTGTCGAACACAAATTTCTGTACGAGACCGACAATCCTACTACATTGATTAGCCGTATCTCTTGCACCCTTAAGCAACCGCCAAATAGCGACACGGTGCTACTAGCTTTATTTTATTATCTGGCTTTTGTCATTCATGGTACAGTATCCGACATAGCCAATGTTCGTTTGGGATATTATAACCTTAGCGAGCGTACTGAACAAATTGACCAGAATACGTCTTGTATTTGCGACTTTGCCGCACTTAGCAATTTAGCAGACAGAGACAAACTACGAGACATATACCATGAAGTTATCGGAAAAATGCTAGAAAAAACAACTCTAGCACGCATTTCTCGCCACATTAAATCCTTTTCGTACAACGACGGGAAAATGAACGTTCCAAATATCGATATGTACATTTCAGAAATAGGCGTTGTTGCTGGTGAAAAAACTTGGCAGAAATTAGCAGAAGAAAAAACAATTACTAATCTACTAAATAAAATGATTCTTGAAATAGCCTAGAATCACTCTATGAAATGAAATATTAGGACATACACTGAACAGCACTGCTCTCTGATTTTGCAACTTCAATAGTATACACGCCGAGTTTTTCTTTGCGCGGCGGGTAGATTTTCTGAAGAAGTTGAAGCGCTTCCGCTCTATCTTTGGCTTGCGGTACAATTTGCTGCCAATCCTCAGTTGTCAGCATTTTAGCAAAATTATCGTAGGTACGAATCGACTTAATCTTTACCGCGCCAGACTCATGACTAGTTTCTAGCTGCAATAGCTCGCTAGCCTGCAAGCGCTTGATACTGCCATAGCCAACGCGAACCTCCAGGGTTTTACGACCCGACATGATGGCGTCGTAATATGGCTTTTTAATCCTCATTTTTCGGGCGGGCGCAGCATGACGATGCTTAATATTACGAGCAAGCATGGCTTGGCCGCTAGACTGTGTTTTTCGGCGGCACCCCTTATGTAGCCGCGACTTGACGGTTTTGCTGTCAGAAACGACACTCCTAGACGGTCTCGTGGATATCTTTACTTTACGTGCAGTCACAATAGACCATTATAACAGACCTCCACCTAACTAAGCCGAAAATGAAAAACGTCTGATAGTACGCAACTACTAAATACTATTTCTCATATACCCGCAGGTACATGCCGTACAATTCTTTCTTGTACTTCTTAACGACTTTGTCTTCTGGTGATATTAATTCGTGGCCAGCGCCGATATAAGCTGGCGTCGTTTCGTAAGTAAATTCGGCGCCGCTAGCCTTAGCCATGCCTTCGGCGATATTCAGCGCCATGTTTTTATCAATCAAATCGTCCTCGCTGCCAATTATCAAACCGAGATGCTTCAAGCCTTCAGCCTTCAAATCATTGCGATAATTCTGCTTAATAATGACATAATTTGCCAGCGCCCGGTACGACAAATTGCCGTCAAAGAATTGATCTGGCAGCAAATGATTGCCATAAACATTGCGCAGCAGCGCCATTTGCCACTTCGGCGCTTTAGAAGCGTCCGGTTCATAGTACGGCGAGAGCAGCAACACCCGCGAGAATAATCCATCGCCATATTGCGCCAGCCAGGTTGCCAGCGTGCCGCCGCCAGAATGACCAATCACGCCTAGCTCGTCGCCCAGACCGCTGACTAGCCCAGCGCTGTCACCCATGAACTTCACCAATTCGCTGGCGCGAACTTGCCCATGGAGCTTATTGTCTTTCATACCGTGGTGCGGCACTCGCGGTACGTACACATTGTAGCCCGCCTGGTAAAACCAGTCTGCCAGCTCAACCATTCCCGAAGGTTCAGCGCTAACGCCGTGGAGAATCATTACCGCTCGGGCAGTTTTCTTGCCGTGAGTTTTCAATATCGGACGGCAATCTGGGCGCACTTCGCTATTAGCGGTATCATCGGCAATGACTTTTTGGATATCCGCCACCGACTGGTTATAATCGCGCCGTTTGATGTCGGCTTTTTGCAAGTCAGCGCTGCGGCTAGGCCATAGAAACGCCCAAGCCGCAAATCCTGCTATCAGCGCAAGTATCACGCATATTACGATTAGTATTATCTTTTTGCTACTGAGCGCTACAGACATTTTTACACCTTTCATAAGCGAACTTTGCTTTTTACTGACCGTTGATATCCAGCAAGGATTGCAGTATTGATAACCTTTATAACTTAATTATAGCATAAACCTTACGAGACGTTCCTAAATAGTTATTGCATGATGCAGCAAACTGCTCTATCCTTAATTTATGAGCACTATTACCCGTCAAATCGCCGCTGCTATTCGCGCTAATAAATTAATTATCTAGGTAAACACAGTGCTAGGTAAGAACCCGAAAGACTACCAAATGACCAAAAAACTATTAGAAATCGAACGCAAACGCCAATTAACTGGTGACGCAAAAGAATTAATCAAGCAGTTGCGAGACCTTGGTTTTGAGCTGCAGAGTAATCTCCACGAAATTGATACATATTATTCTCGTCCTGATGTCGATTTCATGCAGACGGTTGAATGTTTGCGGATTCGCCAGCGCGATGGTTTTGCTGAGGTGACGTATAAGCCTGCAACGACCGCTGCGACACATACGAAAAACGATGTGATCATTAAACCCGAGACAAACCTGCCAATTCAGCCCGGGGACGCGACAATCGCCAAACAGCTGCTCGCTAATCTCGGCATGGTGAAACTGGTCGAGGTCAACAAATACCGGCGATCGTTTCAGTCCTCTGATTTTCCGCAGGCAACGGTGGCCATAGACGAAATCAAAGACGCCGGCACGTTCGTGGAAGTTGAGGTTTTGTCGGACGATGAAAATAGCGCATTGGCGATGATTAGCGACATTGAAACCAAACTTGGCCTTGACTCGGCAGAAGTTGTCACGCGGCCTTATCGGGATATTTGTATGGGGCTGTAGGACTGCTTTTAAACTGCTCCAAGAAGCCCGATTGCCTTTTTAATCCTTAGACTGGTAAACACATGATACAAGAGTTGCTATATTCTATTTTTTCTAGATATACCTCTACGAGATATACTTTTTAATTTTACATAGGCCGATGAGTTAAGAATATCAGGAATGTTGTCTATATATTTCTTTGCATCATCAGTAACTTGATTGGGAGTATACGCAAGCTCCCCCTGCTTACTCATGTAAAGTGTGTTGTAAACACTAACCTTACCACTAAACATACTAGCAACATCCTCTTTACTCATATTATTTGCAGCAATATTATTGACTGTATCAATAGCGAAGTCAGCAGCAGCTCGCTGTTTATTTATCCGAATTTGTTCAACATCGTTGCGGAACATCTGCCTGTTATATTTCACCACATCATCAAGAAGTCTAGATCTATCATAAAAATCCTCTATCGTGTCCCATTCATCTCGATCTAAATATTTAGCAAAAAGCTGTCTATTCTCTTTCCAGCTGTCTGACGGCATAACAGAAACATCTGAGTCTAATACTCTATCAGCCAGCCTCTTTCTAATGCTTTTAATTGTACGTGAGGCAGTTTGTATCTCAATAATTATTATTGAGGCAGCATCGCGCAGATGATCTCGTCGATTTATTCTGTACTGGACAAAAACAAAAACCCCAACTATCAGTGCAACTATTGACTGAAAGAAATTCGAATCTAAAAATATCAAAAAATTATCCACTATTTAGCGCCAAACTTACTCAGTTTTTCAATTGTTGACTCATCAAGCTTACCAATAAGATCTATCATGCTACTCATAGTTTCGACTTCATCTTTGGATGGAAGCTTTGTCTTGCTCTCTTCTAGCTCATGTTCTAATTCTGCTATTCGCGCCTTAGCTTCTTTATACTCTTGCAGCAAATCGTCATACAATTTGTCTTTGTCTTTTGCCTGGGATTCTTTTCTATATGTCTCTCTCAATTTACTGATGTCTTCATCAAGATTGCTCATATTTTTTCCTCATTACCATTTACTATTATACACTTCGATAATCAAAACTGCTCCAAAAAGTCCAGCCTCCCGCTCTCAAAATGCCGCACGTCTTCGATGCCGTATTTCATCATTACCAGGCGGTCGATGCCGCAGCCAAAGGCAAAGCCAGTGTATTCGTTCGGGTCGATGTCAGCAGCTTTCAGCACGTTCGGGTGAATCATGCCGCATCCCAGCAGCTCAATCCAGCCCTCACCCGAACAAACTTTACAATCCGGCTTTTTGCCTTCGCAGAATGGGCAGCTCAGCGCAAATTCAAAACTCGGCTCAGTGAACGGGAAATAAAATGGATTGACGCGCACGTCCAGTTTTTTGCCATAATATTCCTGCAAAAACTCTTGCAGCGTGGCGATGAGGTTGCCGACATTAACACCTTTGGCGACATACACGCCCTCAACTTGATAGAATGTGTGCTCGTGCCGCGCGTCCAAATCTTCGTTACGAAACACCCGGTCGGGCACGATGGCGGCGATCGCCTCGCCTTTCGCCAGATTATCGCGGTACTTGACCAGCACACGATTCTGCATGGTCGAGGTGTGCGCCGGCGCAATCAAACGGTCGCCGTTAGCGTCAGTCTCTTCGGTCATGAAGGTATCATAATCATCGCGCGCTGGGTGGCCTTTCGGGAAATTCAAGCTCTCAAACATGTGGAATTGGTCATCAATTTCACGCGACTCTTCCGTCACGAAACCCATGCGATTAAAAATGTCAGAAATACGCTCAATCTCGGCGCTCAGCGGGTGAATCGTACCCTGCTCGCTCGGCAGTAAATCAGGCTGCGGCGCATTGATGTCCATCGGCGCCGTCACGTCGATTGGCGGCAAATCGACTTTATCGAGCTCCTGGCGGCGAACTTCTATGACCACTTCCAGCGATTTTTTCAGCTCGTTGACGCGCTTGCCGAAAGCCCCGCGCTCATCATTTGGCAATGTCTTGATGTGATCATACAGCGTTTTGATTTCTGGAGCGCGCAATACTTCTTGCGGGTGGTTAGACTGAGCTGCCCGCGCTGATAAAACTTGTAAAACTTTCTCGAAATCCATCGCTAACCTACTTATTCACCTGATATACGAATAACACAAATACGCCAACTGCCATCAATACAATAAACACCCAAGCTGGCGCTAGAGTTGTCGTAGCCTTGGTGCCTTTCAAATATTCTGAGTTCTCGATTAGCTCACCGCTAACACCCGGAGCCGGCTCGCCTTCTTGCTTTGCCTTCTGCGCTGCTTTCTCCCGCAGATCAGCAGCGATGCGCTGTTGCAGTTCGCTGCGGCTTTCTGTCTGTTCAAAATAACGTCCCATATCATCATTATAACAGATGTATACAACCCAAAATATTTTTGTGTTATACTATGTCTATATTTCAGTAAAGGAGGGAATATTCATGGCTACTAAAAAAGCCGCTTCTACCAAGAAGAAGACGACCGCCAAGAAAACGGTCGCCAGCAAGACGACTGTTCGTACAGTATCTGCCGAAAAAGTAGAAGCACCAAAGAAGGAAACTGCCGCTGCCAAACCTACGACAACTAAACGCAGCAGCGTCAAGCTTCCATCAAATATCATAAATATAATCTTTGCCGAACTAATCGGTACGTTCGTATTGACGCTGGTTGCTTTGACCACATTCAAAGACGGCGGCGTTGGCGCGCTAGCTGTCGGCTTCACGCTAGTAATGCTAGTGATGAGCATCGGCGCTGTCTCGGGCTCACACGTCAACCCAGCCGTAACATTTGGTTTGTGGACTATGCGCAAGCTCAAGACAATCCTGTTGCCATTCTACTGGGGCGCCCAGTTCATCGGCGCTATGCTGGCTGTAATCGTCACCAACTGGGTTACTGGCGGCTCGATTAACTTCGGCTTTAGCGGATTTAGCAGCATGAACTGGTCAATATTCGGCATTGAGCTGGTCGGCACCGCTATCTTCCTATTCGGACTAGCAGCAGTTCTATCGCGCGAAGAAACTTGCAATACTGGCAAGGCGCTCGGCGTTGGCTTGGCACTAGCAGTCGGCATTTTGACGTCTGGCTATTTGCTATCGACCTCCAAGACGCAAGCAATCGCCGACTACCAAAGCAAAGCAGCATCTTCAGCTTCTAATAAAGTTGAGATTCCTCACGTCGCTTACGTCAAGGGCGCTAGCCTTAACCCGGCTGTTGCGCTAGCAATGACCGATTCGACCGAAAAGGAGCTCACTACTGGTTCAGCTGGCTCTAACGAAGTTGTCAATTCGCGTTTCTCGCTCGAGTCGCTAGTTGGCGCTTTAGCGGGCGCCGCTGTCGGTGCCAACCTCTACGTGTTGGTCGCTGGCCGGCAAAAGAAAGACTAAGCCTAACTTTCTTAACAAAAAATATCCCGTCTATCGGCGGGATATTTTGATAGTCAAAAATCTTTACTTCTTATCAATAGACGACGGACGATCAAGCGTCAATACTTCAACGGAAGAATCGCTACCAGCGATCTTCACCACGTCTTTATCAACTTTACCGAGCTCTTTATGAGCGTTGTTATAATGATTGACCGTCGTACCGAGACTATTGCCTAGTTTTTGCATATACTCTTCGAATTTGGCGATGTGTTGTCCGAGCTTGCCGACGCGGACTTGAATATCCTTAGCCTGCTCCTCGATTTGCAAACTGCGCAAACCTTGCAATACCGTTTGCAGATACGCCATAAAACTTGTCGGACTAGTAATAATCACGTGCTTTTCGCGAAAAGCATACTCAATCAGATCGCGCGAACTGCCGCCCTGGCCAACATTATTGATCAGTAAATCATAATACAACGACTCGCTGGGGATAAACATAAATGCAAAATCCATAGTATGCTCGCTCGGACGAATATATTTGCTGGTTTCGTCGATGCGCCCTTTCAGATCAGCTTTGACTTTTTGCATTAGCTGCTCGCGCTCTTTGCCGCTAGCTTCAATCATCCGGTTGTAATTTTCGAGGCTAAATTTGCTATCAACCGGCAGAATCCGACCCTTATCAAGAAAAATCACCGCATCAACCATTTCGCCGTCGCGAAACTTATACTGAGTCTGATACTGCCCTGGCGCCAAAATATTTTCGAGAACGCTCGACAAATAGTATTCGCCAAAAACACCGCGCTGCTTGGGGTTTTGTAGAACATTTTGCAAGGTTTTGAGGTCAGTCGCCACATCAACGACACGCTTGTTAGTCTCGTCGAGCTTGGTCAAGCGCTGCGTGACATCAGCCACCAATTTTGAACTTTCACTGAGCTGCTTTTGCACCGATTGCTGAGTTGACAGCTGCGAGCGTTCAAGCTTGTCGCTTATTGTTTGCTGCAAATTAGTGATCGAGCGCGACAATTCAACAACATCGCCCTTAATCAGCTCTACCGCCGAGTTATTTTGCACTCGCTTCAGCTGCTGCATCAACACAAAAATAACCACGCTAGCCGCTGCAACGACTATCGCTAAAATTATAAGCAAAACCATTATTTCCATATAGCTAGCATACCGCAAATAACGGTTCTGCGCCAGCTACCCGGCGATAATCAACCGAGCCGCTACAATCAGCACAATCGATACAACCAAGTAGAGTATAAACGACCGCAATCGCGCCAGCCAAGTAAACATCGCATATGTCAACGCGCCAATTACCGTCATCGCCGCCATCGCCCAATACCACGGCAATAGCGCTAAATATGATTGCAGACCCCATAGAGCCGCTATCGAAGCAATAACGATAAATAACGGCCGGTAAATTCGCGCCTGCGACAGCAGTATCAATCCGCCGATTGACACCAAAGTTACCGAAAAAATTGCTACATACAGCGGCGCATTCTGGCATAAATCATTATCGCCGCGGCACATCACCGCCGACGCGACCCGGCCAACCAAAATATACAACACCGTTAGTATTGCACCAGCGAATGCTCCATAGATAGCAGCTCGAATGATATCCTTTTTGTCCATCGGAATAAACGGCTCCAGCTTCACCGCTGCAGTCTCGTTTGCGTTGTTCATAGATTTCTCCACATTAGTCATCTTACTAAGTTATTTTACTACATTCTTGCGTTTTTTGCTAGATGCAAGCTTAACATTAGACCAATCCACGTACCACAACGCCCCCAAGCAAGCCACCGCCATGCCGCCGACAACATCAAGCGGCGTATGCACCAGCGCTAATATTCTGCCAACGCCGACTAGCAGCGCTATAGTTAGCATAATTATAGTAATTGAGCGGCGACGCAGTGCATACCAAACCGCCAGCACCAAAAACATCGCAAAAAGCGCATGATCCGACGGAAATCCCGGATTATTCAGATAAGCCGCCCCTGGATTAACGCCAAGCAACTCAAACGGACGCAACTGTTCAGGCTGATATATTAGCCCAAGGATTTTAGCAACCACATAAGACGTCAGTCCAGCCATCAGCACGCGAGAATAAATTTCATAGCGGCGCTTACTTTCAACCTTAAAAAATAATTCATACAAAGCCAGCAATACTAACGGAATCAACAGCCAGTCGGCGATTATCTTAACCAGCCAAGCCACCTTATCGTTGCAGCTCCTCGACTAGTTGCTGGCGGGGAATGGGCTTATTCTCACCGGTTGCCATATCCTTCACTGTCGCGAAACGGCCGCGTACTTCTTCCTCGCCAATCAAAACGACTAATGGTATACCAAGACGATCAGCATAGCGCAGCTTCTTTTTTAACGGCACTGATTCAGTATTAAGAATTGTCGCCACGCCAGCTCGCCGCAGTTCGGCAGCTATTTGCAGCGCCTCGCCGAACTGCGCATCGTCAAAAGACGCCACCATACAGCGCGCCAATGTCTGGCGATGACTAGACACGACGCCTGCCTCGCGCAGTTTGTAGAATAAGCGCGATAAACCAATCGACACGCCAACTCCCGGCAGACGCGTCCGCGTATAGTTCTCGGCCAAGTTATCGTAGCGTCCGCCCGAGCAAACACTACCGACTTCTGGATAATCATCAAGCGTCGTTTCGTAGACTACGCCAGTATAATAATCCAGTCCGCGCGCAATCCGTAGGTCTAACTGAATACGCTGCTCTGGTAAGCCCATGTTTCGCAGCATCGCCAGCAACTCGCGTAATTTTGCCGTACCAAGCGCGAAATCATCAGAATTGATCTCGTTTTTCATTGATTCTAGCTGCGATAAAATCTCGTCGTTGCTACCGCTAATTTCTGTGAAGACAACTACTTGCAAGCCTTGCTTTTCACTAAGACCCAACTCGCGTAATTCCGCCATAAAATCTTGGCGCGACATTTTCTCGATTTTATCGACTACTCGTAGTACATCCGCCGATACATCAGCCAAACCAATTCCAGCGAAAAAGCCGTTCAACACCAAGCGATTATTGATGTGAATCGTGAACTCGCCGAAAGCAAACTGCTCGAAAATATCGTTAATTACCGCTGGAAACTCCGCATCAGCCGCCACGCTTTCCGAGCCAATCACGTCAATATCGCACTGATAGAATTCGCGGAAACGCCCGGCTTGAGCTCGCTCGGCGCGGTGCACTTTGCCAATCTGGTAACGCCGGAACGGGAAGACTAGCTGACCCTCATGCTCGGCAACATAGCGCGCCAGCGGCACCGTTAGGTCAAAACGCAAGCTCAAATCATTCTTGCCGCGCTCAAACCGATAGATCTGTTTCTCGGTTTCACCGCCGCCTTTCGCCAACAATACCTCGCTCAGCTCAATATCTGGCGTGTCCAGCGGCGCGTAGCCATAGCGCTCATAAGTTTCGCGAATAATGTCGCGCAAACGATTAAACTCTATTTGGTCGCCTGGCAGGTATTCGCTGAAACCGCTCGGAATGCGGGGAGTAGTTATTTTCATATCATTATTTCTTGGCTGGGGTGGAGGGATTCGAACCCCCGCATGCTGGGACCAGAACCCAGTGCCTTACCACTTGGCGACACCCCATCGCGCCTACCTTAATATATCACTAGAGCGCCGTTATTTCAAATCTAGCCGCCATAGTTTAGCAGTCAAATACGCCGCAGCTGCTAGCCACGCGCCGGCCAGCAGAAGGCTAATCACCCCCGGCAGCGCCGCCACCGCGCCAAACAAACTAACTTTTCCCTGCCCGCCGCTCATCAGTACAGCCGCGCTAATCACCAGCCAAACGCCAGGCGCTAGCAATGTGCACGCACCTGATATTCGCCGCCCTAGTCTGCCCAGCCGCGGCATAGACAACAAAAATGGCAAAGAAATAAACTCTAGCAGAACTATAGCAATCGCGGCGATAGTACCATCGCCAATCCCCAGCAACTCTAGAGTTTTTGGAAATTTCTCGAACCTAAACAATTGCGCCAACATTATAATAATCGTCCAGAAACCTGCTGCCAACGCCGCATACTGTGCGCGCTTCTCGAAAATTGTTGGTGGAAAAATACTAGCTATAAACTGTTTCATATTATTAGCATAGCATTTTTCCACATGATTTTTTATTTTTTGTCCAAAAAATGCTTGCTATTAAACGCAAAAACGTATATTGTATAGACAGCGAAGTTACAAAAACAAACACAAAAATGTATCGATCGCTCTCCGATAAATCCACCACAACAATGAAATACTCCTCTGCTTTGGCGAGGAGTATTTTGTTTCCTAGTTTAATTGATGCTAGCTGGGCCTGCCCAGCACTGGCAAAATCGCTTTATTCCCCAACCTTTTTACTATGCGCTGCCCGCCATTTAGCGATTTTGCCATGATGCCCGCTCAATAGCACCTCTGGCACGCGCAAACCTTGCCATTCCTCGGGCCGAGTGTATTGCGGATATTCTAGCGTTTCACCGTCGCTAAAGCTCTCAATCGCTGCGCTGTTTTCGCCGCCGAGTACGCCAGGAATTAACCGCACAATCGAATCAATAATCGTCATCGCCGGCAATTCGCCGCCAGTTAGCACATAATCGCCGACACTGAGCTCTTGATCAACCAGCGCCATAATTCGCTCGTCATAGCCCTCGTAGCGCCCGCAGATTACAATATAACCGTTCTCGCTTTCGCTGTATTGCTGCGCCAGCGCCTGCCGCCAGCGCTGGCCGCGCGGCGTCATGATTAAGACTTTAGCGCCAGAGTCAATCTGCTTAGCCTGCTGCACCGCATTCCATAGCGGCTCGACCATCAGCAGCATACCATCGCCGCCGCCGTACGGCGTATCGTCGACCGTGCGGCGCGGGCCTAATCCAAACTGACGCAGATCAATCGTCGAGAGCTCAACATGGCCGTCTTTTTGTGCCTTCCACAGCATAGAGCTGCCGAACACGCCAACGAACATTTCTGGGAATAAGGTAATCACCTGAATTTTTCTCATCTGTTATAGTGTAGCAAGTCTTGACATGGATGTCTATCTGTGATATATATATATCAACTTTTGCTCAAGGTAGTCTAGGGCGGAAGTCGCCCTTGCTTTGAGCAAAGAGAGGAGACGGTCATGCCGACCGTTACTGCCATCGCCCCCGAGCCCAAGAAGCTCTCGTTTCGAGAGCGCGTGCAGTTGTACGCTCTCTCGAAACTTGTTGTCTCCCTTATTAACCACAGGCCGCTCCGTGCGGCCTTCTGGATGGGGTTTCTTCAGGCCATCACGGAGGATAGCCTGAAGAACTAGTGCCCGCCCGAAAATAGCCCGTTGGAAACTGTTCAATCCGGTTCGAGACGCACATTTCTGCGTTTCCTGGGTTGAATGCCCAGTTTCCAGCTTGAGCACGTTTTCGACGGGCTATTTTCATGCCTTATAACAATTTGCTGTAATCTAGTTTTTATTTCTTGATAGCATTTGACTTACACCGTATTATGTTTTATTTACATATTTGTACTACAATAAAAATAATTATATAGCTATAGTTGACAAATCTTATCATCTATACGATATATCGCAGCTAACTTCCTCGAAATCTTACACCAACAAAAAAGCCGCCTCAAAAGGCAGCTTTCTTGCACAAATAAGTCTCTCAAACCATTTGTTGGTTTGCTCGCAGTAGAGCTTTTGTACTTTGTTTTCGTTAGTTCAGGGTTCTCGCATGAACTTACTTACGATTATATATCAAGGTCGTCTAATTCTGCAAGCTCTTGGCGCGACTTTTTTGCGAAATCGCTTTCGGTTTCTGCGTTTTCTGCGTCATTTTCCACAGAATCACTAGTGGCGTTTTCCACATCATTATCCACTACAGCCGAATCAGCGTCCTCGCGGTCGTCATTATTGACGATTTTCAGGTTGTAATGAGCAGTATTTTTAGCGCCCAACGCTCGCAGCAGCGTGCGCAGCCCTTGCGCGGTCGAGCCGCGGCGGCCAATCACCCGGCCCAAGTCTTCTGGATTGACAGTTAGCGTCAGCAAAACACCCTTCTCGTCGACAATCCGGTCAACAACCACATCATCTGGATGTCCTACTAGTGATTTTACGATATATTCGACAAATTCCTGGTCAATGGTCGACATGCCCAC
Organism: uncultured Candidatus Saccharibacteria bacterium; assembly: GCA_963530345.1. Lineage (GTDB taxonomy): Bacteria > Patescibacteriota > Saccharimonadia > Saccharimonadales > Saccharimonadaceae > Saccharimonas. The sequence goes on along the minus strand of CAUSBR010000001.1, from coordinate 369,490 downwards.
GGTATCTCCTCCTTTGCGGTCACACGGTTACTATCGTACTTTTATTGTAACATGCTTTTGCTATGAAATCGAAAAACGCGCTCCAGCCATACAGTTAGAGCGCGCTAGTTCGTAAGTAAAAGCGTTAGGCTTCAGCTGGAGCTTCTGCCTCTTCGGAGGCTGGCTCTTCTTTTGGCTGATTCTTGCGCAACTTTTCAGCATTCTTGACCGCTTTGGTCTTGCCGCCCTGGAACTCTTTAACCCATTTCGGCAGCTTGACACCAGCCTCTTTTAACAACTTCGCAACGCGCGGCGTCGGTTGAGCGCCATTATCAAGGTATTTTTGAGCAGCCTCGACATTGATATTAGCGTCTTTGGTGTGCGGGTTGTAGCTGCCGACATAAGCAACCACGCGGCCGCTCGATGGATGGCGCTGCGCTTCCTGGACGGCGACGCGGTATACCGGATAAGCCTTGCGGCCCAAACGTTGCAAACGAATTGCGAGCATAAAATTAAAACTTCCTTTACTTCACGTTAGTACTATTGTTACTTCTGTCATATTCTAGCGTGTTACGGGTAAAATGTCAACAAAGCGCCTAAGCGCTACCTAGACGCTTTTTCATTCAAGTCTAGCCTCATAGGCCAATTCAGGCAGAAAACACCGCTAGAGGGCGCAAAAACGGCCAAAACGACTCAAAAATACTTAAAATTTGCAATTTTTGCGAAATAATTGCGAAAATCGTTGACATGGGGATTCATGCGTGATATATATATATCAGCTTTTCGCTCAGAGTTACCTAAAAAGGAGCGAAAAGCTGCTCTTTTTGCTCTGTGAAAGCTAGAAAGGAGGACACGATGGATGTCATCGTCGTCTCACTGCCTCTCATCGGAAGGTTCGCCTTTATCCCCGACAGAGATGTGCAGCTGGCTCTCAGCAACATGTCTGTGGAAGATAGACGAGCCACCCTTGCCAACATGGAGAGGCAGACTACCTCTCTTTTGGCACTCCAGTGTGCCGACATCTTCGCCCCCGACATGTCGATCACCAAGAGCATCGACTCTGGGTTGTACTTCACCAGTCAGATGATCAAGTACAACATCTCCTAGTGTCGAGCCCGCCGAGAAAATAGCTCGCTAGAGGTTTAAAGCCTCAGCGCGGCCCTCTGGCGGGCTATTTTCTTTGGTTTATTGCTGCTTCTTATACTCTTCCAGCGCGGCCCGGGCGGCTTGCTGCTGGGCGGCTTGTTTGCTAGGGCCGATGCCTTTGCCCATCAGTTTGTCGCCGACATAAGCGCCGAGCGTGAAAACTTTGTCGTGGTCTGGGCCGTCTTCGGCGATGACTTTGTAGACTGGCGTAGCGCCGTCGACGCGCTGGCTGACCTCTTGCAGGTGGCTTTTAGGGTCACGCCAAGAGCCGCTCTCTAAAATCCCGTTAAGCTTACTGATTGTGTGCTTCTCGATAAAGGCCGCCGCAGCATCATAGCCGCGCTCCAAATAAATCGAACCGATCACTGCTTCGTAAGCATTGGCTAGAATCTGATGGCGCGCCCGCTCGGAGCCATGCTTCTCGCCGCGGCTCATCCGCACCAATGGCTCATAACCAAGCTCTTCGCCAGATTTAGCATTGCTAGTGGTGTTAACTAGCGCCGCCCGCCAGCTAGTCAGGATACCCTCCGGCTCGCTATAATGCTTATATAAATAATCCGTCACTACCAGCTCTAGCACGGCGTCGCCCAGAAATTCTAAGCGCTCATTGTGCTCGCTCACCGATTTTTTGTGCTCGTTGACATAGCTGCGATGCGTCAAAGCAGTAATCAGAAGCTGAATGTCTTTATATTCAAAACCTAATTTCTGCTTCGCCCAATCTTGGTACGGCCCGGTTGGCATACCGCTCATCTTTCCTCCTTTTCGTATTTTGTAAGTTTATAAGTTTTCTTGGCGGATCCGCGTTTTAGCTTTCAGCATTAGCTTGGCGATATCTTCGTATTCGATCAGCTCGAGCGCCTCGTTGAACGGGAACCATTTGATACCTTTCATCCAATCCTCTTTCTGGATTTCATCGCCGCTGGTACGAATGCGCACCAAATAAATTTGCGTCGTCATCAAAACGAGCTTATCGAGGCGACGATAGCGAAAATGAATCTTGCCCAGCCAGCCTAGCATATCGACGTCGTGCAAGCCAGCTTCCTCGCCAATTTCGCGGCGAGCGGTCTGCACGGCCGTCTCACCCTCCTCGATGTGGCCTTTGGGAATTGTCCAGCGGTCTTTGGCATCCTGAATCAGTAAAATCTCGATACCCGACTCGCCGTGACGGAAAATCACGCCGCCGCTAGTCGGCTCGCGAACGATTTCTTGGATAGACGCCGAACGCGACTTTGTTAAATATTTGCGTATATGATCAAACTTGCTTTTGTTGGCCTTCGGCTTTGGCATTATCTGACCCTTCCTCGACAAATTTGCGATAAGCCGTGCCCAACACGCCGTTAACAAACTTGCTCGAATTATCAGAACCAAACGCTTTAGCTAGCTCAATCGCTTCGTTGATAGCGACGCGCGGCGGTACGGTATCTTGATGATGCAGTAATTCGTACAGGCCAATCCGCAAGATTACCCTGTCAATCCGCGCTATCTGCGTAATTGGCCACTCGGGCGCAATTGGCTGCAGCTGCTGATCAAGTTCCGCCTGCTGGCTAACAACACCGCTGGCCAGTCCTTCTACGAAAGCGATGTCGTCAATCGCCGAACGGTAACGCTCGACGTCGCGCTTCAAGATATCGTCTAACGCGGCACTAGTGTCGCCAGACTGCCGGCGCAATTCCAACTCGTACAGCGCTTGCAGCGCAACAATCCGACCAAGATGTCTATTCGATGCCATTCGCGTTTGTTTCCTTTTATTATCTCACCGTTTTTGTTTGAAACGGTTATTTCTGCTTGGTTGATGATTTTTTCTTGCCAATCAACACTTTGACTGGCGAATGGCCGTTAACGCGCTTGGCTAACTTCTCGACAAGATGGCTGCGACGCATGCCAGTCTTGCGAGGACTTGATTGTTTCTTTGGCTGTGCCATGAAATGTTCTCCTTCTCGGTTTGTATAAACTTAGTAGTATTATACGCTAAAGCGAGGCTTTTCTCAAGTATTTGACATTGTAGTGTTATCGTATTTTAATTATTGACTTTTTATATCGGTTATGTTATAATGAGACTATGAGTCATGAACAAAACGTTGGTAAATCCGAGAAATTAATTACTACTGTCGCTGCCATAGGTTTGAGCGCAGCAGCGTTAACAGGCTGCGATATCGGAGACTACGGAGCCAGCAGTGCCGAAACACCTAACCCAGCAGCTGTGGCCGAACAGAAAGCTGTCGAGTTGGTCGACGAATATAGCGAACACCCCGAGGAGTTCGATGAATCGGCAATTGTCCGCGTAGAGGTTCCAGAAGGTAGTAGCGTTAATGGAGCGGCTACCGCCTATGTCGATCAATACGGAGAAGAACAAGGCTGGACGGGCCCGCAGCGCGATTTAGAGCACGGCGTTGTCAATCAAGCCGCCGCCGAAATCAGCGTCGTACCACAACCAGGCGCAGAAGTAGTCATGTACCATGTCGATCTGAACGGTGACGGCACAGTCGATGTTACGCCAGTTGGCGTTGAAAATCCAACAAAGTAATAGTATATAGGTTCAGAAACCTACTTGCCATTTGTAAGTTTGCGAGGACGGAATCACGCCACAATATTGACGAGCTTGCCCTTGACGTAGATAATCTTCTTCGGCTCAGCCGGCACGAATTTCTGGACGTTGGCGTCGGCTAGTGCTAGATTCTTGATCTGCTCTTCGCTAGCATCAGCAGCGACCTCGAGTTTAGCGCGCAGTTTACCATTGACTTGCACGATAATGAGCAAGCTGCCGCTAACAATCTTAGCATTATCCCAGGCAGGCCAAGCGGCAAAATCGAGCTGCGAAGTTTCGCCTAGCTGCTGCCACAATTCGGCAGCCATATGCGGCGCGAACGGCTGCACTAGCTGCACTAGCGTCTTGAGATGCGGGCGCCAATCTTCGCTGTAGCCCGCCACTTTCAATTTGTACAAATCATTCACGCATTCCATCAGTGCTGCAATCGCCGTATTAAAGCTAAGCCGATGAATGTCATCAGTGACTTTTTTGGTAGTAGAATTAATAATAGTATCAAGCTTCTGAGTATCAGACGTACCGGTTTTGTCGCTGTCGTCAAATTCTTGCACTAGCGTCCACAAGCGATTAAGAAAACGATAAACGCCAGCAATGCCGCGGCTGTTCCAACTAGAGTTTTCATTAATCGGCCCCAGGAATAGTTCAAATGTGCGCAGGGCGTCAGCGCCATAGCCAGCGTTGATAACTTCGAGCGGATCAACGACATTACCGAGGCTTTTGCTCATTTTGCGGCCGTCCTCGGCTTGAATCAAACCATGGTAAACTAACTTTTTAACTGGTTCGGCAAAATCTGTCAGCCCAAGCTCGCGAAAGACATGCGTCCAAAAACGCACATATAGCAAATGGGCCGTCGCGTGATCGCCGCCGACATACATATCGAGCGGCGCCCAGTAATTTGCCTTGTCTGGCGCCCAAGCCTGCTGCGTATTATGCGGATCGGTATACCGCAGCAAATACCAGCTACTGCAAGCGTAACCGTCCATCGTGTCAGTTTCGCGCCGAGCTGGAGAGCCGCAAACTGGACAAGTCGTCTGCACCCAGTCTTCTTGCGCCGCCAAGACTGATTTGCCATCGCCGCGCGGCTGGAAATCATCGACATCTGGCAATAGTACTGGTAAATCACTTTCTGGAACTGGCACTGCGCCGTGCTCTGGACAATAAATAATCGGAATCGGCGCGCCCCAATAGCGCTGGCGGCTGATCAGCCAATCGCGCATTTTGTAAGTAATTTGCGACTTGCCTTTACCCTCTTGCTCGAGCCAAGCGACAATTTGCTCGCGAGCATCCTCGCTGCGCGTACCGTCAAAAGCGCCGGAATTCACCAAAACCCCTTCGCCGTGATAGCAAGCGTCGGTGTCAATGTCATCCTCAGGCCTCTCGATGACCTCAACGACCGGCAGCTCAAATTTTTCAGCAAAAGCAAAGTCGCGGTCGTCATGCGCTGGCACACCCATCACCGCACCAGTGCCATAGCCCCCCAGAACATAATCGGCAATCCAAATTGGAATCTTTTGGCCGGTCGCCGGGTTGATAGCATAGCTGCCGCTAAAAACACCTGTTTTCTCTTTGGTATCGTTGCTGCGTTCAATCTCTGATTTCTTGACGGCATCATTAATATAGTTCTCGACTAATTCGCGCGTTTCATCGGTCAACAGCGTGCGCGCTAATGGATGCTCGGGCGCTAGCACCAGAAAGGTTGCGCCAAAAATCGTATCAGGACGCGTCGAAAAAACGGTTATCGTATCATCGCTGCCGTCAACTTGAAAAGTAATCTCAGCGCCTTCGCTTTTGCCAATCCAGTTAGTCTGCGCAATTTTGATTTTGTCGGGCCAATCCATCTCTGGCAGTTCGGCAAGCAGCTGCTCGGCATAAGCAGTAATCCGGAAGAACCACTGTTTCATCGACTTCTTAACAACAACCGAGTCGCAGCGCCAGCATTTGCCGTCAATCACTTGTTCGTTGGCGAGAACTGTCTTATCTTTTGGACACCACCATTGCAGCGATTCTTTTTGATAGGTTAAATCCTTTTCAAACAGCTTAGTAAATATCCACTGCGTCCATTTGTAGTATTCTGGGTCGCTAGTATTGATCTCGCGCGACCAGTCAATACTAGCACCGACACTGCGCAATTGTTTTTTGAAGTTCGCAATATTGTCAGCTGTAGTTTCTCGAGGTTTGCGGCCAGTTTTGATAGCGTAATTCTCGGCCGGCAAGCCAAAGCTATCCCAGCCAATAGGATACATTACGTTGTAACCGAGCGCCCGGCGAAAACGCGCCACCGCATCGACAATGGAATGCTCCATAAAGTGGCCAGTGTGCATGCCTGCACCGCTTGGATAAGGGAACATGCCCGTCACATAGTATTTTGGCTTGGCGCTTGACTCGTTCGTATGATAACGCTGGTCATCCGCCCAGATTTGCTGCCATTTCGGCTCAATTTCAGAAGGGTTATAGTGTCTCATCAACTATCAGTATAACAGATAAAACACAGCTGGTTCTAGTAATTAATCGTCGTAATCGCTATATTCTAAGTCATTATCAGTATCAACGGTTGGCGCAGATAAATAACTACCGCCAGCTACCGACTGAAAAGATTGGCTGATTGCCCTTGCCCACTCTTCAGCGCTTATGGCGTCGCCTGGAACAGCGACCTGCGAACCTTTGCTAAAATCAATAACTGTTTTGGCGCTAACATTGTAGTTTTTGTCGGAACGGCTATCGGTCTTAAGGTTAGCGGCCTTAACGTCAACGCCGCGCAGTTCATGCGACCATTGCGATACCCAAACGGTCATGGTAGCGTCGGCTTTTGATTTGGCTTTTTTGGCAGACTTGTAAGTATCAGACGACGAAGACGAAACGTTCGGCGCGCAAGATTCAACGCTTTTAGCGAAAGAGGTTTCTCGAAAGTCCTTCCAGAAAGCTTCTGCTTTGTCATCATCAACTGACACATCGTAGCCAAAGTTGCCACTTTGCGATTTGACTTCCTTGTCAATAATTATAAACGGGTGTTTTTTGTAAACGCTGGAGATTTGATGCTTAGCTTTATCGTCTTTGGAATATTTTTTGTAGGCATCAATCACACACTGCAGTTGATTGGCTGATTTTTTGTCCTGCTTGCGAGCATCGGCTAGCGAATACTTTACCCATTTGCCGTCAATCTTTTTCAGATGTTTTTCAGCCTGAGCTGGCAGCTTTTGATGTAATATAGACAACGTCTCCTTGATACTTGATACGATATTATCCTTGAAATAGACCGTGCCGTTGTCAGTTACCAAACCGCTAGCCTTGAGAGACAGCTCCTTGCCATTCACCTCTAGAACTAACTCGGCATTTGCGTCAAATTTCGGCGTATTTTCAGCGCCTGTATCAAATGTAAATCTCTTGAACTTAATTTTCACGCCGTCGGCTTCATAGGAAAAGTTTGAGTTCACGGTAGTTTTAGTCGAGACTTTGGTAGCGAGCGGCAATTTACTAACCGCATCAAGCAAGACGTTTTCTGGCTTCTGATAAAACGCATAAGCAGTAGCGCCAGCAATCGCCAGTAGCACAACTAATACTGCAGCGCAAATAGCAATAATCAAGCCTGCTTTAGACTTTCGCTGGCCCATCGCCATCTGCGGCGGCAACGCTGGCTGAGCTATAGGTTGAGCCACAGTCTGGTTAGCAGCAGTCGGAGCGGCGGCTGGCTGTTCTGTCACAGTATTGGATTTTGCAGCGGATTGTTCGGCGGCTACTGGCGCTGGCGCTGTTGTGCTTGTTGAAACTTTAGCTTTTTTACTGGTCTCGGTTTTGACCTTGGTTTTAGGCTTGTCAGAAACCCTCTTTTTAGTGGTTTTCGGCTTCTTTGGCGCACCGTCTTGTTTCATTGCTAGCTTACTCCTTTACTCCTTAACTTAAACCTATTATACACACGATTAAAATTGCTGGAAATATTTATCTTTGATAGCTAGCCATTTATCGCTTTGGCGGACTAATTCAGCGTCCTCGGTCATGTCGCAGAGTATCTTGACGCATTCCTCGAGGAATATTTCATTCTGCGAACCTTTGACCAGCACTACCGTCCCCGGCTCGATTATCGAACGGACGAACTCGCCTGCTTCGATAGCGTTGCGCGCCACATGAACTTGGCAGCCTGTCGAACGGGCCGCTGGTGCTAAGTATTGCGTCGCCGCCACGCCGACGACTACCACCCACGACAAAAGACTCGGATCGCACATGCGACCGAGCTTCTCGTGCTCGGCCTGGCTGCTGCCGCCAAGCTCTAGCATATCACCAAAAACAGCCACACGACTCGGTACATCCGTGAACTCGTATAGAGTTCGCAGCGCCGCCTGAGCCGCTGCCGGGCTAGAATTATAAGTGTCGTCTATAATAGTCACGCCGCCAATGCCGCGCAGCAGATTCATCCGCCCCGGCACTGGCTTGAGGAGCGACAGGCCGCGTATAATGTCTTCCACTGGCAGCCCGAGCATCATCGCCGCGCCAACTGCCCCCATGATCGGGCGCAAGCTATGCTCGCCCACTACTTTAATAGTAGCGGGAAAACGAATATCGTTAGGAGCAATAACCGTGCCGCTGTAGCCGTTTTCATCAAGCTGTTGTTGCTCAAATCGAAACTCTGCTAGCCCAGTCGTGCCGTAAGTGCTAAAATTCGCCGATTCCAAGAAATCTGCAAATCGCCCGTCGATATCATCGCGGTTAACTAGCGTATATTCAGAAAACTTAGCGACAAACAACTCCTCTTGAGCCACATGTTCAATTGAGCCAAAAAATTCCATATGCTCAGGTGTTATCGCCGTAACCAGCGCAATATTCGGCCGCAAGTAAGTGCCGAAATCCATCATCTCGCCTGGATGATCAACGCCTAATTCTTGGATAATGACGTCGACATCCGCCGGACTATAGACGCGGCGATGCGCTGCCCTAAAAACACCTAGCCACGCCAACGGGCTATGCAGTCTCTCTGGCAAGTTAATGCCGAGAATCGCCAATGGCGCCGACACTTCTGAATTGTGATTACCCTCGTGCATGCGAACGCGAAAACGCTGCGATAATAGCCTGCCGAGAGCACGCTTGGTGCTAGTTTTGCCAACACTGCCAGCCACAACTATCAATCTGACGTGCGGATGCAGCTCAAAGTACTTAACGACATACTTTTGAAGCTTCTTCTTGATATACTTTTTGAACATAATTCTATCATACCGTATACGGTTAAGAAATTGAAATGTGAGCCATCATTCTAGCAGCCCAAAACCGCGAATCGGTCCGTCGCGGCTGAGATCCGACTGTTGAATGTTAATCACGCCGCCCTCGTTACCGCCAATAGTCGTCACCTTGCCGTTGTCGTATTTGAGTACAAAGTTCACGTGCTCGCCATGACGGCTGGCGTTATCATACATAATAGCGTCGCCAGGCTGCAACTGATAGCCGCTATTTGCGGCGCGGAACTTACCAGCGTTACGATAATACGTCTCGAGGCTGCGCACACCTGGAATACGCCAACCGCCGCTATGCGGATTAGTTAGCGGCGCGCCAGCTTGGCGGCTGACCCAACTAACAAAATTTGCGCACCAATCCTGCTTCTCGCCCTGGCTATAAAACGGGCCAGGCTGCGGATTATCGTATTGTTGGCGAAGTATATTTACAGCGCGAGCACGCAGCGGCGACAGCTTATCTACCTGAATATCAGGGAATTTTTCACGAGCTGGTTGCAATTTGACAGCAGTGTAGCCACCCGATGAACGAAATGTAAAGTAGGTCGCTGCGCATACTAAGACAATTACCGTTACCAAGACTACACCGAAAATTATCGGCCCGCGCCAAGATACTTGCTTTTGCTGAATACTTCTCATTAAAATTATTATACTTGCTTTCTAGCCTAAAGAAAAACACTCTCCGGCGGGGAGAGTATTTTACTGGTGGCTCCTACTAGACTCGAACTAGTGACACAAGGCTCTTCAGGCCTCTGCTCTACCAACTGAGCTAAAGAGCCACAAAACTACCTTATGATTGTACTAAAAATCTGACGAGCTGGCAAGGAAAAAGCCAAGGTCCGTTGGAATTTATTCGCGCGCCGTTATTATTTATTATGGTGGTGATACTGATGAGTCAGCGCGTGACCCTTGCCGCGGCGCAATAAATATAAGTTGACAGGGTACGACACTAGGAACGCGGCAGTCATGCATAGCAGCCGGCTTGTCCAATACATCGGATGAGTGAGGTCTTTATTCATGGCGCCTGGCACGATCAGCATGATGACATTGTCAACGATGATCATCGACAGAATTGATAACGTATCGGCAGCGAAAACCAATTTGAAGGCTTTGATGAACGATAGCTTAGCGCTTATCAGCGGGATAGTTGATACAGTATAGCCAGACGTAAATGCCAAAACCGATGCCAAAATTACCGTGGCGTGCGGTGTAAATCCAGCGTGTGTGCCGATGGTGACGCCGAGCATTTCGCCGATCATGCAGCCCGCCAAACAGTGCAAAGTCGCTGCTAATGCCATGCGTTTGGTTGAAGTTTTTGTATTGCAGTGAGGGTGAGATTCGTGGTGCATCATTTCGTCCTTATATTATTTAACTCGTATAGATTAAGCAGCTCTTCGACGGCTTCATCTTGCTGGATTTCATCGCCCGAGGCCATTTTGTCAGCAATGTGCGTGCGCAAATGCCGCTCCAAAATGAGCTTATTGAGCGATGCTAGCGACTTTTGCAGCGCCAGGCTTTGCGTTAAAATATCCATGCAATATGCGTCGTCAACGATCTGTTTCTCTAGTCCGCGCATTTGCCCTAAAATAATTTTTGTGCGGTGCAGAGCTCGCCGCTTGATATCTGTTGTGTCCATGATTTTATCATATACCCCCTGGGGGTATTATGTCAACATACTTAGCACATATTCAAAGCTTGACTGATTATAAGTATTTACTAACGTGAACAGCCTATTTTAGCTGGGTAGCCTTAGAATACTTCAGCGTAGTAACCAAGAAAATAATGGCTGGCGGAATAATAAATACCATATACGCTAATACTGTGATCAAGGATTTTTCGGCAGGCAGCATCCATAGCGGCATACTACCAACTGCAGGGCTGGAGTCGTTGTCCTTTGCGATACCAAATAAACCATGCATGAATAGCATGCCTACATTCAGCATCAGCATGATTGAACTTACAATTCGCCATAGCCGCAGCCTCGCTAACGGTGAATGAGCCGTCCCGAGAGTCAAGCAAAACGGTACCAAGAAAAGATTAACTATTACAGGTCCAAAAAACGGCTCGTCTTGCATGCGAGCAATAAACATCAAAAAAGCCCCGACGAAGAAAACAATCAGGGTAATTGTTGTACTGCGCGCTAGATGAAAAACAATATTATTACTACTATTAACAAACTCTCGATGCTGCTGAATAATACCTTTAGGAGCGTCGTTAGGGTTTGTAACCGCCTCCGCCTCAGGTTCTACTGCTAACTGTTGGTTTGCCATTTGCGGTGATTGACTAGGTAACGGCTGTGCTGTTGGTGTCACTTGCGGCGGTTGGTTGGGCATTGGCTGCATCGTTGGCATTGTTTGTGAAACTGGCGGCTGCGGATTAGCGTTTTGCTGGTCATTGTTCATATGGTTATTATACCGCTTTGGTGCTAAAATATCATTATATAAACAGGAGGTATTTATGGAAATAATGATAGTAATTTTAGTCATCGTGGCTATTTATGTGCTGAGCGGCATTAAGGTTGTCAACCAATATCAGCGCGGCGTGGTGCTGACGCTCGGTAAGTTTACCGGCGTGCGAGAGCCGGGTCTAAGGGTAGTAGTGCCGATTTTTCAGACGATGATGATGGTCGATGTGCGTTCCACGCCAATCGATGTGCCAAAGCAAGAAGTCATCACCAAGGACAACGTCACTGTCGGCGTTGACGCGGTGGTTTATTTCCGAGTAATTAACGCGCCAAAGGCGGTGCTGGAGACGACCAATTATATTTACGCCACCAGCCAATTCGCCCAAGCTGCCCTGCGCGACGTCACTGGTAACGTCGACATGGACGATCTCTTGGCCAAGCGCGAGGAGATTTCGCAGCAAATTAAGGAAATTGTCGATGCCGAGACCGACAAATGGGGTATCGACGTTGAGAATGTCAAGATTCAGAACATTGAACTACCGGGCGACATGAAGCGCGCCATGGCCAAGCAAGCCGAAGCCGAGCGCGAACGCCGCGCTAACATCATCAACGCCGACGGCGAAAAAGCTGCCGCTGAAACACTGGCGCAGGCGGCGGAAATTCTGGCAAAAACCCAAGGCGCGATTAACCTGCGTACGCTAAATACACTGGAGCGCATCTCCACCGAACCATCACAAAAGACGATGATGCTCTTCCCGATTGAACTGATTGATGCGATCCGCGGGAATAAAAAGTAAGGAGTAGTCATGAGCGGACAAAACCGTACCGAAGAATTTAGTGTTAACGGCGATCAAGTTGTCGAAAAGGTTAAGCAACTTATCAAAGAAGGCAACGTCCGCCGCATTATAATCAAGAACGAAAAGGGCGAAAGTATCATGGAATTCCCAGTCACTGCCGGCGTGGTCGGCGTACTGCTGTTGCCAACACTCGCAGCACTCGGCGCAGCAGTGGCATTGATGGCGCAGTGCACGATCGCAGTGGAGCGGCGGGATTAGCACCAATCTTTACGAATAACTCGCTAGGTTCCGCAGCGCAACCCTTCAGTCCGAAAACCTTGTCAATCAACCAGCCGACTGTCCAACCAATCAAAGACTACGCTATGCGCTAAACGTAAATTATTCAGCTGACAATGAGCGTCGGCGCCGCTTTGCGAATCAAACTCATGCAGTGTCGTATCAAGTCCGCGCCGGATAAATTCGTCGTAGAGACATTGCGTTTGCCGCCGGAGTTCAGCACCTTCGCCTTCCCCCATGAGAAACAGCGACGGACAAGTGATAGCTTGGTGGTCGACAACCTTTGCCTGTCCGAAAACTTCATCGATCGCCGAGCGAAAGTCGCTCGTGCCGAACTGCCAAGCGTATTTTTTCAAATTGATATCGGCGGCTTCATTGATGTTCCCTGCTAATTTTAAGGTGAGATTCATCAGCCAGCCAGGCGCTTTGAGCGCTGCGCCGAACTCACGGCGGAACAGTTCTGCCACGTCAAAAATAGGCGTGCTGGCAATCCATGCGCTAATCCTTGTGTCTTTTGCCGCCGCTTGAGCAGTAAAATACCCGCCGCCGCTAACGCCGTATAGTGCGATGTGACGCGCGTTGGGATTTTCGGTTTGCAGCCAGTCAAGGCACGCGGCAATTGGCTCGCCGGCGTCAACGGTGAAAGTGAGACCTCTGGCAGGATTAGAGCCTTGACCGGGCAAATCGACCATCAGTACATTATAGTTCCGCCACCACCCCGGCCAGCCGGCAAAATAGAACAAATCCTCCCGGTACGTATCACCGCCGCCGACCATGACCACGGTTGGGCGGTTATTGTCGCAGTAAAGATAATAGCCGGGTAAATAGCCAGTTTGATACGGAACGCGCACAGGTTTGATCGGTATATTTATCGCCCTGACCGCACCGGCGAAAGCGTTTTCCATAGCGCAAACAAGCTTCGGATATTCCGGAGAAAACGGATCAATGAACTGCAGTACTGCCCGATAGGCATAGGTTGCGCCAAAATAGCAGTCGGCGGCCATTTGTTCACCGGTGGCTGCCTTTGCCAAGCGAACGAGATAATCGGCATGGTCCGTAAAACAGGCTCGCCACTTACTCGGTTTCCCGTCACGCCCGATCTTATGCGCCAGATAAAACAACTCTCCATGCGACATACCGAACAGTTCCGCCACGCCGAGCATCCAGTTGAAAAAGAAATCAGTATCGTCATTGTCAAAGAAGATTTTAGTCGATTGCCGTTTGAGGATTTTTTCGTTTTTTTGCATGATAATTCCCTTCAGATATTATACACGATTTCCAGTCAAGCCACTAGGCTACTGTAACATCTTCTTGACGCTTGTCATAATGTATAGTATCGTTGGAGCGGCGGGATTAAAATCATACACTCGATGGGTACAGGCTAGCTTGCTACAGTCTGAAACAGACTAGTATCAGCCGCAATTGCATTCTCCCGCGCTTTCAGGCATAATCATAATCAGTATGTACTATATCAATAGGATTGAGCTGGGGCGGACTTTGGCGGGGCGCGTGAGCGATTTGAAGGGACAGGAAGCGGTCGTTATCGCGCTGAAAGAAGATGCGCTGACAGCTTGCATTGGTTTGGCGAGCGAGATTAATGCTTGGGTGTTTCCTTTGCTTAGCAAGCGAATCATTATCCCTGGCGATCCGCGGGTGGTCGGGCTGATTGACCCGGCAGGCATGTTCACGTGGAACCCTGACCTGGAAAAACCGCAGCGCGACGGCATTGAACTAGAATCCCGCTCGGTACTAGAAGACATGAAGCGTCAGGCCTTTTCTGAATTGAACCGCATTCTCGATCAGTACGGGACATTTTCTAAGGACGGACTCAACGGAAGAGTACTGCTACTGACTGGCGACATCGTCGAAGACCGGATAGAGATTGCGATGGCTTTGGAATACTTGAAGAGCGTGCGCTACAGAGCCTTATACGGGCTGGGCGGTAATGTAGATAGTACGGCGGCAGATTATTTTCATCTGCAAACCGACAAAGATGTCGCCCTGGATGTCATGACACATATGTTTCCAGCAGAGCATTATTTTGAACAAAAGGATAGCTACACTCCGGAAGAGTGCCGCTTGTTAGTAACGAATATTTCGCAATATTGGACATAGAAAGGAATAATTAATCATGAATCCAAATCCGTTTATATCAGCAGATCAAGAACCAGCGCCGACTCAGCCGGATTCCCTGGCGAGCAATAATACGTCCGCGGTTGTACCAGAGGTGCAATCTCAACTGGCGACCGAGCCAGCAACAGAATCTCAGCCTGCAACCACGCCAGCAGTACAGTCCCAGTCTGCCGCACAGCCAGCAGCGCAATTTCAACCTGCCGCCGCGCCGATTAGCGACGATGAGCTAGCCGCAGCGAACCAAAATATCCAGACTGTTTTCGACGCTTTCTCGTCGCGGGTGGTCGGACAAGAAAACTTACGGACGGCGTTGATGGTTAGCTTGATGACTGGCGGACATATTCTGCTAGAAAGCGTGCCAGGCCTTGCCAAAACGACAGCTGTGCAGACGCTAGCCGCCAGCGTGCAAGGTTCGTTCAAGCGCATTCAATGTACGCCAGACTTGCTGCCAAGCGACATCATCGGTACGCAGATTTACGATTATAACAAAGGCGAGTTCCGCACCGAATTGGGTCCAGTGCACGCCAATTTCGTACTACTGGACGAAATTAACCGCTCCAG
Organism: uncultured Candidatus Saccharibacteria bacterium; assembly: GCA_963530345.1. Classification (GTDB taxonomy): domain Bacteria; phylum Patescibacteriota; class Saccharimonadia; order Saccharimonadales; family Saccharimonadaceae; genus Saccharimonas. The sequence goes on along the minus strand of CAUSBR010000001.1, from coordinate 354,436 downwards.
CGCCAAAACTCAAAGCGCCATGCTGGAAGCGATGCAAGAAAAGCAGACCAGCATCGGCGGACAACGCTACGATCTACCGAAGCCTTTCATTGTGCTGGCCACTCAGAACCCGATTGAACAGGAAGGAACTTACGAGCTACCAGAGGCGCAGCTAGACCGCTTTTTGCTGAAAGAAGTTTTGTCCTACCCTGCTCCGGACGAGGAATTAGAGATTTTGAAGCGGATTGAATCGGGTAAATTAAGCGAGGCGCCAAATAATAGCAATACGCCGAATATTGAGCTGGTGGCGGTCGAGACGCTGCAAAACTTGGCGCAAAAAGTATACATTGACGACGCCATTAAGAATTATATCGTGCAAATCGTTTCGGCAACGCGCAATCCAGCCTCAATCATACCAAGCGAAACGGCGCGCTACGTCCAATACGGCGCCAGCCCGCGCGCCAGCATTGCCTTCCAACAAGTCGCCAAAGCCCTAGCCCTCATCAACGGCCGCAACTACGTTATTCCAGAGGATGTCAAACAATTACGCCACAGCGTATTGCGCCACCGCATTATCCTCAATTTTGAAGCCATCGCCGACCAAGTTCATCCGGAAGTTATCATTGATTCGATATTTAACGCTGTTCCTGTGCCGTAATATGCCAAGTCTCTTCACCAAAATCAAAGCCAAGATGGATCTCTACGCCCACGAGAAGGTGCGGAGTTTGCTGGACGGTCAATACGGCTCGGTATTTAAGGGGCGCAGTCTTGATTTTGATGACTTGCGCGAATATATTCCTGGCGACGATGTAAAAGATATCGACTGGAAAGCAACTGCTCGCAGTAGCGGTATTCGAATCCGGCGCTACCAAGCAATCCGCAAACATAATATTTTATTAGTAGTCGACACTGGCCGCCACATGGCAGCGACCGGTAAAAGCGGCAGCAATAAGCGCGACATCAGCATCATGGCCGCCGGAGTCTTAGGCTACATCGTATTACGGCACGGCGATTTAATCGGACTGGTATCCGGCGACGCCAAAAATAACACCTATATTCCTTTCAAAGGCGATGACCGGCATATCGAGCAGCTACTGCGGCACATTGAAAAGAATACTCAGCTAGCAGCAGCGCCGAGCAATATTGTAAATCAGCTTGAATATATCGCACGCAATTTACGGCGCAAGATGATGCTGGTAGTGGTCGCCAACGACGATGAACTGACCAGCGAGCACCAGCATATTATCCGGCGGCTGCGCGCCCAGCACGAGATATTATGGATAACTGTCAATGACGCTTCAGGACTTGACGGAAACCGCAGTTTTTATGATATCGACGATCTGGCTGAGCTGCCTTATTTTATTCGCAAACAAACGAAGTTGCAGGCTGATTTCGACCGTGAGCAGCAGTCGTACTACCGCGAGTATTCCACGACACTGGAGCGCTTGGGTGTCGTCAGCGAGCGAATTTCCGGAGAAGAGGACGTCGTCGGCAGCTTCTTTTCACTGTTAGAAAGGCAAAAGCATGCGCACTGGCACTGAGCTTCGCGAATGGGTAGATTATGACCCGCTATGGCTGATTATCGGCTGCCTGCTTTTAGGCGCGATTATTTTATGGTACGGATTTGTGTTTTACTCGACTCGCCGCCGCTCTCACCGCAGCCTGGCTACGCTCAAACCAAAACCGTACACGCCGCCAGATCTGACTGATTCGAAGCAGAAATACCAACGGCTAATCGACGAAATCGAGCAAAATCATACTGCCGGAAAGCTATCCTCGCGTAAAGCCCACCAGAAATTAAGCCATGTTCTTCGCATGTTCGTCGTCGAGATAAACGGCCACCGCGTTGACACGTTGACGCTGCGAGATTTAGAAAAGACTCGCTATAAAACATTGGCGGCCGCCATCAGACAATTCTATATTCCTGAATTCACCGCGGTCGAACAAGGCAGCGTTGCCGAGGCAGCGGCGCTAGCCAGAAAGACGGTAGCGGCATGGAATTAGTTTTTTGGCAATTGTCGCTGGCGTTAATTATAATTATCACCCTGCTGTGGTTTGCCGCGCCGATTATACTCCGCCGATACAGCCGATCGAAACGCCATGACGCGCCTAGGCAAAAACTTCCTATCGCTAATACATCGCGGCTGCGCGCTTTCCCGCTCTATATTCAGCAGGTCAAGCGGTACAAAAAACTATTGGCGGTTGTACTGGGACTGCACGCGCTCCTGCTGGTTATGATGATTATTCTTACTGGCCGCCCGTCGTCGGTAGCCGTCGTTTCTCCCGAGGTGAAAAATCGCGATATCGTGCTATGCCTTGACGTATCGCGGTCGATGTATGAATATGACGTAGAGATTATTAAAACTTACCGCACATTGGCGCGAAAATTTGACGGCGAACGGCTCGGTTTAGTATTGTTTGACCGCTCGCCAGCAGTGATATTTCCTTTGACAGACGACGCCAGCCTCATTGACAGCAAGCTAGCGCTGATTGAAAAGGCATTGACGCCGCCTGGAACGCCGGAATATTTCGATATTTTATCTGGTACGGTAGTCTCGAACGGACAAGGCTCATCGCTGATCGGCGATGGACTAGCGAGCTGTATCAGCCGCTTCGACAAGTTGGACAGCAAACGCTCCCGGAGCATCATTCTAGGAACCGACAACCAATTGGCTGGCACGCCGATAATTTCCCTGCCCGAGGCAGCAGAGCTGGCCAGACAAAAAGATATCCGCGTATACGCTATTTACCCGAATAGTAATAAAAACCGCGAGGCCGAAGCGGCAGAATTGAAGCGAACCATGCTGACGACGAGCGGCGATTACTATGCACTGCACGACAAAAACACAATTCCAAACATTGTCCAAAAAATCGCCGCCCAAGACGCCTCCCGCTTCAAAGGCACGCCGCGCGTTACTCGCACTGACCAGCCACAATTACTACTATACGGCATGCTTACCATCATAATTTCCCTCATTATTATCGATTGGAGACTTCGCATATGATAATGCAACCGATTTTGCCGTGGTATCTGCTGCTGATAATTCTGGTAGTTGCTGCAATTTTTACAGGCTGGAGGATTTTCTCCAAACCAATATCTAACCGGCGAGCGTGGCTGCGGCGGTTCTGTATTGTCTTGCTCATCATTGCCGCTTGTTTTCGCCCAGCTATTCCTGGCGAAATGAAAGAATGGGGCGCGCCGCTAGTTGATGTTTATGTTGTCATGGACACAACGATGAGTTCTGCTGCCGAGGATTATGATAACGGCCAGCCGCGAATCAACGGCATGCGCCGCGACGCCAAAGAAATTGCCAAAAAGCTGGTCGGCGCGCGATTTAGCCTAATAACTTTCAATAATAAAGCTTTCGTTGATTCGCCGTTATCAACGGACGTCAGAATGTTTGAATCGGCAGTTGACACGGTAAATATCATCAGCGAAAGCTATGCCATGGGCAGCTCAATTGATACGCCGATTGACACTATCGCCTCGGAAATTACTTGCACCAAGCATAAAAATCCCGAGCGCACCTCACTGCTATTTTACCTGGGCGACGGCGAACAGACCAGCGACGCCTCGCCAAAATCATTCGCTAGATTGAAACCGCTACTAGGCGGCGGCGCGATTATGGGATACGGCACCGCTGCCGGCGGAAAAATGAAAACGCCAAGTTACAGCGACGGCTTTGACGGTTTTTATTTGCGCGGGCCAGATTTGAAATATGCCGTATCGAAAATCGACGAGACAAATCTTAAAAACATCGCCAGTCAAACAGGCCTGCCTTACACACACCGGCAAAACCCAGATTCTATTGACGCCGTTGTCAAGAATGGTTCCGTCGACAAAGCTGTCAATAGCAGCCGCTCGTTTGACGGCTACAACGATATATATTGGATAGCGACATTTGCGGCTGCTATTCTGCTGGCCTTTGAAATCAGAACCATCTATTTACCTTTGCGCAAACTTCAGAATATAATGCCGTCGGAGGGAGAAAATCGTGAGTAAGAATCGTCCATTTGACCTGAAAAAACTAGATTTTGAAAAAATCCGCCGAGAAAAACGCCGGAAACTGCTCCGTTATTCATTCCCTGTTTGCGCGGTGATTCTGCTGGTTGCTATTAAATTAACAAGCTTCCCCTTGTTGTCGCTGGCGGCGCGCGCTGCTTATAAAGACGGCGACAACAGCCAGGCTTCCTTCCGCTTATCGCCGATTTATACCATGAATTTGTTTGAATCTTATAAAGTATTTTTTAACGACGGGAACGCTTTATATAAGCAAGCCCGCTACGACTCGGCAGAAAAACAATTCCGCCAAGCCCTGCAAAAAGCGCCGAAAACTCGCGAATGTCCTGTCCGCATCAACTTGGCGCTATCAATTGAAGCGCAAGCAGACGCCCTCGCCAGCGAAAAACACTACGACCGAGCAATCATCCGCTACGACGAAGCAAACGCCGTGCTGCACGACGGCGAGGATAGTTGCGGCGTGCAATTTGCCAGCCAAACAGTCGACGCGAGCAATGACGACGGCAAAAAGGCAATAACTATCGAGCAGCGAATACGACAAAAGTTGGCGCAGATAAAACAGCTTAGAAATGGCGACCAAGACATCTCAGTCACCAAACCTGGCGATAAAGAAAAAGTTGACGCGGGCAGCACCGACGGCAAGCTCAAAGAATTGGACAAGCGATTCATCGACGCCTACAACGAACAGCGCAAATCCCAGGAAAGAAACCAGCACCTGGAAGATTACAAAGACGCCACGCCAGATCATACGAAGAGAAATTGGTGAGAAGATTATTGAAATGCGCGGTTTTGTTTGCTATACTTACTATGTAATCGAAAGATTGGCTGTTGCATCGCACATCGTAGGCAAGTTCGCAAAATTATGACGCTTTGCCGGCGAGATACGCAGCAAACATTATGCGGGTTTAGCTCAGTTGTTAGAGCGCTTCCTTGCCATGGAAGAGGCCAGGAGTTAGAGTCTCCTAACCCGCACCACAAACGAAATCATTTGATTCAATGAACCCTTTCCAGGGTTCATTTAGTTTGTAGAGTGCTCTTGGCAATCAAGGCGCATTGATTAATTTTCTCATTAGTAATGGAACTTTTTGTCAAATGGTAAGAACAAGCTCGGCCATTTTTAGACGAACATACTTGATTACTTTATGATTTTTTCTTCTTGGCGTTTCTCCAGATACTTTTTTCAAACTTGTCTAAAACACTTTGACTATGGTGTTCGTAGAAAAGTGCGTACACGTCGTTAAAATATGAAGGCAATCCAAGCCTACTACCATACACTGTATTTTTACCAGAGTGAAGGAATAGGGGTGAAGGAGTATATTGCTTGTTCTCATCAAATCCATCTGGATAATATTCATTATGATATAGTTCTTCAAAGTTTCTAATAAATTCAATAACCGCTTTACTTATGTCTTTATATCCGAGGGACTGTGCAACTGCACCAATCGTCTTAGTCTTATTTACGACTCTTAATAAGTCTATTATGTTGACTTTACTATCCTTGCCATTTGCTGCATCTTTAAGGTATTGAAAAATAGAGCTTAAAACTTTGCTTGAATAGTCTAATTGATTATTTTCTACCCCAATCAACGAGCTTTGAAGGAGCTTATCGAGAAAATCTTCTATATCATCAAAAGTCTCTACGCTCTCAAGCTTAGGTAAGCTAGAAGGTAATGTCGCTAACTTTGATAGTAAATATTTGATTTCCTGTTTGTATCTTTCGTCGACCTTATCGTTAACCAAGATATTGAACAAAAGCTGAGGCATAACGAGTATGTTTCTATTCATACCTTGAACTCCGCTACTTATACCTCTAGATAAAATTGCCAATCTTTTTAGTATAGAAATGGTAAGCTCCGAGATATTTACAATTTTTTTAATCTGGTTTTCAGATATATTATCGCCAAATTCGCGCGAAGCATATGCAAATATATTATCGCCAAACATAGTCAGAGTAGTATCAATTAAGTGACGGTTATTTTTTACACCCAGAATGATGCAATCCGGAATATACTTTTGCATGATACGCAATCTATAGTCAGTTAGTTCATCTTGGATGAATATTTGATTACATACACTAGTTAAACTATCGATTCCATTCTTTAAGACTGGATACATGTCATCAGATCCAGAAGCTTGGACTATTATCTTATGCAGATACTTTAGAATATTATCTATTGGGTCAATACGATGTCTGGATTGTAGAGTCTTTTCAGCTATTTGGTTTAGTGCTTTAGAAGCTTCAAATAAAGCATCGACATTTTTCTGTTTAATGCCATCTTCTATGATTTCCGTAAAATTATAGATTGCCGTATGGTAAGCAGGGTTTTCTTCTGGTCGCTCAATATGATGGACATCTAGGCTCGCTATCGCCACATTTTGAATATGTCTAATATATTTTCTTATTGTCACAACATCATTTTCAGTTAAAGCCTTTTCCCATATGAAGTACATTTTCTCTAGACTTGCCTGGATAAAAGTCGCCACATCGCTCTCGGGTATTAGACCAGCTTTGGGGTTATATTTAATTGATGAATTATATTTTCGAGACAGTGTATATACTATTATTAAGTTAAACGCTAGACACAGCCAGTTATATGCAGCGTACGTATCTTTTTTCTCTTTGCTGACAGAATATAGTTCAATTAATCCATCAAGATGATTTTGTAAACTATTGACTTTAGGATGAAGCTGAGTGGTGTATATATAAGCTTGCATAGCACGTTTATCTTTATCAGATGTTTTATTATGTTTAATATTCAAAATACGAGAGATTCTTTTTGCAAGATAGTTCATCTCATCAATTTCTTTTTTATATTTTTTTGCCAGCATAAGTACTAATTGATCATTATTCATAAGCTTAATAAGCCTAGTGTAAGAATAGTACAAAATTATGATGGATAATAAAAGCAGCAAAAGACCGACCCTAAGCAGAGTATTTCTAGCAGTACTGGCATCACCGTCATCAGCAATAATACCAAGACCGAACTCAACAATCGTTATAGAACCCAGCACGATATAGCTTAGATCTATTCTCGTATCTCGCGCAAATGATTTATAGAATCTCGCGGAAAAAGCTTCATTTGATCTAGATATTAATTGAGATGTAAATGCAAAAACGATTGCAAGCATAGACCCAGTAATTGTACCAATGCTAAAGAAGAGCGAACTTATTTCTTTGACCTTAGAGATGCTACTAGGCCAATCAAAACAAATTATTAACCAGGCTAGAAATAGAAATATAGGCGCCACAACCCAATTAGCTGAAAACTTTTCAAGAAATCTATACTTAATGAAGTTTCGAATATGCAATTCTAACGGATCTAATCGTAAGCTCTGTTTATAAAAAATGACCAAATACTTATATAATAAATTCCGCATACCAGATTTATTATACTATGCTATACCAGTAAATATTAACCAGACCCGATTTTGGCCACAAAGTTATTACACAATATACCCACCTCCCTGCATCAGATTCATCGCGTAGCTTTCAAAGGATACCAATGGTAATGAGACGAGAGACTCGAACACACATCTCAACAAAAATGCTCCACAATCTTATTGCCGGCGATGCCAAATCCGGTTAGCGTGTAAGCGCTCGACATGATGGATTGCCTGTGCGGCGGCGATTGCATCCAGGCGTTAAAGGCTACGCGGCTAGTATGCAGATCTGGCGGCGAAGTTTGCACCAGATTCTCGGCTGGCGCGTTGCAGACAGCCCTCGCTTTAAGCAGTCCGTGCGGAATAGTTGTGCCCGGTTTATAATGGCTAAAATAATTATTCTCTTTCATGTCATTCGCCATCCACTGTGCTGTTCGATTAAGCGGCTCGTACATTTTTAACGGCTTCAGATTTTCCTTACTACGAGCATAATTAATCAGTTCAAGAATCTCCGAAGCATCTGGCGGGCCTATGTCATACTTTTTATCCTGGTCTGCCGGTTGCGGCTGTGGATTTGGAGTTGGATTTGGTTGCAGATTCGGCGCAGGCTGCTGCGAATTACCGGGCTGCTGAGGCTGCGGAGCTGGCCACTGGTTGTTTTTCGGCGGCGCGGCTGGACTCGCCGGTGGTTGCGGGGCTGGATTATGCTTCGGGCGCACAGGGTCAATTCTCTGCTCTTTTTGGCTTGGCTGCGGTTTTTCAGGCTTCTTCTCTTGCTGGTTCGGCGTAGACTGCTTAGGTTGGGAATCTGTATTAGACTTGCTACTGCTGGAACTATTACCGGAACCAGACTTAGTGAAATTAGGACTGGAGGTTGTTTTTTGCTCCTGCTGCTGGCTGGCATTACCCTTATTTTTCGGCGCAATACATACAGCAATGTATACGCCTATCCCCGCCCCGATCAGTGTTAGAATAACTAATATAACTACAAGTTTTTGTTTTTTCATATTTTGATTGTAGCAAGGAAACCGGTTATGTCAATCTAGAAGCAATGGTCTGCGGAGAGCGGACGAGATATGGTGTATAATATAGTCAGCGCGGGTATCGTATAACGGCTATTATGTATGCTTCCCAAGCATGAGACGAGGGTTCGACTCCCTCTACCCGCACCAATTCAAATTATTGTCATAGACCTTCAAAATAACGCTGTCACGCATTATAATTAGAATATGAAGAAAGCTGTCATGAAGAGGCTGCTTCCGCTGTATGTTGGCAAGTTCTTCTTAAGCTTTGTACTTTGGTATTCAATTGAAAAATTATTTATAAGAAGTATCGGCATCGACAATTTTGGAATTAGTTTGATCGCGATTGTTCTGCTGATATCATCCGTTCTGACCGAAATTCCATCAGGAATTATCGCGGATCGCTGGAGCCGCAAGGGTTCAATGGTGCTGGCTGGTCTGTTCTTAGGAATTAGCAGCTTGATGGCCGGCGCTAGCGATAATATCTTTATGTATGCCGCCGCTGTGACGATTTGGGGTCTTCATGATGCTTTTTCGAGCGGAACTGGCGCAGCTATGATTTATGATACGCTGCTCGAGGAGCAAGGGCACGCCAGGAATTTTAATCGAGCACTAGGACTATACGAAACTTTAGGCGGGATAGCGTTAATTATCAGTAACTTTTTAGGCGGCTGGATCGGCGAACACTCGCTGATACTGGCATTTAATTTAACGATTATTCCAATTGCCATATCCATTGTTTGCCATCTAATTTATAAGGATGCAAAGATCAGCCGCGAGGTGGCTGATGAAAAACTTATCAAACATACTAAAAATACATTCAAATGCGTTTTCAAAAGTAAAAGCCTACTCTGGCTGATGACTGCGATTATGATAGTCTTTTGTATCCAAAAGATGAATCGCGAAGCTTATCAGCTGTGGTATATTGCGCTGTCGGCTCCGGCGATAGTATTTGGTATTGCCGGGTCATTCATAGAAGGCTTGGGCGGACTGGGCGGCTCGTTGGTCAAGTACCTCAGCTCAAGGCGAATAAATATAGTTCTGTCAATTTTACTAGGTTTGGCATCGCTCGCACTTTCGGTGGGTAGTAATTTATGGATAACTATCGCCGCGCAGGTTCTAATAGCGGTAGTCTCGGGGGCGCTGTTATTCCATTTTACCGCACAGATACAACACCAGCTGCCATCGCGGTACCGCACAGGTTCCGGCTCGGTGATAAACGCCGTGGGACGAATTGTCCTCATACCGCTAACTTTTGTTTTTGGAGTTTTGTCAAACCAAAGCGTTTTCATCGCTGGTTGGATGCTGGTGGTTTTATCAGGGTTGGTTCTTTGTGTGCAGCTGCGACGTAAGGAGTGAGGCGCCACGATTGCGATCCACCGCTACCTGGTCTATTTGTCTGGATGGATGTGGAGTATACGACGGCCGATGTTGCTACGGCGCGGATACTCGAAGTTGCTGCGATTATCACCAATCGCCAGTTGAAGCAAATTGGCGAGCCGTTTTCTTTGACCTGCAAGCCCGATGACTTCTCCAAATATTCCATGCCTAAATCAGTTGTCGATATACATATATCTGCAATGTGATCGCGAGATCCTCGCAAAGCGCATGCCCATGCCCGTGCTGTATAAGCGTTTGGGATTCCGGCAATTTGACGTGCGTTGCGCCGAAGAAATGGCCGATGCTTGGACGAGCCAAGGCCGATATCGCCGAATCAACCACCACGATCATCGCGCGCTAGGCGATGTGGGGGAGGCGATTTTACTGGCTGGGAAGTACGAAGAGCGGTTTATACCCGAGATATCACTAAACTAAATAACTTCCATATTTCGAGGAGGCATGAGAGTTCATATGTCCTCAGCTCCAGCAGAATAATCAATAAAAACAAACAACCTAAGATCTTTGCCTATCAGTTTCTCGTACGATACTTCTCCATATCTATCCATTGACCTTCTGTTGCCATCGTGGTACGTCATGTCGATTATATCTGGCTCAAAATAATTACCCGTAAATTGAGGAACATTCACTTCAAATCCATTACTTCTGGCTCTAGCAAAGGCCTGGTCGTCGTTGGCTAACGGTAGCTCAAAAATTATCTTACTTTCATTGCCGCTCAAGACTCCGACGAGAAGAGGGATTGTACGGTTAGATGGGTAAACTACATACACATGGATTGCAACATTACCGCTATCACTCGTAAAGTCTGCTATACAAAATCGTCCCTCAATACGATCAACCTCACCTATATTGCTGTAACCAGAAATATCATCTCTTAGAAATATTACATCCTTTGAGAGCCAATAGATAGATGTTGATATGAGGTAGTTGGATTTATTATTTATAGTCTTTAGGTCAGGCTTATTATGACAATTTTTGATTATTGAGATGCTTAATTTCATATTTCCCCTTAATTATATATTAACACCATAACGATGTTTAGTATAAACTTCCCATCCCCGCTAATCTGTGCTACAATAAGTCACCAAAGGAAGGTCTGCTGTTAATCCCAGACCATATTTTTATGAAGGACGCTAGCAAGATTCGAAATATTGCCATTATTGCCCACGTCGATCACGGCAAGACGACCATGGTTGACGGGCTACTCAAACAGTCGCGTACATTTCGCGACAACCAGGCCGAGATGAGCCAGGAACTGATCATGGATTCGGGTGATCAGGAGCACGAGCGCGGTATCACTATCACCGCCAAACAGACCTCGATCTTTTACGGCGATTATAAAATCAACATCATCGACACGCCAGGGCACGCCGATTTTTCCGGCGAAGTCGAGCGAACGCTGCAGATGGCAGACGGTGTACTGCTAATCGTCGATGCCCAGGAAGGGCCGATGCCGCAGACCAAGTTTGTGCTTTCAAAGGCACTGGAACTGGGATTGAAGCCAGTAGTGGTGATTAATAAAATTGACAAGCCGGCCAGGCGAATCGCCGAGGTTGAAGATGAACTGAGCGATCTATTTCTGGAGCTAGCGACCGACGATGCTCAACTGCAATATCCAATTTATTACGCCGTTGGGCGCGATGGCAAGGCTTGGCGAGAGATTCCTGCTGACCCGACTAAAGACGCCGATCTCACACCAATTTTTGAGGCAATTATTAACGATATCCCGGCGCCGAGTGTCACGGCTGATGGCGGTTTTCAGATGCTGGTGACCAGCCTGCAGTACGACACTTTCCAGGGTAAATATGCCATTGGGCGGATTGCTCGCGGGTCGGTCAAGCGCGGTCTGGCGGTTAGCTTGATGAAACAGGGCGAAATATCGGGTTCAGCGCGAATTGAGAAAGTTTTTGGCTACCGCGGGCTGAACCGCGAAGAACTTGACGAGGCGTTTGCTGGCGACATTGTGGCGCTGGTTGGCGTCAGTGAAGCGCACATCGGCGATACCATTGCTGACAAAGAACAGCCGGAAGCCTTGCCGGCGATTGCCATCGAAGCACCGACACTGAGCATGTATCTGGGCCCAAACACTAGCCCGATGAAAGGTCGCGAGGGCGAATTTACCACCTCGCGGCAAATCGGCGACCGATTGCGGCGGGAGCTAGAAACCAACGTGGCGCTGCGCGTCGAAGAAAACGGCATCGGCTTTACGGTATCTGGCCGCGGTGAACTACACCTCAGCGTCTTGATCGAGACCATGCGGCGCGAAGGCTTTGAGTTCGAAGTCGGCCGTCCGCAAGTGGTCACCATCACCGAGGACGGCGTCGAAAAAGAACCGATTGAGGAACTACAAATTGAAATTAGCAGCGAATTCATCGGCGCAATCAGCCAGGAGTTGGGTGCACGCCACGCTGAAATGAAATCGCAAGAAACTACTGCCAGCGGCGCTACCCGCATCACCTACGTGCTGCCGACGAGAGCGTTGATTGGCCTGCGAAACGTGCTGTTGACCGCCACCAAAGGCACGGTGATTATGAATTCCCTGCCGTGCGGCTATCAACCGCTGGGCGGCAAATTGCCAAAAACCCGCGGCGGCGTGCTGATTGCTTTCGAAGCCGGTACGACGACGCCGTATGCGCTACAGGCGGCTGAGGCGCGCGGCGAACTCTTGGTCGGGCCAGGCACGGAAGTGTACGCCGGGATGATCGTCGGTATTTATAACCGCCAAGAAGACATTGAAATCAATGTTTGTAAAGCTAAGCACCTGACCAACATGCGCTCTAAATCGTCCGACGGTACAGTGCAGCTAACACCATTTACGCAGTTTAGCCTGGAGCAATGCATCGACTTCATCGAGGACGACGAGCTGCTGGAAGTGACGCCGAAGTCTTTGCGCCTGCGGAAACGCTACCTTGACACTAATGAGCGAAAGCGCGCTAGCAAAAAGTAAATTTTAATTTTTAATATAATAAATAAGAGGGGGTAACTATGGCAAAAAAATGGCGCGACGTTAACGGATTTTATCAAATCTATCCGCGATCGTTTAAGGATTCTAATGGCGATGGCGTCGGCGACTTGCGCGGCGTGATCGATAAGCTTGATTATATTAAGGGCGGCGACAATTCGCTTGGCATTGATGCGATTTGGTTTTCGCCGTTTTATCCGTCGCCGCAAGCCGATATGGGCTACGATGTGGCGGACTATTGTGATATTGATCCGATTTTCGGCTCGCTTGATGATTTCAAAGAGTTGGTCGAGAAAGCGCACGCTCGCGATATTAAAGTAATGGTCGATTTCGTGCCCAATCATACCAGCAACCAGCATCCGTGGTTTGTTGAATCGCAAAACTCCAAGGACAACGATAAGAATGATTTTTATGTTTGGCGCGACGCAAAACCTGACGGCTCAGAACCGAACAATTGGCTGAGTATTTTTGGCGGGTCGGCGTGGCAGTGGCACGAAGGGCGCCAACAATATTACTTACACACATTCTTGAAAGAGCAGCCAGATCTCAACTGGGATAACCCTGAGGTACGCCGCGAAATGCAAGACGTACTGCGCTTTTGGCTAGATCTCGGTGTCGATGGCTTTCGAGCGGACGCGGTACGTTGGATCAGCAAAGACCCAGAACTGCGCGACGACCCAGTCGCCGAACATTATCACGATAAGAAACCGCCTACACAGTTCGATGATTTGCAGCACAAATATAGCCGCTTCTGGGACAACCTTTTCCCATATTTGCGGGAACTAACAGATATAGTCGCCTCATATCCGGATCGCATAATGGTTTTTGAAGATTATCCGGATGAAAATTATAGCACTAGCGAACAATACTTGGGTTTTTATGGTGTCAATCCAAAAGTATCAATGCCATTCAACTTCGAAGGTTTAAATACCAATTTCAATGCCGAGTCGATGAGCACAATCGTCAACGAATTCCAAGGCATGATCAACCCCGACGTGCACACACCCGTCTATTGTTTTAGTAATCACGACCAATCGCGCATCGTTACGCGCTTTGGCGGCGAAAAGCAAGCTCGCTTGATTGCGTTGATGCAACTGACACTACCAGGGCTGCCAGTAATATATTACGGCGATGAGATTGGCATGAGCAATGGACCAGTTCGCTTTGAAGAGATTCAAGATAAGTCGGTCTTCAGCCACGGCAATGACGAATCTGTCGGGCGCGACCCAGAACGCACGCCGATGCAATGGACGGCTGGCCAAAATGCTGGATTCAGTACCGCTAAACCATGGCTGCCAGTAAATCCTGCTTGCCAGAACGTCAATGTAGAATCAGAGCAGAACGAACCAGACTCATTTTTGGCGCTATACCGCCGCTTATTAACCTTGCGCAGCCGCTACGAAATCTTGCGCACTGGCGAATACGAACCACTCAGCGACACAGACAATGACATATTTGCTTACGCGCGATGGATCGGCCGAGAGCAGCATGTCTTTGTCGCATTAAATTTCGGCGACACCAAACACCGTGTTACGCTACCACATACCGGCAGTGTCTTATGCGCCACACACCCAACCGACTACCCCGAGGTTACCGATGACGGCTCGGTAGAACTACGCCCGTACGAAGGTGTATTAATCGGATGCAGCGAACACCGGCTATCAATTGAATAAAAAAACTGGCCGCTCTAGAAAAGGAGCGGCCTATTCGTATAGAGAAACTCTTGGTATTTTAATTAACCAGAGTCTCTTTCACGCGCCTAGAAACAAAGAAGTATAAACAAAGCAATCCCATAGAAATCCCGCTAGCAATGATAGTGCTAGCCATACTAATAATTGATTCAGCGTTCGGAGGTCTCTTGACCACGCTATCAACTACCGCAGAACTTGCTGAATAAAAGAACGAGACTACCAGCGCCGCAACCGTCAGCCACTTGCCAAGCTTCTTTTGCAGATTAATGAGCACCACCGCGACAGTAGTCAGTACAGCAATGATCGGCATGAATATCACCGAAACGACAGCCGATGGATCGCTTAGGTTTAACAACGAGGTAAAAAACAAACCAACCGAACAAACGCCATCAATCGCTAGACACACCATGAAAAATGCGAGCCAGCCCTTGACGCCTTTGAGCGACTGCGCCATAACAACATACTGAACTGGCGCAGCTTGCGGCTGCGCGAAATATTGCTGGTTGACCGGCTGCTGTTCATAAGGAACATTCTGCTCAGCTGGCGCTGGCCCGTACTGCGGATCGGCAGCACCTGGCTGCTGAATACTCGGTTGCGGCTGTTGTGATGATTGTCGTGCCATTTGTATTATTCTCCTTTACTTTTATTATAATCGTATGGATACTGGACATTATTTTGCGGATATTGCTGCGATACAGGCGGATAAGGCGTTTGGCCTTGCTGCTGGGGATACTGCTCTGGCTGCTGCAACGGATATTGAGCTGGTTGTTGTGAGTATTGAGCTGGTTGTTGCTGCAGCGAATACTGATACTGCAGTGGCTGATTAGGATGTTGCGGCGAAACTACATATTGGCCGTTTAGAGGAGTATTCGCATAATACGCTGGCTTTTCATTCTGATATTTAAAAACATTAACGCACCAAGCAATTCCCAATATCATCACGCCGAAAGGTATAGGCAAAAAGAACACCGCATCGCCAAAACCTACCACAGAATAGAAGTTTAAATAAATCCAAAAAACAACAAAAGATATGACCGATATAGAAAGCGTACAGGCAGCTGCAATTTTGGCTACTAATCTGTTTTTACTCGACAAGTAAGCTATCCACAAAATTATAGACGATATCACCGACAGTGCCAGAACAATCGGCATGACTATTTTCACAACTTGAATCAAATAATAGTTTGCTTCGCTCGAAAAGTCTTTCATCGAACCATTCATGCTGAATAAACCAATCGGAAGGCCTATCGTCAAGAATAAACTGATCGCGTAAACAATCGATAATCCGATAACGTTGCTTTTTCTTGAATAGTTAACATAAACGTATTGATATTGAGTCTGGTTCTGGTAAGCTTGTGGCGAGATGACTGCTGTCGGCTGATTCTGCTGTTCGGGTTGCGCTTGCGCCTGTTCAATTTGCGGCATTGGCTGCTGGACTTGCTTTACCTGCAGCGGTTGAATTTGTCCGCCTGAGACTGGTTGAGTAACACTTTGCGGCGACTGAATCTGCTCGCCTTGGCTTGCCTGAGCGCCATCTTGCTGCTGATTAGATTTGCGCTGCTCGGATTTCTTTGCGCTCTTGCTGCTCATACGTTTAATGTACCATACTATTGAGGCAAAGGCGATATTTTCATTCGCTTTTCAGTAAAATTCCTAACGTGCTAGAATAAACCTATGTTCACAGAGCGCGCTAAAAATCCGTTGTCACTTTGTCTATTGCTGTATTTTACATGTTTCGCTGTGCGAATGTGGGAATTTTTAGCTTTGCGTACCGATCAATCAGCACTCAGTGAGAATATAGTGCATAAAATTTTCGGCATAGTGATAATTTTCGTTTGCCTGAAATATTTGCACGCTCATTGGCGCGACATTGGCTTTACACGCAAAAATTGGCTGAAAAATATCGGCCTGGGACTTGCCTTGGGGTTTTGTTTTTATACAGTTACGCTGCTGATCGAATTCGGATTTCTGTATTTTTCCAGCGCTAAACCTAACATTTTAATGAAGGCTGGCGGTTTTTCACTCGCTAGCACCGAACAATTCGTCGGCGCGGGAATTGGGTCAATTATTATATTTAATATATTCAATGTCTGGATGGAAGAAGGCCTGTTTCGCGGATTGTTCGAGAAATTACTGCGCCAAAAATATAAATTTGCGGCAACGGTTTTCATAAGCGCCCTGCTGTTCGGACTTTGGCATGTAGCAATGCCGATTCGATCGTTCCTTGACGGCGAGTTTTCGCTGGTTCAGACGGCAATTTTTAGCGTTGGCTATGTTTTGTTCGCTTTCATGTTTGGATTAAAAATGAGCTGGCTATATAAAATGACAGGAAGTTTGTGGCTTGGCGCAGCAGATCACTTTTTCAATAATGCGATAATTAATATTGTGCATGTCGTCTCAAACCAAGGAAATGATAGCTTGCAAATTGCGCGAATATTCTTAGCGCAAACTTTGTCGTTTATTTTTGTGTGGATTTTATGGCGAAGATTCAATAAAAAGTCTATCAGCGGTTAGAAGATTCTTCCCTAATTTCTTCCGGTAAGAATCCTTTTTTGTGCTGGAAGCCAGCTTGCCATTTGTAATCTTTGGCGTAACCTAGGTCTTTCATTAGTTTAGTTGACGCATTGCGAAGATGCAGCGGCACCGGCGAGTTCGGGTACTTGTGCGCCAGAGAAAAAGCCTCATTCATCAAATCAGTAATCTCGCGGGACTTCTGGCTACGAGCCAGGGCGATGGCACAGTGGAATAAATTGTATTTGGCTTCAGGTAGTCCAACGCGCTCCACCGCCTCAAAAGTGGCGACTGCCAAGCTCAGCGCACCATTGCCAGCTAGCCCAATGTCTTCTGACGCAAAGATGACCATCCGCCGCGCGATGAACTTCGGGTCTTCACCGGCGTCAATCATGCGCGCCAAATAATATGCCGCAGCCACCGCATCACTACCGCGCAGTGATTTGATGAACGCTGAGATGACGTCATAATGCGCATCACCCTTTTTGTCATAGCCCGGCAGTCGCCGCTGAGCCGCGGCCTTGACGACCTCTGGCGTGACTTTTCCACCAAAGCTCAGCGCCAACTCCAAATTACC
The DNA here is from genome assembly GCA_963530345.1 of uncultured Candidatus Saccharibacteria bacterium. Classification (GTDB taxonomy): domain Bacteria; phylum Patescibacteriota; class Saccharimonadia; order Saccharimonadales; family Saccharimonadaceae; genus Saccharimonas. The sequence continues at coordinate 336,894 of CAUSBR010000001.1, read as the reverse complement.
CAGCGCCACCCGCGCGTCGCCGTCCGCCAATTCTGCCAGATAATCCAAAGCTTTGGGCGACACCCGCTTGGTTTGTTTCAAAACTTTGAGCGCCCGCTTCAGCACCAATATAATTTCATCTTTGGTCAGCTGTTGGAGCACCAACACCCGCGTCCGGCTGAGCAGCGGCGTGATCACCTCAAAGCTCGGGTTCTCGGTGGTCGCGCCAATCAAAGTAATCAGCCCGCTCTCAACATGCGGCAAAAACGCGTCCTGCTGCGCCTTGTTGAAGCGATGGATTTCGTCAACAAACAAAATTGTCCTCAGTCCCAAATTCCAGTTCTGCCGAGCGTGTTCAATTACCCGTTCGACGTCTTTTTTACCGCTGGTCACGGCCGATAACTCAACAAATTCGGCATTGACTTCGCGGGCGATAATTCGCGCTAAGGTAGTCTTACCCGTCCCTGGCGGACCCCACAAAATTAAGCTGACTGGCTCACCACGCTTAACGATTTGGCGAAGCAACTCGCCCTCGCCCAGCAAATGGCTCTGCCCGATCACCTCATCCAAGGTTTGCGGCCGCATCTGCTCCGCTAGTGGTATTCGTCCCATGTTTCTATTATACGCGCCAGACAGGGAAATCTCACACAGAAGACTCAGAAATCTCACACGGAAGATTCAGAAATCATACGTGGAAGATTTGGAAATGTTACGCGTAAGAATAACATCACAACTTAATCAATAACCATTGAAGTTTTTTCTGAGCGATACGCCCGCACTGCCTTCAGCGCCATGCGCGCAATCGGCCCAGCAGCTAATATTTGCCACCAAAACGCCGCGCAGAAATTCATCGGCCATGCTGAGGCAAAGCGTAGCGGCAGCTCAGTCAGCGGTGTACCTGCCAATACCAACCCGATCAAGCTCATCGCCAGCGACATACCCGTCACCATGCACACCGTTCGCGCCAGTGCATGAGCTTCTGTGCTGTCCTTCGCCCAGACAAAACGCTTCATGGCTTTTTGCGCCAGATTCGACACAACTAAACCTTCAACTACCATGACAATAGCAAAAATCACCGGCTGCAGTATTAGCGCTCTTCCTAGCGACTGCATCGACACGCCAGCGTGCAAAAACGTATTCAGCAAATTCATAAAAATTGACATCGTAAACGCCATCACGACGCCATAAAATACTCCTTCTCGCTTAGTGCGGGGCATATTTCCTCCTTTGATTAATAATTTTTTGGCAACAAAAAAGTTGCGCGTTATCGGTGCAACTAGGGTGTTTTATCTTTACAACATTACGCTCTTACCTGGGGCAAAAGCAACGTATTGACCTCTGGAGAGTATAGCAGAGGGGCTGAATTGTGTCAAGATTTGCGCAGTTCGTCAACTACTTTAATTGCTGGCTCGAATATAGCAGCATCAATCAGTTTTCCCCCTTCAATATAATCGGTCAGTTTTGGTAACATATGCAAACTTGCCCAATTGATAATCTGATTTGAAGTTGGTTTTCGCTTGGCAAGCAATCTCTCAAACAATGGATACATATCATCGACAGTCGGACAAGACCTTCCAGTAAGTTGAGGACTTAAATACCCACCAATTGTGCGGCTAGCGATACAATAAGCTAAAAGCTCGTTATACACCGAGCGCCACGTATAGCCAGGTGGAGACACAAGTTTTTTCGGAAGGATAAGCGTCTCATGTGATAATCTACCCGCTTCTTGAAACAATTTTGATTGCTGAATTAGTCCATGCGCATACTCGTGAAGTATGACGATTCTGACAGCCTCTTTTTTCTGGTCATTAAATAAATAAGGTGGTCGCAGGAGTATAAAGTTGCTACTACTAATTTTATGTCCAGCAGGATTGCTCGCTTTTAAGCGCGGCGGCAATAAAAATATGGCGTTGTCTTTTATAGCTTGCTTTTCCAGCCCTAGAAAAACAGCTATTTTCTGCAATTGCATATACAAATCATTATATGAAAAATCATTTATAACATCACGCCATGCATCAAGGTTCTCATGACAATCTTGCCAAACACTGTCGAACCTATCCACAAGAGGAGTAGAAATATGAGCAATTAAACGAGATTTTTCATCGTCAAATTCTCCGCCATATAACTTCCGCAAAATATCGTAAGGATTAGGATCTGACTGTATAATAGTGCGTACTTGCGACAAAATAAGATTATCGGCAGGTTGAATAACTTGGTGATAATAAGTGAATAGTGGATGCTCAAACGCATACGATGTATCCCACTTAGAAACTGTTTGCAGCCAGTAAAAGAACGCTGTGTTTTTATTAATCGTCGCTATGATATTCATCTGCCTCATTATAGCAAACATCAGAAGCACCATAGGATTGAAAAGTCAAAATAACGGCAGCGTCCATGATTACGCTGCCGTTTTCATACTATTTTGGTGGAGATAGAGGGACTCAAACCCTCGACCTCAGCAATGCGAATGCTGCGCTCTATCAGCTGAGCTATATCCCCATGCTTGTGGCTAAGTTATTTACAAGGATAACTATTCCCAAAAACCGTTTACGCCTAAATGGTGGACCTTGCAGGGCTTGAACCTGCGACCTCACGAATGTGAATCGTGCGCTCTAGCCAACTGAGCTAAAGGTCCGTGGTGGAGCATACCGGATTCGAACCGGTCACCTCTTCGCTGCCAGCGAAGCGCTCTAGCCAAATGAGCTAATGCCCCAAACAATCTTCCCTCTATCTACAATATCAAAAAACCGCTACAATTTCTAGTAGCGGTTTGTGCTGCTACGCGCCCACCCGGGGCACGGCGTTGGTATAATGTTTGTTTTCGCAACAGGGCGGCCCCATTGCGTACCAGCATAAGCATATTATCGCGCAACGTTTAGTAAATTGCAAGCGCTTATTCAATTTGGCTAGCAAACATCTTATAAAATTCACCCCGGCGAGCTACTAATTCGTCAACACTGCCCTGCTCGACAATCTTGCCGTTTTGCATCATATAGACAACATCGGCTTTTTTGATAGTTGTATAACGATGGCTGATAGCGATGATAGTATTGCCATGCTTGCCGAATAGCCGAGCAAAAATCCTTGATTCTGCCAAGGCATCGATAGCGCTAGTTGGTTCGTCTAGAATAACAATTGGCGCCTGGCGATAAAAATTACGCGCCAATGCTAACCGCTGCCATTGTCCGCCCGACAAATCGACGCCGTTAGTACCATCGTCATGCTCAAACCATTGCCCGAGAATCGTATCGCGCTTCTTGGGCAATTTGTCAATGAAAGCGCTGGCTTCAGCCTGCTTGATTGATCTTTGATAATGCTGCTCGTCATATCTGCGCTGAACGTCTCCATACACAACGTTCTCGTAAGCTGTTGCAAATCGATATTTTATGAAATCTTGTTGCAGCACTCCGAGATAGCTATGCCACGAACTCTTATTAATATCTGCCAGCGACACGTTATCAAGCAAGACCTGGCCGCGCGTTGGCTGATACAACCCCAGCAACAATTTAATAAGCGTCGATTTGCCAGCGCCATTTTCGCCGACAATAGCAATCCGTTGGCCAGCGCGAATTTTCATGTTAATATCGCTTAGCACTAGCTTGTCGTTTTTGAGGTAATGAAACGAAACATTCCGCAGTTCAATCGTCTGCGGCGGTTCGAGCAATTTCCGACCTTCATTCAAGTTTCTCGGCAACCGCATAAACCTCTGGAAATCAACCATCGCTGCAATATCCTGATCAATGCTATTGAACTGTATAATTAAACCGCTCATACCGCCAAGCGCCCTCGACATCATTTGCTCAACCAAAACAAACTGGCCGACCGGCTGAACACGATGGATAATTTGCAGAACAATCGACAACAGCCCAACTAGCTGAGCTATTGCTTCGACAACGTCGGCCGCCAATCGTTTGATAATATAAGCGCGCTCAAATTGAATACGCTCGAGCTGATCTTTGTCGCGCCACTTCGCTCGCATATCTAACATATAGCGCGCTGCGTTATAAATACGCAGTTCCGCCAAATTTTGCGGCTGCATCACATTCCAAGAAATTGAATCACTGCGGCGCCGAGCTTCGGTATATTTACGCCAATGCTCTGTCTGCAAACGCGACAACTTTAGCTGAACTATTGCGCTAGGAATAATCGCTAAAAACAATATCAAGCCAATCCACCAGCTAACAGAAAATAGCGAGGCTAAGGCTACTATTACACTAACAATTGACGCAATTATCCTAGCCATAGCGTCGAAGAAGCGCGAGAAAAACGAAACAAAACTTTGCGCCTTATCAAACATGTCGGCAGTATCCTTGTCGTCATAACGCCAAAAATCAATACTAACAAAATGCTCGTACAACTGGTCGCTAATAGCCGAGTTGATTTTATACGAAGTGAATTGATCTATGTAATTTTGCAAACTATTCCACGCCATCATAAGAATTCCCAGCAGCACAGTCGCTGCAACACACCAAATTGCCCTTGTGCCTGCTTGCTCGTCACCGGCGAAGCCAGCCGCCAGATAAGTAGTCGCTTGCGCTGCCACAAACGCAGTAACTAACGGGATAGCCGAACCGATAATCGTACCGATTATTTTGGTAATCGCCGCCAGCGGAGAAGCTTTATAAGTCGTTATCGCCACCGTGCCAAAAGCTTTTAAAGTTTCATTGAAAGATAGCTTCTTTGGTTCTGTCATGATTAACCGCATTCAGATTTTATCAGAGTAATAATAGCAGTATCCAGCTCGCTTTCACTATGCCAGGTTTGCGTCCGCCTAGCGAGATCTGGTAAATACGATTTGCCGGCAGCGCTCTGATGCTGCGCCAATAGAATTGACTTATCGCGAGCTATAGCAGCACCGATTTCTATCAGCATACCTTCGCTGCGGCGCGGCGAAGTTTGAATCGCTAGTATTTTGTCGCACTCATTCATTTGATCAATTGCTCGCCGCAAAAACTGACGCGGGCTGCCGTAGCTTTCGGTCGCGCCATCAAACAAATTACAATAAACCTCATGCCCGCAGCCCTCAAGCAAATCGACCACCCGGCGCATACGCGCTTCAACTTTCAGTTTGTCCTCGCCAGTAAAAGCATACGAACAGAATATTTTATGCTTTTTCATAATCCTATTTTATCATCTAGCCGGCAAAAGCTTCGTAAAAGAAGTTATAATCCTCTGGCGCAACGCGTTGTCGAGTGGAACTATCGCTGCGTGATTACGCCCGCCGAGAATCATGTGTTCAATAATTAACGATAAACCGCGCACGATCTTGATACAAGCGATTTCTCGCTGAGTAGTCGGTTCCTCACCTAGCCGATCAACGACCAAACGCCGAATATTGCACATACGTTTAGCGGTTTCGGGGCGTTCCATCTCGCGGTTGTACGTAAAATTAACTACATCGTACCAGCGCGGCCAATCATCACGGAAACTCTCGAAGTCAACTAGCCAATATTTATCGCCGTCATACAACAGATTATTTTCGGTAAAATCCGCATGCATTGGTCGAGCTTCGCACAAGCTATGATTATTACGCAAGAAATCCAAACTAGCCCGAAATATTTCCGGCGGTATCACTTCTAAATTAAACCCGGAAATAATTCGCTCTAGCTTCTGCCAAATATATTCTCCGTCTTTATTTTGTTGCGACCAGCGCGAGCGACGGCGTTTCTGACTGCGAAAATAGCGATCCATTTGCACGAAACTTTGTACAAAAAAGTCATCAGGCACGTCGGCTAGCTCTGGCGTCCATCCGTCGATAAATTGCGTTAAGATTTTCACATCGTCATGATACAGCAGTTTTGGTACAGAAAATGGTATATCGTTAAAATTACGAGTCAATTTATCAAAAGTTCGCAGACCATTCGCTTCGCGCAATATTTCATCTTTGCCAGTCACCCCAGGCTGCGACTGCTTACAAAACACGCGTTCGCCAAACCAATCTACTTCACTAACCGCAAACCTATGATTCTGGCGAATGACTCTGATAGTCTTTAGATCAGTGCTACCATTCTTCATTTTATTCTCCTATGTGGATTAAAGGCTCGACGCCATCTTCATACACCACATCGTTAATCGCGACTTCGTAAATATGTTTATCGCCGCGAAACGCAAAAAATCGGACAGTTTTCTGCTGCTGCCAGGCCTGCATTATTTCCGCCCGCACGCCATCAGCAATATCGCCAAATACCCACAGTTCATCAGCGCGCGCCACCAGTGTATTATTGGCGCGCCGCACCGTGTCACGCTCTACCGCGTCGAGCAAAAAATAGTCAAAACTGGTAAACGGATTGATTGGCACAACGCCTTGCTCAAGCGCAAATTTCGTGACGAAAAATCTCATGTAAAAATATTTCTTGGACATAGCCGTGAATACAACCGTGTCGGCGGGTTTGATAGTGAGGGTGCGATGTGGTTGCTGCATCATGGTTATGCCTCCGTTACTGTATGAGTTCTAATAATGTTTGCTCGTCAATAATTTTGGTGCCGTATTGTTCGGCTTTTTTCAATTTACTGGCACCGACCTTGCCGCCGGCTACTAAATATGTTGTATCTTTTGCAACAGCGGTTTGGAAGGTGCCGCCGAGTTCGCGGATTTTTTCAGCAGCAGCGTCGCGCCCCATCGACTGCAAGGTGCCGGTGATGACGAAACTTTGACCAGCCAGGCGGTCGGATTTTTGGCTAAACTGCGACGTCACGCCCAAATCAGCAAATTTTTCGAGCAGCGTCACATTATCTTCATCGGCAAACCACGCCACGATTGACTCAGCGACAATTTCGCCCACTCCGTCTACCTCGCGCAGCTCGTCAATAGTCGCTTGGCTTAGATTTTCAATACTTTCAAAGTGGTTCGCGAGGTCAATCGCCGTCTGCGCACCAACATGACGAATACCGAGGCCGAACAAAAATCGCTCCAACGTTGGCTGCTTTTTATTAGCAATAGCATCGATAAGTTTTTGCGCGGAAATATCAGCGAAACGCTCCAACTGCAATAAATCGTCTTTCGTCAACCGGTAAATATCCGCCAAGTCATTAACCAGCCCAGCCTCGACCAGCGCCTCGACATTTTTCTCGCCCAATGTGTCGATATCCAGCGCACCTTTGGAGGCAAAATGTGCCAGGGCTCGCTTCAAAATCAGCGGACCGCTCAAACCTTTAACGCGGTACACCGCCTCGCCTGCTGGCCGTACAAATTCTAGCTCTGGATATTGGCGCGCCAACTCTGCTGGATAATCAATTGGTTTAGCGTCTACCGGCCGCAATTCTTTTAGCACAGCTTGCACCTGCGGGATGATATCGCCCGCCTTGAAAATCACCACCGTGTCGCCGCGGCGCACATCCAGCCGGGCAATTTCGTCGGCGTTATGCAGGCTAGCGTGCTGCACCGTCGTACCGGCCACCACCACCGGGTCGAACACCGCTACTGGCGTGGCCGCACCGGTTCGACCGATAGAAATAACGATATCTCGGACGATGGTTGTAGCCTGCTCGGCAGCATATTTGTAAGCGACCGCACCGCGCGGATTTTTCCCGACCAACCCGAGACTTTCATACAATGCTCGATCATTAATCTTAATCACCAAACCATCAGTATTAAACGGCAAATCGTGGCGCTTATCATCCCATTCGTTAACGAAGTTCATCACATCAGCTAAAGTAGTAAAAATGCTCGCCTGCTGATTGCGAGTAATTCCTAGAGCAGTCAGCGCCTCGTAAGCAAAGCTGTTGGTTGGCACTTCAGCGTCGTTATCACGCAGTACATCGTAGCCGCGAAAATACAGCGGCCGCGCCGCCACCAAAGACGGATCAAGCTGGCGGATTGTCCCTGCCGCCAAATTGCGCGGATTCGCAAATTCTGGCTGCCCGGAGGATTTTTGTTTATCATTGAGTGCAGCAAAGTCACGCTTCAACATCACAATCTCGCCGCGAATTTCTGTCCGCCCGCGCAAAAATTGTTCAAAGCCTGGCGCCTCATGCAGCCGCAACGGTACGTTTTTTATAGTCCGCACATTGTTCGTCACATCCTCGCCGATAAAGCTGTCGCCGCGCGTCACCGCCTGCGTCAACACGCCATCAATATAAATCAACGCGCACGCCAAGCCATCCATCTTGATATCGGTAAAAAATTCATGTTTATATCCCGGCATCAGCTTATCAGTACGCTCAATCCACGCTTCGATTTCGTTCTTATCAAACACGTCATTCAGGCTAACCATCCGCCGCTCGTGACGAACTTTTTGAAAACCTTCAAGCAGCTTGTTACCAACCCGCTGCGTCGGACTGTCTGGCGTAATCCACTCTGGGTGCGCTGCTTCAATGCTCTTTAGTTCTATCATCAAGCTGTCGTACACCGCATCGCTGACGCTTGGCTGATCAAGCGCGTAATATTCGTAGCTGTATTGATTGAGCAGTTTTTTAATTTCTTCAAGCCGGCTTCGCGTCATCTGCTACCACCTTTCTATACAGCAGATAAATATACGCTGCTAACCAGACAAACAACAGCGCCATCATAAACGCGCCAGCAAATGGCACGATTGGTACCGATTCGAGCCACTTCAGCTTTGATGATAATCCGCGTTCTAGCAATACCAACGACACCATCACAACACACCATATCACCGAGCTATAGACAAACGCCCAAACTATCCTGAGCATAATCCTTAGTCGCCGGCCAACCACCAAGTCGCTAGCAGCCTGGATTGCCCGCAGCGGATACATACCAGGCAAAGCCACCACGACTAGCGCAATAATCGTACTGGTCACCCAATAGAGTACAAGTGTTAATACACTTGCCGCCAGCAGACCAAATAACATCATACCGAAACCTTCTGTTAATATATGCACCGATACCAACGCCGAATACGCCAGCGCCATAATACCAACTGGCGATAGCTGAATTAGCAATATCAACAATACCACCGACGTCGATATCAACGGTGCGGTTGCGTTGTACAAGCCGTCGCGTAATTTTGGCTTAAACCCAAGTAGAATTTCGCGCAGCAACCACACCGCCGTTAGCCAAGTCATCAACACAAGCAGCGCCAGCATAACTCCCTGTTCAGCCCGCAGCGACGTCGTGTCAATCGCCAGCGACGAAAATGTCAACATACCAGCATTTAGCAACTGTCCCACGCCGCCGTCGAAAATCTTGCCCAGCGACTCGGACACTAGCTTGCCAATTGAATCATAAGTTGACTGGCTAGTAATAATTCCTAGAAAAATTATTATCAGCGCATACAAGATTATCATGGATAAGAACAAGCCTTTATTCTTCCATAACACGCGATTGACATAGTGAGTAAAAGCAATATATCCAGGCAAACGCAAACTGCGGCGATAATCTCGCCGCCGCGTCCGCCGAAAGCTGCGATGCGGCCGCCGCTGCAGGAAACGCACATTGCGATAGCGCGCCAGATACCACTTCTCGGTAAGCCAATCAAGAAATGCGCTACCGCAATGCTTCGGAGTATTATGTTTCTTTTGCTGTTTCATAAATAAGCTATGGTGCGCAAGGCGGGAATCGAACCCGCACGACTTTTGGTCAAGAGATTTTAAGTCTCTCGCGTCTACCAATTCCGCCACTCGCGCATACTCCCATGTATGTCTATGACGCTCAGCGTCTACGCCCATTCACGTTTCACGCAGCCGCCACTCGCGCCTAGCTATAGTATACTATATTTATGAAGCAAATTGTAATAGTTCACGGCGGATCAAGTTTTGATAGCTATGAAAATTATTTGAACAATCTAAAATCCAGCCAACTCCACTACGAGCTGTTGCTGTATTCCCTGAAATGGCGCGATTGGCTGGCGCAGGAAACCGTCGATGCAGACGTGCTACTCCCGAACTTCCCCAACAGACAAAACGCAAACTACGGTGAATGGAAAATTTATTTCGAGAAGTTGCTGCCGCTTTTGGATGGCGATGTTCAGTTGGTTGGCTATAGCCTGGGCGCAATGTTTCTTGTCAAATACTTGCACGAGAAGCCGCTTGAAAAACCAGTCCGCCGGCTTATTCTGGCGGCGCCGTGCTATAACGATGAATCGCCTGAAGATCTCGGCAGTTTCCGTATCAATAGTGCTGGCGGTTTAGAAAAATCCGCCGAGGAAATTCATCTGTTTCATAGCAAAGACGACCCGGTCGTGCCATTTTCTGAACTTGCCAAATTTCAGCGTGATCTACCGTCCGCCAAAATTCACGTCTTTGAAGATCGCGGACACTTTTTTCAATCAACATTTCCAGAGTTGAAAGAATTATTAGAAGAAAAATAGCCCTAAAATCAGAGCTATTATTTTTGCTAAAACACTCTATACGAACGGAGTTAGCTTATAACAACCATAGAGAAACTCTTCCGGAATAATCATAATTACTTACTGTAATCAGCTGTAAAGTTTTCAACACCAATAGTTTTTATTAATTCCTTTTCCCTCCAGTATTTATCAAAACTATGATCCTCTATACCGCGTGCGCACATCATAATGCGAACCTTTAATTCTTTCTCATATTCGTGCGTTCTCATATATTTAGAACATAGACCCTGATAGCGTAAAACCGCTTCAGTGGTAAGTTTTCTTTGACCAATTTTAGTTTTTGACGCTTTTTGAATAAGTCCTTCAATTATTATTTCTAAGTTATTGTCTTCACCAACATTTATCTTATGTTCTAGGTTGATTCTCGTAACCGCAGAATCCCTTAACTCAAAATTGCTATGTGTTGTTTTAGTAATATCTTTTATATTACTAATAAGGGCGTCAAGATCATAACCACGTGTCCTATGACACTGTAATATCTTTTTTAATACTCCTACTATATTGTAGCCCGGCAATACATCTATCTGATAGACTCCATTATCTTCAGATAGCTTCCTTTTACACCTGTCTCGCTTTTGTGTTTCAATAAAGCCAGCTTCACCTCCAAAAAAAAAGAAATAGGTCTAAAATGTTGATCTCCTTGATACTCTAGCGCAATTTTTAGCTCAGGTAAATATACATCGTAGTGTTGTCTTCCTAGAAAATTAGGACTAGCATGTCTTTTGACTATACAGTCCTTGAACGCTAATTGAATTTGTTTAAACAATATCGACTCCGAGATCCATCGATATTCAACCCCGGTTTCGTGTCTAAGAATTAGCTCGGACTCGCGTGTTATATTTTTTACATACAAATCTCTAACCCGTGGCGTGTACACCGGAACTTTAACTTTTACGTTATATATTCCCTCATCGTATTCTGTCTTTCTTGCCTCTGTAGTAATGTACAAATCGAAAACATGTTCGTTGCCAACCACTCCATCATGATCAACTACAGAAATTTCTCCCTCCTCGAATTTATACATTTTATTAAGATAGTTTTCATTTGATAACTGGTAATCACGATTTAAAAGATCGCTCATAATAGCCTTAATATCATCAACATGATCATTGCCAAAATTTGTTAAATATTTACTTATATCTGCCGCAGCAAATACACCAAAATATTTTACATCTACATAAGTATCGGCTGATACGTTACAAAAAGTGGTGTATAGAGCGATAATTATATCGTTATAGTTCGTATAGCATCCGTTTCGACTTAGAAAGTTTAACCATTCTTCTATAGCACTCTTAATATTTTTTCCCAAAGCACTCAAAGCAAAAATATACGAAGGGTAACATTCCTGGACAGTACTGTTATGTGTATTCTGATAATGGTTAATTATAAAATTAAGAATACTAGCTATTTGACGTATCAAAGTTACGTCCTCGACTATAAGAGATTTTCTTAATTGCATATTTAACTCACTTAGATATACGTCCAAGTAGCTATTATCACCAACATCTACATATAAACCGTTACTAACCCTCTCAACAATATATTTGTAACTTTGCTTTTGGCTATCATCTACAAATGAATCAACAGTTCTACAATAGAAGCTGACATCTGGTTTATAATCTACTATTCTCATATTACCATAGACTCTGACGATACAATTCGCTTTGTTGAATATTTATGATATTTTTCAGGTACTACCTAACTCTGTAGGCAACTTAGGTCTTCTAGCTATACTCTAATCTTATATTTTTTCTTACTTGACAGTACATAATCTATGCTCGTTTCCTCGTCTTTAACTATTTTACTCAAAAATAAACTAAATGATAATCCTACAAAGATTTGGAGGCACGTACGAGAGTCGAACTCGTCTAAAAGGTTTTGCAGACCTCTGCGTAACCGCTCCGCCAACGCGCCGTCTGCTTTATTATACCAAACTACAGTTGCTCTTTGAACATTAACTATGAAAAAATCGCTGGCAGAGCAACGATTTCATGATGTATATTTGGTGCACTGAAGAAGACTTGAACTTCCACGGCCGCAATGGCCACTAGCCCCTCAAGCTAGCGCGTCTACCAATTCCGCCACCAGTGCATAGTGCTTCAATTGGCGTGATTATAATTATACTAACCTCACGGAGTTTTGTAAACAGAAGCCCTACCCGTAGACCACGTCGTTACGTCAGCGTAGCGATCGTTCATGGTATTTAGAGAACCGCGTGGCTCAACAATCGACGCGCCATTGTTCAAAACGTAGCTGCCTACAGATTGATACAAACCAATTGCTGGCGCATCGTTCAGCCATTGATTAACAAACTGAATATACTTAGCTGCCCGCAGAGCTGAATTAGTGCGCGAACGCCCGCCAACCAAATCGTTATCAACTGTTCGATTAGAATAATTAGCAAAATTGTAACCAGAAGCGCTAGCTTGCGACGAATGCCAGTAGGCAAAAACGTCTGGGTCAGCGCCAAGCTCCAATTCATACAACAAAGCATCGTAGTCGCGCGGCTGCAATACGCTTTGTACGAAGCTGGTAGTTGTCGAGCTGGTATCGATTTCGCGCAGCTGGACATCAACGCCAAGCTTCGACCACTGCTGCTTAAGCGCATCGACTATTTTCTTGTATTCATCGCGTCCAGACGAAGTTGTCACAGCAACCGCCAGCGGCCGGCCATCCTTGCCTTTCCATTGGCCTTGGTTATAAGTCCAGCCTGCTTCTTTGAGCAACGCTTTGGCCTTATCTAAACTATAATCTGGCGCCGCCGGCAGTTTTTGCGCAATTTGACTTTGCAAAATCGGCGTGTCTAGCCGCGCCACATTGTCGCCGACAGTTGCGCGAATTGATGAAGTATCGGTGGCGCAGCGTAAAGCCCGGCGAACTCTAGCATCTTGAAGTGTTTGACTGCGATTATTCATCAAAAGATAGACGCCTTTGTTGAGAAGCCAATGTTTAGTCGAGTACTGTTTAGATTTAATGTTATCAGCAGCCGACAAAGACAAACCCGAAGCCGCCGAAACCTCGCCGCTATTTACAGCTTTAACTAACAGCGACTCATTGCCGTAAGCTCGCAGCTCCAGGCGCGACAAAGTCGAAACTGCTCCGTAATATTTAGTATTCGGTTCCATCCGCACCACGTCGGTAGAGCTAGTTGACTCGCTAGTTTGAACTCGTTTAACCGCAAATGGTCCGCTGCCGACTGGGTTGCTGCTAAAATCAGCTTCGCGCATTGACGACGGACTAACAGTTTGCAAAATATGCTTCGGTATTACTGGAAAAGTCAAGGCGTGCGAAAACCCGGCATACACCGCTGGTAGCATAAACTCTACTGTTGAATCGTCAATTGCCCGCGCCGAAATGTCTAGCCAATTAACTCGCAAAGGCGAACGCACTTGCGGGTTTTTGATCAGATTAATTGTATATACAACGTCTTCGGCAGTCAACTTTTTACCATCGTGCCAGACGGCATTGCGCAGCTTGATTGTATAGACTTTGTCATCTTTTACCGTCATTGATTCGGCCAAGTCAGTATGCAACGCTCCGGTAACATCGTAATTATACAGAGACGAAAATAACAGCCGTGATACCGCCTGTTCAGGCTCGCTAGCCGCTAGCAAAGGATTAAGTGTGCTAATGTTGCCAATCACTCCCTCGACATACACGCCGCCAGATTTAGCGCCATCCTTCTTGCTGCCTTGCGAATTCCAGGAATACTGAATACCCAAGCCAGCTATCAGCAAGGCTATGGCAGCCAGCCAAATCATAATCTCGGTCATCACTAAGCGGACATTTTCAATACGCCGCAGAATAAAGCGGCTAGCATGGCGCTGCGTGGCGCCTTCGGCATGCTTGACTCTCAGCGCTAGCCGCTTGTAGCCCAGCCTCAGTTTGCCTTTACTTGCTTTACTCATTTATATCCACCCTTGATTTATCTATAAGTTCGGCAGAACCAACAGTGCCACAATCGACATCACAAACGCTACAGCCAAGAAAACCGTTACTTCAAACAAGTTTTTATCGAGACCGCGCCGCGTCGTATACAATTCGCCAGAACCGCCAAATCCAGCACCCAGGCTAGCCCCGCGCTGCTGCAGCAGAACCGAAATTATCATCAGCACTGCCGATACTACCATAACAATTTGCAAAGTTAGCGTTACGTCCATTTTATGATTTCTCCTCTCGTTCGTCGTGATAACTAAGCTCCAGAACACTACTTACTACATAGTTTACCAAACTTAATATCAAGCCTGCAAAAATCGAATTCAAGAACGTCATTTGCAAACCTGGCGCCAGCATCAATGATAGCCAAACCAAAAAACCGTTAACAACTATCGTGAAAAAGCCAAGCGTTACCAAAATCATCGGCAGTGATAAAATCATCACAATCGGCTTAAGTGTCGCATTGATAATTGAAAAAATCAGCCCGGCGCCGAAAAACGCCACCAAACTAGAATCGATTTGAGCATTGCTATAACCCGTGCCAAAAATCCGCACCGCTACCCAAATTCCCAGCGAGTTCAGTATCCACCGGAGAATAAAAGCTATAAATTGTTTACTCATACTGCTACAGTATACCGCATCAGCCGTATTTTTCATAGTTGCGACATATCGCCGCCCTGGTAGCAAAAAGCCTCATAGACGCGAGTTCCTAGCGCTTGCCCGATAGCATCGCAAATTTCCGTTTGGCTAGCTCGCCTAACTGCCCGCATACTGCCAAAGCGCCGCAGTAATTTGCGCCGCGTTGACGGACCTACACCAGGAATGTCGTCAAGCTCGCTTTTTGTGGCGCCTTTGCGCTTGAGCGTTGTATGATAGCTGACAGCAAAACGGTGCGCCTCGTCACGAATACGTTGAAATAGCTTTACGACATCATCATATTCACTCATAGTATCGCTACCGCGCAGATTCCGCGAGTGCGAGCCAGCATTCTGCTGCCCAGCATGCAAATTAATTAAGTAAAAATCACCAGAATCCAGCACGCTAATACCGAGGCGCGGCTCTTTCATCGACTGGCCGAGCAGCGCGTCATCGTCATTAATATGCGAACGATTCTTAGCGACAACGATTTCTTCTTCGCGCTTCGCTATGCCAATTACTGGCACCGTAACGTCTAGCCTGTCTAATTCGTCGAGTACCGCACCAAGCTGCCCTTTACCGCCATCAATCAACAACAAATCCGGCATCCCCCAATCTTTACGATTTTTCTCGCTAAAGCGCCGCCTGATAGTCTCGCGCATATTAGCAGTGTCGTCGTTACGCTGCACGTGCATCTTGAACTTACGATAATGTGTCCGGTCGCTCGCGCCATTGGTGAAGACTACCATGCTGGCTACAACGTTGGTGCCGCTCATGTGTGAGATATCATAGCCCTCAATCCTCGCTGGCGGCGCTGGCAAACTCAATAGTTCGGCTAACTGCGATAGTGCCCGATCTTTCGAAATATTAATGAACTCGCGATCGCCGAACATAATTCGCCGCTGCAGCTCGCGCAAATATGTCAATTTATTGCGAAGTTGCGCCGCTGTCTCGAATTCTTGGTTGCGCGCCGCTCGTTTCATGTCGCGTTCAATTTCTTGCGCGATTTTGACACGCCCGCCCTCGATATATTTGATCAGCTTACGCAAAGATTTCTTGTACTCGTGGCTGGTCATATCAAGGCTAGGCGCCAAACCGATTTGCTCTTCTAAATTAGCGTGTTCGCGCTTAGGCGGCTTGATATAATAAGGAAAAATTTTGCGCAAATAACGCAGCGCCTTCTTTACCGGTAGACCGCTATAAAAAGGGCCAATATAGGTAGCACCGTCATCAGCAGGACTGCGCGTAAAAGTCACTGTCGGCCATTCGCTTTTCATATCAATTCGTACAAAAGTTTGTGATTTATCATCGCGCAGCAAAATATTGTAGCGCGGCATATAACGCTTGATCATCTCGCTTTCTAGGAATAGCGCGTCAATCTCGCTCTCGGTTTCGATCCAATCGGTATCATAAATTTCGGCTACCAGCGCCCGAGTTTTGGCGTCAAAATCTTTACCGCTCTGAAAATATTGCCGCACACGGTTTTTTAACACCGCCGCTTTGCCGATATAGATGATCTCGCCGCTCGCCGACTTATGAAAATAAACACCGGGGCTGCGCGGTAGAGTTTTGAGCTTTTGCTGTAACTGCTTATTCACAAGTACTATTATATCTTATATCAAGCAACTAGGCTGCTGATTATGTCAGCCAACCTCTTCTTCTATAGTCATTTTCTATTCCGTAATATTGTTTCAAACAACTCAGGAAAAGTATCGTCGGCCATATCACGCTTACCACAAAAATGCCCATACCCCGGAAATAATCGATAACAGGCAGACGGGAAAGATTTTTTTATAATTTTTATTGCAGTATCAACTCGCACCGAGTCATTGTCAGAGTAAAATATAGTTAGACTACGTACGCGATCAAGTAGCGCCTCGTCAATCTTAAAATTAAAAAAACCGCCACGAAGCGGCTCATCATATGGAGCTTCGGGGTTAAATTTATCGCCAAAAGCTGGCGCAACAAGATAAACGTCGCCTGCACAAATTTGCGGATTCTCACTCATCCATTGAATTAGAAAACCCCCGCCACAACTATGGCCAACCAATATGGTTTCTGAATTTACATCATATTTTTCAAAAGTCTGTCGCCACAACGAGTAATCTGGTCGCCACGATTCAGGCATCTCGGGCGTCTGAGTGTCAATACCGCAAATTAATAGCTGCTGTTGCAGCCATGGAATCCAAATTGAGTTACTGGCGCTCGGTAGATTTGGATTGAAATACGATTGTTTGGACGGCTTACCGTGAACAATTATCGCCTGCTTCATATTTCAATGGCTGAAGTAATCACCACCGCTCCAAAGTCGAAAGAAGCGGAAATCAAACTGTTAATTATGTCGCTAGGCGAGCTAACTTCGCGCTTAGGCGACGATGAGGCGTCCACCACTATAAAAGCGATTGCTAATTTCGTCAACCACCGCAGCCCAGGCGATAAGCAGATGCTGCCTGTATCTGATGCAGATATCGCCAGTAAATATACTGATATCGTAGCCTTGCGGCTGCCTGAAACCGAAGACGTTATAGACGCTAACTTTATCACAAACAATGTAGTCGGGTACGTTGGAGCGATGGAACCAATCAAGCACAGCGCCCGTCTAATGTCTGAGGTCGGCTCGCTCAAAGTCGACGATAGCCTGCGCGGCCACGGTGTCGGAACTATATTATTTAAAAGAATTATTAAGGCAATGCAAGACGAAGGAATTACGCCTTATGCATTTTGCAATTCAGACAGCTTGCCTATAGCCAAACGGCTTGGCGGGCGCGAGATAGAGTCAGCAGACGAAGTGCCCCGAGAGGCATTGGAGCTATGCCAAGGCTGCCCTCTCTACGGCAGAACAGGTGGCAAAAAATACAGATGTTGTGATACTGTAGTGGTATGGGACACTCCGACCGAAACCAACTAGATCTAGTTGAATTAGCTAAGCAGCTCATTGCCATACCGTCAGTATCAGGCAACGAGGCAGAAGCTTTAGATTTCGTTGCATCGTGGATGCGATCAGCTAATTTTGACGAAGTTATTACTGATGAGCGCTTTACCGCCGGGTTAATCCGTGCCAAAGGACAGACAGCAAAGCGCGCGCTCATTTTGTGCGGGCATGTTGATACGGTTTCTCCTGGCGATGAGTCGGCTTGGCGGCAGAGTCCGTGGCAACCATACGTTATGAACGGCCGGCTATATGGTCTAGGCGCCACCGACATGAAAGCTGGCGTCGCTCTACAAATGATAGCCGCCGCCGAATACGCAAACGAACGTCGTGACGACCTTGATGTGTGGTGCGTCACTGTTGCTAGCGAAGAGATTGATGGTGCTGGGTCGGCTGATTTTGCGAAGTATTTTTCAGAAAAGACACAGTACGAAGAAGTTAGCTGCGCCATCGCCGAACCGACGGATAATCGAATTGAAATCGGACATCGCGGCAACAAGTTTGTTGAATTTATCTTTGAGCGCACATCAAGCCACGCCTCGCAAGAGAGCGCTTATTACGATAGTTCGCTACCAGCCGTGGTGTCGTTCCTGAATGATTTGCCAGAGATTCGCGAGCAGCTTCATGCCGCCTATAGCCACGATATTTTGGGTGCTCCTAGCTTCACGCCAACGCGCGTTGAACCTGCAGGGTCATACTCTAACAACAAAACAGCTGGCGTTAGCTCTGTGATGGTCGATATCCGTACCACACCGCCCCTGGACGCAGACTTTGAAAATTGGGTTGACGAGATAGCTGCCCGCTACGATTGCACATGGCGGCATCCCGCTACACCTGTGCCGTCTGCTTTGTGCGATACGAACGCCAAAATCTTGAAAACCATGCAGCGCCTACTGCCAGAAGCTGAGACAGCAGTCAGTTACGGCGGCACCGATCAAGCGTTCTTCCAGGCCATTGGCGCAGAGACGGTCATCTACGGCCCTGGCGATTTCGACCAAGCGCACACCGTAAACGAATCGGTATCAGTAGCAAGAATTAGACAGACGCATGGCATTTACCAGCAACTCATTCAGTCAATATAGGTTTAGCGTATTGCGATTTGCTTGACACAGCAGGTTAAAGATTATCAACAGGTAAACCTCGTGTTACAATATCTGTAAGCTTTGTTAAATTAAGGAGGTTTTATGAAAACACCAAAATTACTATTGATCATCGCTGGATCGCTTGCGGCTATTGCAGTAGTATTAATTGCTGTCAGCTGCATACCGCCGTCCGGACCAGAGCCAGAATACGTTTGCGCCAAAAACGGCCAGCCAAGTTCCGGGTTCAAAGACACCAAGAAAAATTGCCCGATAACTTCAGAAAGTTTGAAAGCTCATATGACATGGGAAGAAGGCCCGTTTGGCAGAGGCAAATATATTATGCGCCAAATCGCCGTCGTATCGATATTTGGAGCGATTGGCTGCGCTGTTGCTTCGCCAATTGTAAAATCAAAGCAGAACAAAAAGTTAGAAAAATAAAACTAACAAACTCATATAATATAACTAGCTGGATCTGCCGTCTTTTTATGCAAGTAAGGTTACAAAAAACACATTGTAATTTTACGGAAAATTTAACTTTTTGTCCTAATATTGATATATATTAACTTTTCGCTCAAAGTTACCAAAAGGGCGAAGAAGTCGCCCTTTGCTTTGAGCATCTCGAGAGGAGAGGAGGTGAGAAAAGTGGAGATGGCAGGCAAAGCTGGTATTGTTGGCGGTCTCGTAGCGGTGCCGATTAACATCGGCATCATCGTTGCGGCACTCTCGCACTACATCTGTGGCATGTCCGATATGTGGTGCGTGTCCATCGGGGCGGCCATTGCCGTCCCCGGGGCGGTCATCGCCCATATCCTGCTCATGCGCTACTGGCGCAAGCAGGACGGTGAGAAGCGATAGAGGACCCAGGCCCGCTGAAAATAGCTCGCTGAAAATTGTTCAATTCGGTTCGAGACGCACATTTTAGCGTCTGCTGGATTGAAATCCAGTTTCCGGCTTGAGCACGTTTTCGGCGGGCTATTTTCTTTTTTTACAAAAACCGCCGCCCTTCCAGCGCGTGCCCGAGGGTAATTTGATCGGCATACTCTAGATCGACGCCCACAGGAATGCCGCGAGCTAAACGCGAGACCTTGGTGGCTAGGTGCGATTCCTTGATTTGGCGCTGGATGAATAGCGCCGTTGATTCGCCCTCGACGCTAGCGTTGGTAGCAATAATGACTTCCTCAACATTATCGTCGCGCAATCGCTGCAATAGCTCGGGTATATGAAGCTGCTCTGGACCGACGCCGTCAATCGGCGAAATCGTTCCGCCCAATACGTGATAAGTGCCATGAAATTGCCCGGTACGTTCTAATGCTACTATATCTAGCGGTTCTTCGACAACGGCAACTAGCTGGCGATCGCGTTTCGGATCGCTATACAAGGGCGAGATTTCCTGGTCAGCATCAATTAGCGCGAAAGTTTTCGGGCAACTTTTGACCTGCGCGTGCAGCTGCCGCAAAGCATTCGCTAGCGCTTCGGTAGCGCGAGAATCGTTTTTTAGCAAGAAATAAGCATAGCGTTCAGCCGTCCGCGGCCCAACGCCTGGCAAATGACCCAACTCCTCAATAACACGCTCAAGCGCGCTTGGCAATAGTGCCATTAGTCTATAATCCGAGACTTCCTAGCCCGCCCATCAGCGGTTTCATCTTTTCGGCAGCAATTTCTTGTGCTTTAGCCATACCGTCGCGGATAGCAATCTCGATCCAGTGTTCAAGCTGATGGATGTTATCCAGATCAACGTACTCTGGATTAATTTTAATTGACTTAATCTTGAGCTCGCCGGTGATTTGAACAATGACTGCACCATCGCCCGCCTCAACCTCGACGATTTCTTTGGCTAAAGCTTTCTGGGCTTTGCGCAAATCATTCAACATTTTCATTTGATTCAAGGTCATTTTGACTCCCCTTCTTCAGAAATTAACTCTACCAATTATAACTTATTACGGCAATTTTTTGTAGACATAGAGCCGGTCGCCATTTTGAGCACGAGTGTTAGTTATAATACTCTCTAGCTGCCATTCTTTCGGAATCTTGCGGCGGGCGGCGCGCGTCGCCACCGCTTGGGTTGCTTCGGGATTAAGCTCGGTAGCAACCGTTAAGGATTTATTGTAGTGAGCAGCTAGATTATAAATAGGCGCCTCATCCGAATTAGCCAAGAGTATCATATTCTTTTGACGCCGCAATTGGGCATTAACTAGCGATAGATCACTATTGTAGGCGCGAACAACAGCCGGATTGTACGTATACCCGTTAAAATATTGATTAACGCTAATATAAATCAATCCGCTAACTAACACACTCAATGGCAGCAAACCCGCAACGCGAGCATATGGATTACACGGAAATAGCCGATACCAATAGCGAATCAAGAAATCAAAGCCAGTGGCAACTGCAATTACCATCAGAACAAATATTACATACTGATTATTATAATTAAGCAAGGTAAGCGGCACCATAACCAAGCTCATCAAGATAGTAACATAGCTACGCGCTGTATAATGCGTGGCTGCCAGGCGGCAAAAACCTAGTAAAGCAATAGCCGTCAACGGCATAGCATAAGCCGGCCTCAGCAGACCATCGGCGGCGCTATCGGTAGCAGCAAAGCCAAACAGACTAAGGCTCGAAAGCAGTGCATTAGTTTTGAGATGCACGAAGTCTGACGGCAAACCGAGTAGCACCTTGCCAATACCTTTTGGCTCTAATATTAAGGCATAAACTAGAGGCGCCATCGCAGCCAAGCCGACCAGCAGCGCAATGAATAGTTTTTTCTTGGGCAGCCGCCTGATAATCGCTCGGATATGCGGATGAACTAAAGCCACGATAATTATAATTAAGTCCAGATATACACCCATCGGCAAATAAAGCGCGACGCTCATCAACACGCCGCCAAGCACTTTCCAGAATGTATGAAAATGTTTGCCGCGCGTCACATACATACCCGCAACCATCAGCCAGACTGCAACAGCGCTAAAGGTAATACCGGGCGTACCGTCTTGCGCCTGAAACAGAAAATGCGTCGAAGTCGCCAATACAATCGTCGAAATGACAGCAACGTTAGGCTTGAACCAAGCGCGAATCAACATGAAAATACCTAGCATCGTCAAGGTGCCAAGCGCAATTGACGGCAGTTTAATCGAAAATTCGCTGACACCAAACACAAAAATTGATAGCCGCTGCAACAGATAATATGGCAAATTTACCACCATCGACGGCTCAAGAGTTTGACGCGACAGCATACTAGCCTGGCTGACAGATTTGATTTCTTGCTCGCGCAAACCGCCAGGAGTATACAATACGCCGATCCATAGCACTGCCACCAAAAGTACAGCGATGCAAAAATAACTCAAAATATAGCGATATTTATATAAAGTATAGTCCGCAGGTTTACGCATACTAATTATGATTATATCACGCGAGAGATTATTCGTGGCGCTTATCGAGCGACATGAACCGCAGGCGCTCTGGATGGAAGTATAATTGAACTTTGCCAACCGGGCCATTGCGGTGCTTAGCAATGATTAAGTCGGTAATATTGGCGACATCTGGATTGTCTGGTTCGTAATAGCCGGGGCGATAAATAAAAGTAACAATATCAGCGTCTTGCTCGATACTTCCCGATTCGCGCAGATCAGCTAGCTGCGGAATTGGCGGCGTACGGCTCTCGACCGACCGGCTAAGCTGGCTAAGTGCTACTACCGGTACGTTTAATTCGCGAGCGATGATCTTCAAGCCGCGACTAATTTCGCTAACTTCTTGGACGCGATTGCCGTTGTAATTACCATTGGCCTGCATCAACTGCAGATAGTCGACGACAATTAACCCGAGCGTTTGATTATGCGCGATTCGGCGGGCTTTGGTGCGCATACCGAGAACACTGAGTGCTGGCGTATCATCAATATAAATCGGCGCTTCAGCCATTTCGCCCATGGCTTCGCTGATTTTCGCAAAGTCGTCATCGCTGAGATTACCAGTACGAATATTCCAGCTATCAACACCGGCAGCATCAGCCAGCATACGATCGATTAGCTGCTGCTTGCTCATCTCGAGACTAAAGAATAACACTGGCAGTTTAGCAATAGTCGCCACATTGTATGCCAAGTTAGTCACAAACGCAGTCTTGCCCATAGCTGGCCGGGCTGCCAGGATAATCAAGTCGCTGCGCTGTAAGCCGGCTGTCATATTATCGAGATCTTGATAGCCGGTGCGGATACCGCGCAGCTGGCCTTTATTGCGGTGTAGCTCTTCGATGCGCGAAAAACTCTCGTCGAGGATAGTCTCGATACTAACCAGATCTTGCTTAATCGTTTGGTCAGAGACGTTGAATAGCTCGGCTTCGGCTTTTTCGAGGATTTCTTGGGTTGGTGTTTCTTCGTCGAATCCTAACTCGCTGATTTCGCCACTAGCTTTGATTAGGCGCCGGCGAACAGCTTTCTGAGCAACGATTTCAGCATAGCTAGCAGCGTGAGCAGCCGTAGGTACATAGTTGGTTAGTTCGGTTAAGTACGTCGAGCCACCAATTGTCTCGAAATTATCCGTCTTCTTGAGTTCCTCGGTTAAAGTCAAGAGATCGACTGGCTTATGCTGCTCGTACAAATGCATCATACTTTTAAAAATCAGCTGGTGCCGTTTGTCGTAAAAATCTTGTGGTTTTACTGTCTCGCTGACATCTGCTAGCACGTCGTCGTCAATCAAAATTGCTCCGAGCAAGCTCATCTCGGCGTCAATACTCTGCGGCGGTATTTTGGCAGCGACTTCTTTTTGCTTAGCCATTACAGATTCACCTCTTCTCCTCCGCCCATAATATCAAGAATAGCGGCGGTTTGGCTATCTTTTGGCGGTTTTGGCTTAGCGCTGATGATAATTTCACGGTCAAGATTTTGCGCCTGTAGAGCGCCAGCAAGTACTGGCAGCGACTTTTCGATTTGATTTTTAGCAAATTTCTTACCAGCAAAAACCGTTAACTGCTGATCGTCTAATTCGTAGCCGCTTTTCGCGAGATAACTATAGGCGCCAGTGGATTTTGCGTGAACAGTCTCGAGAAATTTTGACCAGTCAAAATTAGCTGTTTGATTTGGCTGGACATTTTTCTTCTTTTTTTGCGGAGTATCGCTAGCTGGCTGCGGCGCGTAAACAGGCGCTGGTTCGTTCACGGCCATTGGTTGCGCCGATTCCGGCTGCGCTGGCGTTGACGCCGCAGGAACATCAGAATTAGAAACATTTGTATTAGAACCAAGCGCTATCAGCAATTTGACATACGGCCAAGCGGTTTTCTGATTTGATAATAATTTGTCGGCCAGCGGTAAGCAATTAGATTTATTGATGATGTCGCTACGGATTTCGTGCAGTAATTGCTCGTTGATAGCATTGGCTGGCACGCCTCTATGCTCAAGCGCGCGTAAGGTATCGGCGATAGTTTGTAAATCGCCCGCGCAATAAGCCTCTAGCAGCTGTCGAACCTCAACTGTACTTGCTAAGCCTAGCGAATCTTCGACCATAGCGGCAGTAATTTTCTCGCTGCTTAGATTTTGCATTTGATCTAGCAGGCTAATACTATCGCGGAAACTTCCCTGCCCATAGCGGGCAATTAGCTGCAGGGCGTCGTCGTCAATAGAAATCTGCTCGGCATCAGCAATGGTACGCAAATGTGCGGCAACTTCGTCTTGGCTAATTGTCCGGAAATTAAAGCGCTGAACACGGCTAAGAATCGTAGCTGGCAATTTATCAGCGTCAGTGGTTGCTAGGATAAACACAGCGTGCTCGGGCGGTTCTTCAAGCGTTTTGAGCAGTGCATTGAACGCTGATTTGCTCAGCATGTGAACCTCGTCAATAATATAGATTTTTTTGGGGGCGCTAACGGGCGCAATCTGAACCTTCTCGCGCAAATCACGGATATCTTCAACTGAATTATTGCTGGCTGCATCAATCTCGATAATGTCGAGATGAGTTGATTCATCGCGATACGGCAAGCGATTGATTTCGTGCGCCAGAATCCGCGCAATCGACGTTTTGCCAACGCCGCGCGGCCCAGTCAGCAGATACGCGTGCGCCGTCGTTCCGTTAGCGATTGCCCGTTCTAAAATCGCCGTAATATGCGGCTGACCGACAATCTCGCTCAGCGACCGGCTGCGATATTTCCGATATAAAGCCTTACCCATTTGTTATATTATAGCGCAGAATCAGCGATTAAAATAGCGAAGCTTGAACTGGCGCTAAATCTAGCTGCTCAACAGTACGGCTAATGGTCATATCGTATCCGATATATTTTTTGATTGGCGAGAAAATAAAGCGGCTATTTTGCTGCATAATTAGCATACCGCCAATTAGCCCTGCGAAGCGGCCGGCAATTTTTGGCTCAATTATTTCCGTTAGATCATCGCTTTTTGGTTCGGTAGTTAACATGTATGGCGATAAATTCAAGAACTCGCTGTTATCAAATTTAACGCCTAACTGTTCTGCAATCCGCTGGATTGTTTGACGTAATTTCTGCTCGGCTAGCGTCGGATCGTAATGCTCATTTGCTAGAATTGTTGCTTTCTTGCGCAGCTGTACACTCTCGCAAAGACCTGGCAGCCGGGCGATCTTCGCTTCGTATTGGCGAGCGATGTTAGCGCTAGGAAATACTTCAAGGATAGCAGCATTGCGGGCACCTTGTTCTAACAATCGCGCTAGTTTGCGTTCAGCATAAGAAATGCCAACCTTTATCACCTCTGGCGAGAAATAAGCTAAGTATAAGATATGCGGCTGCTGATTCAGCTCAGCCTGCTGTTGGCTGATATTGGTAGTATTGTAGAACGCTGGATTGAAGCCAGTCTTTTGCTGGCACTCTGGACATTGCTCGTATTTATCATCAAGCTGGCGGTCGCCAGGACAGCGATGGCATTGCTTAGCTGCCAAATTGTACCAACCAATACATTTTTTGGTGCTAGTATCAAATGATAGAGTAAATTCGCCTTGCGGCTGCATACGCCAGAACTTACCGCCATCATCCATGACGCGCAAATACGGCAAGTTACTACTAGGATCGTAGCTGACCCGTGTAAATCGAAAAGTTCCCTCGCCTAAATCATGCATTAATACCCCTATTTGTGATGATCCAAACTTATAGATTATAGAGCTGCTTCAACCGCCGCCCAGGTGGCATCAGGGTTGTCTTCTGGCACAATGATAGTAACCTGATCGCCAACATTGATACGGAAATAGGTCACGCTCGCCAGCAAAATCCGATATTCTTTGCCTTGCGCTTCAACATAGTAAGCGCCGTCATGCTGTGTAAGCGTACCGATAACTTGCTTGCGGGCAACCGGGCCAATTTGCTTGTATATGAAACCGCCATCATCTGCGATAGTTAGTTTGAGGATATCACCCTCAACTAGCTTAGACTTGCTAGCGTAATTAGCTGGTACCGGGTAATTTTTGCCATCCGGGCCGACCATCGTCTGGCCGTCGAAAACACCCTCGATAACTTTGCCTGAGACATCCTCGCGGCTGCTAGTTGGCGTCACGACTTGCCCGTCTTCGCCCATTATGCTAATTAGTAACTCTTTGGCGGCAGCCAAATTAGTCTCGGCGTCTTGAATAAGCATCTTGAGCCGCTTGACTTGTTTCTCTGGTAATTCTGACATACTAGTCTCGCAATCCTTTGTATGTTTTTATAATATCATTCCAATTATAACGCATCAGGATATAACGTCAACCCTTTAGGCTATCTTTC
The DNA here is from genome assembly GCA_963530345.1 of uncultured Candidatus Saccharibacteria bacterium. Taxonomy (GTDB): domain Bacteria; phylum Patescibacteriota; class Saccharimonadia; order Saccharimonadales; family Saccharimonadaceae; genus Saccharimonas. Next base: position 310,317 of record CAUSBR010000001.1, on the reverse strand, counting down.
CACAAGTTTAACAGATATGAACGCAAAGTCGTTGTAAAAATCGTCGACCGCTTCAGGCATACAAAAACGCCCCCAAATTTTGGAGGCGTTTTCTAAAACAATACGATCGTGCGAATCTGGAAATATATTCGAGATTAAGCGACTTCGACGGTAGCGCCAGCCTCTTCCAAGGCTTTCTTGGCAGCTTCGGCTTCGTCTTTGCTGACTTTTTCTTTGATTGGGCTTGGCGCGTTATCAACCAAAGCTTTCGCCTCGCCGAGGCCAAGGCCGGTTAGTTCCTTGACGGCTTTGATGACGGCAACTTTTTGGCTGCCAGCGTCTTTCAAGGTGACGGTAAATTCAGTCTTTTCATCAGCAGCGGCCGCACCAGCGTCAGCAGCTGGACCAGCAACGGCAACTGCGGCAGCAGCTGGCTCGATGCCGTATTCTTCTTTGAGGATATTCTTTAATTCATTTACTTCGAGAACTGTCAATTTAGTCAGCTCTTCGGCAAGTTTCTTTAGGTCTGCCATAGTAATTCTCCTTGTAATTAAAACTTTTTTAATTAGATTGGTTGCTTAAGCGGTTGCTTTGTCTGCCACGCCGTCCAGCAATGCATGTAGATTGCCAGAAAGCGCGTTGGTGACGTCGTGCACCGGACTGAGCAGTTGTGCCACAGCCTCGGCGATGAGCTGATTCTTGCTCGGCAAGCCAGCCAGAGCTACCACATCGGCAGCGCTCTGAGCCAGGCCTTCACCGCTGAATCCAGCGACTAGTTCGACGCTAGGATGAGTCTTTGCAAAGTCATTAAGGACTTTAGCGGCCATCACCTCGTCGTCGCTAGAAACAGCATAAATTAGCTGGCCTTGCAGCGCAGAAGTATCAGTCTCTTTGAACGTCTCGCTAGCGGCAAAAGCTACGCGCACCAAGCGGTTCTTGACAACTTTGACGACCACGCCATTTTCGCGAGCAGCTTTGCGCAGCTCTTGCAATTCAGCTACGCTGGTGCCCTGGTATTTAGCCACGGCAATAGCTTTTGCGCTGGCAAACAACTCGCTCATCTCTGCAACCAAAGCTTGTTTCTTATCTTTGGAAATTGCCATTGATAATACTCCTTTGGTTTATTTGATATTTAAGCGATCGTATTGTTAAGGGGCGACATTCGGCGAGCAACAAAAAAACTTTGGCGCTCGCCAAAGACTATACTACAGGAAAAGTTGATTCCCTCGGCGGCATATTAAGCAGAATTACTCCTGCGGCCGCTGTCTCTGGCAATGTCTAATATCTATTATAGCAAATTTTACTGCATTACACAATAGCAAATGCTTGACATATTTAGGCGTTTCTGGTACAATAGAGATTCGTGAGAACGAAAGCGAGCCCTGGTGTTCATACGGGGGAACATGAATACGCCTAACCCTGCTGACAAGCAGGAGTTTTCTAGTCAACAATATCCAGAGAAGTATAATTCAAACGACCTAGTTGACAGTCTGGCTATTGATTATCTAAGAGCAGCCTCGCGGGAGCGTCCTGATCTGATTGAGCATGCTCATAGAGTTTATGGGTTAGTTAAGGCTTTTGCCGGCGATCTTATGCCTGATACGCGCGATGCAATTATGCTACATGATATCGTATCCCGATTCCGCAACCCAGACGGAAAATATAGCCAAGAATCGCGCGACGCTGCTGGGATAGCGCTATTAAAATACTTTACTGACCCCAGAATCCCCCATGATAAAGCACGCTATATGCGGAATCTCTTATCAGATTTCGACGAGATTGAGGTAGCGGCCGGCAGACATCGAAAAACATTAGCCGACGAAGCCGCTGCAAGCTTGCCAAACGAGAATAATCGCCGTAAAGATATAGCCAGCGTCATTTCCGACAGGTACGAGGGTGTCGTTCCAAGAGAAGCTTGGGCCGTGTCGGAAGCTCGCATCGATCCGGAATACATGAAAGACTTCTTGCAGACTGTAAATATCGAATCTGTGATTATTAAAGCTTGCGAATTGATTGATAATTTGGAACATCCGGTATCCAACCGGGAGTCCGCGCTGTTGCAAGATGTTTTAGAAGCAGAATCGTTCTATGCTCCGCAGTGCGAAGAATTAGGGCTGGAAGCTTTAGGCTCGAAAATACTAGGCCTAGCAAAACGCATCCGCCTCGAAAAGTTAAATAAGTTCGATTCAATAAAACAAGCAAGAGACATGCTATTCAACATAAAAACAGTCGGAGTCAGGCGCATACTGGAGAATATTTTCGGAGACGAATACGACGTCTCGCTCGTAGTGGGTCCTGATTATAGCGGAGAATGTCCTGCTGAAGTCGGCGAATTCGCAGCTCAACTACCTAACGGCTGTCTGATTTCTGGCAACTACCGCTTGAAGACTATCGGCTCGCTTGCTGATAAATTAAATCGCAGCAACGGCGATATGCCTATGGACCCATTTGCCATGATGGATATCTCGCCCGATAAGCAATCGTCGGCGAAAAATTTTGCTGAAATAGTAAAAATCCTTTCCAACACGCCAAATATTGAATTGCAAAAAGCACCTAGTAAAAAATCCGCCCTCTACATCCAAGGCGCTAGCGATTACGTCGAGATTATAACTCAAACTTTAGCTGAAGCTGGCATAGACAAATCGCAAATTCAAATAAAAGAACAAACTGAAGCGGACATCGAAAAACGGGGATACAAGAAGATGGAAGTTTCAAAAGTAACGTTTATCGCGAGACAAGAACATCCGTATAAACCCGGCGAAATAATCAATATTCCTATCGAGTTTCAGTTTTTAACCAAAAATGAGCGCCAACGATCGCGAACTGGCGACATCGCCCATATAGCTTACAAATATATTGATACTAAACTTAAGAAAGAAGGTTACTACGAGCTGCCCGACGACGATCCTAAAAAGAAAAGACTGGACAAAGAAGCTCGTAAAACGCGCAAGCTATTCGTAGGAGTCCTCAACGACATCCATGATCGCATGAGCCGCTTGAACCCTGATAGCTATGAAACCAACGGCCAGTCAGACGAAGGCGGCGAGAAACTATTCCACGAGCTTGAGCATCTTTTGCAAGAGCTGGATATAATTGAATTATAACTGCTGAACAATTGATTGAATTTCAACGTTTATTTGCTCGGCTGTCTTGCAATAACCATTGTCATAACATTCTATGACATAAGACGAGGGCAATTTGCTAGCAATTGTACGATAGGCAGCATCAACGCGTTTCTGAAAATTACTGCTGCGTGACTCGAAAGTATCTGAAGTATCTACAACCTGGCCGCGCTTAGTAATCCGTTTTCTGCGCTCGTTTTCGTTGTCGAGAGCCAAAATAATAATACAGTCTGGACGCATATATCTTTTGGACGTAAAAAGTCTAGTGATTTTCATAATATGTTTAGCATCAATCCCCTCGCCGTATCCTTGATAGGCTAGAGTCGAGACATAGTTGCGAGCCGAGATAACGACAGCACCGCATTTTAGGGCCGGCTCAATTTTCTGCTGCCATAGTTCGCGGCGAGCAGCGCTAAATAATGCCAGATTGATTTCAGGGTCACGCACTAGAGCGCCATCCTTGATTAGCGAACGCAAGTAGTTGGCAACGGGCGTAGTTTTATCCGAGTCGTCGCTGCCAGGCTCCTCAATTACTATCACTTCTCGGCTTTGCTGGCGGCAGTAATCAGCTAGCAATTCAGCTTGGGTTGACTTGCCTGTACCGTCGTTACCTTCAATGACGATATAAGTACTACTCATTACATAATCTCCAGCCTTTACAATAATCCTTCGCTAAGGCCAGCGACAGGTTGCGGCAATTCTACCGGCGAAGCATAAGCTCGCGGCAATAACATCCACGGCCGCCAAGCAGCCTTAACAGCAGCAAGATCAGCGCTAATATTAGCTTGATAATTACCAGAGGCCTTGGCATATTCGGTAGCCACTGGTCCAGTAGCGCTAAAGACAATCTGCGCTATACGATAGCCAACTGGCAGCACGATGTACTCATTCTCGTTGAGATTATGAACCTCCATAGTCCAGCGGTTAATATAACCTGGATCACCCCAACCAGCGCAGTAGCAAGCCGAGATGCCGATACGGCCAGTAGTACTACGAGCCTGCATACTGGTAGTACCTGGCGGCAGAATGCCAATAAATTCATGAGTATGCGCCAGGATTCGCTCGTTTGGCCGCAAGACGATGACCGGATGATCGTCATTAATACCTTTGATACTATCAATGCCAGCGACACTTTGATTAGCAATTCGGCGGCGAACTTCGTGCCACGGCTTGGCAATTTTGTATTCACCAAAGTAGCGCCGAACGTCAGTTTCGTCGAATGGATTAAACAACCTTTCCTTCCCCTGACTGCCAGCTCTATAAAAATAATAGCCAAGCGTTACATCAACACTGCTACCATTTATACGCGCTGGCGCTGGGTCGCAAACGATATGACCATCTGCTAGTGCTGCTGCGATTTCTCTATCGCTATAAATGCCAGTTGGCTGCGATAATTCGGTCGAATCTGTTTTCATGTCTTTTCATTATACATTCACCGCTACCGCTTACACAACTAGCCTGTGATATGATTAAGTTGATGGAACGCGATCAGAAAAAGCAGTGCAGCATAGTAGTCGCCTACGATCGCCAGCGCGGTATTGGCATTGACAACAAACTGCCGTGGGGGCGCAGTTTGCCGGCAGATCTGCAGCATTTCCGCCAATTAACCACTGGCGGTACAGTAATCATGGGTCGTAAAACTTATGAATCTATTGGCCGTCCGCTACCGAATCGCCAAAATATCGTATTAACTCATGCTAAGCTGGGCGGTATCGCTACAGCTAGCTCGTTAGAAAATGCTTTGCAAATGGCAAGCAAAGATAAGATATGCATCATTGGCGGCGCAACCGTTTACGCGGCCGCACTCAAATCAAATGTGGTAAGTAGAATATATGCTACAGAAGTCGATGCAGAACTTCCAGCGGATACATTTTTCCCCGAGCTTGACGATACTTGGCGTAAAACATCAGAAGAATCACATACTGCTGATGATGCCAACACTTATCCTTATATATTTGCGATATATGAAAAGTAGCCTTGCCATGCATTGCTGTTTAAACTGAAATTGGCGCTTTGATGGCTGGCCATGGATTGTAGTTCTTTAACTTGAAATCATCAAGATCATAATCATCGATTGATAGTTTTGGTGTGATATCGAGAGTTGGCAACGGACGCGGTTGGCGTGTCAACTGAAGTTTTGCTTGCTCAATATGGTTCAGATACAAATGAACATCACCGCCCATCCAAACAAATTCACGCGGCCGCATATCAACCTGCTGTGCAATTATCATAGTCAGCAGAGAGTAGCTAGCGATGTTGAATGGGACGCCCAGAAATGTATCGCATGATCGCTGATCAAGCCGGCACGATAACCAGCGCCGCTGGTCGGAGTCATTGGAATCAGCGGGTGTGGTATAGAATTGAAATAACATATGGCATGGCGGCAAAGCCATGTTGTTTACTTCGGCAGGATTCCAAGCGGTAACGATTAGCCGCCGTGAGTCTGGACTAGCGCGTAGTTGATCAATAACGTTAGCAATCTGGTCAATACGTTCACCATTAGGTGCTGGCCATGCCCGCCACTGCGCGCCGTAAACCGGACCGAGATCGCCGTTCTCGTTAGCCCACTCGTCCCAGATATGAATTCCGCGTTCTTGCAGCCAGTGCACGTTGGTATCGCCCCGCAAAAACCAAATCAACTCGCCGAAGATACCTTTGGTAAAGAGCTTTTTGGTGGTAAGTAGTGGAAAGCCCTCGCGCAAATCAAAACGCATCATATGTCCGAAGATGCTGAGCGTACCAGTACCTGTCCGGTCATGCTTCTCGACACCTTCTGCCAGAATACGGTCAAGTAAATCAAGATATTGTCTCATCCCTACCCTCCTTCTAAAAATAGAGCGAGATACTAGGTCTCGCTCTGAAATTATATGGGTTTATTTTGCTTGATAATCAACTTTGATACCGGGGCCCATCGTAGTAGCGACGGCAACCGATTTAATGTAAACACCCTTGATGGAGGATGGCTTCTGCGCCTGTAAGCTAGCAAAGAAAGTATTGGCGTTTTCAAGCAATTTTTCAGCGCCGAAGCTAATTTTTCCAACACTTAAATGGATAGCAGCCTGCTTGTCGACACGATATTCGACCTTGCCAGCTTTAGCTTCTTCGGTAGCTTTGGCGACATCGGTCGAGACGGTACCACTCTTCGGGTTCGGCATCAAGCCCTTCGGGCCGAGCAAACGAGCGTACTTACCGAGTTTTGGCATGTAGGCTGGCGTAGCGATTAAGACGTCAAAATCAAGCGTACCCTTGTCAAGAAGTTTGACGATAGCCTCATCACCAGCCAGATCAGCACCAGCTTTTTTGGCTTTGTCGGCATCAGTGTCAGCTGCGAAAACAGCTACTCGGACAGTCTTGCCGGTACCGTGAGGCAGGACTACGGTCGAACGAATATTTTGGTCGGCTTGACGCGGATCGACGCCTAAACGAACGTGAATTTCGACGCTAGCGTCAAATTTGCTCGGATTGGTTTCGGTAGCAAGTTTGATAGCATCGGCGAGCGTGTAGGCCTTGTCTTTTTCAACTTTTTCGGTAGCCTGGCGGTAAGCTTTGCCGCGACGTTCAATCAACGGACGAACCTTTGGCGCTGGGCCTTTTTTGACAGCTGCTTCGGCGTCGCCCTGCGGCGTAGTGTCGCCAGCTTCTTTGCGAGCTTCTTTTTCAGCTTTAGCTTCAGCTTCTTCGATAGCTTTGGCGCTGCGCTTACCAGCTTTGGCAATTGTAGCTTCGCGGACTGAGTGCTTTTCAGCGGCAGCAATTGCCGTTTCAATCTCGGCTATAGTATTTTTTTCGCTGACGTCAAGCTTAAGCTCGGCAGCTTTTTCTAATAGTTCGGCTTTTTTAGCCATCAGATATTTAATCCTTTCTGTGGTACAAGCGACTTGACGTCTCCCAACATTGATTTAATAAAACGTCTACGATTATACCAAAAAATAACTAGAAAGTCCACCTAATTTTCCAGAGGTAGTGTAGCATTACCACTATAAAATTATTGACCAAAATACTACGTTTTGCTATGATTGGTCTCATGTCCTGTGAAAATTAAGATTAAAACAATAATAAGCCAGGACATAAATCCACGAGTATTTGAAGTTTAGCCTATCCGTGGGGGTATTTAACCAAGGAGATAATTATGCGTTTATACGGGGTCTTGACGACAATCGGCGCCGCTGGTGCAATATGCTTAATAGCAACGCACCCAGCCTACGCCGAAACGAGTACGGGCCGCTCGCTACTACTCGCACAGCAAAATAAAAATAAATTAACAATCGTAAGGGGGACACCGCTGCTAGCTACCCAAAACAAGAAAGCTTTGCTAGCAAAAGCGGACGAAAAGCAAACCAGCGGAGTTGATGACGATAAAGCCAAAAAACCATCGTCTGCACCAAAGGACAAATCTAACGAGACAAAACCAATTGAACAATCAACCTACGCGATAGTAGCCGCAGGCGATAGCTTGGCGTCAATTGCCGAAAAATACAATACAACTTGGACGCGTATCTTTGACGCCAACGAGTCGCTTGGCAACCCAAATACTATTGATATAGGGCAGAAGCTGCGAATTCCTAGCGCAGAAGAGGTCTTACCAGACCGCTCGTCAGCTATCGTTGCGGCGCAACAAGCAGCCGCCAGCTCTACGCCATCAGCTCGGACTTCTACAGTTACTACGCGATCGTATAGTTCAAAGCCGATTAACTCGTCAAGCTACTACGTCGGCAACGGCATGTGGTGCACCGATTACGTTCACAGCCGCCGCCCAGACGTCGCTGTATACGGCAATGCCGGTTATGGTTGGATTTCCAGCGCTCAAGCTGCCGGTAAATCAACTGGTAGCGCCCCGCGCGCTGGAGCTGTCGCGGTGACAAACGGTCATGTTGCTTACGTCGAGTCGGTTAATAGCGATGGCAGCTATACTGTTTCAGAAATGGGTTGGAATTACCGCGCTGGCAATTACAACAAACGTACAGTAAGGCCAGGCACGTTCGGACAATTCATCTACTAAATAATTATAACTAGTAGGATTAAAAAAACCGCTACAACTACGCTAGCGGTTTTTTAATTTAAATATAGACAAATTACCCGCGTAAAGACTTATCCGCAGCCTCAACTAGTTCGCGCACAATCACTGCATAATCGTCATACACGCGAAAACCTGCAGCATAAGCGTGCCCGCCGCCACCAAAATATCCAGCTATCTGCTCTGACACTGGCATATTACTGCGTAACTTCCCGGTTAATTTACCGTCAGGGTAAGTTTTGATGGCACAAGCCACTTCAACCCCCTCGACTAAACGCATTTCGTCAAGCACTAGAACGCTCGGATTATACTGATCGCTATATTTCTGGATTTCTTCCCACGGGATATGAATTATAGCCAATTTACCATCGAGCAAATATTCGATACGCTCAATCAAGCGGCCTTTATATGCCAAAATCTCTGGCGACTTTTTCATAAATTCGCGGCGTCGTTCTTCAATAGCTGAGTTGCTAGCACCGAGCGCAGTTAATTCGCCAGCAACACGAAACGAGTCGGCTGTGGTATTTTGCGTTGTTAAGCCTAGGCTATCGCTCATGATAGCAATCAGCATATTTTCTGCAGCTTGCGGATTAATTGCCCAGCCGGCAGTATGCGCTAGATTGTAAATCAGTTCGCCAGCTGCAACTACTGGCTGGTTGGCATGAGTAGCATCAAAAGTCAGCGTCGAATCAGTTGCGTGATGATCTAACACTATAACGGGATGCGTCTCAAGAAAATGACGCACACCTGGCATACTTAAACTTTTACTGATTAATAGTTCGGCATTAGTATCAACGATAATTGCTAAGTCGGCATTCGTGTCAAAATCGCTATTTATTCGATCCCAACCGTGAATGTAACGTAAGTATTTCGGTGTATCAACTGGACAGTGCAGCTGAATATTTTTGCCGAGGTCACTTAGAATTTCTTCCAAGGCTAAGCTGCTGCCGATACTATCACCATCAGGATTTTCCGCTTGGACTACAACAATTTTCTGCGCGTTATTGATAGCGTCAATAGCTTTGTTAAACATCACCTAATAGTATAGCAGCAATTAGCTAGCCTTGCATTCGAATTAGCCGGATAAACTCTGCATAGAAAGAGCAACTTTACGGCTTCTTATCAAGAATGATTAAATGTTCAATATGCGGCGTACGCGGGAAAAAGTTGTAGCCACGGTGGTGGACAATGTGGTAGTTTTGCTGGAGCAGGGCGACGTCGCGGGCTTGGGTAACGGGATTGCAGCTGAGATAGAGGATGCGCGGCGGCAGCTGTTGCAACAATGTCGCAATAACGTCGGAATGCAAGCCGGCGCGCGGCGGGTCAACGATGACGATTTCCTTGCCTGTAATATAGTCGAGGGCTTGTTCGCTGGGAGCGAGGACAGCGCGGGCGTCGGTGCGGTCAAGTTCGGTGATATTGCGCTGCATTTCGGCGACGGCGTGTTCGTTGATTTCCACCAGCGTGACGTTGCCGCTGCCAATGGTCAGGCCGATGGTGCCGACGCCAGCGTAGAGGTCGAGGGCTGGCTCGCCCGTCTCGTAAACATCTTTTTCTTCAGGCCGGCGCGCCGCTAACTGATCTAGCTGGCGCTCTTGGCGCGCCTTTGCCGGAAAGGCAAAGCCTTCAGAAAAAGAGTTTGACGAGCCGTGCTGCTTACTTTCTCTATGTTGCCCAGATTTTTTCTGAGATATTACTCGCTGTTGATTATCGCTACGACTGTGTGGCATCCACTGCCGCATATCGCGCAGCGCCTGCTCGTAAACCGGTATGTTGACTTGGAAAAAGCCTTCGCAGGCGTAGCGGAATGGTATGCCAAGGATGGTGTCAGTCAAGGTGGTGTTGCCGAAACACGCCAAGCGTTCGGTGATGCGGCTGGCTGGCGAGCGCGGGTCGGAATAGATAATTTCCCCGCCCTGAGCTGGTAGCTTGGCGGCTTCATCAGCAGTAATTATTTCGGGCAAGCGATCTTTAACATACAACTGCCATACGCAACTTCCCGACTGATCGCAGCGGACGAGTAAGGTCTTGAGTTGGCGAGCCGAGATGTGTTTATGGTGCAGCAAGTCGCGGATCGTACGCGCCAAGTTGTTGATTTCTGGGTGTGCCAAACTTGTGCCATCGACGACAATCTTGCCTTTGCTGCCGCGGCGAAAAAATGCCAAGTCAAGCGTATCGCCAGATGATTCTTTACGGTCGCTATCCGCGTCTACCCCTCGGGTATCATCAGAAAATAATCCGGGACCCGCTAAAGCCAGCCCAGATCTTTTCTGAGATACTGCTCGGGATACTACCGATTCACTATACCAGCTAAATTCAACTTTGTTGCGATAACCATATGCGATATTGTCGCAATAAATGTCAATCGCCGCCGGTAGTGTGACATCATGCAGTGTAAAGGCGTCGCCGATCAGTTGCCTTTTGTACGCCTGTTCAATCTCGAGCGGCATGATTTGCCACGGACTGGTCGAAAGATAACTGTCCGGGTCGCGCGGCTGGATGCGGTCGGGGCTTGGCAAAATTACCTCCTCGACAACTGCTTCGACGAAGTGCGACTTCTTTTTGGTAATGCGGACAGTAACCGTCTCGCTGGGCAATCCGCCCCATACGAAGCATTTGCGGCCATCGGCCAGCGTCCCTAGAGCTTGCCCGCCGCCAACGATTTTGTCAAGGTGAATAGTCTCGAGTGGCTGTCTTTTCATCATACTTATTATAACAAAATGAAAGATACCGTTTGGTAAAGATCACGAAAGGCGTCCCCACAGCAATAACGCACACCTTTCCAACAACCAAAATTATGACGCTAGTAACTTAACAGTGTGGCGAGCGATTTCGACGCCTTCATCTGTCGGTATGACAATTATCGGCTTACTGACTGCCGCTTGCGAGATGCTAGTGAACTCGGTCGGGTTAAGACATGATTTGTTACGATTGCCGTCAAGTATGAAGTCGAGGCATTCCAAGTGAGCAACGATGCGCCGGCGCAAATTCGCCGAACGTTCTCCTACCGTGCCAGTAAATACCAGCAAGTCGGCGCCGTTCATAGCGACCACCATGGCGCCGATAGCCTTATGGACACTGTGAATCAAAGTCATCAGCGCTAGATGAGCAATATGGTCGCCATTAGCTTCGCGATCAAGAATTTCACGAATATCGCTAGTTCCGCTGAGTCCGAGTAAGCCGCCCTTCTCATCAAGATAATGCTCAAACTGATCATCGTCGAGACCAAGTTTGGTTTTGAGCGCCATAGCAGCAGTGTAATCGATAGAACCGGTACGTGTCGCCATAATTACCCCCTCTAGCGCCGAGTAACCCATAGTGTTGTCGATACTGCGCCCGTGAAAAACTGCACTCACCGACGAGCCGCTACCCAAATGACAGACGACGACCTTTGGTGGTAATTTGCCGCGGTTCCACAGCTCATTAACGGCAGATGAGACCGACAAACCATGATAGCCAAAACGCTTAATCTCGAAGCGATCAGCGTCCTGCAGGTTTATGCCATAATTCCAGGCGTAGCTCGGCTTGCGAGCGTGAAAAGCACTATCCGAAATTAGCGCCACTGGTACAGTCGGCAGCGACGAGCGCAGAGCCTCTAGCTCTTGCAACGTACCGGAGACGTGAATCGGGTCAAGCGGCAAAATATCGCGTATATGCTGGACAACGTCATCGTCAACAAGCCTGTCTTTGAGAAAATAGTTGCTCGGCGCAACGATCCGCAAGCCGATCGCGCGAACATCACTAGGACTTTCCAGTAAATATTCGCGGTTAAAAATACCATACAAATGTGCGGCCGACTGGGAAATGTCAGCAAAACCAAGCGGTACTTGCCGCGTATCGCCGCCAGTACGCAGCGTCGCGATTAATTCGCTGCCGCTCTGCTCGATATGTAACGCGGCAACTTCTTTGAGCTTGTCGTCGACCAGCGCATATTTGCGACTAGCACTGCCTGGATTTGCAATTAGTAGTAATGACATTCCCCCACCCTTTTCTTTACGTTAATTTGTTTGCCCGTGCCAGGCTTCCTCTTTTGCCTCGTCTAGTCCGCGCGCTGCTGGCCACACCCAGGCGTCAATTTCTGGCAAGTCAACGCCGTTAGCTTTTATGTAAGCAGTATTCTCGTCAATCTTAGCTTGGTAAATCGAAGCTAAGTGCTCGGCCTCCTCAAACGGAACGACGCCATTGCGGCCCAGCTGGCGGAATGCAGCAATCGCTAAATCATAGCGGCTGGTTTCATTGCGAACATGCATATCAAACGGCGTGGTTGTCGAACCGATCTCTTTGTAACCGCGAATATCAAAGCGCGTCGAATCAACAGCATAGTTAAAGAGAATCGATTTGACTGTCTGTGGATAGCCATGGAAATTGAAGATGACTGGCTTGTCGTCAGTAAACACCTTATCAAAGAACTTTTGGTCGGCAACGCGGCGCAACGTACCAAAGCCAACAGTAGTCAGACTCGAAACGTTAACGCAGCGAATTTTAGCGTTCGGGCAATGCGTTTTGACAATATCAATAGCTGCCATAGTTTCTTTGGTCGGATAATCGCCGCAAGCGGCCATAACTAGATCAGGGTGCTCATCGCTAGCAAAATCCCAAACCATCAGACCAGCATCAACCTGTTGGCGAGCGAGTTCTGGCGACAGCCAGCGCGGCTCGAGAGTTTTGCCGGCCACTAGCGCGTTAATCTGGCGAACGCTTGACAGCATATGCTCTAAACAAACTAGCGTGACATTACCGTCCGACGGGAAGTAAACATCACTGAAATTACTCTGGCGGCGTAAAATATCGTCGATAAAGCCAGGGTTCTGATGACTAAAACCGTTATGATCTTGGCGCCACCCGCTCGAAGTCAGTATATAGTTAATACTAGGTATAGTACCGCGCCACTCGACATTACGGCTTTGGGTGAGAAACTTAGCATACTGGTCAACCATGCTGCCGACGACTTGCAGAAATGCTTCATAGCTAGCAAACATGGCATGGCGGCCAGTCAAGACATAGCCTTGCATCAAACCCTGCATATTGTGCTCGGACAACATTTCCATGACTCGGCCATCACGCGACAGATCCTTATCCCACTCCATGATCGGCCATTGCCAACTGCGGCTAGTAGCCTGGAATATCTCGTCAAGCTTGTTGGAATAAGTCTCGTCTGGGCTCATGAAACGAAAGTTCTTGCTCTCGGCGTTGAGACGAAAGACCTCGGTCAAGTAAGCGCCAGCCCGGCGCATACTGCTAGAGCCAATAGTGCCAGGGATTTCGGCGTCTTCAGCGAACTGCTCGACATCTGGCAGCACCAGCGGCCGATAAACAGTTGTGCCGCCACGAGCATGCGGCGACATACCCAAGCGCTTCTCTAGCTGTTCAGGCAAGATATCCTTGACAAAATCACCAAAGCCTGTCGTTTCGTTGAATAGCTCGTCAAACTTATAACTCTTGAGCCATTGATTCAAGATTTTGAGCTGCTCGGGGTCGGATTTCGCTTCGCTAAGCACTGTCTGGTGTGCTAGGCAGTTACCTTCGATTTTGTTACCCTCGACAAATTTCGGCCCAGTCCAGCCCTTTAGCGTGCGCATGATAATCATCGGCATGCGCGGCGCTTCTGTGTTCGTACTAGCACGAATCTCGGCAACCAAATTGTGCGCCCACTCAAGCGCGTTTGCCATTTCGTCGTGCGGATCGACGCCGTCTTTTGTAGCGTCAACAATGCGCGGCTCATAACCGTAGCCGCTAAAGAGCGTCATCAGTTCGTAATTACTCATTCGGCCAAAAACAGTCGGTGCCGAAATCTTATAACCGTTGAGGTGAAGAATTGGCAATACTACACCATCTTTGCGCGGGTTAAGCAACTTATTGAGATGCCAAGCGCCAGCCGTCGGCCCAGTCTCGGCTTCGCCGTCACCAACCAAACAAGCTACCGTCAAATCAGGATTATCCATCGCCGCGCCATAACTAGTGCTGAGCGCGTAACCAAGTTCACCGCCCTCGAGAATCACGCCCGGCGTCTCGGGATTAGAATGACTCGGAAAACCGTACGGCCAGCTAAATTCGCGGCACAGTTTGCGAATACCATCCAGGTTAGTCTCCATCGACGGATCAAAATTAGCAAGCGTACCTTCCAAAAACAGATTAGCTTGCAATGCCGGGAAGCCATGACCTGGCCCCAATACAAACATCATGTCCTTATTATGTTTCTTGGCCGAATAGCTGAGATGCGCGTAAGCAAAGTTAATACCTGGCCCGCTTCCCCAGTGTCCGAGAATCCGCGATTTGATATCGTTAAAAGTTAATTCCTTTTTCAGCAGATGATTTTCTGCCAAAAATATTTGCCCCACCGTCAGATAGTCTGCCGCACGCAAATATTGCTTTATCGAGTGTTTTTCGTGTGCATTCATAACTTTATATTATAAAGGTTATGGTAAATATTGCCAACTGATTAGCCGCTTTTTCGTGGTAAAATCACATTATGAGACGCCAAGTCGCCACCCATTCGCAGCATTTTTTGCGTAATCCACGCTTGATTGCCGAGCTAATAGGCCACAGCAACATACGCCGCGGCGATTTGGTAATAGATATCGGCGCTGGCAGCGGCGCCATTACGGCAGTGTTAGCACGCCGATGCCGGCAAGTTTTAGCATACGAAAACGAACCAGGCGCTCTCAACAAACTACAGCAAAATATGCGCCGGCACAAAAACGTCAAAGTAATAGCGCAAGATTTTTTGCAAGCGAAATTACCAGATGAACCATACAAAGTTTTTGCTAATATTCCCTTTCACTTGAGCGCCGACATAGTACGCAAATTGACCAACAACGATGAAACGCATACACCTCAAGCAATCTACCTGATCGTCCAAAAACAATTCGCGCAAAAAATAGTACCGAGCGACCGGCACTTTACCTCTCAATTAGGCACACAACTAGCTCCATGGTGGCAGACACGAATCCGCCGACCGCTGCGCCGCACAGATTTCACACCGCCGCCAGAAGTCGATACCGTGCTGCTAGAGCTGAAACCGCGGCCCGAGCCGCTCTTGCCTACATTAGAACGCGACAAGTACCAAAGTTTCGTCGCAAAATGCTACGCCTCGCAAAAAGCCTTTGCTGCCGTACCGCGCGCCAAAGCTGGCATCAACCCCGAACGCAAACCGTCAGAGTTGACCCCTGAGGAATGGGTACGGCTATATTCTATGTCGTAATTTCCATATCGTTGATGAGCGTGGTATAATACTTGTTGCGCACTCGTTTATTAGTGGGTCGTCGCCAAGTGGTAAGGCACTGGGTTTTGGTCCCAGCATTCGCAGGTTCGAATCCTGCCGACCCAGCCAAATTATGCAGACGAAAATATCATAAACCGCTCAGATCTGGATAACCTAAGCGGTTTATTTTTATGAATCGTATCGACATTTAGCAAATTCATAGTTTGCTTTGTTTTATTGACGCCACCCCCAAATACCATTAGTATAATAGATATGCGAAGAGTGTCTCTGCCGAGCATATTGCGGTATAAAAAATCTTATTTGCGGCATGATATCATAACGGCGTTGTTGATAGCCGTCGTGAATGTTCCCAATGCGTTGGCTTTTTCGGTAATCGTTGGACTGCCGCCCGAGACTGGCTTATATACGACAATTATTGGCGCGCTAGTATTTGGGCTGTTGGGATATTCGCATCGATTGGTGGTTGGCGCAGATTCAGCGACGGCCATTCTGCTGGCGTCAGGTGCAGCGCTAGTGGCGCAAACAGGTACGACAGAATATGTTAATGCAATCGCAGCGATGACGTTACTATCAGGCGTTCTACTACTATTGTTGGGGTTATTCAAATTTGGCTTTTTGGCAGATCTGGTATCGCGACCAGTGATGATTGGCTTCATGGCAGGCGTGGGAGTACAACTAATTGTTACACAGATACCAGCTCTACTAGGCTTGAAAGCATCAGGCGGTTTCTGGAGTCATTTAGCGTCAATTACCGCGCAAGCTGGTTCAATTAATTGGATGACCGCTACGCTAGCACTCTTGGTGCTGGGCGTAGTGTTGTTTTGGCGATCATCGCGAATACCGAGCGAACTAATCGGCATCGCTATGGCCGTAATATTTGCAATGGTATTTCATGTCGATGCGTACGGCGTAGAGTTTTTAGGTTCGCTACCAAGCAATATGCCAAACTTAATAGTGCCCACGGTGTCACTCGAGATGCTAAATACAATTATGCCAACCGTATTATCAATTGTGCTTGTAGTACTAGTCCAGAGTTCTATGACGGCGCGTTCCATTGGTAGCGAACACGACGATAAAATCCAGACCAATCAAGATACGGCAGCCCTTGGAATAGCTAATGTTGCTTCAGCTCTATTCCACGGCTATACCGTTAGCGCCTCTCCGCCACGCAGCCAATTAGCCGACTCGCTGGGTATGCGTTCGCAATTGAGCGGTATTGTTGCCAGCTTAGCAATGATGGCGTTGATCGTTTTTGGCGGTACTTTGTTACACTACGTGCCGCTAGCAGCACTAGCAGCGATAGTTTGTACGGCAGGTTTACGCTTGATTCGTTTTCGTGAATTGCACTATTTGTGGGCTGTCCATCATGAGGAGTTTATGATCGCGCTAGTTGCTCTAGCTTGTACGGTACTATTCGGCGTACAGTTAGGTATTTTAGTAGCGGTAGCAGCCTCGCTGATGGAACGATTACGCCGGCAGTACCACCCTGATGATGCTGTGCTGCTGCGCGATGGCGAGCTGTCATCATGGGCGGCTGATCGGGTAAAAGATAAGATAGACTCTTTGCCAAAAGATACATTAGTTTATGCTTTCGGCGAATCGCTTTTTTTCGAGAATATTAATTATTTCGCTGAACGGTTACGGCGAGCTATTCATCGCGCTAAACATCCAGTAACATACGTGGTGATTGATGCCGGAGCGATTGATGATATCGACTATACAGCGGTTGAAGCGCTCAAACGTTTGTACCGCGAGCTTGGCGAAGATGGTATCGCGATTGCTTTTGCGCACGTATCACCGGGATTGCGCAGCCAGTTTGATATCTATGGCATTACCGATATAATTGGCAGCCGCAACATTTACACAACATTGTCTCTGGCATTGGCGCATCAGAAACAGGCTTCGGCAATTGAAATGATCAGAGACCTTAAAATCGCTAGCGATTCGTATATCGTGGTCGGCGGCGCCGTGCTTGATATGATGCATTTGCGCGATACGCATAACGTCGATTTGGTAGTATCACGCGAGGTCTACGACCGTTTCGCGCACAAGAAACATTGGCGCGAGGTGACACTAACTAGCGGCAAGCGAATTTTGGTACATGAACAATACAATCTGCTAAAAAGTTGGATGGGTAGCTCTCTAGCAACGTTACAGCGGGACATGCAAACTATCGACAGGATACCTACAGTCTCGACCGACCGGCTGATCGCTGCTAAGCGTAAGTTAGCTCGTCGCAAAGACCTAGCTGACTTAGAATTATTGCGTGGACATATTAAGCGCCGAAATTAATTAGCAAACTTTTTATTTTTCTTGAGCGGCCGTTTAAGACGCTTGGTAATTCGCTGAAGATTCGGTCGCTTACCAAAAAACTTTCGTCCTATCCATTTGTGCAATTCGATTAAGATAATAGGTATGATGAGCGCGGAGATGGTCACCAAGAGAAGATGTATGTTACTTACTGGCGTAATATGCAGCAACTGCCCAAGCGGTGTAGCCAGGGCGGCAATCTGCAGCGTGACAGCGATGATTAGTCCAACAATGAAAGGTGCGTTCCGCTTGCGCAGACGGCCGATCAATGATTCGTAATCACTGCGCGCCTCGATGGCGCTAGCCCACTGCGCGGTTACCAGCGAGCAAAAAGCAATTGTCCGAGCATAGTCAGCACCAAAGCGTTGATTGAAATAAATATAGAATCCCAGCGTCATTGATGACATAATTATGGCAATCAACAATATTCGCGAAGTCATAAATTTACTGAGTAGCGGCGCGTTAGCGCGTTTTGGCTTCTCTAGCATATTCCGAGGCTCGCCCGGCTCCAGTCCAATCGGAATTACCATGGCGCTATCAGTGACTAAATTAACCCATAAAATCTGCACAGGCGCCAGCGGCAGCGGTAAACCAGAAATCAACGCGCCCAGCGACACGATAACTTCGCCGAGATTAGTCGCTAACAGATACGTTACCATGCGCTTAATATTGGCGTAAACAGTCCTCCCTTCGTGAATAGCCGAAACGATTGAGCGAAAATTATTATCAAGCAAGATGATATCGCCCGCGTCCTTGGCAATTTGTGCCCCTGCCCCCATAGCGACACCAACATGAGCATTAGTCAGCGCCGGAATGTCATTGACACCGTCGCCAGTCATGGCAGTGATATTATCGCGCTTGAGTACTTCAAGGATGCGATGCTTATGCTCGGGCAAAACGCGCGCGCAAACACGGATAGTACGCAGCCTTTCAGCTAGTTCGTCGTCAGATAATGTAATAATCTGCCGGCTATCAAAGACTTGGTTGCGATGCTCGACTAAGCCAAGTTGCTTACCGATATGATAAGCTGTCTCGAAGTGGTCGCCGGTGACCATACGCACGCTGATGCCAGCAGCTTGCGCGCGAGCAATGGCGCCTTTGGCTTCTGGCCGTAGTGTATCTGCCACGCCGACAAAACCATCAAAAACCAGCGGCGTATTATCTGGAATGTTTTCAAGCGAATCAATTGGTTTACTGAGCGACGCATGCGCTAGCGCAATTACCCGGAAACCAAGTCCAGTCAGATGATGCAATTCAACTAAAGCTTTCTCGCGTTCGCCTTCGGTGATATCGCAATGGTCAACGATTTTCTCTGGCGCACCTTTGACAGCTAGAGCATACTTAGCGCCATCATGTCGCAAATTGCCGCTCATTGCCATTGAATGCTCAAATGTAAATTCCCGCAAAGGCTGGCCAAGTTTGGGAGCCGTTTCGGACGAATTAATAAACGAAGCAAAAGCTTTATCAAGTGGATCAGCAGTTTTTCTCTGGCCTAGCAGCGTGCTAGCAGCGAGTGTCTGCAAAACGCGTTTTTCGTTGTGGCGCGGGTGCCAAATTTCTTGAACAGATAATTTGTTGCGCGTTAGCGTACCGGTTTTGTCGGTAGCGATAGTCGTGATGGCACCGATTGACTCGATCGAGCCCATAGTTCGCACTAATGCTTTACGGTGAGCCATCCGACGCATTGCTAATACCAAAATGACTGATATAGCAATTGGTAAGTTCTCGGGTACTGCACTAACACTGAGAGCAATCACAAAGCGCAAAGCTTCGCTCCACTCAACACCGCGAGCTAGCGCCAACCAAAAAGCAAATAAAGCAATGCCCAAGATAACAGCCACTATACGCGTGATAAGCCTATCGATTTTCTGCTGTACAGGATTGACATTATGGTCGCCAGACGATAAATCGCTCAAACGACCAAACTCGGTATCGTTAGCAGTAGCGGTTACTATCGCCATGGCAGTACCGCCAACGACAAATGAGCCTTGGAAGACCATATTGGACTGCTCATAAATTTCGCGGTCGCTCGGCAGGACAGCGCAAGTTTTTTCGATTGGTAGCGATTCGCCAGTTAATTGCGATTCATCAACACGAAAAGAGCGCGCTTCAAAGACACGAGCGTCAGCAGGAATCTTGTCGCCTTCATCAAGAATTATCACGTCGCCTGGAACTAACAGTGTCGCAGCAATCATCTCACGCCGACCTTTTCGCAATACCTCGACTTCAGCCACAGACTGTTTTTGCAGCGATCGCAAAATCCGCTCAGTCGAAAACCGTTGCACATAATAAATAATTGCGTTTACCGCCATGATAAAAATAATCAACCCAGCATCAAAATACGACTTGTGCCACAAACTAACAATTGCCGCCACTATCAGCACTGCCATAAAAACCGACTTGAACGGCTCAACAATTTTACGCCAAAGCGGGTCAGACTTAACCTTGATCGTGTTTAAGCCGTAGTGACGTAACCGCTCATCGCTCTCGATATCGGATAAGCCTTTGGCGGTTGATTCAAGTTCAACTAGTGTTTCTTTAATGGTTTTATCGTAAAAAGCCATAAGCACATTATAGCAAATTTTAGTTTTTAACAATAAAGCGCTATACTGAAAATATGAAGGTTAAAATCGAGATAGACACTATAACATTCGTACGTTTTTGGCTGGTAGTAATCGGCTTTGGGTTAGCAGGCTTATTAATTTGGAATGCTCGTACAGCGTTAGTAATTATTGGAGCGGCAGCATTCTTAGCACTAGCTCTCAATGGGCCAGTCAGCTGGTTGGCTAATAAACTACCCAACCGCAGCCGAACCCTCAGTACAGCTATCGCTTTTATCGTGATTGTAGCAATACTAGCGGCGATTCTGTTTTTGGCAGTACCGCCAATAGTTCAGCAAACAATTAGCTTTTTACAAACTCTGCCCGATACAATACGAACAATGTCGGCACAGTGGAAGGGTTTTGGTGCTATAGTATCGCGTTATCATCTAGAATCGCAGATTGATCAAATGGTCGTTTCAATACAGGGAAATGCAACGTCGTGGCTGGCAAACTTTGGACAGAACTTTCTCAGCGGCGTCGGAACAACAATGTCGCTAATCACCGAAGCCTCGCTAGCGCTAGTTCTAACATTCCTAATGCTAGTCGAAGGACCGCGCTGGTCACGATACTTCTGGGGATTATATAGCAACGATAAGCGAATGCAGCACCATCGAATCATCTTCCGGCGGATGAATGCGGTAATCTCTGGATATGTAAGCGGACAATTGATCGTTTCGGGTTTAGATGGTGCTTTTGCCGGCTTAACAGTATTTATCTTGAGTCAAGTTTTTCCAGCAGTACCAGCAAACATCGCTTTGCCAACGATTGCTATCATGTTTATCTTGTCGCTGATCCCAATGTTCGGCGCAGGAATTGGCGGCATTATCGTCTTTGCATTACTGGCAATTAATAGTATGCCAGCAGCGATAGCTTTTGGTATTTACTTCATCATTTATCAGCAGATTGAGAATAATGTAATTTCGCCAACTATTCAATCGAAGCGTATTGAACTTTCGCCGCTAATGGTTTTGATGGCGGTAACTATAGGACTGTACATGTTCGGTATGGTTGGCGGTATTATCTCGATACCGATAGCTGGCTGCGCTAAAGTGCTTGCAACTGAATATATCAAGGTCGAACGCCGCGAAGAACCAGCTGCCAAACCAACAAAGCTTGCTCGCCTACTCAAGCGTGTTCGCCGCGAAAAAAGTAAACCAGGGGCAGCTAAATCAGAAACTGAAGCCTAGTAAAGGATTGGCCTAGCCAGCTCACACCATTCAAAAAATCTTTTAAACACTTGAGTCTACTCTGGTTTTTCGTCAGCGTACGCCCATAAAGTATCATGTGCGGTGTCTTTGACAACTACGCCGTATTCATTGAGCAGCTCGTCGCGTAATTCATCGGAATTTACCCAATTCTTGTTATCGCGAGCACGGCGGCGTTCTACCAATAGCCGCTTACATTCATCATCAATATCGGGAGTTGAGTCCAACAACTCAAGCCCCAATGCCGCATCAACAAACTCTAAAAATTCGATTAATCCAGCTCGATAGATTTTCTGCGGTGGTTTTTTGTCGAGTTCAGTTAAGGCTTTATCGACAATAGCTAGCGCCCGTGGCGTTTCTAAGTTATCGTTTAACGCTTCTTTGACAGCGCCAATAGCCGCGCTTGGCGAGAAATCATGTCGTAGATCATTGTTCTCGGTATCGCTATGCAAGCGATCGTGAACTTGATGTCGCAAGCAAGCCACGTCGCGCCAATGTTGCAGCCGGTTGTGCGCTGCCTGCAAATTCTCGAATGAAAAATTACCTTCGTTAGAATAATGTCCCTGCAAAATAAACATTCGCAAATCCATCGCCGAGAAACCATGCCGCTTTAAATCATCAAGTGTGTAGCCATTACCGAGGGATTTGCTGATTTTGCCACCATTAATCTTCAGGTGGTTGCAGTGCAGCCAAAAGTTCGCAAACCTTTGGCCAGTTGCCGCTTCGCTCTGGGCGATTTCGTTAGTGTGATGCACTGGGATGTGATCAATTCCGCCAGTATGAATATCGATTGTCTTGCCGAGCAAACTCATGGCGATAGCCGAGCATTCTAAGTGCCAGCCAGGAAAACCCATGACTGGCTTGTTATCTTCTGGTGGCGTATCTAGCAAATCAGCAGGCGTCTCCCACTCCATATCGCGCACTTTACCTTTCTCGGTAAATTTCCAGAGCGCGAAATCCCACGGTTGACGCTTCTCACTATTAGCATCGACGCGAGCACCAGCTTTTTGGGCGCTCAAATCAAGCTGTGCAAAGTCAGCGTAACGCGGAAAAGTACTGGTATCAAAATAGATGCCGTCGCTGGTTTGATAGGTGCAGCCGCGCTGTTTAAGAGCCCGCAGTAAAGAAATCTGCTGCGAAATGTAATCAGTTGCCTTGGCTATATGTGTCGGCGGAATAAGATTGAGTGCTTTCATGCCGTCAAGAAAATGTTGCGTGTAGTATTCAGCGATTTCCCAAGCAGTTTTTCCATCGCGACGAGCGCCCTTTTCAAGCTTATCCTCGCCTTCGTCCGCATCACTAACCAAATGCCCAACATCGGTTATATTCATCACGCGATCAACCGTATAGCCGTCAATTTGCAATGTCCGAACTAGCGTATCCCAATAGACGTAGGCTGCCCAGTTACCGACATGCAAATCATCGTAGACAGTCGGTCCGCAAGTATATAAAGTCACTTTATCAGACGATAGCGGAGTAAAATCATCAAGCCGACGCGTCAGAGTGTTGTGGAGTCGTATCATTAATTATATTTTACGTCAAAAATGAGTATTTTTGAAGAGCGCTATTTATTCTAACCATTGCTTAAGTACTACCGCCTGGTTAAACTCCACATCCTTAGCGCTATACAATAGCGTAACGGTTGGATGATTAGGCCAGTCATCTCTCGCCTTGATAGCGGCAGGATTTTCATCTAACTCTTTTGTGTAACGTTCTGAAAATTCTGTAAATTTTTCCGGATCATGATTAAACCATTGGCGCAGCTCATTGGTTGGCGCGATTTCTTTAGCCCACTCGTCTAGCACCGCTCGTTCTTTACTTATACCGCGCGGCCATAATCGGTCAACTAGCACGCGGTAACCATCGTCCGATTCTGGCGATTCGTAAATTCGTTTAATTTTATAAACTGTCATGACAGCACCTCCTTAACTATCGTTTGTAGAACTGGAATAACGTCCGATTCAAACCAGGGATTACGTTTGCGCCAACCAATATTGAGCGGCGACGGATGAACTAATGGAAAATAATCTGGCAAAAACACATTAAAGTCCGCCACAGTTGCTGTCAAATTCTGCTTGGCGCGACGATCAAGATAATATTTTTGCGCATACGAACCAACCAAAATTGTCAATTGCACATTCGGCATCTGCGCTAGCAAACGCGGGTGCCATTTCCTGGCAAAATCCAAGCGCGGCGGCAAATCACCGTGCACTCCCCTGCCTGGATAATAAAAATCTATCGGCATCAACGCAAAGAGTTCAGGATCGTAAAACTGCTCGTCCGTTACGTTCAGCCATTGCCGAAGCAAGCGACCGCTCGCATCATTCCACGGCTTTAGCGTTTGCTGAGCAATTCGACCTGGCGCCTGCCCGACCAGTACAATTCGCGAACTTACTGAGGCAGAATACACAGGCGACCAACCTCTATTGGCAAAATCAGCATTCATTGGATCGGCTGCGATCTGGTCATATAAAAGCGGTTTAGTATGTAATATCATTGCAGCTAAGTCCTTAACTTAGTCGTTCTCGGTACGTCGTGCAACTTCTGCGAGCACTGCCTCGAGCGAGAGCGGATAACCAACTCTAATCACTTCGCCACTATCAGTGACAACCCAAGGAGCTTCACCCATTGCTATGGAATTTTTATCAAATTTACGTATAATCCAGCAGTTTTTAGATCGTTCAATTTTATAAGCGTCGCGTGAATCACCAGAAGTTTTTTCAAAAGCTTCCCATGCGTTATCTTTAGGCAATTTAGCTTGACTCATGTAATATATCCTTTCGTAGATTACTTAATATCTTATATTAGCATTAATAGTTTATACATTGGTATGTTATTACCTCAGATTCATTGAATAAACCTAAATAGCTGGCTAGCAATACCACCAAGAACGTTTACAAAGCTCATAATTTAGTTTTGTAAATGATTAACAATAAGCTATTATGCGGTAAATATCTTAGCGATCTTCGCACGAAAAGTTTTTGATAATTACTCCGTGATGACATATTAATTAATAGTTTCTCTAGCCCTTTCCAACGCATCAATTAGTGTCTGTTTTGATTTCATACCGATCAGCTCAGCAACTTCCTCGCCAGCAACAAAAATCTTCATATTTGGTATACCCTGCACGCGGTAGTGCATAGCCAGTTCTTTGTTGTCATTACTAGCATCAGTGTCAATTTTAACAATATCAAAATCTGTCTCGTCAGCGATCTGCTGCAATATAGGCGCCATCGCTCGACACGGCGGACACCATGGCGCCCAAAAATCAACCAAGACCGGACGCTTGTTTTTTAGTACTTTTTCTTCAAACTCTTGTTTAGTTGTAATACTAATTAATGCCATAATTCCTCCTTCTATTTTTACATTGTTGACATACTCCAGTAATGACTAAAGGACCGTCGAAACAGCAGCCGTCAAGCTGGCGCTCGATCTGGCAACGCACTGAATCAGGAACTTTGATATCCTGTAAACTATCGCACTGGCTGCATATAAAATGATCGTGTGATTCCGGTGAAAAGTCGTACCGCAAACAGCCCTGCCTTGACGCGGGTGCCAGTCCAATAACGCCATCACTCTGCAGACGTTGCGTAATACGATGTACCGTAGTATCGCTAACATTTGAATACAACTCTCGCAACCGGCTGGCAATCTCGGCATTAGTAGCATGCTGCAGTTGGCATAAAATCGATAGTATACTATCAGCATATTTCGTGATTCGTCGACTAACTATTTGTGTCATATTTTTATTGTAAATCATTTACAATAAAAATACAATGCTTTTTACAAAACTTACCGCGCTACACTTCTTGGTCATGATTTTCAACAATTAAATTACTGGTCAGACCAGGCTATTTTCGCCCGCTGCCTAAATTAATTTTACTAGCGAGAACTCTACTAAACTTCAAGCTACAAAATCGCGTTAAAAACACCAAAAGTTTATTTGGCCAACCAACTACATACACTGCTTTGTTATTCATAATAGCGCGATAACTTTTCGCGGCAACTACTTCTGGTGTATAAACTCTGAGTCTAGTGAACATTGCCGAGTTTATCATATGAGCATTTCTTTCAAAATTAGTCGCTACCGGACCTGGGCAAATCGCTGTCACCGACACGCCAGAACTTTTCATTTCTTCATGCAAAGCTTCAGAAAACGAGCGAACAAAAGCTTTCGAGGCATAATACATCGCCATGTACGGCCCAGCTTGAAACGAGGCAATCGATGCAATATTAACAATCTTACCCCTACCGCGATGATCCATATCTTTACCAAATAGATACGATAACTGCATCACGGCCAGCATATTAACGCTAGCGAGACCTTTCTGACGCTGCCAATCGACATCAACATAGCGACCAAACGAACCAAACCCGGCATTGTTAATTAAGATATCTATATCAATGCCTTTATGTTTAATCTCGTCATAAACTTCTTGAGCGCTATTCTCAGCACTCAAATCTTTAACTATGTAGACCATTTCAACGCCAAACTGGCGCTCTAACTCCTGTTTTTGCTGCTGCAATAGAACTTCGTTACGCGCAACAGCAACGATATTATAACCATTTTGCGCAAATATACGAGCAAATTCTCTACCCAAGCCGCTAGTAGTGCCTGTTATTAAAACATACGAAACTGTTTGTTCTTGACTCATACCAAGATTATACCTTATAATTGGTTAATCTATGAACTCGAGCCAAAAGAGTTCCTCTAAATCTCGCGTTTGAATCACCTTATCAATGATCGAACTGCTCACGATATAAATTGCACAAGAGAGGAGATACTTTTGAAAAATAAAATTAACGATAAAGAAATTTTACGCCTGTTCTGGCAAGTATCTGTACCCTACAGGCGCCGCAGGAATCTAGCGATATTTTTTGCAATTACTACAATCGTTATTTCTATTTTTGTCGGCCCGCTTGTTATCGCAGAACTGCTTAATATTATCCAGCACAACCAGCTGCAAACCGCTAATAATTTATGGACGCTAATTGTTCTATATGGCGCTAGCGAACTATGTTCAACGGTGATTAGCTGGCGCTTAGTATTGTACCTCGTCTGGACGTTCGAGACTGCATTGCAACGCGACTTACACTCGCGCTGCTTTAGTAAATTGACCAATCAAACAATGTTTTTCCATACTAATAAATTTGGCGGCTCACTCGTCAGTCAAACCAATAAGCTAAACGGCGCAGTTGAGCGTTTTTGGGATACAATTTTCTGGTCGATCCTGCCATTAGTTATCTCCCTAGCTGGATCAATAATCATTTTATCGACATTAATTTGGCAGTATGCTTTATTCCTGTTTATCTTTTCAATTATTTTTAGTATTGCCGTCTATTTTGGCTCTAGGCCAATGGCTAAATTAAGCGAAAAAGAGGCTAAAGCCAGCAATAAAGTTAGCGGCCAGTTAGCTGACATGGTTTCAAATATTCTGGCAGTTAAATCATCTGGCGCTGAATCGACAGAGCAAAAGCGCTTTTCAAAAACGGTCAGTTCATGGCGCAGCGCCAGCTTGGGTACAATGCGCGGCTTCTTAAAAGTTAGTACCGTTTACTCGACCATCAACACGATTATCAAAATTGGCGCAATTGCTTTTGCGGTATACGCCGCTCAGCACAATTTAGTATCAGTAGCATCAGTTTACTTAATCATAACGTATACAGGCAGCGTGGCGCACGAGTTGTGGAACATGAATGGCATCATGCGTAGTTACAATCGTATTATTGGCGATGCTCACGAGATGGTAGAAATTCTTAAAACACCAACGACATTAGTTGATCGCAGCGACAAAAAACTAAAAATTAAACGTGGCGACATTACCATGGACAACGTAACCTTTACTCACGACGAAGGTCAAGGCGACACCCTGTTTCATAATTTCTCGCTCAATATTCAGCCAGGTGAAAAAATCGGCTTAGTCGGATCAAGCGGGTCTGGCAAAACTACCCTCACCAAATTATTGTTACGGTTTGCCGATATTGACTCGGGCAAGATCACCATCGACTCGCAAGATATCGCCGAAGTTACGCAGGCGAGTCTGCGCCAGCAAATCGCCTATGTGCCGCAAGAGCCGCTGCTATTTCACCGCTCCGTCCGCGAGAATATCGCCTACAGCCGACCTGACGCGACTGATGCTGAAATTGAAAAAGCTGCCAAGAAAGCTGGCGCTTACGACTTCATCGTCAAACTGCAAGACGGTTTTGACACGCTAGTCGGCGAACGCGGCGTCAAACTTTCGGGCGGACAGCGGCAGCGCATCGCCATTGCCAGGGCGATTTTGAAAAATGCGCCGATTCTAGTACTTGACGAGGCGACATCAGCATTAGACTCAGAATCAGAAGCGCTAATCCAAAAGTCGCTGGAAACATTGATGAAAAACCGAACGTCAATTGTCATCGCCCACCGTTTATCGACCATCGCTAAGCTCGATCGTATCATCGTCCTGGAAAACGGACGTATCGTCGAAGACGGTTCGCACGATCAATTGCTCGCCAAAAAGCGCGGCGTTTACGCTAAGTTGTGGGCGCGGCAATCCGGCGGATTCATTGAGGAGTAATTTCTAGCATTTCCGACTATAGCAAAACACCGCCAAATCATGACGGTGTTTTTTTGATAATCTAAGACCAGGCTATTCCGACGCTTCAGTCTTTTCAGTTTCTCCCGTAACTTCGACTTGCTCGGCATCGGCGGACTCAGCTTCACCGGCCGCCGCATCGTTGGCGGCTGCTAGAGCGCTCGGCTCATAGACGTTTGCCACAACCAAATCTTTGACCGTAATATCGTCGTCATCCGTGCCTTCGCGGCCGTCGTCGCTATCGACCAGCTCAACACCATCCGGCAAAACAATATCGCCCACGGTCACGCGGTCGCCTTCTTTAACAAGACCATCCGTCGGCGCCTCCAATGCTTCTGGCAGATCCATCGGCAAGGCCTTGACCTTGATCTTCTCAAGCGCTTGTAGCACTACCAAGCCGGCACGCTCCGCCTCAGATTCTCCTGTACCGCTCAAACGAATCGGCACTTCGGCAATTACTGGCTCATCAGCCCGAACTGCATGAAAAGAAATATGACGAAGAGCATTTGACCTAGTCGGATATGATTCAACATCCTTAATCATCGCTATGCGCCGCTCGCTGCCTAGCAACTGGACGGGCGTATGCTTGCCAGCTAGCTTATAGACGCGCAGCACTTCGCCAGCTTCAGCCTGAATCGGCACCGCTTCCATACCCGCACCGTAGACCACGCCTGGCGTAATTCCTTGGCGACGTAGCGTCTTAACTTTTTTGCCAAGCACTTCGCGCTTAGTAATCTTCAGAGTAATTTTTTCTCCCATTTCTCTCTTCCTTTCGTTAGATACCTTTCCGGAGGTTTACTATTGCTTCTCTATTATAACATGTTTATGATAATGTTAGAGCCAAGACTGGTAGTTCATGATAACCTTGATCTGTTTCGACAATAAATTTGCAGTCTCAAATCTATCACATTAGCTAACGCTAGTAATTTTGTGTTATAATCAACCCTAGTATGGAAGCCTTCATAAATTTAATTATTCATCTTGGCGTGCCAATTATCTTATTGGTAGTTTTTGCTGAGTCAGGTTTATTAATCGGCTTCATATTTCCAGGCGACAGCTTGCTGTTTACGGCAGCATATATGGTACAACAGCATATTTTGCCAATTGATATTCATCTATTCGCTATCCTGATATTTTTGGCAGCCGTGCTAGGTGATAGCGTTGGCTATAGTTTTGGACATAAGGTCGGCCGCAAATTATTTGAAAAAGAAAATTCGCGTTTTTTCAAGAAAAAATATTTAGAGCAAACTGAGAAATTCTATGACAAACACGGTTCAATTACTATCGTGTTAGCTCGTTTCGCGCCAATCGTTCGGACTTTCGCGCCAATCGTTGCTGGTGCCAGCAAAATGCATTACAAAACATTTTTGGTTTTTAACATTATCGGCGGATTCTTATGGTCATCACTGTTTGTTTATCTAGGCTATTACGCCGGTGAATTACTTACCAAAGCAGGCGTTAACATCGAGGTTGCTGCGCTTATAATTATATTCCTCTCTGTCTCACCGATGATTATTCACGCGCTCAAGAAACCATCAAACCGCGCGGCTCTCAAAAAACAGTTCCAAGTTTTATTCTCAAAAACCAAGACGTCCAAACGGAAAAAATAACGTAAATCCGCAGCGAATCTTTCATATGGGATTAGTCTTTTAGTCTTTGCAAAGATTATCGTTTATAACAGCTTCTGTAAGTATTTCCCAGTTTGACTTTCTGGATTGTTTGAGACGTCTTCTGGTGTGCCAGCAGCAACCACTCTGCCGCCGCCTTGTCCGCCCTCCGGGCCCATATCAATAATCCAATCAGCGCATTTAATGACTTCCAGGTTATGCTCAATGATTATCATACTGTTACCACCATCGACTAATTTTTGTAAAATCTCGAGCAATTTGCGCACATCAGCAGTATGCAAGCCAGTCGTTGGCTCGTCGAGTATATAAAGTGTTTTACCAGTCGAACGACGTGATAGCTCTGTTGCCAATTTAATGCGCTGCGCCTCACCGCCAGAGAACGTCGTCGCTGGCTGCCCAAGCTTCACATAGCCCAAACCAACTTCGTTAATTGTCTCGAGCTTGCGGGAGATAGCTGGAATATTAGTAAAGAACTCGCAGGCTTGCTCGACCGTCATTTCTAGAATATCGCTAATAGTTTTGCCCTTATATTTAATCTCTAGCGCTTCGCGGTTGTAACGCTTGCCGTGGCATTCTGGACACTGTATATAAACGTCAGGCAAAAAGTGCATTTCAATCTTTATCACACCGTCGCCTTGGCAATTCTCACAGCGACCACCCTTGACGTTGAAGCTAAAACGCCCCGCTTTGTAACCGCGAATATTAGCCTCGGGAGTATTGGCAAACAATTCGCGAATCTGCGTAAACACACCCGTATAAGTTGCTGGATTAGAACGCGGCGTGCGGCCTATTGCCGACTGATCAATGACGATAGCTTTATCTAATTGCTTGACGCCGTCAATCCTATCATGATCGCCGGGCACAGTCTGCGCTCGATGCAGACGCGCCGTCAATTCATTGGCTACGATATCATTGACTAGTGTCGATTTGCCGCTACCACTAACGCCAGTCACTAGTGTCATTACGCCCAACGGAAACTCGACATCAATATTTTTGAGGTTATTCTCCTTAGCACCACGAACGACAAGTTTGCGATCTTTCTCGACCGCACGACGTTTCTTAGGCACCGATATTTTTTCTGCTCCAGATAAATATCGTCCGGTAATACTGGCCGGATTCTGTGCCACCTCAGCTGGCGTGCCGGCAGCTACAATCTCGCCGCCATGCACGCCAGCACCTGGACCCACATCCACCAAAAAATCAGCTGCAGCGATTGTCTCTTCGTCATGTTCGACAACCAATACGGTATTGCCCAGATCGCGCAAATGCTTGAGCGTTTTGATCAATCGATCGTTGTCGCGCTGATGCAAGCCGATTGACGGTTCGTCTAACACATATAGCACCCCTTGCAGCCCAGAGCCAATCTGTGTCGCTAGACGAATCCGTTGTGCCTCACCGCCGCTCAGAGTGTTAGCAGCTCGCCCCAGTTCTAGATAATTCAACCCTACGTTATTCATAAATCCCAGACGAGCGTTAATCTCTTTAATCACTAGCTTGACGATCTTCATTTCGTTATCATCAAATTTCAGCTGACTAAAGACATCTAAGGCGTTCTCGACGTCTAGATTACAAATATCCATAATCGACAAGCCGCTAACCGTCACCGCTAAGACTACCGGTTTAAGGCGAGCGCCTTTGCAGGCCGTGCATTTGCGTTCACGCATAAATCGCTCAATATCTTTGCGCATGAAGTCGCTATCAGTTTCGCGGTGACGACGCTCGAGATTTGGAATAATCCCTTCAAAGGTTGAATCATAGTGCCGGCCACTACTTAGCTCAACGCGATATTTTTGTTCGCCTGTACCATACATCAATAATTTCCGCACATCGTCGCTTAGTTCGCGCACTGGTACGTGTAGACTAAAACCATGTTCAGCCGCTACCGCTTCAAGCCGTTTCATATACCAAGCATCAACACTGAAACGATTAAACGGACGAATCGCACCCTCAGCAATCGTCAAATTTTTGTTAAAAACCAAGCTAGGATCAATCTCCATTCGTGTGCCCAGCCCCGTACATACCGAACAAGCACCTTGCGGCGCGTTAAAGCTGAATAACCGCGGCTCCAATTCAGGAATCTCCTCGCCCGGGTGATCTACACAAGCATAGCGCTGGCTATAAGTCAAAATCTTGCCGCTATCAGCATCCAACACTTGGACTATGCCGCCAGCCAATTCTAACGATTGTTCGACTGATTGCGATACACGCGAAATCATGTCTGGACGCATCACCAAGCGATCAACGACCAGTTCGATGTCGTGCTTATAGTTTTTTTGCAA
The DNA here is from genome assembly GCA_963530345.1 of uncultured Candidatus Saccharibacteria bacterium. Classification (GTDB taxonomy): domain Bacteria; phylum Patescibacteriota; class Saccharimonadia; order Saccharimonadales; family Saccharimonadaceae; genus Saccharimonas. The sequence continues at coordinate 278,377 of CAUSBR010000001.1, read as the reverse complement.
TTCTGGAAATTCGTCTAATGCATAAATTACGCCGTCCACTCGCGCTCGAGCAAAACCGCTGCGCATATACTGTTCAGGAATATGCTGAAACTCGCCTTTTTTCTGGTTAACAATCGGCGCCAGGATCATTAATTTTGCGCCTTCAGGCAATTTCATGATTTCATCAATAATTGATTGTGCTGTTCGTCGTTTCACTGGCTTGCCGCAGCGCTTACTATCTGGCAAAAGTGCTGGACAATGAGGTACGCCAACACGCGCGAACAACAAGCGTAAATAGTCGTAGACTTCTGTTACCGTGGCAACCGTTGAACGCGGATTACGGCTAGTTGATTTTTGGTCTATTGAAATTGCCGGACTTAATCCATCAATTGAGTCGACATCTGGCTTGTCCATGATGCCCAAGAATTGCCGCGCATAACTGCTCAAACTTTCAACATAGCGCCGTTGTCCTTCGGCATAGATAGTATCGAAAACCAGGCTTGATTTACCGCTGCCGCTAAGTCCTGTTACTACCACAAACCTATCGCGTGGAATTTCCAAACTCACGTTTTTTAAGTTATTCTGGCGTGCACCGGTGATCTTGATACTATCTGACATGACTACTTATTTTAGCATTTTTCGGTAAAAAAATCCATTACCGCAAAACATCTGTGCACGTATTACACTTAAAATACCATCCAAATAAACTAAAACTGTATCGCGCTTATCGTTGCACATACTATAGTATATTTGCTATAGTATAGTCAAATGAGAGCATTAATTGAACTATTCGCTGTCCTCAGCATCAAGATTCGTGTTGTATTGGCGTGTCTTATCGGTGTACCTCTATTTTTGCTGCGCCACGACATTTACGATTCGCTAATGAATTTCGTACTAGTCGGCGCCATACCTGGCACGCACATATCAGTACCATACTGGGTTATGTTATTGCTATACGCAATGATAGTCATAAACATATTCACCTACATAGAAAATACCATCCAACGTCCATTACCTCCAAAAGAATAGCGGCCGGCACAAGAAAGATCTAATCGCTAGCTGGTAATGTAGACTCAGCCCACAATTGCAATTCTTGCAAAATAAACTGCTGCTCGTCAGTCGCTGTCGGCGCTAAACGATGCAAAGCTGTCATAAACCCTGGCAATTGCGCCTGCAAGTGCTGAGCTCGCCAGGTTTCCCACTGCGCCAGATCATCTTCGCTGAGCGAACGCGGAAAGTTGCGCGCTTTGTAGTGCAGCAGTAGTGGCGCCAACCGCTCGTCCTGGAACTCTGGGTGAAAATCAACCAGCTCGCGCTCATCAGCATTACGCACCGCCTCGACACGGATACGATCACGGTCGTTCAAAAAGCCGTCATACAATTGCGCTTCTGGATCGGGCAGTTTCTTGAAGGCTGGCTTGTTTTCAAAAATAGTCCGTAATTTTTCGGCAAAGTCCGGATGTTTTAGTAATATGTTTTGGTGCTTTTGGACAGTTTTAGCGTCCAGTGAAATCTTCTGCCAGCCATCGCCCCGCTCTAGTACACCCAGCGGCGCTACTGCCGGACAGCGATTATATTGCAATTCTTTGACTGGCAATTTGACGAAATCCTCAGCCTGCCGCTCTTCCCACGAGGCAAATATTTTCTTCACCAATTCCTCTGCGCTCAGCTCAACAAACGGCGTCGGATCATAGCGCAGATCATAGACAACCACGCCGCCATTTCGATTGGTCGTCAGCGGAAAGGCTACTGTGGTTTTGGCAAATTCTTTATCATAACGTCCGCTGGCATAGACAAACGGTTTTTTGTCGTCCACATTTACCAGCTGCTGGACTACTTTTTTGTCACGCATTTTTAGTAAATAGTCATACAGCTGCGGCTGCTTTTGCTTAATCAATTTCGTCACGGCAATCAGCGCTGTCACGTCCGCTAGAGCGTCGTGAGCATTCTCATGCGCAATACCGTTGGCGCTGGTGATTAATTCCAAGCGGTTACTTGGCTCACCTTTGTCATCAAGCGGCCAATTGATTCCTTCCGGTCTGAGCGCCCGCGTCAACCGCACCACATCCAGCAAATCCCAACGCGAGCGGCCGTCCTTCCAGCTCCACTCGTACGGATCATGAAAATTACGCCACAACAAATGGCGAATAAATTCGTCGTCAAACCGAATGTTATTAAAACCAACCGCGATAGTATTCGGCGTGAAAATATCCTCGCTGAGCATCCGGGCAAACTGCGCCTCGGTGTAGCCTTCCTCGACCGTTTTTTGCGGCGTGATGCCAGTCACCATCAGCGCATCGGGGCTCGGCAAGGTATCATCATTTAATGTCACCAGCAGGTTATACGGCTCACCAATCGGTTCGAGATTCATATCTGTTCGCTGCCCCGCAAACTGCATGATGCGGTCTTGCCGCGGGTTTAGTCCGCTAGTTTCGAGGTCGTAGAAGAAGAATGTTTGCGCCATACCTATAGTATAGCAGAAAGGTTTTACCTGCCTATCGTCATCACTCTAACTCCAGGTATTTCCTCATAATATTTTCTTGCATTGTGTAGTATTTTTTCGAACACCTCGTCTTCAGTTGATTGATGTTTGTATATTAGGAGTATCCCGTTTTTAGCATTAAACTGCAGCATGTATTTTTTCATTGAATCAAATGACTTAGTTTTCTTTAAGCTCTTTCGCCCGTACAGTTCTGAGTGTGTTGACAGCTTTAACTCAATAATCACTGGGCCAAAAAATCCATGATACACCTGAAAGTCAGTACGCGTTCCGTCCAGCTCTTGCGCCTCACGCTCAAATCTAGTATGTATATCAGACTTATTGTATTTTTCCAATAGTAAATTATGAAAGCGTATGGCAATGTTTCTTTGTGCATCCACTTCACTACTGCATAACAGAGGAGACCCCTCCTGCTTCACCCACCTATCCATCGATCTTATAATCTCTTCGATCTCAAACAAAAGCTCATCCTCAGAGCAAATTGTCCTATCATCAATTGAGTTTAATCTATTAACTAGTTGTATCGCCATTGGATACGAGTGTTCACCACCCAACTGCTCCAAAAAGCTTGCCTTGATGCCCTCAAGTAGGCGTCGAAAGCCAGCAGTCGCATACTCTGGATACCTCTCCATCTCTTCTTCTATTAGCCGCACTATACCTATATCTTTTGTATGGCTAAGATTCTTGAAATAACTTTCGCACACCCTCCAAAGATAAAAAGCATACCGGCTCCATCCTTCGCCTCTCTCATTTATCTCAAACGATTCTCTCAGTAAGTCAATAAATAGATCAATCCATTTACTGTTCGTTAATCCCGCTAGAGACTTGGCAATAACTTTGTCATCCAACTCTGCTTCATCATCACCTATAGAATAAAACACTCCGGAAGGACGCTTTGGGCAGTTAAAGGCTTTGTTCTTTAGTAGTTGAGCTCTCCGTATAATAGCATCCCCATCTTCGTAATTAGTAATCAATATACTATCAACCTCCTGAAGGATGAGTCTACTTGAATTATCGTGATTGTTTTGATAATAACGTAAAACTTTTAACAAGAATTCTTTGTCTGGTATAATGACTTCAGCAACACGCAAGGCTTTTACTTTGTAATGAACCATTATGTCACTTTTGAGTATAAAATCTCGCAATATCGGTATGGCTTCTTTTACTGAATATTTATCAGCAAACTCAATGAAGTTTTCAGGCAAATGTTGCGCTTTATCAGCATCTACATCTTTGTAAGATTCTATAATGTTGGCTCTGTCGGCATCATCAAGCTTTATATTATCAAAAATATCATGCCGCTGCTCTTCATACATATAGGGAAATAGGCTAAGAATCTTTTGCTTATAAACCCCCAGATCCGTCCTTTTTGTAAGATACCCAAATAAAACTGCCTTGATAGCTTGATATACACACGTAGAAATAGTATACTCTCCGCCACCCCCAGGATACTTCTTGGTATAAGCAAACTGTATCCGTGACTCATTAAAGTCATCAAGTATATGCTTTTTTAGCCCTTCCCATATACACGCAACTTGCTCTTCAGTATAATTCAACTCCTCTCGACGATTAGCGTCTTCTAAATAATCTACAATCATTTTTGCAGCATCATATAAAGACCCCAAACTACCATCTTTTAAATCACTGCAAATCTGCTTATAGATCGTATTAAATTTAACCGTTGGCTGGTTTAGTTTATCCTGCCTCTGCATTCGCCTCATTTCAGCATCAAACTGTTTAAACTCTTTTGGTAGTAGCGTGCGGGCACGCTTCTCAATAGCCACTTTATCAGGATTATCAGAACTAATAACTCCCGTTAATAAATGCCACAATAGCCACCTTTGGTTACCCTCCGCCATCAGCCTAACTATCTTATCAACCGCATCAATGGTCATCTCTTGTGCAAGAGATGAACGCATGCGATACAAAAAAGTATCGCCATCTTTACCACCATGAAGCGAGTATTCAAGCATTTCATCGAAATATGATGAGTCTTTTTGAGAAATTAAATTAATAATCTTTTGTACAAACTCTGAGCGTTCGGCATAATAACCGTGTTCGGCTTTAAAGGACAAGTATATAAATTGTTTCAACATAGACAGCCAGTCATCACACCACAACTTATCAATACTCACTAGAAACTTACTATTACCGCTAAATATCAACTTATTGTGCTTGATTACAGACAACACAAGACTTTCATCGATCGCTAGCTTTTGCAAAAAGTAACCGATAGACTCTGGCTTATCTAATTCCTCAATACAAAGTCGCGAGCCGATAACCTCGCGCTTCATTCCTTCAATGTATATACCTATAGCCACTTCACTGTTCTTATCTATTTTGTAAGCAAAAGATTGTATGGCGTCAAATATAGTAGCACAACTCCGGCGTACAGATGACAATAAACTGTTTAACACCAATATATCATTAGTTGCCATCAGAGAACGTATGGCACTATACTGTAAATCATGATTATTGTTTTTAACTCTCCTACGGGCTATCACCAATAATTTTTTAATAAGCCGCTGGCGATCTTCTCCATCATATCTGTCCAGGAGCAGTGCATCACCACAAAATACAATGGTATTTAACAACATAGCATGGTTAGCTTTTGTATTACGCTTTGAGATAACAAACTGTAATACCGACTCTATTTGATCTGAGCTAGCGTAGCGAGCTAAGTTAAATAAAACCTCACGATCAATAAATGTAGACTGCCTCTTATGTTGACTCCATATGCGGTCAAATATGTACTCCTTATCAGAACTAGTCATATATACCGTATTTACCCCTGTGACTAGTAATTCCGTATCATCGTTTAAAGTTGCGCCTTCTGACTGCAGATCAATAATAAGACGTGCCATCTCTGGCATCTCATCGACTAGATATGACAGTGTGTTACGCCAAGACGGTATAAGTCGACGAGTTTGACTATCAAAGGCCAGCGTAAACGCTTTTCGAATTGGATTCGCCATCCGAGCTATATATTTTGCCGCAAGGTATTCTTGAATTTCTGCATTAGTAAAATATATCCTTCCTTCTACATTCTTAGTGAGTAAAGAGTGCTCATATATATCTTCTATGTCTGTATTTCCTAGTAATAATTTTACATCCGATGAAGCCCTGTCAATAAAAGTAATAAAATCATCAGTCGATATTTCAGTGACTTGAGCGATCTTCATAGTAAGTGCAATATGCTCCAAAAAACGCTGCTTTAGTTCTGCCAATTGACGTCCTGACTTCTCGTCCTCACCAAGAAGCTGTTTACTTACAAGTGAAGCAAACAACATCGGCCTATTAAGATCCTCCGCATTAAAATTCTCATCCTCTAATTTCTTGGCAATAATTTCAAGATAGCGAGGGTTTTGTAGAATTGAACTGTCACCTGTGCTTCCACGTGGCAAGCTGTTAAATAATTTCCTGATAGAACCTTCTTCAATACCAATCTGCTCTAAAAATTTTTTTGCTTCATGAGATTCAAGCGGGTTAATGAACAGATAGTGTGCATCTGGAATTCCTCTAAATATATTTTGGTATTTGCTAAAATAATGTATACGACTTGATATTACATACCTACATTTTGGATGTCCATTGATATGATAGGCCAGCCCCCTGATTGTCTCTATAATATCCCGATTTGGCGACTCGTCCAGACCGTCTAGCAAGATAATATCAGTATCATCGTGTATACTGTTTAGTCGAAGCCAACTATCTATGTCTTGCCCTGGCAATTTAGTTTTAAAATCTATCCTACGTGCATTTTCATATAGCCCTTCGAGTTCTTCAATAAGGCGTGTTTTACCCTGACCCGGTTCCGCTACAATAAAAGTTACTCTGTTTTCCAAAATATCTGATAGTCTAGCACTAGTGGTGTCGTCATCATAATCAAAAAAGTAATTACCTCTGGATTTGAGCTCCAGGAGTGACTCGTAGGAACTCGCGATATAGAGTCGTGGTTGAATATATTTCATCTTTATATATAATTATAGCCTAATTAATCCTAAGCTGTAGATTACAATCATTTATATCAAAATTTGTCAACAATGCACTTTATCCTACTGCTCAACCAGCGTAAACGGCGTCGATTTGCCGATCTGCACTAAGCTATCACCAGTAGCACCTTGGCGCATTAGCTCGTGCGTGATACCATAACGACGCATGATATCGCGTAAACGATTGATGCTTTCAAACTGATCAAAATTGGTGCGGCGAGCAAATTTTTCTATCTTGCCGCCAAACACGCGGTAGATTTGCTTATCAGCATCGTATGAAACTTCCCAACTGCTCGAGATCGTCTCGTTGCCACTGAGAGTGATTGTCTCAAGTTTATCGTTATTCAAATCGTCAGTCTGCTTCTGCTCATTCTCAGCTGCGCGCGTTGCTACAACTTGCACCTGCAGAGCTCTCAGTACATCAATTACGCCTTTATGCGATACCGAAGAAATAGCAAAAACCTGCGTGTCCTCGCTAGCGACAGCTCTTAAGGCATCAACTTGCATTTGAACGATATCCTGATCTAGCCCTTCACATTTAGTCAGGGCTACTATCTCAGGACGTGACACTAGCTCGACACTATATTTTTTAAGTTCGCGGCGGATCGCCAGGTAGCGCTCAGCTACGTCGTTACTATAAGCGTCCACCAGATGGAGCAGTACAGCAGTCCTCTCAATGTGCCGCAAAAAGGCATCCCCTAATCCTTTACCATCACTAGCCCCTTCAATCAGCCCTGGAATATCAGCAATTAAAAGCGAGCTGTCATCGACATCAGCTACACCGAGATTCGGCGTCAACGTAGTAAATTCATAATCTGCAATTTCAGGACGAGCATTTGACACTACACTCAAAAAGGTTGACTTACCAGCATTAGGAAAACCCACCAGACCAACATCAGCTAATAATTTTAGTTCCAATTCTGCCTCAAACGATTCGCCAAGTTCACCCACCTCTGCCATACGCGGCGTTTGACGAACACTCGACTTAAAGTGAGCATTGCCGAAACCGCCATCGCCACCCTTAGCAATAACAGTTTTTTGGTTTGGTTTAGATAAATCGGCGATGATTTTACCATCACGCTTGACTATGGTACCAACTGGCACTTTGACAACTAAATCCTTACCAGCGCGGCCTGCCATTTTTTTCTTGGCGCCCGAGACACCATTTTCGGCCTTTAGCTCGGGTTTGTAACGAAAGTTTAATAACGTATTAAGCTGTTCCGTCGCCAAAAACACAACATTACCGCCGCGACCACCATCGCCGCCGTCCGGACCGCCTTTATCAACGTAAATCTCGTGGCGAAAACTGACCGCGCCGTCACCGCCGCGGCCCGCCTGGACTGAAACTTTAGCTGTATCAACAAACATACAGACACATTATACCAAAAACACCCCTGATTTGACAGAGGTGTTAATTAGTTTTGTAAAATACTTAGTGAATATATCTATAGTAACCGCTAGTCGCCTCGCCCCAGGAAATCTGTCCATGACCAACGCGGTTGAAACCGCCGCCAAAGCGATAACCATTCATCTCGCTAATTGTGATTGATACGCCCGGATTAACGCTCTCGACAATCGCCACATGGCCGTATCCGCCGCCGTTTTGCATTATTGCGCCAGGCGCCGGCGTACCATTAACTGCCAATCCAGCCGCTGCTGCCGCATAAGCCCAAGTACTAGCATTACCCCAGAAGCTACCGACTGGACGTCCTAGCTGCATTCGGCGTTCGTAAGCATACCAAGTACAGTTCCCCCATGCATATTTGTTACCGGCAGAGATAACCCCATTGTAATTGCTTCCGTAACCGCCCAGGCCCGACCCATACCCATAAGCGCTGCGCCGATTACTAGCCGCAGCACGAGGAGCCACATATCCTGGACGTTCATTTTCTGGCAAAGCACCGCCAGGAACAATAATGCTCCTACCTTCAGTTAGCGAACCAGTGAGCTCTAGGTCATTATACGACACCACATCAGCCTTATTACCGCCATACTTGGCAACAATACTATCAACAGAGTCACCCGCCTTAACGGTATGCTGAACACCATCAACTGGCAGAATTGTTAAAGTAGTATTTGGCTCCAGCGCATCAGACGATAGATTATTGGACCAAGCTATAGTCTCTTTCTTGAGTCCATATTTGCTGGCTACTGCATCGACTGTATCGCCAGCCTTGGTGGTATAAGTAGTAGCCGCCCGCGAATTAGCTGTCGGCTGGACAATCTGCGGCTTGCTAATTGCATTGCTGGAGGTCTGCGACATTACCGTTTCAATAGTCAGCGTCTGAGAAAGCGTCGCCACGTTAGCGCTAACTGGCATGCTGGTAGTGTCCGCTAGCGACGAAGCTATGTTCGTAGCGACAACCGGGTCTACCGTACTAGCGGAAGTTGCAGCTGCTACAGTATTTTTAGTGCTTGAGGTAGAGGCATTAGCCAGCGGCGTATTATTACTACCTTCCTGAACGCCGACTGGACGTTGTCCGATAGCAATTAGCGTTGCTATGAATAGAAAAACGCCGACATACGATACTACGGAAGTCCAAGAAACACCACCGCGCCTTTTAGTTTTGCTAGAATGAGCCTTTGCGCTCGGTACAAAATTAGTTTTAACTCGATTTGGTTGTGTACTAATAATGGTTCTCCTAGAAAATCATATTATAAGCACGATAGAGCTGGCAATAATTCATAATTGTTCCTGCAAGTCCTCGTGTATACTCTATATTATAGCAAATCACTAGCGTTAATGTCAATACTTTATACGATACTACACAACTTCTGGCAGTATTTGTCAATATTGTTTTTATGTTCCTCATCAGTTTTGGCAAAATATATTAAACCGTCATCGCCAGCTATGAAGAACAAGTTATCGCCAGGCGCCGGATCAGCGACCGCTTTAAGCGATAATTCGCCAGGTGTCGCAATTGGCGTCGGCGGCAAACCAGTATGCTTGCGAGTATTATACGGAGAATCAATATCCACCTTAGGCTTAACACCAGCTTTGTCTGCAGCATAAATAAAGGTTACATCAGAACCAAGCTGCATGTTTTTCTTGTAGCGAGCTATAAACACCTGCGCAATACCCCGCTGGTATTGATAACAGCGATTTTTGCGCTCGACGGTCGGTTTATCTTCGCAGCCCAATTCCCGCTCAACAATCGAAGCCATAGTCAACCCTTGATAAAGCGTCAAACCTTGCGCCTTAAACTTATTAACTAAGTCATTTTTCTGCACAACCTTGTACATGTGATCAAACACTGTCTGTAAAACATCTTTAGCTGTGGCATCGCCCGTAAATTGATATGTCTCCCCAAAGACGTAGCCCTCCAAAGACGACCCGCTTGGACGATCGGCAAACAGAGGACTATAGTATTTCGCTTTGAAAGCATTTGAGATCTCATTATCAGAGTAGCCTGCTTGGCGCAAGATATAACGAACGCTCGTTTTATCAACACCATCAGACGACTGCGAAGCCTTATACTTAGAACTCTCTAACGTACCGCCAGGATAAAAAGTAATCGTTTTGAAGTCATGACAGCCATTATTCATACGGTTAACAATATTAGCAACCGACTCAGACGGAGCAATCATACAGGTGCCAGCTTTGATGCTATTTTTATTATTAAGGCGCACATAAACTTCAAAAGCCAATCGGTTGCGAATAAGATTTTTGCTGGCTAGCGTATTAGCAACTACTGAAACCGAGGAACCGTCTTCAACAGTAACCGACACCTTATTACTATCACTTGAGACTGGTTTTAGCTGCATCTCGTACCACTTAAATAGTACCGCAAAAACCGCTGTCAAAAACACCATGATTGTTATCAAAATAATCATCCAGCGCCGAAGACGACGTTTCTTCTTTGATACTTTCTGGCTCGCAGCGTCATGGTCGGGGTTAAGCGAAATATTAGCCTTTTGCCCCATTGGCTGATTTGGGTCAACAGCACGAGGTGCAGGACGCGGAGCTGCGCCAAGCGGCGGTACTTGCCGATTATTATTCGGCCGAGAATTAAATTGTTGGCCATTCTGCCGCTTAAAACCATCCATTATTGCGCCTCCAAATAATCTTGTAAAATAATACTAGCTGCCATAGAATCAATCTCGCCCTTACTATACGGACGTTTTTGCGATGCTAAGATATTCTCTGCTTTGACGCTCGTCAACGATTCGTCCTGAAATACAACGTCAGATTCAATTTGACCAAGACTGTCAACGAAGTTTTCGACATACTGAGTCTGTGCGGTCGGCTCGCCTCGTTGATTGCGCGGATAACCCACTACCAAAACATCTATTGATTCGTCAATCAGCATCTCGCGGATAATATCGAGTTCCTTGCCGTCGACGTCAATCCAGTCGCCTGGTACGGCAATCTTAACATCGCTGCTTGCCGATGCCACGCCAATTCGCCGCTCGCCGACGTCAAGCGCCAAATACTGCTTAGCCATCTATCTGAAACTTTACACTTATCTTCTTGGTGTCATCTGGAACTCTATAAACCCAAAATGGTGAAAGGTTCACATCTACTGATTTTATGCCTTCAACTGTCTTGACGCGCTCTTGAACCTCGCCGACCGATTGGCCTTTGACATATTCCTTGATGGCGTCTTCGTCGATTTTCGGACCAACCTTACCGTTCGCCGAGACTGTCGCATTAATCGTATCACCCGAAATAGCTACGTTAGTCAGAGAAACTGTTTTGCTGCCAGTATCATAAATTTTCTGGTTTGACTTACCGTCAATGCGCTGCTGGCAATAAGCTTTGAGAAACGCATCAAACTCGCTGCGAGCAATACCAGAAAGCGAGAACTTCATTGTACCAGTAATTGCCGCTTGGCCGTCACTAGCTTCGCTATCAACAGCAGGCTTATTAATCCCGGCAATATTCGCCGCAAATGACTCATTGATAATCGTGTAATCCTTGCCAAACTCAGTTTGCAAAGCAGCTTTGTTTTGGTTCTTATCGTCCTCGGTGACAAGTTCGCGCATTGCTTTATTTATATCGCTTTGTTGAACGACGGTAATAGTTTTGTCAGTACCTCCCGTCGTCGAGCCGCTAATACTTGCTGAAATACCGCTAGGCGCTCCCTTGACTGTACCGCTAGCGCCATTATAACTGGCACCACTGCGTGCGGCAGTAATTTTCACCTTGGCATTACGATAATTACTAAGCGAGATTTTAACGCCTTCATTGGTAACATACTCGGCGCCAGAATCTGTTGTCAAAGTTGTTCCTGCTGGGATTTCTGTACCAAGATTGTCAATATCGCGCGTCGAAAAGCTTACTATACCAGTCGCTTTTTCGCCAACATCCTTCTTGCCGGTAGCCGTAAATGTTTTAGAAATCGCTTTTTCTCTAGTTTTGGTCGTCAGTTTGACAGTACCATCTTGCAAACTAGTGTTAATAGCAGCGCTTGATTTGATATGAGTGTTAACAGCCACGCTGCTAGTTTGCGCAGAAATGACAATCTGTGCTCGCGGCGCAAACACAAACGCCCACACCAAACCAGCGATCAACAAAATAACAGCCGCACCGATAATGAAGAACTTTTTACGAAAAGTATTAAAATCGGGAATTTTCGGACTTTTTTTCGACTTGCTATCCGCCTGGTCAGCAGATTTCTTATCGCCGTCATCCTTACCTTTAGAAGACGGCAGCTCATCCTCTCCTTCATCTTCAATTTTGCTAAGCTCATCATTAAGAGACGACTGCCTTTTCTTATCGCCAGGAGCCAGCGTGTTAGGCTTAGCGCCACCGTTCAACGTTTCCGATCCATCAATCACGTCATCGTCACTGTTGACTTCAAGAGCCGGAATCTCAGCCAACTCTGGACGACTCTGCAAATTTTTGGCCACCGGAATACCCGCGCTGCCCGCAAGCGTCGACAAAGCATCATTGTTAGTAATAATTACCAGCTTTTTATCGACCCGCTCAGCCGCGCGGTGCACTAGCTTAAGATTTACTGCACTCTGAATCGCCCCAATTCGCTTCGGCGGCACCAAAGCAACAATGTTCGAATTAGCAGCTTTTATCTTGCCAATAATTGAAGTAACATCGTCTTCTACATCTATATAAATGACATCTTTTTGCATATTATTTCTCTATTAAATTCGCAAAATCCTATTAATTTTACTGCGAACCGACTGAGTGTCGCCTGCTCCTATTATTGTATCATAACCAACACGCAGCAGACCCATCGCCGTAATAAAAGTGTGATCATTGACTTCACCGGTTTTATCCGTAATACCAACAACTTGATCCGGACGAATACGCTGTACTGTCGGACGCTTAGTAAATGGCAGCTCGTTGTACCAATCGCGCTTTTCGAGAGCTGCAACTAATTGAGACAGGCTAGCACCGCCACCGCACAACAAAATACGCGGCGGCAGCTGATCAACTGCATCAAACTCGCTCAATGCTAGCTCTACGCCAGCTAGCCAAACCTCGAGAGTTTTATCAACGGCAACTGCCACATCTTTTTTGACGGTAGTTTTGATTTTGCTATCCTCGATATTTACTTTGAGTTTTTCTGCCTGATCGTACGGAATTGACAACTCATCAGCGATAGTTTTAGTAAAACTACGACCACCGATGCCAAACATCTTGGTACCCTCAACACCGCCGTCATTAACCACCGCAATATCAGTTGTGCCACCACCTACATCTGCTAAAATTGCCGTAAAAGCACTACTGCTATCGGTGCCAAGTACGCTACGGCTAACTGCAAACGGCTCAGCAGCGACCGCTAACAACTCCAAATCAAGCTCTTGCGCCACTCGCTCTAACGCGCCAATATGCACCATCGGCGCAAACGCCGTATAAATTTGCACTGCTACATCCTTACCCTGAAAGCCAATCGGATTCGACACTTTATAGCCGTCAATATGAATACTAACCAGCGCGGAGTTGACCAGCTTGACCTCAACCTCGTCATTACCCGTCTCTAAGGCGATCTGTTTTTGTGCCCGTTTAGCAGCGCGATCTTGGACCTTCTCGATAATAAACTCAACTTCTTGCTCGTCAAGCGGACGGTCGGGCTGCGGACGGCGATAACGAATCGTGCTAGTTGTGCCTTTTACTAGTTCGCCAGCTATACCGATGACAGCATGCTTGGCCTGCAAGCCAGCTTCGTCTTCAGCCTGAGTCAGAGCGTCCTCGCAGTGTTGCACTACGCCAGCAATATCAGCAATCGCGCCCGAATGCATATCTGAAAATTCTTGATGAGCACGTCCAACACCAAGAATCTCAATATCGTCGCCGTTAACGCGAGCTAACAGCGCCTTAACGTTTTCGGTACCGATATCAAGTGCAACGATGTAGTCATCGTGCTGTTCGTCGGACTCGCCTTTTAGACTATTTAGCTTATTGCGTAATCGCTCTAAAACCATAACTACATCTATTATATACTATTTTTGCTTATGGTTGCTAGATTTTGCCAAATCATAGGGGCTTACAAGGATTAACTCAAAACCGCTTTAATCCGGCGAATTCCCGCCGAGCTAGATTCCTCCTTGGTGATTTTGAAGCGCTTACCGCCTTCAGCCAGGATACCCGTGTGTTCAACGTGCGGGCCGCCGCAAACTTCGAAACTAACGATATTGTCGCCTTCGCCGATAGAATAAACTTTCACCTTATCACCGTAGCGCTCGCCAAAGGCGCCGATTGCACCCATTTTTAGCGCCTCGTCAGTCGGATAGACGGCAAAGCTGACTGGCAAATCAGCGTCAATCCAAGCATTGACCTGATCTTCCACCGCCTGTTTTTCCTCTAGCGTCAATTTATCGTGGTTGAAATCAAAACGCAGGCGCTCAGACGTGATATTGCTACCATGCTGCTGCAAATCCGGCGCATTCAGCACCTTGCGCAATGCCGCACCCAACAGGTGTGTCGCCGTATGATATTTCAGATGGATTGGATCGTGACCCTCCAGGCCGCCGCTAAATTGCCCCTTGCGCGCTGTCTTGGAACGTTGGCGTTGCTCGTCCATCTTAGCATCAAATTCGGCGCGCCAATTATCAGAAAGCTTGATGCCTTGTTTATACGCCTCCTCGGTACTCAGCTCCACCGGAAAACCAAACGTATCATACAGCATAAACAACTCTTCGCCAGTCAAGCCGTTGTCGATATACTGCTGCATTTGCCTGAGACCTTTGCGCAGTGTTTGGCGGAAAGCTTTTTCCTCTTTGACCAACACAGCGATGATACTCTCGCGGTTTTCCTTAACCTCTGGAAAATCTGCTTCATATAAATCAGCGATTACCGGTACGACTTCCTGGAGGAAATTCTGCTCAATCCCCAGGTCAAAACTATAGCGAATCGCCCGGCGCAGCAAGCGGCGCATTACGTAGCCCTGTTCCTTATTACTCGGCACGCAGCCGTCAACCGCCAAAAATACCGCCGCCCGAAGGTGATCGGCGATCACTCGCATTGACGCGGTATGTGTATCGTATTCCTTGCCGCTTAAACTTTCCAACTTTTTAATAATTGGCCATAGTAGACTGATCTTAAAAACATCAGGACTGTCAATTGCTGCCGCGGCAATCCGCTCCAAGCCGCCGCCGAAATCAACATTCTTGCGTTTCAGCGGTTCAAAGCTACCGTCGTCCAGCCGGCGATACTGCATGAACACTTGGTTGCCAATTTCCATAAATCGGCCGCTATCGCTAGCTGGATGCGCCTGCCCAAAGCTGGCGTCATGATGCTGCTCGCCAAAATCATAAAACACCTCGCTATCCGGCCCGCATGGATCGCCGATCGGCGTACTATCAATCCCGCCGCCGCGGCTCCACCAGTTCTCTTTATCGTTGTAAAAGAAAATCCGACCGCCCTGCATACCCAGCTTGTCGCCATTTTCAGCGCTATCCAGCTCGACGATTTTAGCTTCAATGCCTTTTTTGGCAAAAACTTCCTGCCAAATTTGCGCTGCTTCATCGTCGCGCGGAATGTTGTTTTTCTCATCGCCGATAAAACAGCTAACGTAGATTTTATGCGGATCCAACCCGACTATTTCTGTCAAAAATTCGAAAAACCACTCAATCTGCTGGCGTTTGAAATATTCGCCCATGCTCCAATTACCCAGCATCTCAAAGAACGTCGTGTGGCGATTATCGCCAACGTCCTCGATATCCTGCGCCCGCAAACACGTCTGGCTATCAGCTAATTTAGTACCTTTCGGATGATCCTGGCCCAGCAAATACGGCAACAGCGGCTGCATGCCCGAGCCGGTAAATAACGTCGTCGGGTCATTGTGTAGTATCAACGGCGCCCGCTCAATAATAGCGTGGCCGTTCCTTTGGCAAAATTCGAGATATTTCTGGCGGATTTCTTGTGTGTTCATAGAGGTAATTATAGCACGAAAACCACCTGCTTAGCGACCAACAACCCGCCATCTCTACAACAAACTAAAGACCTAAAGGACACAGCTCTTAATATATGTCATAATCTCAGCAAAATTAGCAAAATCATGGTGATAGTCTTGTACTTTATCAAATTCTACAAACTACCTGGCTGATGATTCGTGCGAAGCTACAAAATCATCTATTCGTTTTACATCAGCCAGAAAAAGCAGCTGATATGCCCTATCAGGGTATCTATCGTTATATTTAGAATGAAATAGCTTTTCAATATGCCAAGCACCAATCAATTTTAGAGAATTTAGTTCAACGGATGTTTCCTCATACACCTCGCGCCACGCACAATCTTCTGGCGTTTCTCCTAATTCCATACGACCACCTGGCAAACCCCAGCCACGCGGTGGCTTGGCCAGAAGTATTTTATTTTCATGAACTGCACAAACCATACACGATGTCACAAGCGAAAAGTCAGGAATGGTTTCACACGGATAGAATTGAGACTTTGTTGATTTGTCTTTACCCCAGAAAACAACTGGAAAACTATTATCAATTTTCATTTTAATATAACACCTTCGCATATTTTATCAGAACATTTGGCATTGGCATTCCTTATATATCCGACATTATTCCGCCACCCAAGCACTCTTCACCGCGATAGACCACCGCTGACTGGCCAGGCGCTACAGCTCGTTCGGCAGACTCTAGATGTAGCGTGTCGGCACTATATATAGCGTTAATGAGCACCCCGCGGTGGCGCAATCGGACCTGTATTCGCGCACCTTCAGTCAAAGGTTGATTAATCCAGTGAATATCTGTCAGCTTAATCTCAGTTCGCCATATGTGTTCGTCGTTGATATTGCGGCTAACGTAAACTTCATTCTTATCCATATTTTTGCCAATCACATAATACGGCAACCCGCCGCCAACATCCAGACCATGTCTTTGACCAAGCGTATAAAAAATTGCACCGTCATGCCGGCCAAGCACCTGGCCCGATTCTTTGTCAATAATATCGCCCGGACGCGTCGTAATATACTGGCTAAGAAATTCGCGCATACCGACATTGCCAACGAAGCACACACCCATAGATTCTTTTTTACGAGCTGTCCATAAGCCGCGATCTTTAGCAATTTGACGCACTTCAGGTTTGGTCGGATTTCCTAATGGGAACATGGTTTTCGCTAATGCTTCAGACGTCACGCGATATAAAAAATAAGTTTGATCTTTGTCGTCGTCGCGAGCACGAAGCAAGCGTGCAGTATCTGCTAAACGTTCAACCCGCGCATAATGACCAGTTGCGATATAGTCCGCCCCCGCCGCCAGCGAAGTTTCTAAAAACAGTTTAAACTTAACTTCTTGATTGCACATGATATCTGGATTCGGCGTTCTACCAGCACGATATTCGTCAAGCATGTAATCAACAACTTTTTGGCGATACTGTGTTTCGAAATCAAATACTTTAAAATCAATCCCTAATTGCACTGCCACCCGCTTGGCATCAGCCAGGTCCTCAGCCCACGGACACTGCATACCGGGTAAATCTTGACTCCAGTTTTTCATATAAACGCCAGTAACATCATAATCTTGGTCAAGCAATAATGCTGCCGCGACACTGCTATCGACGCCGCCACTCA
The DNA here is from genome assembly GCA_963530345.1 of uncultured Candidatus Saccharibacteria bacterium. Lineage (GTDB taxonomy): Bacteria > Patescibacteriota > Saccharimonadia > Saccharimonadales > Saccharimonadaceae > Saccharimonas. The sequence continues at coordinate 260,921 of CAUSBR010000001.1, read as the reverse complement.
TACCAACATAAACACGCGGTCTGGTCATTCCGTTGCAACTCCCATAATCTTTACCAGCTCTTGCAACGCCAGTTGCCAGCCTATAACAGTTGTCCACCACATATTCGACCATTGATTATCTGTAACTACTGGATGGCTACGCGTTAGTATATTTGGCGCCGCTTTAGTAAATTCAATTGAAACTCGCCGCGAGTGGTAAGCGCTTGTCACCAAAATTACCGATGATATCTGCTTTTGTTTGAGCAACCTAACGGTTTGTGAGGCATTCTCGGCAGTTGTTTCGCTGGTTTCCTCTATCAGAATATCACTAGCCGGTACGCCTGCAATGATAGCCTGTCTCTTCATTGCTCGAGCATTACTCGGGCCAGTTTTATCAGCTGCCGCACCAGAGAAAACTAATTTGTGCGCCCAGTTATTCTTATACAATCGCACTGCTTCAGCAGTACGAGCGCTGGTATCGCCGCCGCTCACTGCTACGATAGCGTCAGCTACTACGCATTGCTGACGTGCCGCATCTGGAATATCACCGCAACCTTGCAAATCATTCTTTGATAAAAACAAAGTAATACCGATGATTATTGCAGCCGAAACAATGGCCAGCGTAACGATAGCTATTAAAAATCTTTTCACGCTAACCTGGTCTTTTCTGTATTAATCGCAGTGATAATTTCTCGGGCAGCCGCCGTGCACGTTTCAGAATCCGATAAGCGGCCCAGTGTCAGGCGCAAACTGCCGTCCGCCGCCTCTGGCGCTAAGCCAATCGCTTCTAGCACATGCGAACGCGTCCCGGAATTCGCAGCACACGCACTGCCAGTCGCTACCAGCACCCCTTTTTGCTCTAGCATAAAAACTAACCGTTCAGCGTCAATTCCGGGGAATGATATATGCAAATGACTTGCTAAGCGACGCTTTTGATCGCCGGAGACAATCGCCCACGGAAAAGCTTCTGTCAGCTGATTTTGCAGCTGGTCGCGCAACTGGCGCAAGCGCTTATTCTCAGAATTACGATGTTGCTGCGCTAATTCTAGCGCTACTGCAAACCCAATAGTGCCCGCAACATTTTCGGTCCCGCTGCGCAAGCCCCGCTCTTGCCCGCCGCCGCGAACTAGCGGCTGCAAGCGTATCATCCGATTACACCAAAGCAAACCAACTTGTTTCGGGCCATAGATCTTACCAGCATTTAGCGTCAGCGCATCAACACCTAACCGCGCCACATTGATGTCAATCTGCCCAGCCCCTTGCGAAGCATCAGTGTGCAGATAAATTGGCGTCGGTTCGCCCGCTTCCAACCGGCGGCGACGCTCAGCACGAATAACTTCAGCAATGTCGCGTAGCGGTTGAATAGTACCAAGCTCGTGATTAGCGATAGCGATAGTCACTAGCTGCGTATCTGGCCTAATAGCTGCTTGAATATCGCTCGGCACGATACTGCCTTTTTGCGACGGAGCTACCAAAGTTGCGTTATCGCCAATCGCTTTCAACACGGCATCATGCTCAATAGCGCTTGAGATTACATGGCCACTAACGCTATTTATCATCAGATTAATAGATTCAGTAGCGCCGGCCGTCATGACCAGTTCGCTAGCCTGTCCGCCAAGACAAACCGCCAAACGATGCTTAGCTTCGTTATAAGCGCGCTTGACTTCCACCGCTGGAGCATATGGCGCCGAAGGATTATAAAACATCTCAGAGAAATACGGCTGCATCGCCGCCAAAACACGCTCATCTAGAGGCGTGGCAGCAGCATGGTCGAGATAGATTATCGATGATTTCACGCTTTCTATTATACCAATTTTTCGCCGGTCTCGGGATCTCGCTTGTAAACTTGGCGGGCAACTTGCTCATAATACATTTGCGTAGCGATACTAAAATTACGCAATTCATCACCTTTAAGATATGAATAACGCGGGCCAGGTTGAGTTTTTAAGATACCTCGATCGGTTACTTCATATTTGATCGTGTGAGTTTTAAGTTTGTGCTTAGCATCAATCCATTCCTCATGCCACATCCATGTTTTTTCGTCCAGACAAAAGAATTCGCGGCGATGACCCTTTGGCACCTCTCCAAAAAGTTCCGAGCCAATTTCGCTTTCTAGTACCAACAGCTCGCGCTCACTCAGTTTCTTGAGCGGACGTTTTTTGCGAAGCTTCGGCAAACCAAGCGATAAATCATCGCCGACAAAAAGTTTGAGAGTTTTTGTGAGAACACGCTTGACCATAACTTATGCAGCCAGACCAAATTCTTCTTGATATTCAGCATAGTCACTATCGTATCCTTTTCGAAGTTCGACTACACGTTGGCTAGTAATAGCAATTTCCTGCTCAGGAGTAAGCAGCTTTTTTTCGGGTTTCGGGCTATTCAATTCTATATAATCAACCTGGAGCGATTCGGTTGTCTGATTGACCGACTCAGCATATTCGCGCGCTAGCTCGCCTAAGTGCTCTAGCTCAGGACTACGATAAGAATTGCCATTAGCAGTTTGTTCATAATTAAAACGACCGGCATTTTCTACCGGTGCATAAGGTTCTACTTTATTATTAAAACTCTCATTCATAATTAATCCCAAAAACTCGCCGTGCGTTGCGAGTCGTAGCGGCCGCAATCTCCTCAACACCAAGACCGCGAGCTTGCGCATGAAACTCTGCTACCTGCCTCACATACGCTGGTATATTCACTTTACCACGAAATGGCGCTGGCGTCAAGAAAGGTGCGTCAGTTTCAAAAACTAAGCGTTCAAGCGGAATTTGGTTAAACATTTTCTGTTGATTTTTATTTTTAGTAAAAGTGCTTATGCCGTTAACACCAACGTATAAACCACGATCCAGCCCATGCTGCAAATTTTCCTCAGAATCGGTAAAGCTATGCAAAATGCCGCGCAAACCTTTGAATTCATCGAAAATCGGCCAAAAATCCGCCCAAACTGCGCCAACAGCGGCTTTTTCGTCGCGTACATGAAAACTAATCGGCAAGTTAAAATCTCGCGATACCTCAAGCTGCCGTCGCAAAACGCTCTGTTGAATGTCACGCGGACTATTATCATAAAAATAATCTAAACCAATTTCACCAATGCCGACGATTTCATCGCGATTGTCTGCTACCAATTGGCGCAATTCCTCGACGTTATTTGTCGCTGCGTCGTGCGGGTGAATGCCGACGACTGGCCAAACAAAATCATGCATCCTAGCAAACTCTAGAGCCTGACGCGAGCTGCGCAAATCCGTACCAACACAAATCATCGCTACACCGTTTTTAATAGATTCCCGATAAGCCTCATCGCGCGCTTCCGCGTCATAAAACTCCCCATCATGTATATGGCAATGCGTATCAACCAAGCGAAGCAACGAATTCATTTGGCTTATTTCTTTTTACTAGATGCCGTTTGCGGATCGGGCGTATGAATATAGATTTTTGGGAAAAGTGGTGCTGCTTTCTCGGGCACAACTCCTGCCGAGAACATCTTGTGAATAGTGCTAGCGGTCACTGGCATAAACGGAGTTAGCAAATCAGCAATTTCCTCAAGCGCACCAACAGCATAAGATAAGATTTCCGATAAATGCTCGGCGGCATCAGCGTCCTTTTGGCGCTTCTTGGCAACTTCCCACGGTTTAACGTCATCAATATATTGATTAAGTGCTCGCACCTGTTGCCATGCTTCATCTATTGCTCGATCAAAATCAAGCGCTTCCATCGCCTGGCGGTAGGGTCCCATATCATGCTCAGGACGAGGAATCTCACCAATTACACCCGACTGATAACGCTGAATCATAGCAATAACCCGCTGCACTAAATTACCGAGATCATTGCCGAGCTCTCCGTTATAAGCCTTCTCAAACTTCTCCCAGGTGAAGTCGCCGTCATCCTTGGTCGGAATATGCCGCGAAAAGTAATAGCGAAAAGCGTCAACGCCGTAATCCTTGATAATCTCCATCGGATCGACAACGTTGCCAACAGTTTTACTCATTTTAGCGCCGCCAACATTAACGAAACCATGCACCAACAGCGTTTTTGGCAGCGGCAGATCAAGCCCTAGCAACATCACTGGCCAAATACCAGCATGAAAGCGCAAAATGTCCTTGCCAATCACTTGCACGTCAGCTGGCCAAAAATCTTTCCACTCCGGCTGATCCGGGTAACCTAGCACCGTGATGTAATTAGCTAAGGCGTCCAACCAGACATACATCACCTGGCTGTCGTCTCCTGGTACCGGCACTCCCCAGGTCAGGCTCTTGCGCGGCCGGCTAATTGATACGTCGTGCAAACCGTCTTTCATTAATTCCAGAAACTCTTTTTTGCGAAACTCTGGTACAATTTTCATTCGGCCCGACTCGATTGCTTGGCGGACTTTATCAGTATAAGCGCTCGCTTTCAAGTAATAGTTCTCTTCGCTAACTTGTTGATAAGGCGTTTGGTGGTCAGGGCAAACCCCGCCAGTTTCTTGAACTTCTTTATCAGTAAAGAAAGCTTCATGACCCATACAGTACCAGCCGTTGTAAGTACTTTTATAAATCAGCCCCGCTTGGTCCAACTGTTTCCAAATATAGCGCACCGCCCCCATATGATGTGAATCAGACGTACGGACAAAATCAGTATATTCGGCGTGTTCAGCATCCATCAGTATCTTGAAATTTTGATGAGTTTGATCGACATATGCTTGCGGCGTCAGATTTTGTTCGGCAGCCTTGGCGGCAATTTTATTACCATGCTCATCAGTGCCAACCTGAAAGCGCACTTTTTTGCCTTTCTGCTGCTGGTAGCGCGACCAGATATCTGCAAGCAAATAGTCTAGCGCATTACCGATATGCGGCTTGCCATTGACATATGGAATCGCCGTTGTGATATAAAGATTCTTTCCCATTGCTTCTAAGTATATCAGAGGCGACAGAAGTTTACTAGCACATTATCACCCCGCAATACAAACCTGACCAGCAACAACCGAGCCTACATCTTGAACTAATTTTCGTCTTTGATATTTCCTGGTTCGACACTAATTTTCTGGAAATAGTAGAGAAGCCATCTTTTCACTTTCCCTACCCATATTACGGACGTTTCGCTTGCTTCTTGAACAAAATAATGCCAGAAGCTACAAGGATAGACGCCGCCAAGACAAGCAACACTGTATTTGAGCCTGTTTCAGCCAGTCTGGCACCAAGCGATTTTGGCAACTCCGGAGACAGCATAGAGGCAGGCGCAGGGTTCTTCGTCCACTTTGCATACAAGGTCAGGTCATTGTCTGGCATCGTATCGTTCGCAAAGTCCCAAGCAGTCGTAAAAGCAGTATCCGTGTACCACCCAGCAAAGGTATAACCCTGCCGGCTTGGCGTATTCGGCGCAATAATCTTATCGGTATAGCTAACCATTTTGCCTGCTACCGCCGAACCAGATTGCGAATCAAATGTTACTTTATGTTTTGTACACAGCCTGCCATCGCTAGTAATTACCCAGCCGTGTCCGCCGTCAGCAACAGGCTTCAAGATATTAGCTCGCGCCGAAGCAGCGGCACAAAATTTCAAACCAGCCGCACCAAGCGACATTACTTTAATCATATAAATACAGTTACCACTTGCAAGCTAGTTTCGTTTAATCAGCTTAATCGCGATAGAACCAACCGCTATAAATGCGACTGCTGCAGAGAAAAACATTCCCGCATCCACACCAGTCTCAGCCAGCTTGGTCGATGAGCTTGAATTGTTTTCCGAAGCACCACTGCTTGTTGCAACAGACTTAGGATTCTCGATCCACTTTGCATATAAAGTCAAATTACTGTCTGGCATGGTATCGACAGTAAAGTTCCAGGCTCTTGCAAAAGTGTTATCCGTATACCACCCAGCAAAGGTGTAACCCTGACGAGTCGGCACAGCTGGCGCGGTAATTTTATCAGTAAAAGCAACTTCTTGGCTGGCAATTGCCATTCCGTCCTGGGTATCAAAAACTACAGTATACTTCGGGCACTCCTTTGCATCGCCATTGATGGTCCAGCCATGCCCGCCGTCGGCGACTGGCTTGATTAGATTTTTTCTAGCCGCATCAGCAGTGCAATATTTCAACCCGGCGACCCCTAGTATAAGCGGCGAGTTAGTTGATTGAATATTCCAAGATATCAAAGTAGCATCATAATTTTTCGTAGACAAGCCGCTATTATTCAACATTCTAGGAGCGCCAGACCAATAGCTGTTGGGCAAACCGGTTGTCGAAACTAACGAATCTAGCCGCCAGCCCGCCAAGGATTGATTAAAAGCGCGAGCACCGTTAAACATTTCACTCATCAACTCGGCTTTTGAAACATCCCACGACCCTATCGGCTGATTAAACTTAACTGCATTTTGAAATATTGCATTCATCGCAGTCATCTTGCCAGTGTTCCAGTTTTTAATTGAATCGCTGCCGCCATTATTAAATGCTGTCGCGTTATTAAATAAACCGCCAGCAAAAACAACGTTAGAGACATCCCACGATCCGATGTTTTGATTGAAATTTTCAGTATCGCTAAACGCACTACCCATATTAGTAATGGTCGAGGTGTTCCAATTCCAGTTAGCATTCTCACCCTTGAGAGAAGTATTACCTCTAAAGACAGAGTATATCGAGTCAGTCTGCGACAAATCCGGAGTGTCGATTGCCTTTACGTCCATATTTGCAGCACCGTAAAATGAAGCCACCAACGATCTCCATTTATTCTTCCCCCACTGATCAATAGAAATCATCTTCAATTTATCGCCGCTGTTGTTGAGATAAAACTCTGGAAACACACCTCCGATACGAATTGTATATACGCCAGGCATAGCGTAGCTACAAGTATAGGATCCAGTCTGAGCAGCTGCTTCGACCGTGCCATCATTATTACAATCGATAGTATAATTATATCCGCCTCCTCTTATCGGAATGACGAACTGGGTATCTGGCGACCCAGATTTGCGCGTGTCCACGGTAAACACAAAATCTGTGTCATTGATGGCGTCGGCGACAGCTTTTAGCGGATAAAATATCGGACCAGAAAACGCTGCTAGCACACCTATTGTCACGGCTAACGCCTTGATGGCCAATCCAAATTCCAGCCTTTTTGTTTTCCAACATCTATTCATTTAGTACCATTATACTTATACTTTATTTTTTTAGCAATATACTAATGATAATCAAGATAACACGCAACATTGCCATGACGTTTTGGAGCTTATTTAGTAGATTTTATCTCTGCTAGCACTGCGAATCTTCCCCCTGTATCACCAGCTGAATGTGAGAAATAATTTGGATCATCTGCCGTATCAATTGGCGAAATGAAAATGTTATCACCAGGAACGCCCGCCCGGATAGCCAACGAACGATTAAATCCTTGCATATCCAGATAAATTCCGTCAGCCGTTTGACGGCAGAAATTTTGCCAATTCGTATCATTTGCATGATTAAAATAATCCATACGATAATTTTTCTGGGTGATGCTCGGCGACATCCAAATTTGTAAATCTTTTGCCTGGCTACCGCGCTCGACAAAATACTGAACGGCCTGAGATATCAACTGCGCAACCGTCGAATGCCGACCTAAATGCGCCAGCATCAACGCCCGACGCTTTGAATCATAGATGACTGTGGCGATACAGTCCGCCACTGGCAGGAACAATCCTACACCAGCCATTTCGGTATATAGCGCGTCAGCAAAAATCCCCTCGTTGTTGTGTTTAACCATGTCAGCTTCAGTGACTTCAGCAATATTATCAAAAGTTTGCGCTCGATCATATGAAATCACGTGATAAACAACGTCGTCATACTTAACGCCAATTTGATCGCAAAACCGATGCCGATTCTCCAATACCTCAGCTACGTGGCGACCGCGAATACGATTGAGCATAGTGCCGTCGTCTTTCGACGAAACCGCAATGAGCAGTTCAGGCGGGAAATAGGTTGGCTGGTCTGTCCTAATCATCCTCTACCGCTCAATTCCATATTGTCGCATCAATCGTCTATACGCATATATAATATAACAGCCATATGTAAGCGTCGCCGTTGCACCACCCGCGCCAGCCACTGCGTACAACACCGTCCACGGTTCGTTTGTAAAACATCCTAAGTAGATAGCCACTACAGCAGCAAAAATTGGCACTGGCGCTACGAAATAATCAATTTTGCGACTCATGATTTTCGCTTGCGGCACAAAATGAAAACCAATTAGCAGTGTCACCATCGGCATGATAAATTTTGCCTGCCCAATGACAGCCAATATGATGCCCAGCAGCCAAATCGTGCTATATGTAATACCGCTCAAAATACCCATGGTCCGGACGATTCGCTGCCCCTCAGCTGTCTGTGCTACGGGAAACTGTTTAGCGTGGCAGACATTCCTCACGCTAAGCACAACTATAATCAACCCCGCTACGCATACTATCCCGAGCAGCGTCCAGCCAGTCCAGCCCCAGGCAAGCCCAAAGCAGGCGGCATAAACCAGTGCAAAGATCGCCATCATCACGCCGTATGGCGCAATATTCTGCGCAATTGTACCAAATTGCGTCGCATTAGTATTAGTTTGATTACTCATTGTATTTCCCCTCGTTGTGTTTAATATTTTTCTGAACCGCCAGCAGTCGCTGCCAATCGTCAATCGCCAAATCCTCAGCACGGACATCAGGCGAAATGTTAGCCTTTTTCAGCAACTGTTCGGCGCTAGCTTTACTGACGCCCAGTCCGCCGCTCAAGCTGGAACGCAGTTTTTTACGTTTGGCTGAAAAACCGGCTTTGACGATGCGGAAAAAGTTTTTTTGGTCTTCAGAATCAACTAATGGTTCGGTGCGAGTTCTCAATACCACCACTTGCGAATCAACTTTTGGCGGCGGCGTGAAGAACTGCCGCGACACCTCAATATCGAGTTCTGCCTCAGCAAATAGCTGCGCGCTAACCGCTAAAATGCTCATTTCACCAGGCTCGGCCGCGATACGCTCGGCAACCTCTTTTTGCACCAGCAGCACCGCCAAGCTCGGTTTATTTTCCGCTGTCATCAGCTTTTCAACAATTTTGCTGGTGATATAGTATGGCACATTGGCGACTACTTTATAGCCAGTTGGCAATTGATTTAAATCAAATTGCAAGATATCTTCGTTAATCACTTCCAGATTTTTGCCAGGAAATTGCCCCGGTAACTTGCGCGCCAAATCCCCATCAAACTCCACCGCCACTACGCGCTGAGCTCGCGCCAACAACCGGCTGGTCAATGTGCCAAGTCCCGGCCCAATTTCCAAAACTACATCATCCTTACCAAGTTCCGCCACCTCAGCAATCTCCGCCAAGATTTCTGGGTCGCGCAGCCAGTGCTGGCCTAATTCTTTTTTCGGCCCAAGCGCTGACGCCATCTAACGCCCGTCCCCGTTCGTCCAATCAGTCGCCAGGTCAAAGCCATGCGGATGCCGAGCAGCAAACCCGCCAGTATCATACACCTTGCCAGGGCCCATGCTGGTTTCCACCACCGAACAGCGCGGATAATTACCATAATTTGCCGCCACCAAAATATAGCCATCCTTGTCCACCTTGGCGCCGTCCGCCCGCACCGTGTAGCCACCACCGCCGCAGGCGTTAGCAACAATATTCATCGGCAGGTCGTAGTAGGTTTCGCGGTGCGCCACGCCTTTGGAATCAGTAAATATCTGCGCGCCCTTGCCTTTGGTTAACGGATTTTTAGGCTTGGTGCCGATCACTTCGATTTGCTTTTTAGGCTGCTTGATAATTTCGCTAGAAATTTGCTGACGGCTAATTTCATCACCATCGTGCGCTTCAACTTTATAAGTCAATTTGCGCAGCCCTTTAGCTCCCGCCTGCTTTACCTGGCGATAACCAAGAGGCTGGCTGTCGTTGCGTATTTGCTCAACCGGGAAATCAACTTCTTCCTCGGCGGTCACAGTACGCCGAGTTGCCCGCGTAATCCTCATTAGCAAGCTCGACCCATCCAAAGCGACATCCTCTGGCGGCGTAAATCGAACTTTATCCTCGCGATACAAAACAATCCCCGCAGCTTGCGCAATCTGTGTTGGCGTCTGCGCTGCCGTATTGACTCGCATGCGGCGAGCACCTTCGACTATCGTTATCGTCCGCGCCCGATAAATATTTATTTTGAAGCCATTGTTGGTAATCGGTGTATCCAGACCCGGTTCGACAATATCATGCTGTTTATCCAATCTTGCGCCGAATTCTTCTAGCGCTTTCTGCACTGTCGATGCCTTAGTGATTATCGATTGCTCCCGGCCACCGTCGTAAATGGTGATTATATGACTAGATGGTTGTGCTTTAACCGCAGCTGGACTATCTGCCGCCGCAGTATTCGCAAAAAACGATAACATACCAGTACTAGAGATTGCCAAGACCGCACCAAAAACACAACAGCAAATACGTTGATAATATCGATTTAAGCTCATTTTATTCAAAATCACCCACTGTATCTCTTATATTATAACAAATTATGCGTCGAATGTCAATCAGTAACGTCGCAGACAATCAACAACTACCGATATATATCCTGTAATCCCATTTTAATTTTACAAGACGGCCAAGGTTGCCAACCCCTCCTCTTATAAGTCTCCCATGCTTTCTGATCTTGGACATCAGCCGGAGCTTGAGCAGGATTGTTGTAGCCTCCGAAATTACCCCATGTACTCTTATCAAATTGATACGCACCATAATAACCGTTACCTGTATCTGATGTATAACTACCCTCGCAGCTACGCAAACGCGCCAAAGCTTCAGCGAAACTGCCATTAAACGTAGCTGAAGTTTTAGCACCAATAATTTCTACTTGCTTAACTGGCTGCTGAATAATGTTGCTATTGATCTCGCGGCGTGATACTTCAACGCCGTTTTGGACGTTAATCTCATACGTAACTGTACGCTTGCCGTTAACACCTTTGGTTTGAATTTCTTTGTATCCTTTATCGCGATTAACATCTTTGATTTGTTCAGTCTCAAACTGTATATCTTCGTCAACGGTAACTGTCTGCGTACCGTTACGATACAAGCGAACATTCATGCCTCTAGCTATTTTTGTATCTTTATTCGGGATAATAATATCATTGGCAGACATTTTGATATGCTTTTCGGCTAGCATTTCGCCGATGGTTTTGGCTTGCGTATAAGAAATGGTTTTTTTACCGTAGAAATCAAAATTGAATGGCGTTGCTCGCTTAATGGACAGCACTTCTGCTGCGCTATCGCGCATTGGACTATTAGACTGCGACAAGGTTAGAATATCTTCATCGCGTACAGCAATGCCAGCTTGTTTAACTATCTGCTTTCCAGTACGGTACGATGTAATAATTTTAGTGAGCTGAGAGCCATCCTTGACAACCACCGTTCGGGCTCGATAAATATTAACGTTATATGAATTTGCTACCAAGCGCTCGTCAATATTTGGCTCGGTCCGATCGTTGCGGTCTAGTTTGATAGCTGCCTCAGCGAGAGCTTCGCGCAAGGTCTGTTTTTTGGTAATAAATCCTTTACTTTGACCGTCATCATGAACGGTAATAATATGCTCGCCGACCGCTAGGCTATGCTCGTCAGCCCGCGCTTTTGGCATAATTGCCGTATAAACAGATAATCCAGCCAAAGCTAATAGCATAGAGCCAGTAATCAGCCAACGTAATTTCATTCTCGCAATATTTTTCATACGTAGGCGCGCAAACTAGCGCGCAGTTATAATTATAGCAAAAGATTGGTTATTTTGCTACAGCTTCTCGAGGCGGGCGTATTCAACGTTGAGCTTTTTGACAGCACCGTTATCGAACTTCACGCTAACTGCTAAGCCATCAATGTCAATGATCTCGCCATCACCAAATTGCAGCGAGCGCACTCGATCGCCAATATCATAGTTCATCACCGGCTCGTCAAAATCATTATAAGCTGGATTCGAATCAATAGCGTTAGGTTCAACCGCGAACAATCCCATACCCATATCGTCGAGAAAACGCGACGGCTGATTGTAAGATCGCAAGCCGAATTGCGCACGGCTCTGCGCGTACAACAGATATAACTCTTCACGCGCCCGCGTCATACCCACGTAGCACAAGCGCCGCTCCTCCTCGAGATTGCGCGGACCCTCTTCAAGCGCTCGCTCGCTCGGAAACAAGCCATCCTCCATGCCGACCATGAAAACCACCGGAAATTCCAGTCCTTTAGCGGCATGCAAGGTCATTAATGTGACCTTTTCACCATCACTTTGCTGATCGACGCTGCTCATTAGCGCTGCCTCTTCGAGAAAGTCTGGCAACGTCGCGAAAGATTTAGCGTCCGCTATGAGTACGCTCAAATTATCATCGCGCTCTTCAGCCTGCGGCGTTCCATCGATGACATAATCTCGATAAGCAATCTTTTCAAGCAGCTTTTCAATAATATCGCTTGGGCTAGTATCAGAAAGAATAAGCGCCTGCAATTCGCGTAGAATCTCGCCCAGACGCAATAATGATTTTTTGGCGCGCGGCGTCAAAACGCTAGTTTGCTCGACATTCACCAGCGAAGCGATAATATCCATATTGTTATCGTTTTGCCATCGTAAGAATTTCTCTAGACTAGTCGCGCCGATACCGCGCGCTGGCACATTCGCAATTCGACTAAAGCTCATCCGGTCGTTCGGTTGATATAATAAACGCAAATAGGCGATAATATCCTTGATTTCCTTGCGATCATAAAAGCGCACGCCGCCAACCAATTGATATGGAATTCTTTGCTGCATGAAGGCACGTTCAAAAGCAAAACTCTGCGCATTAGTACGATACAATACTGCAAAATCACCGTAGCGGCGAGCACCAATCGAAACTTGAGCCGCGATGCGGTTCGCTACCACGTAAGCTTCTTCGGACTCATCGCGTACCGCCTGAACTTGTACTGGCGCACCATTGCCAGCCGCTGTCCAGAGATTTTTGTCAGTCCGCTCAACATTCTTGGCAATAACCTTTTGCGCCGCCTCTAGGATAGCACCTGTTGAACGATAGTTTTGTTCCAGTTTAATCACCTTTGCGCCAGGAAAGTCCCGTTCAAAATTAAGAATATTTTTGAAATCCGCCCCGCGCCAGCTGTAAATCGACTGCCAATCGTCGCCGACCACGCAAATATTACGCGCATCGTTGACTAAGTACTTAACGATAGCATACTGCGCAGCGTTAGTGTCTTGGTACTCGTCAATGAGAATATGCTTGAAGTACTGGCGATACTTTTGGCGAATTTCACTGGCATCGCGCAGCAAACGTACCGTCTCGATCAACAAATCATCGAAATCTAGGGCGCCAGCCTCGCTGCGTAGTTGCTCGTATCTATCATAAATCTTAGCGATATGCTGCTGATTCGGATATTGCGCCGCTGCCGCGTAATCATCTGGCGTAAGTAAATCGTTTTTAGCGTTAGAAATTGCCGCACTAACTGAACGTGGTTTGAGTTTATCTGGAGCGATTGACAGCTGCTTCATCGCCTGCTTGATCAATCCTTGACGGTCGGCTCCATCATAAATAATAAAATTCGACGGCACGCCAATCGCCGGCCCATCGCGCCGCAAAATTCGCACGCAAATCCCGTGAAATGTACCCATCCACGGCATGAATTGCCGCGTATTAGGCTGATCAATCAAAACTGCCAAGCGCTCGCGCATCTCGCGAGCTGCTTTATTAGTAAATGTCACCGCCAAAATTTCGTTCGGCCAGACTCTTTCGTGTGTCAATAGATAAGCTATACGATGAGTTAAAGTTTTGGTTTTGCCACTGCCAGCGCCCGCCAAAACCAACAACGGACCATCCGTATAAGCGACAGCTGCTTTCTGCGCGTCATTAAGACCATCAAATATATCCATCACACTCATTATATCGCGTTAATAGCGAGTCAGGAAGAAATAGCCAGCGCCCGCCAGCGCACCCAAAGCCAAGAATACTATGATCACCAAAAACCATTTCAAGCCTGAATGGCGCGATTGCTTATGTTTCTTATCATCCTTGAATTCAGTGTAATATTCAGAAGTATCATAAATAGCGCCTGATTCAATTTCGTCGATGGTTTGCTCGCGAGGCGGATCTGGTTCTGTAGTAGCGGACTGTACAGGCGAATCTACCGTCTGATTTGTCAGAGGTTCAGCTAGTTGCTCGGGTTGCTCGCTCGTATCTTCTACATTAGCAACAGGAGCTTCGGCAGTAGGAGGGTTAAGAGTTTTTTCAACAGGCTTTAGCTTGCCGCCAATTGGCATAAACCGATGTTTTTTAGGAGCTGGCGCGTCTTGTGTTCTAGCGTCATCTTCATCGTTTTCGGCTGAAGCATCCTCAATTGATTGAATGTCGTTAGCTCGCGATTCTGCTTGCGAAAAGCCAATCTCGTTACTAGCATCTTGCGCGTCTTTCTGTAGCGACTCAACAAGCTCGGCAGACGGTGCAATATCCCTACCGTGCGTACCGCCGATAGAATACGATCTTTTTTCGTTTTTGCTGTTGTCTGCCTCATCATAATCATTTTTGTCTTCAAAACCAGGATTAGACTGTGAAGCTTGAGGAAATGCGCTGCTACCGTGAAAAACTCGCGATTCAGACGATTGCAGTTCGCTAGAAACGTTATTTGTATTTGCTGCTACATTTTCGTTAGAACTAAACTGAGTAGAATTAGCAGCAAGACGCTGAGCGCTTCGCTGGCCGGTTGGTCCTAATTGTTGAGACGAGCCGCTAGAAATATTAGATGACACATTACTTAACGACTGTGCTGGCATCGTAGAATACTTAACTTTGCTGGCGAGGTGTTTGTTGACACCTGGCTGCGAACTAACTATGTCCATGAAACGGCCGCGACTCTTAGTCTTCATTTTTTTTGGTAATCCTGATCGGACTGGCACAGCTCCGTCAATTGCAGCTACCTGCGGCGGTGTTGCGGCTTGTGGCAACGGCTGGGGAGCTGGCGATGGTACTGAACTACTATTTAGATCCGAATTTTGAACAACAGTAGAAGCCTGAGAAGCGACCGACACACCAGTCGAAGCTGAAGCACCGTTTGTTGGCAAAGTCTGAACCTGAGCGGTAGATACCCCAACAGCTGGCTGTACTGGAGCTGCAGCAGAAGCCGGTACGCTAGTTGCTGGCACAGACGAACTTGGCTGCTTAGTGACGCCAACCGTTGCGGCCGGCGAAGGTGAAGCCGTCATATTCGCAACTGGACCAGGACCAGGAGCTAATTTATTAGGCTCAACTGAAACTGGCGCAGCATTAGAGGAAGGATTTGAAGGCGTAGAGACAGCCGGCGG
Source organism: uncultured Candidatus Saccharibacteria bacterium (assembly GCA_963530345.1). Lineage (GTDB taxonomy): Bacteria > Patescibacteriota > Saccharimonadia > Saccharimonadales > Saccharimonadaceae > Saccharimonas. The sequence continues at coordinate 245,695 of CAUSBR010000001.1, read as the reverse complement.
TGTTGGCGCCTCAGCATGTTGGCCGTCCTCTTTTAATAATCCGCTCTTGGACATAGCCTCGGTAATTGAACGATCTAACTCGTCGAAGTCGAATTCTGTCATAGCTATTTACCTCTCTTTACTGGTAAGGATGGCATATCTTCACATTTTTTGATAATACCAGCAAAAGCATAGACATCCAAGCTTGATTCACCGATAAGCAAACCATTTACATCAGCTGTTTGCAAATACGACATAGCGTTATCAAGATTAACGCTACCGCCGTAAAGTACGCGGACATTCTCGGCAGCGACCTTACCGAAAAGATGCTCAATTTGCCGACGAATATATTTAACGGCGCGTTCAACGTCGCGCGGTGAAGCGAATTTACCAGTACCGATTGACCACACTGGCTCATAAGCTATAACAATCTGACCAACCTCAACGCTCGTGATATTAGCTAGTCCTCCCACCAGCTGATCGCGAATTACATCAGACGTTTCCTTGTTGGCTCGTTCTTGCGCTGTTTCACCAATACACAATACAGGCGTAATATTATTACGTACTGCCGCTTGCACTTTGCTGCGAATATCTTTACTGCGCTCGGCAAAGATATGCCGGCGCTCGCTGTGGCCAATTATGCCATATTGTACGATACCGCGCAGCTGCGACGCTGATACTTCACCAGTGTAAGCACCGCTGTCACGCCAATAAAAGTTCTGCACTGCCAGATTAAAGTGATGATGTTGCACCTGCATATTAAGCGGCTGGAGCGCTAACATGGTCGGTGCCAACACTACCTCAGTATTTTTGAGCTTACCAACCAGCTTGTCGAGTTTATGAACATACAAACTCGCCTCATTGACAGTGAGGTTCATTTTCCAGTTTGCAATAATAAGTTTCTTGCCCACGTTTTATACTTGCTTATGTTTAACCTTGCGTCTAGTTTACTACAGTTATTAACGCTCGTCTAGTTTTTTGCGTGAAAACACCTCGCCACAAGCGAGGTGTCTCTTAAATTTTTGTTGTATTTTACTCAACAACACGCACACGCAATGTGTCGGTACCGCCGGCTACACCCGACTGACGGCCGCTGACAACAACCGCGGTCAATTTGTCATCGCGCCCGAAAGTACCCCAATCAAGCAATTCTTTGGCTAATTTTGTACCAACATGCTCGCCTTCCTCGCGCACATATGAACGGGTAGCGTATGACAAAGCTAACTGTTGAGCCACACGCTTATTCGGTGTTACTGCAGCGATTGGCAACTCTGGACGGCAAGCTGCAATCCGCGCAGCTGTTGCGCCAGATTTAGTTTCGGCAATAATCACATCGGCGTCTACTTGGTTGGCTACTACTACCGCAGCATTAGCAATCGCATTACGGCGGCGGTTCTTCTCGCCATATTCAATCGGCATGTCATTCATCGGCCAGCGCGACTGCGTGTAGCGCACTGTCTTGGCCATCATCTTGACTGCTTCGACAGGATAGCTGCCGTTAGCCGTCTCGTCAGAGAGCATCACCACGTCGGCACCCAGGATTACCGCCGTTGCCACGTCGCTAACTTCAGCGCGAGTAGGCTCTGGATTATCAACCATACTGGCTAACATTTGCGTTGCCACTATTGATAGTTTACCGTATTTGCGGCACAAGCGAATTGCTTCGCGCTCAACAATCGGTACAATCTCGGGACTAGTCTCGACCGCTAAGTCGCCGCGCGCAATCATCACGCCGTCAGCAGCCTTAACTATTTCTTTGAGCGCTTCCATCTCGATAGCTGCTTTGGTCTCAACTTTCGCGATAATTTGCGCTGTCGAACCGTGGCTTAGCATAATCTGCCGCAAGTTATTAATATCGTCTGCGCTCTGAATAAAACTGAGGGCTACAAAATCAATATCTTTATCGGCGCCAAACTCTACGTCAGCCAAATCTTTTGGCGTTAAAATATCGCCGCCAAAGTCGGTGTCTGGCAGATTCAAGCCTTTACGGCTCATCAAAAATCCATCGTTCAGAATACGAATCTTGATTGCTGTATCGCTAACCCGCTCAATCATCTCGCCGCGAATCTTGCCGTCAAACAAGTAAACTGGCTCGCCGACCTTAACCTTGTTAGCTAGATTATATTGAATCGGCAAATTCGTACTGCCATCGTGCTCTTGAATTGCGTGATCGAGAACTATTTCGTCGCCAGCTTTAACATCTAAATGGTTGTTTTTGAGAACACCGAGACGAATCTTTGGACCTTGCAAATCCTGTAAAATCGCTACCGTTCGGCCGACTTCGGCGCTAGCATCACGAATCCACTTGATCTGATCGAGCCGTTCTTCGTACGATCCATGGCTAAAGTTCAAACGAAAGCCATTTGCGCCAGCTTCAATTAATTGTTTGATTTTCTCTGGTGAATTTGTGGCTGGCCCCAGAGTCGCCAGTATCTTAGTCCTTTTAAATGTATTACTCATAGATAGCTATTATACTCTAATATGTTCCACAAAAATAGTACGCCCAGACTAGGACGTACTTGACAAGTGCAAGTTTATATTATATGGTGACCTTACCGGGAATCGAACCCGGATTGCCAGGATGAAAACCTGGTGTCCTAACCGTTAGACGATAAGGCCGCACTTACAGATATCTTAACAGATTGACCTTATTTGCGCAATAAACAATTACTAATACCGCGGTGGCAGCTCGGTTGTGGTGTCAGTTGAAATAGAGCTGTTTGCGTTAGCTTTATTATAAGCCCACAAGTACGTATCCATCCGCGCGTTAATAATCTCCGCTGGCGTGGTATAACCATTCTCATTACCAGCCGAACCGTCAGCTCCGTGAGTACGGCGCAGCTGCAAAACACGCGCCGACACTACCCCATTAATCTGTAACGGCTTGTCACAAACCGTCGATTTCAATCCGCTAGTATAATCAGATCGGATCAATGCTGATCGAACACCACTCTCATCAACTTCGCAGGTAGAGATCACACCGCCCACGCCAGCATTAGTACCCGAAGCAATTAGCCAAGCATCAATATTAGTCACACTATCCTTAACAATGATATTGCGCGCATAAATTACAACCTGCGGCAATTGACTAGCGCTAGAGAAATTACCAGTATCATAACGTATGTCGCCGTCTACGACCACCGTCTTGTCACCGGCATCAATGATAACCGACCTACCCATCCCAATAGTGCCGCCCGACAAATTCACGATTGCTCGCGACGATGACAATTTGTACGAGCCATCTAATCCGTTAAGCGAGATATTCTCGCCCGCCAACGGACGCTGAGCGCCAAAATAACTAGATTTGACAGTATTTTGCGCGCCGATAGTTCCCCATTGCCCATATCTAGCCTTATTATTGGCAAATGTTAGACCATTTAACTCGCTATCTGCCGCTATGCCTAACCGCGATGTCGTACCCATGCCAGAAAGAGCACCTCCTGATGCCGACACAACATTTGACCGGCTATACGAGGAAATTTCTGGCGCAAACATGCCATATTCACCCCAGCTGCCGATCGAATGAGTATTGCCACTCATAGTCAGCGTACGCGCGCCGCCAGTATAGATGCCCGACTTATACTGTTGGTTGATTAAAGCATTCGCGATATTGCTCGACCCGACACGCACATCGCCACCCCAGATTTGTACCATTGGCCTCTTGGAAATACGGTAGCAACGCGGATACGATACGCGGCGTTTTGAAGAATCTCCCGTTGTATCCCAGTTATACTTATTAACAGTAGCTACCCGGCAAATTACATCGCCAATCTTGTATCGTGCCGTATCAAGCGCCGACGTATCAATAACTTCAGTCCTGTCAAAAGCACTCTGCTTGTTATTTGTTGGCGTACAATCGCTAATTTTACCAGACAACTGGGGCTGAGAGTTGAGCCAAGAGCATGTATTCACGCCTGCGCCATAGGTCGTATCGGCATAATGCCTGTCTCCGTCATTCTTATTGAATATGCTATTTAGCATACTGCCCAGTTGACCATCCGACATTTCCGCAGCCGATCCAGTGAAGGCAAACGTAAAGACATCGGCATCACTACTACCGCCAGCTTCGCGACGCCCGCCCGTATTGTATATAGTGCTATCTAACGTTGTCGCATTGCCTTGTTCTAGTACGCCAATAGCCGTCGACCCGCCCGCCGAACCAACTCCTGGCACCAAATTAAAGTCAGATGCCACCCTCGCGCAAGCGGGCTCACTTGAAGCCCAATCTCGACGCACCACCGAATCAGGCCACGTCCACCATATCTGCGTACATATATAAGACCCCGCTCGACTGCCGTCGCTAGGCACGCGAATCTTCATACAATCGTCGCCGTCTCGACCACTCCAAGTATTTGTATTATTAGGACTTTGCACTAAGTTATTAAGCGCCGACCGGCATTTATTGTTATAAATATTACTGACCGCTCCGCGTGCAATGAGAACTCTATGTCCATTATTACTACCACCGCAATGGCGCCAATCCTTACCGGCACAGCTAGCGACATCGTGCAGATTATTAAAATACGCTGATTCTATAACCACTTGTACACTAGATGTTGTATGCTGATAATTTGAATATGGAGTATTCCGAAGAGTCGCTATAAATTCGGCCTGTTTTCCAGGAAAGACATCAGGTTTACCATCTAGATGCCGCTCGGCGTACGGGCGAGAAGTACCAAAGGCATTGGAATTATTATAATTCGCATAAGTCTTGTTGTCGGAACGATTATAGATATAGCTTTCGCCTTGAACCTTCCAGCCGCTAGGTCGCGGCTTACGGCGTACCCACAGCGAGATATTGTCGGTACCGCAGTTAACATGAGAACCGCTATAAGTGTATACTTTATTACCTCTCATGACTGCCAAACAGCTTTTTGCACCAAACGTAACCAGCTCTGACGGGCCGCCAGGTTGAGCGACACCGTTAACGTCAGCTCCTAGATTTAACTGATCCCATTCGCTTTCACCGTTTATCCACTGATATTCAGGACCGCCGCCGCCATAATAGCCCCTATTAAAGAAATAATTGCCGTTGCCGTCTATATGACCTGCTGGATTAGTTACCCAAACAGACCTGCCCTGCCCATTGAAAGTGAACAGAGAGTAAATTCTAATTGGATTACGAAATCGTTGGGTATTCCACGAGCCTCGTATAGTAAAGTATAGTGTCGTTGCATTCCAGTCCATCTCGATCGGGTTGGTCGGCGAAGACCCCACCATACTGAAATAGTTCGTATTATGATAAGACGCCCACCAGACAGCGCACGGGTGATTAATATAATCGCCGCAAGGATCGCCGCCCCAAGCTTGCTTCTCCATATCGTTACGTCCAGAATTCCAACCATAAACTGCATACGACGTATCGCTTCTCAGCAAACAAACAATACCTGCAGCTGCCACAATAACAAAACAGCTAAGCCACCACTTCAAGCCACGCAGCAGCCCCTCGTGCATTATTGCTTATTCTCCGGAACTGATTGCTTGCTGCGCAGCAAATTTAACTGCTCAACATTAACTGGCACCTTCAGCCTGCCGCTAGCGTATATTCCTTTGTCTGACAGGTTTTTTATTTTGTTATATAACTCGTCCGTCTTCTGGCTATGACCGTTCGCATCTGCGGTCGTATGATAAAAATACAAAGCAACAACACACGTGGCGTCATCAGCATAGTGATTCTTTTTCTCTATTTCGCCAGCAATCTTCTTCAGATTATCAGGGGAAGATATACTACCATTAAACTTATCAATGATATCATTTCCGCACACATTATAGTAAACCAGCGTGCGCTGTTCTGGCGTTTTTACGCCGCCGTAAATATATCCCAGTGCTGCCGCAGCGACAACAGCTGCTATAACCGCCAGGCCGCCGCCTATAATAAATCCCGTCTTCCTCTTCATAAATAAAAGTATACCATTTATGCTTTGCTGCCGTCTAGAGCTGGCGGCGACTTTAACTCCGCAATTGGTAGCCGAAAGCCGAAAGTACTACCCTTGCCGAGCTCCGATTCGAAAATCATCGTACCGCCATGCCCTTCGACTACTTTCTTCGCCAAGAATAAGCCGATCCCCGTGCCGTCTGGCCGCTGCCGCCGAGCGTTGTCGCCGCGAAAGAACTTAGTGCCGAGCTTTTTCTTGGCAGATGGCGATACGCCCATTCCCTTATCGATTACCCGCAAAACTGCCTGGCCATCTTCAATTGACAATCGGACCTTTACCGTATTAGCGTCTGGTGAATAATAAATAGCGTTATCAATGAAATTCATAATAACTTGACGAATCTTGGTGTCGTCTAGATACAGTAGCGGAAAGCGCGCTGGCTGGCGATACGTGACCTTGACCTTATGCGTATTTGCCACCTGATCTACGTTCGCAACCTCTTCGGCAACCAGCTGCGACAAATTGACCGCTGTACGATTGATAATAAACTTACCAGTCTGCAAACGGCTCACGTTCAAAAAATCACTAACCAATCGCACCATCCGCTCGCTGCTGCGAAAAGCCTCTTCTAGCAGCTGCCGCTGTGGCGGTGTAATCTCGCCAGCGTCGCCCTCGAGAACCATACTTAGGTAGCCTTTTACGCTAGTCAGCGGCGTCCGCAGCTGATGGCTGGCCATACTGACAAACTCATCTTTAGTGGCATCCAGGGCCTGCAATCTTTTGTTGGACTGGCGCAGCTGACTAGTCGCCTCATCGACTTCCTTCTCTAAATTTCCAGCTAAGCGGCGAATTTCCTCTAGGCGAAACATATTCAAAAGTGCCACCGATAAATTACGCGCCAAAACATCAAACAGCTCAAATTCCTTACCGCGAATCTCGCAGCCGTCACGCCGCTCGCCAATTACCAGGCAACCAATTTTCTGATCGGCAACGCATAGCGGTAAGATTGCTGCAATACCATATCGAGCATAATCACCAATGTCGCCAGAACCAAGCGTCTGCGAGTCCAACCATGCCGGCACATTACGCTTGCCAGCAATATACGGCTGGTGATATTGATCGCAAAAAGCCACGCCAGCAAAACGTACTTGTAGTACACTAACAAAAGTTTCTAAATAGCTATTTAGCAATGTATCAATGTCTTTGGCATCAACCATTTTGCGCGTCAGAACGTCCACAACTTGCTGCGAACGATACGATGGACGGCGAACTCTACCAAAAAACCGCTTCATTGCCTTTATAGTACACTTTTCTCGACGATAACGCTAGAGCTTACTCGAAAAGTAACTGGGATATGCTATTATAAAAACATGACAACTATCGCTATTATCGAGGACGATCAAGTAATCAACCAAATGTACCGGATGAAGTTCGAGGCGGCTGGATTCGATGTGGTCACTGCTAGCGACGGCGAGACTGGCGTCAAAGTGGTTAAGCATGCTAATCCTGACATCATTTTGCTTGATCTGCAAATGCCGAATATGAACGGCACCGAAGCGCTGCGAAAAATCCGCCAGCAGCCCGCTAATGCTAATACGCCAGTTATCATTCTAACCAACCTAGGCGAAGAAGAGGCACCTGCCGAGCTGCGTAACCTAGGTATTCATAGTTATATCGTCAAGGCTAATCTAACACCTAGCCAAGTTGTAATCCACGCCAAAGAAGCGCTGAACGATAAGCGATAGAATTACTATAACTTACCAACTTGCCGCAAGCACGCCTCAATCAGATGATCAAATAATACTGCGTATGTCAACGGACCGACACCGCCCTTTTGCGGTGTAATCGTAATATCGCTGCGCTGGCGAACCGCATCGTCAACATCGCCGACCAACACACCGCCTTCGCTCGCCGTACCAGCATCCACCACTACCGTCTCTGGCGCGATCATTTCGGAGGTGATCAAGTGCGGCACGCCGGTCGCTGTTACAATTACGTTACATTTTTGCAAACTGTCTGCGGTAGCTGGATTCGTCTTGTCGTAGACCTGCACGTTTAGACCGCGCTGCTGCCACATTTTTTCGAGCGGTGCTCCGACAAGCTTACCGCGGCCCACGATAGCAATTTGCTTATCCGATAGCTCGATATTATACCCAGCCAATAGCCAATCGATTGCTTGCGCAGTAGCGCTCGGATAGATACTACTAGCCCCTAAACCATCAACATCTTTCTCTGGCGCGATTAATTGGCACAGCTTTTCGGTCTGCGACACGTCATCAATCGGCAATTGCAAAATTATCCCCTGCACCGCTGAGTCGTTATTAGCTTGGTCAATCGCCGGCATCATATCAGCTTGCGCGACTGCTTGTACGTCAACATCAATCAGAATATCTGCTGCGTAACGTGTTTTCATCCGAACATACGTTTGAATCGCTTGGCTAGCGTTTTTGCTCATTATAATAACTAGTTTTGGCGCCACACCATATTCTTGGCGTAGATTTCGTACTTGACGCGCTTGGCGCTGCTTAATAAAACCTTGCAGTTCCTTGCCGTTTAACTCTTTCATGATATACTGTCCTTTCTATCATCAATAAAAGCTGCCCATTGCCGAATCTTGCGCAAGATGGTTTTGAGCGGTAATTCAATTAACATATCCAACACCATCGACACAATATTAACCTGCGCGTATTTATCACTCATCCACCGACCAGCGACTACAAACGGCAAATACAGCGTATCGCGTACAAAGGTAAAGCCGTTGCTAGCACTGCGCACAATCTCGAGATCGCGAATCAACCGGCTCAAGCGAAAGCCTAGGAAGCTCGCCGCCGAGAAAAATACAAAGAAAATAATAATATGCACTGGTGAAAAACCAATCAACGTCAGCAGCCAAGTCGCCAGCGCGAACACCGCCAGACTCATTACGCCGTACATAATCGAAAACATCGAGCTATACGTCCGTCCCGCTAATTGCCGCCGCATCAGTACAGTATTATCGCCGCCGTAGAGCATCTGATCGACCCGTTTAATCAGCGCTTCGGTATTTGCGTATCCCGGCACATTCAGCGTTAAGCGCAGCAACACCATGTATATCGGCGGGAAGAACAAATTGATCATCAATACTAACCACTCAATTTGTCCGTGCGCCCACAGGTCATACGGTACTTCAATAGCGATGCCAATCAAAAACTTAGTAATTACCAAGAAGACCACGCTGCGCATAATGGCCCGGTTAATTCGCGCCATCATGCTAGAATATTCACGGTTCACTTGCCGCTCAAATTCGTTGAGAAATGCCTCGCGTTTTTGCAACAATGCCGGGAAGTCGTCTTGCGTCTCCATCATATGGCGAATAACGCGCAGCGGCGCCCCCTGCCGATCAACCACGCGGCGCAGCTCTTCGACCGACGTGCTGCGCAGCATCTTATCAATTTTACGATTAAATTCAACAAAAGCCTCAAGCGACTCAACGCTCGTTCCATAACGCACCAATAGCCCTGCGCGCACCGTAGCTACGTCGCTCTTCATCAGCGCCTGCTGAATAGCCACATAAAGCGCAGCTCCATATTCATCAGCCGAAGTCGATTGCAGCGCATCCCGCGGAATTGCTGTCTCGAAATATTCATACGCAAAATCAATAAACGCATGATCGCCTGCGTGATCAACCAATACATTCGCCGCCAATACCGACAGAGTTTCTAACAGCCATGCCGAAGAACGATCTAAATTGATTGAACGATCAGCAATCAGCTTTTCATACGCTTTATAGTGCGCTGTTGCTAGTTTTGAAATCTCTTTGATTTGGCTGCGCGACACGCTATCGTTGGGCAAATATCCCGCAAAAGTCAATTCAACCACCAATTCTTCGCCGCTTTTGCGGACCAACGCCTCATCGCGAACAATAAACGATTGTTTGAAAAACCGCCGGATAGCATTTTGTAGCAGCAAGTGCTCCTCGGTATTTTCAGCGGCGTTGCGCAGCTGCTCGTAAGCCGCCGTCAACATGCCGCCAGCACCAACGACATTAATTTTATCAGCCTGACTAAGTATTTGCTGCCGCTCATCAGACTGCCGCTGTGCATATATAACACCTGCCCGCAAGTGGGCGCCAATTTGATTCAACTCTGGCATTATTCGTATATTATCGTCGATTTTCACAGAATTAGCAAGAGTAAGCGTCATCATTTGACTACCCAACAGACCGAAAATTCCTAGCGTTCATATTTACTTTTACCTCTATCTATGCTATAATGAAAAGATAAGGGCCAGTAGCTCAGCTGGTTAGAGCACCTGCCTCTTAAGCAGGGTGTCGAGGGTTCGAGCCCCTCCTGGCCCTCCACGAAACTCCATGTAAAAAACTCATCATTGCGATGAGTTTTTATTATCGGCTAGTTGAATAATGGTACCCCGAGCAGGGTTCGAACCTGCGACCTTAGGCTTAGAAGTCCTCTGCTCTATCCAGCTGAGCTATCGGGGCACTCTGAAAATGTATTTAGTCGCCCGATTCGCTTAGACAGAAGCTGGATAGAGCTATGCGATTTTTGTCGCTGAGGGCTCACCAGCTGAGCTATCGGGGCAAATATTTTGGTGCGGGTGCGGAGAATCGAACTCCAATCTCGAGTTTGGAAAACTCGCATACTAACCGCTGTACTACACCCGCGCACTATACATTATATCATTACGTTAGTGTATAATAAAAGCATGGGACGTTTATTTGACCGCTTCTCAACTAATAGCACACAGAGCGATGCTATGCATTCAAGCGGATTAACCAATAACAAACCGCAGGTTGGCGGCAGGATTGCCAAGAATAGCTTTCAACGGCGCCAAAACACCAACCGGCAATATATCGGCGCATACAAAGATTCTGGAGTCAGACAAGATTATCGCAAAGCCTGGCAAAACCAGCAAATCGCCGCAGCCAGCACCAACGGAACGCAAGCGACTAATAGTAACCAGCCGCAAAGCTCGCGGGTCTCTGATGCAAACTCGCGAAGCGCAGGAACCACGCAAACAAATAAATCGTCGCTCATTACACCTACGACCGAACCGACTGTTCCGTCGCGTACTTTCACCGAGCCGATCAAGCCGTCGCGCGACCCGTTCAACCGATAGTATTTATGATTTAGAGTCAAATAAAACACCCGAGACTAATGAAGAAAACCGGGTGTTTTATTTGGGGCGAAAGATGGGATTCGAACCCACGGCCTCCGGAGCCACAATCCAGCGCTCTAACCAACTGAGCTACTTCCGCCATAATGAATACTACGAAATGTACTAGCAGAATCTTGTCAGTTGGTTAGAGCGAGCGCTATTTTCAACGCTCAAGGCTGTCCAACTGAGCTACTTCCGCCATATAGCTAATCCGAAATGTACTAGCGAAAACTTGTCAGTTGGTTAGAGCGAGCGCTATCTTTGATACTCACGGCTGTCCAACTGAGCTACTTCCGCCGCATTACCCCTTCTCAGGGCATTTATTACTATAGCAGACAGGCGCTTGATTGTCACTATTCCCAAACAGTTTCGATATCTGCACCTAGCGAGTTCAGGCGGTTGGCAATATCTTCGTAGCCGCGATTGATATTGTAAACATCGCGCAGTACCGATTTGCCAGGCGCCGCCAGCATCGCTAGCAGAATCACCACGCTCGGACGCAGTGCGGCTGGCGCTGTGATATCAGCCGGCTTCCAGCGCGTCGGGCCAGAGATATAAACCCGGTGCGGATCAACCATATTTACTTGGGCATTCATTTTAGTCAGCTCAGTAAAGTAGATTGCTCGATTTTCGTAGCTCCAATCGTGGATCAACGTGCGGCCCTTGGCTACCGTGGCGCATAATCCTAAGAACGGCAGATTATCCATGTTGATACCCGGAAACGGCAGAGCATGAATTTTATCTTTTGGAGCATGCAATTCGGATTTTTTGAGCACGATATCAACTAGACGAGTGCAACCATTGCGCGCCATGTACTCTTCGGAAATATCGTACTGCAGACCCATACCCGCCAAAGTCGCTAGCTCTAGCTCCATAAATTCAATCGGCACGCGCCTGATAGTAATTTCTGAACCAGTCACGACACCAGCCGCCACGAAACTCATCGCTTCAATTGGGTCTTCGCTTGGGAAGTATTCGACGTCGCAGTCAATTGATTTTTTGCCAGTAATCTTGAGAACAGTGGTACCGATACCCTCTATTTTGACACCTAACTTTTCTAGAAAGAAACAAACATCTTGCACCATATAGTTTGGGCTAGCATTGCGAATAATAGTCGTACCATCATAAAGCGCTGCCGCCATAACGACATTCTCGGTGACTGTATCGCCGCGTTCAGTTAAAATAATCGCCCGGTCAACACGCTGCGGCTTGGCTGTGGCAATATAGTTGTCATTGGCCGCCTCAACGCTCAAACCAAACGGTGCTAAGCCCGCCATATGCGGTTCAACCGTCCGCGTACCCAGGCTGCAGCCGCCAGCAAACGGTATCTTGAACGTCTCGCATTGGTGTAATAGCGGTCCTAAAAACATAATGATACTGCGCGTCCGCTTAGCAGCCTCGACATCCATACTGTCGAGTTGCAAGGCTTTCGGCGGATCAATCTCTAGGTCGTGCTCGCTAATCCAGCGGCATCGCACACCTATACTTTCCAGAACCTCAATAATTCGATTGACTTCCTCGATCCGCGCTACCCGGCGCAGCGTCGTTTTGCCTTTGTTGAGTAGACTAGCACACAGCAATCCAACAGCAGCGTTCTTGCTAGTTTTGATTTCAATTTCACCATGCAATTCCCGGCCGCCATTGATGCGAAAGTTAGTTTTGCCCGAGCTATTAATCCGTACTATTTCGCTTGACAGCACCTCGCCGATACGCGCGATCATCTCGAGACTAATATTCTGCTTGCCGTTCTCAATTCGATTAATTGCCGACTGGCTAGTGCCAAGCTCCTCTGCCAGTTCGTTTTGAGTCATATTGCGTGCTTGGCGCGTTTCTTGGATGAGCGCGCCAATATTTTTGAGATACTTCGCCGTTTTCATGTCACCATAATATACCTGATATGATATATTGTCAAGAAATTCAATCGCAACCAACTCTATTTCAAAACGTTACAGTAAATGATCATAAGTGCTAAAATATAGATAAGAAAAAGGAGGATAATCATGACAGACACTGCAGTTGCTGATTGTATCGCCGGCGAAGAGGAGCGCCAGCGTGACGGTTTGGAATTGATACCAAGTGAAAATTACGTTAGCCAGGACGTGCGAAAAGCACTTGGCAGCGTTTTTACCAACAAATACAGCGAAGGGTACCCTGGCCGACGCTATTACGGCGGCCAAGAATTCACCGACCGTATCGAACAGCTCGCCATCGACCGCGCCAAAAAATTATTCCGCGCCGACCACGCTAATGTCCAGCCGCACAGCGGCGCGCCAGCTAACGAAGCGGTCTATAGTGCTTGGTGCCAGCCAGGCGATACTATCTTGGCGATGGACTTGAGCCATGGCGGGCACCTGACACACGGCTCGCCTGTCACTCGCAGCGCTCACTTATACAACTTCGTCCCGTATAAAATGAAAAATATCGAAACTGGCGAAATCGATTATGAAGAAATTCGTCGCCTAGCGCACGAACACCAGCCGCGCATTATTCTAGCAGGTTTTAGCGCCTACCCGCGCGAAATGGACTGGGCGAAATTCGTCGAAATCGGCCGCGAAATCGACGACTGTCTACTGATGGCCGACGTAGCGCATATTGCCGGGCTGATCGCTGGCGGCGTAGCCAAGAATCCGCTTGACCACGGCTTTCATGTCATGACTACTACCACCCACAAGACACTGCGCGGTCCTCGCGGCGGCTTAATACTCAGTATGGGCAAGGTAACTAGTCCGCTCAAAAAACCCGCCAAAACGCTCGAGAGCATCCCGACACTAATTGATAGGGCAGTCTTCCCAGGCATGCAAGGCGGCCCGCATATGAACACCATTGCTGCCAAGGCAGTAGCTTTTGGCGAGGCGCTGCAGCCCGAGTTCCGCGACTACGCGAAAAATATCGTCGCTAACGCCGCGCAGCTAGCCGAAGAGCTGCAAAAACGTGGCTTCCAATTAGTGACTGGCGGCACTAGCAATCACTTGATATTAGCCGACATCAACAAGAGTTTTGGTATCGATGGCAAAACTGCCGAGATCGCTATCGATAAGATCGGTCTGACACTAAACGCCAACGCCGTACCCGACGACCCGCTGCCGATGTTCCGGCCCAGCGGCATTCGCCTAGGCACGCCCGCCATCACCACCCGCGGCTGCCAGCCCGACGACATGGCGCAAATCGCTGAGTGGATCAAGCAAGCGATTGACGCCCGCGAGAACGAGAAGAGATTAGGAGTTTTGCGCGAGGAGGTGAGGGAGTTTTGTAGAGAACTAAATCAAGTCTAGAGCATCATCAACCAAAAACCAATATCTAGGCAAAAAATACTCCGGTAAAAACCGGAGTATTTTGCTAGTTAAATAGCTATTTTTAGCACTCACCAACTACACGTTCAATTGCTTCGTTCTTTGAGAAATTCCATCCCCAAATCGTTATACCTACATGACGACCTTTAGCATCATCGCAAGCTTTGTACCAAATTGTTTTAGATGCATCAGCACCAGTCGGCGCGCTTGTTGGCTTACCACTACCACCAACTACATACGCGCTTGACTCAAGATACCAAGTTTCACCGCTTTTGCCTGCTGCAGATAAGTCATTTACCGCCGCTGGATACCCATTAGCTCCATCAGGCTGTTGAGTATTATAAATTTGTGCTTTATCAGCAACATTCTTCATGACACCCTGAGACGCTGAAGTTTTCGCCTGGTTCTGAATACCATTATAAGCAATCAGTGAAATCACCGTCAAAATCGCGATGATGACGATCACAATCAAGAGCTCAACAAGGGTGAAACCTCGGTTTTTAAGTTGTTTTGTTGTCACAGTAATGTGCCCCCTATTTATTATGTTAGTTAATTGTAATTTGATAATACTACACCGATAACGAAAGCGCAAGTGGTTTTTTAATAGATGTAGCGGTTCTGCGTCGGGCGCAAGAATAATGACTCGGTCGGTGCGCGGGCATCAATATGGGTACCGTCGCCAATCTGCCCGGCGTCATTCAGACCCCAGCAATACGAGTGTCCGTTTTCTACCACCGCGCATCCACGGTTAGCGCCAGCAGCCAGATCAATTATCCGCTGCCCTGCCGGAATTCCGCCTGGGCCAACCAATATCTCTATCGGTTTTACCGATCGGTTGTTGGGAAGCGCGCCAGGAGCAAGGTTCGCCCCTAAATGACCATAAGCATTAGTCCCCCAGCAGAACACTCTACCGCTATTCATCAGCATGCATGAATGCCAAATACCCACTTCAACCTTTTTCACTTTATCTGACGGCGACAAGCCTGCTGGCCGATCAACCTTGACTGGAGTAGCCTTTTTGGCAATATAGCCAATGTGTGCCATACCTAGTTGCCCAGCACGGCCGTTACCCCAACAGTACGCCTCGCCGTTAGCGGCAGCGCATACATGAGTAAATCTGTCTGGCTCGCCGCTTTGAGCCAAATATCCGTCCTGTGATATATTCGTTACATTGGTCAAACCAGAAACTCTCATAGGACTATAGACTGGCTGAGTGGCAGGGCTAGCAGATGTATTATTGCCAATCTGACCAACATTATTCTGACCCCAGCAATAGGCAAGACCATTCGCTATAGCACACATATTCATCGAGCGCGTACCACTGGTCGCTAATGCGGTTGCTGTATAGCTATTCGGCAGACCGCCAGGAACACCCGATCTAACCAAAGTCGGCCATGGGCGCACCTTTGTATTGTCACCAGTACCAGTCACGCCGTGAAAACCCTCACCCCAGCAATATATCTTGCCGCCAGCGATAGCACACGAAGTATTATACGAACCGCCGATACTAGTTACTGTTTTACCAGCCAGCGCCCCCTTAACCTCAATAGGAACATTTGAATGTTCTTCTGCGCCAGATCGTCCATTACCAAGCTGACCAGTACCGTTATAACCCCAGCAATAAACTTTACCTTCAGCCAGAGCGCAACTATGATACTGGGCGGTAAATAAATCATCAATTTTCTTGCCGTAAAGAACTCCTGTTTGTTTAACTACTTTGACTGGTATATCGGAATCGACGCTAAGCGCAGCTTTTGCTGGATTGCCTGGATTATGGCCAACAGACCTCCCATTGCCCAACTGGCCATAACGATTCCTGCCCCAACACCAAATACTATTAGACAAAATACCGCACGTTCGATAAGTACCACTAGAAGACTTCGTCGCGATCAGACCGGGACGAGTGATAAGTTTTTTGACCGAAACAGTGTATTCTCGCAAAACTGTACCGCCAGAGTCAACAAGCTGCGTTTTGCCAACAGCCGAGACATCCGAATGATGATCATCATGAAAATTAAGATCGCCAACGGTGAAAATTGTACGGATCGAACCTTCGCTCATAACGTATTTATTGGTCGGAATCTTACCGTCTTGACCTTTGCAGTCGCTGCTTGGCGTCAGATACAAGCCAGCAGCCCCAGCAACATGACCCCATGTTTGTTTCCAGTTGTTTATATCTAGACACGCATTAGCTGCCGCCGTCCCCGATTCGCCAGCTTCTTGAGCCAGCTTATAATAATACTCCTCGCGAGAATAAATATACGAACGCGTAGTAACGCGATATGCAGCCGCTAGCACCGCCAATATAAATGTTGTCATTATAATCATTACTGCTAGAGAATAGCCCTTATCAAAGCGAATCATTCCTCATTTCCTTTCCGAACAGTTAATGACTGAGATATTTTAGACACTCCCCCCACAGGAGGACTAATTGTTATATCAATTTTAACCTTGTTAGCATTTTCAAACATATGGTCGGAGCTGTGAGCAGCATCGTACTGGTTGGCTATTGGCGTATCATCCTTAAAATATTGAACATCAAATGCCGAAACGTTGCGAGCAATTGTTTCGTCGCGATAAAGCGATCGCCCTGGCGTTGCACCGCCAGTAAATTCGGACGACTGCGGAGGTATGGATTGTACTGCGATCTTGCGCCAAAATTCGTTATTTTCATCACCGGTACCACATATAGCAGAAGCGTTAACACCAAGGGCTTTATATCTTTCGCTTTTTATATCATCAAATATAACCCTTCGATACAATGTATTGTCCCGCATGAAGTAGATCACCATCTGTCTGTATTTTGGTTGGAGACGTCTTTCTGTGCTGCAATTAAACCTTTTTGTTGCGGCGTAAACTACTTCGCGAGAGCCTGCCCCGCGCCGCAAATTAGTCGCATATTGTATCAGGAGCAAGGCTCGTTTGTTGCTACCTCCACCAAAATATTTCCAAGTTTGCAGAGTAGGTGCAGGATTACTTACAGCGCTATATCCGTATCGATCAAGCATATTCATATCACCCCTTCTAGAAGTTGAGGCAATCTCGACTGAAGCTAAAACATCCATTTCGATAGCGTCCATCGTCACGTGCATGTCACGCGTCATTGAAGCAAGCGCATCTGCTGCTATAGCCTGACGGTAAGATGCTGATATAATACCGCCAAATACTACAACCACTATAAACATAACAAACGTCGTCACCATTAGCTCTACGATGGTGAATCCAGATTGGTTAGAATGCCGCATATGCAACATGGGTTACCCTCTTACCATTACCATATGTTACTACAGACTCAACACGAATCGGCATACCCAAACTGTTGACAGTGTCGCCGCAACCATACGGCGCCGATGCCACAACTTTTTGCTTAGTAGTTCCGGGCAACTCACTAATATGCCCTTCTGAGTCAAGCAATACCTGCTGCACAGCGCCTGGCAGCTGATCGGTACACAAAAACCACGTTGGCGGAGCTCCGTTAACATACTTACGCATATTATCGTACGCTAAATAACTAGCCTTTTGATCCTGGCGGTTGATAATCGAGAGTATACTAACCTGGGTATGCATCGTTAATATACCAAGCGATATTATCGAAATAAATAACAGCGTAACTACCACTTCAACAATTGTAAAACCTTCGTCCGTTCTCACCTTGACCATATGCTGTTCACCTGATAAAGCGCATTATCTGATTCGCTATAGTAATATATTCTGAAACCGACGCAAACATCCTTACCCGAAGCGCCGTAAATTTTATCGCAGTCGGATCTCTCTCTGTCTTGAGCACAATACCTATAGAGCATTTTCTGCTCGTCCGTCCAGCCCCAGCTGGCTGGTATCGGGCCAGCCGCCGGGCAGCCCTTGACTAGTCTATTACCAGAACGGGAGGGATCTTGCACAACTGTAGTGTCACTAAAATATTTGCCTATATCAGCTAACAGCGCGTTGCCAGTTGGGTACTCATGCCCCCTGAAAGTGGTGTTGTATTTATAATAACGTTCAAGATCTAGAGCCATGGCTTCAGCGCGAGCTCTACGGGTTGCATCGCGACCTTTCGCCGTCAAGCCATTGAGCGTAGTCATAGCAATTATCAGCAGCACACCGATGACGGTAACTGCAATAACCACTTCAACTATAGTAAACCCGCCCTCTTTACGCTTCATGACTTAATTGTAGCGCACAATTTATAAAATGGCTATGCTTTTTCTGTGTTTTTGCCAGGTATCTCTAACGGCTCTTGCTCAATGGTGATACCAAATTTTTGGTAAACGGTGTCAATGATTTTTTGGCGAGCTTGCGCTAGATCTTCATAGCTCTGTGCCGACTCATTAATAAGGACTAGCGCGTTTTTGTCGTGGACGTGCATACCATAATGAAGCGTACCTTTGAGCCCACATTGATCAATTAGCCAGCCAGTTGGAATTTTGTATGTACCATGCGACATATCATAATGCGGGATATCAGGATACTTCTGCTGCAATTTAGATAATTTATCAGCCGAAATAATAGCGTTCTTGAAGAACGAACCAGTGTTTGGGCGAGCTTTCGGGTCAGGCAACTTATCAAAGCGAATCTTCATCACAACTTCGCGTAATGTTTGCGGTGAATAATCGTGAATATTGTGCTCGTCTAAATAACGCTGAATCGCTGCATAAAACGGCGGTTGAGATTGATGCCGCGACAAGTTAAACGTTACTGATGTTATAATATAGCGCCCCGCCCAACGACCGCGAAAAATACTATGACGATACGCAAAGTCACACTCAGCATTGCTAATAGTTACAAATTGGTTATCACGCGTATCGTAGGCATTGACCGAGACAATCGTCGAAGCAGCCTCTTGTCCATAAGCGCCAATATTCTGAACTGGCGCCGCACCGACCGTACCAGGGATCGCCGACAAGCATTCCACGCCGCTGAGATTCATCTCGACCGTCCGCCGTACGAAGTCATCCCAAACCTCGCCAGCACCAGCTACAATCGTCACCAAATCGTCAGTTTCGTCAACAACTTCAAAACCTGGGATGCGATTGAGTATAATAAGTCCGTCGAAGCCCTCGTCATGCGCTAACGTATTACTGCCGCCACCGAGAACGTATATATCCAGATTATGCTCATGAGCATAGCGTACTACTTCGGCGATATCGGCGCGAGTTCTAGCCTCGACAACTTGCCGAGCCACGCCGCCGAGCTGCATAGTTGTAAGCTTTTTGAGAGAGATGTCCTGCTGTATGTTCATAGTTTGATTATACAATATGTGATATAATTGCGATAGGCGCCCGTAGCTCAGCGGATTAGAGTACTTGGCTTCGAACCAAGGGGTCGCAGGTTCGAATCCTGCCGGGCGTACCAAATGTGCCCCGTTAGCTCAACTGGATAGAGCGTTGGTTTCCGGTACCAAAGGTTGCAGGTTCGATTCCTGTGCGGGGTACCAAAGATAGCAGCAATGACAGCTGTCTATTTTTTAATTTGATCGATTGATTCGTTATTTGACTTTCCATATCGCCTATGCTTAAATTGAAGTATTGTATTCTGAGGAGAGGAATATGGAAAATCAACAAGCGAACCATAGAAAAATAAAAGTTGTTATTGGGATATTGGCCGTTGTACTAGCAGCAGTTTTGTTGTATTGGCTTTTCACCAGTTTGATTAGCATGAGTCAGTATAATCAGACAAATCAAGGACCTAGCCATGATACTAGTTCTCAAGCAGACGACGAGAACAACAAGCCGCAGCGACCAGACTCGGATTCAGAACCAAGTTCGAACCCGGATGGCAAGAACGAGACTAGCCAGACCAAGACTGACGAGTCCACGAACAGTTCACCTAGTAATTCTACCAAGACAACTGGAAATGGCGTCTCGGTTGTCAGAAATCACAATACTTATCATTACCGCCAAATAGCGTCGCCAGGCAGACCGTCAATTCACAATGCTGCTAGCCGTAAACCTGCGAATACTCCGTCCACTAAGCCCAGCAATAACAAACCGACTACACCGCCCAATCCATCCAAGCCGCCTAAGCCAACACCCGAACCTGCACAGGCAGCTGTAAAAATCGTCGGTGCAGCAGAGGTCGGCTCAACCCTAATCGCGCAAATCGACGATCCTGACGGGTTGAAAGACGGCGGTATACGGTATTATCAATGGTTTGCCGACGGCGCGGCTATTCCTGGGGCTAGTTATTTCTCATACAAGTTGACACCATCAGAAGTGGGTAAAAAAATCACTGTCAAAACAACTCATGCTAACAACAAAAACGTAATGAAAGATTTAATTAGCTCAGCTACGATAGCTGTCGGCAACGCCGCATCAAATAATAACCATGGTAGCGTCACCATCGACGGAATTAACCGAGTCGGACAAGTATTCACTGCCCGTATTACCGATGCCGATGGCGTGCCAGAGAGCGGCATTACTTACCGATGGTACGAATTTTACGGCAAATTCTTGGGAACTGGCAAAACTCTCGCGCAAACCAAAGACCACCTGGGTATGCAAGTCATCGTCCAAGCCAGTTACACCGACAAAAAAGGACACAAAGAGAGCGTCACCAGCGGATTTAGCGGGTCGGTAGTTGATGATTTGGGCGGCGGTACTGGCGCGGGGATAATCAGTCCTGCTGCGACTGCGCCAAAAATTACCCTTCATGGACCAGCCAGCGTCAAAGAAGGAGAGACTGCTGTTTACACGGCAACTTTAGACAAAGCAGCCAGTACCGATGTTAGCGCGGATATCAAAATCACGCACAATACTAGTAGTCCAAACAATCTCAACGTCCGCTGGGACAGCCAGCGAGTAGTCATCAAGGCAGGAGAAACCAGCGCCAAATTCTACGTTGATACCAATGCTGGCACTGGCGGTAAAGATAAAACTTACACCGTTTCTCTTAGCAACGCTGTCGCTGGTATGGTTAATAAAACAAATACCAACCCTTCTACTGCAGTCAATGCTCAGTCGGTCTTTATGCTATCATACGTCTATCCGCTCGCTGAGGCTGGCGGCAGCGAGTTCTCTGACTACTGGAAAGCGATTCATGCAGCAGGCAGCAGCAAAATCCCGTATACGCTCATCATGGCAGACGGCAGCCCTGACGCCAAGCTCGACCCAGGTTATGTGCGGCTGTTAAAAAAGAACGCCGAGCTTGGTTTCAAGACTGTCGCTTACATCCGCACTATTCATCAAACCCGCCCAATTACCGAAGTTAAAGCCGCCATGGCTAAGTTCATTGAACTTTACGGGACAGATAAAATTCACGGGTTTTACTTCGACGAGATATCATCCAGAAATAACGGCGCAACGGCTTACATGGCAGAATTATATAACTATACGAAAAGCACTTACGGCAACAAATTAGTCGTTGCCAATCCTGGTACGCACATCACCGACGCGATTGCACCATACGCCGATATTTTCATGACTAACGAAGGCACTGCTGACGAATATATTAATAACTATAAGACCGCTTACTCTGCCTTTGAGAAAGACCCAGCTAATTCCCATCGTATTTTCCATACGATTTATGCCGCAAAGGCTAGCGATTACCAAAAAATAATCAATTTATCGCGCCAGCGCAATGCCGGCTGGGTATTTATCACTACCGATAGTACGATACCTGATGGCAGGCCGTATAATGATTTGGCGAAGAATTTCCCTAGCCTCGTTGATAGCGTCAACAATTTAGGCCACCAACCGCTTGATCCAAATAGAGCCACGGAACAACCTTTGCTGTCCGGCGCAATAATCAACGGATCATCTGTCACCACGACTATACTTAGCCAATAATCGCATCGGTATGCTACACTATGTTTATGGTTACTAAGGCAAAAAAATCTCCCAAGAAGACTCGCAAACAGCGTGTCAAACACATTACAAAAACAGATACTCACTTCATGGTGCGCCGCAGCTTACTGGTGTATGCGATATTAGTTTTTGTACTTTTTTGGCTAACGGCTATGAGCGTATATCTAGTTGACAGAATGGTCGTAGAATATACCAACACTGCTCGTTATAATCAAATTCATAGTATATATAACAATTTGAAGCTAGATAAATCTTATAGACTAGCAGTTTATAAAAGTAATATTTCGAATGATAAATCCATCACTACAGAGTATGGCCATAATACTTCTGTAAGTAAAACTCGTATAGATTTAACCAAAAAAATTAAAGAGGCCGGCTTCTCGCTTATCAGTACGAAAGATAAAGATACTATCATTCAAAGTGATACGTTCAAGGATACTAACGGCCATATTTTATACCTGAGCGTTATACCGCAGGCGCTGCATAAAGATTATGTATACGGTACCTCCGAGATAGCCAAGCCGTACGCCAAAATAGACGCCAATAAATTCGACCACGAGCCAACTAGCTACGTCACTATCAAAATAAGCCTTGGCGACTAGTGGGATAATTGCCGGCAAAAATACGAAACGCATGCCTTGCATTAGATAATTGTTTATGTTATAATATAGGCATGGAGACTAACGGCGGCGAACTGGGTTTTAACGACTATTCAAGATCGGCTGTACAAGCAATTCGCGATGGATTTTATTCTCTTGCCGCAACGCTAGCGACAATAGCATATAATGCAACATCAGATCCATCCGAAAAGGCTCGGATGGCGCGCGACGTAGGTAACGGGAGCCAAATCGCAGCACGCTGCGCGAACTGGGAGCTAGCGCAGCCATGCTGGCAACCATGCAATTGTCACGCATAGCAAGCGATGAAACTTTTGATACTCCAGAAAATAATACCAAGACTGTTGAAACTTTTCGTTACGGACTAGAGAAACTCAAGGATTCGCACAAACATGCCGACGGACTAAATCGTATTGATCAATATGATATTAATTTTACCGCTCGAGCCAGCTACGCCGAGACACTTGCCGGCAATAAAAAGCGAGGCTTGGCACTCGGCATCAGAGCGGTGCGGTTAGCATTCTGGTCCGAGTCGCCGCAACTTGATACCACTAATACGTCCCTCAGCAAAAAAGAACGCTACAAAACCAAAGCAAGGGCGCTCGTGCGCGGTATTGGCGCGCTAGCCGTTGGCATTGTTGCGCCTATCAACCGCCGCGCCGCCAAAACTCTTGTTAGAAAACTTTCTTAAGCTTGGTTCTGCTGGTTAGGCACATCGCCTTGCAATGGAACTACTTGCGATTCAGATTCTTCAAAAATTCGCCGCACTTGCTCGGCATCAATGTTCACCGAATCGCCCGGATTAACCGCCCCCGATAGCATGAGCTTAGCGATAGTATTCTCCACCGCTTTCTGAACAACACGGCGCATCGGCCGAGCGCCTAGCCGCGGGTCGTAGCCTTGCTGAACGAGAAGCTGTTTCGCGTCGTCATCAACAGTCACTGACACTTTTTGCGGCAATAGAGTTTTGTTGACGCCAGCCAGAATCAGATCAAGCACTTGCACCAACTCGGCAGGCGTAAACGGACGAAAGAGTACAATTTCGTCGAAGCGATTAAGAAACTCTGGTCGAAACTGGTTTGAACTAATTAATTCGTTGATAAACTGCTGTTCAAACTGCTCAAGCCGATAGCCGCGCTCGATATATTCGCGGATCCTATCAGCGCCAGCGTTACTAGTAGCAATTACGATGGCGTCGCGAAAGCTAATCTCACGGTTCTTGGCGTCGCGCAAAATCCCTTCGTCGAGTAATTGCAGGAGTGTAGTTAGCACTTCTGGCGCGGCCTTCTCGATCTCGTCGAGCAACACCACACTGAAAGGCTGTTTCATTACTTGCGCGGTCAAGCTCATCGGGTCGTCAGCGCCATCAGCGATTAAACGCGCGACGTCCTCGGAGCGGACAAACTCATTCAAATCCAAGCGGATTAACTTGCCTTCGCCGCCAAAATATACGTCAGCTAACGCTTTTGACAGCTCCGTCTTGCCGACACCAGTCGGTCCCAAAAACAGAAAAGTGCCAATCGGTCGATTCTCATTTCTTACGCCCGCACGGGCACGGCGCAGAGCGTCACTGACGACGTTAACAGCACGGGCTTGATCAACCATTCGCTCATGAATTAAATCCTCCATATGCAGCAGCCGCTCGCGGTCTTCGGTCGTATTAGCTACGCTAACTTTAACGTCCATTGTCCGCTCGATTGCTTGCTGTACAGAATTCATAGTCACGATACCAGACTCGCTGAAACTAGCCGCCGACTCTAGCAATTTAAGCGCCCGGCCAGGCATGGCTATATCGTGAATGTAACGCTGGCTCAAGCGATAAGCTTCGTTAATCGCTTGTATCATATAAGTAACTTTGCGGTTGAACTCAATAGCAATCAACTGTTCTTGCAGAACCTTTTTAGTCTCTGCTTCGTTGGTCTCGGCAACATTAATACGGTTAAGCGAGTTAGCTAGCGACGGGTTGCGGCGGCTAATTTCGAGATAGCGCTGTTCGTCCATGCTTAAAATTAAGCGTAGCCTACCAGCATCTAAAATCGGCTGCAAGACATTTGTCAAATCCACTGACCCCACGCCCTCTTCAAAAAACAACTGCGCGTCGTCGAGGCAAACAATAATATTCTTGGCATTGTAAGCTTCACCTAAAACCTGCATGATTAAGTTTTCGAGCTCGCCGCGTCCTGGTGCTGCCGCAATCAACGATGCCGAGTCAAGAATGAAGATCTGGCGGAAGCGAAGATTTTCGGGTACATTCGCATCAGCGTCCAAAATTCGTTCCGCGAAAGCATGAATTACTGATGTTTTACCAACACCAGCTTGACCGATAAGAACCGCGTTTTGCCGCCCACCCGTACCAAAAGCTTCCACTAGCTGATCAATCACCTGAACATGCGATGGTATGTCAATCGACAAAGTATTACGGCTAGCGCCAATTTGTTCGCTGATATTTTGCCCGAATCGCTCAAGGTGCGGAATCCAGCCAAACGACCAATCACGCGCCAAGCCGCCAGTCCGCCGCCGCTGGCCAAAATGCCGAACAATCTCCATCAAATGCTCTTGCCACAAAATACCAGCGTCCAAATCCTCATCTCCTAAATGAGTTTGCGCTATTATTGATTGATAATTCGGAAAGCTCCTCACTAGCGCTGTAGCTAATACGGCGCCGCTGATACGGTCTAGTTGATTAGCCTGGCGAATGTCGTCAGCCACACTCCACAGTTCGTCAACGGAAATCGTCGAACTCTCAGCGATAGTGGCTAAAAACGACGGCGTCATACCAAGCCGCACTCCCATGAATTGGCCGCTTGGCACCTCACCAATTACTTTAGCAACCTCTCGCACATCCGGTTCTCGCGACAACCGGCCTAACACGTCGCCCGCTAGCAAATCATCAACCGAGCCACCCTTACCAGCTGGCAAATCGTGAACGTGCCAATTATAAAATTTCACCGCTATATATAATACTGCCGCCAGAGCACCACACAGCCAACCTAACGACAGACGCTCCATAGTTACCAGCATAGTACCCGATATCACTAGTAATAATGCTAACCATGAAAGACTTTTTGCAATCATCGGCGACAGTAGCCGCCCGAAGCGCGCTTCGCTGGCTCGCTGAGACCCATATCTAAAGGCGCCTAGAGATGCCATGGTATCCACCCCGATATTGCCGCAACGACCATTACCGCCGGCATCACTGGCACCAACGGCCAAATCGCTAAACGCAACAAACCAATCAACAGCATCAAGCACAAGGCTGCTACACCTATCAGCAGCGTTATTATCCTTATAAAGCCGCCAATAATCCGCGACACCAAGCGATCAAAAAACGCCCGCAACTGCACCCCGATTGGTCCGCGCACTTTCCCGGCTGAAATTTGCCGCCACGGCGCAAACAGCGTCTTCAGTAATAATCCCAGCGAAAACGTATCGTATAATCGCTCGATAGACTCCCAAACATCTACTGCTGCCCGCTTCCAACCAACGCTATACCACCACGAAATCATGCCCACAATAAACATATGCTTTTTATTATAATTCAAAAAGCGTTTGGACGCTACTATAATGCGCCAAAAACAGGTATAATGAGTTTTATGCGTCAAACTCTCACGACTATGCTTGGGAAGACTGTTAAGAAAGCTGCACAGATTCGCGGCGGTAGCGGCTCAGCCTTACCAGGCTTGGTAATTGAAAAAATCGACTCAGATTTTGTTAGCCGCACATTACAGCAACTACCAATGGGCGTAGCACTCATCAGCGGCACTAATGGCAAAACTACTACTACCAAAATTGTTGTCGAATTACTAGAAAGCCAAGGCTTGAAAGTATTCACCAACCGTACTGGCAGCAACTTCACGCGCGGCGTGGCAGCAGCGCTATTAGGCGAAGTTGATTTGCACGGACGAATTAACGCCGATATTGCCGTGCTTGAACTCGACGAAGCCTATGCTGTTCACTTTGTAAAAGCAATCAAGCCAAACTACTGTTTACTGCTAAATGTTATGCGCGACCAGCTCGACCGCTTCGGCGAAATTGACAATACCGCCAAACTCCTCCATAATGTTGCAATAAACACAACAAAGTGCGTAGTCCTTAACCGCGACGACCCGCGATTAAGTAGTCCTGATTTTGTAAACAATATTAAATCACCGCTGCGAAGTTTTGGCGTTAACCCAAAATATTCGCAGACTTTCCCTTCTGATGATTCTCTACGTAGTAGCGAGCAAAATGCGGCTAAATTGTACGCTGACGACACCAGTCTTGAAGAGTTTAAAGACCAGCACGCCGTTATCGGCTTCAACGGCAGCGATCACTCGGTGAATCTAAATCTGCGTGGCATCTACAATCTTCAAAATGCCACCGGTGCTGTTGCTTTAGTGCGCACAATTCTCGGTAATAATCTAAATGTTGATTCTATGCTCGAAGCGCTATCAAACATTAAGCCAGCTTTTGGCCGCGGCGAGCAATTAATAATAGACGGACAACCCTGCGAGCTAGTATTGGTCAAAAATCCGGCTGGCTTCCGTTTGGCCCTAGCTTCGTTCGACCCAGCAAACTACGCCACTATGATAGCTATTAACGATGCTTACGCTGATGGCCGCGACATGAGCTGGCTCTGGGATGTCGATTTCGATAGCTTACAAGAACAAGGTGTCACTGCTGTATCTGGTGTCCGCGCCTATGATATGGCGCTGCGACTAGAATACGACGAAGTACCTATCGATTTTGTCGATACCGACCTGACGGTTGCACTGCGCCATCTTATCACTAAACACACTCGCCAGCCAAAGCGCATTTATTGTAGCTACACCGCGATGTTAGCATTACGACGACTACTAGCCCGTTATACCGACGTGGAGGAAATCCGATGAAAAAGCAACCGCAATCTATCACTATCTTGCAACTTTATCCGCGCGATATGAACATTTACGGTGATTGGGGCAATGTCCTGACTCTCAAGCGGCGGCTAGAATGGCGTGGTTTTACTACCAAGTTAATTGAGTACAATGTTGGCGACGCTTTTCCAGATGATGTTGATTTAATCGTCGGTGGTGGTGGACAAGACTCCGGACAATTACGAATTAGTGGCGACCTGCAAAAGATTGCCCCTCAGCTCAAACGATTAGCTGACGATGATTTACCAATGTTAGTTATCTGCGGTTTATACCAACTATTCGGCCGCTCGTTTACTACTAAAGACGGCGACATGATTCCTGGTATCGGTATTCTTGACCTAGAGACAATTGGCGGTGACGAGCGCATTGTTGGTAATATTATCGTCAAAAGTCCAGAATTCGGTGAAATTATCGGTTATGAGAATCATTCTGGACTAACTACGCTTGGCCAAAATACCTCAGCACTCGGCGACGTCATCAAAGGCGTAGGCAACAATAATATTAATGGCCGTGAAGGCGCCCGTTATCGTAACGTTATCGGTACCTATTTGCACGGTCCGCTCTTGCCAAAGAATCCGCACATTGCCGATTGGATGATTTCGCAAGCTATAATCCGTAAATACGGTGCCGTCGTTTTAGACCCGCTTGAAGACAAGTACACTGAACAGGCTCGTAATATCGCCAAAAAACGCTCGCGCTAACCACTACTTTTAACACTATCCTCAGATTGGACCTGCTATACTGGTAGAAGTGACCAAAATGAGCGCTGTAAAAAAACCAAAAATTAATCGTATTGTCAGCCTAGATTTAATGAGAGGCTGGTTTTTGGTGATAATCATACTTGATCATTTGAGTTATTTTCCAAATGGCCTCGTGTTCATCAGCGGCGACAGCAGATTATACGTCACTGCCGCCGAAGGGTTCTTTATTATTTCTGGATTAGTATTAGGTATTGTCCGCGGCGCTAAATTAACAGAGCGCTCGTTTAGATACGCTGCTAAATTGATCTGGCGGCGAAGCTTCATGCTATATCTAACCAGTATCATCATTACAATATTATCGATTGCAATCGGCTGGCATTTTGTTGGTAACGACGGCGTCAAGTCGCCTTTGCCTCCGCTAGATAGCAATATCTTTAGTTTATTTTGGAGAATAGTTACCTTGCAAGAATTCTACGGCTGGGCCGATTACTTGCGTCTATATGCGATATTTTTAGCGCTAACACCAGCTGCGCTTTGGCTACTGCGCCGCGGCAAATGGTACATCGTTCTAGCCATCAGTACTCTAGTTTGGCTACTAACGCCAAAGCCGGTTAACGAATTCACTCAACCATTTACTTGGCAATTTATTTTTTTCATCGCCTTCACGCTAGGATTTTACTCGCCGCAAATTAAATCATGGTGGAATAGTTTGTCCGCCAAAACGCGGCGCCGTACTAAAACTATCATCTTTACCATGTTTATCATCACTTTCATCGCCAATGTTTTTGCCGAGTTTTTTGCGCCAGCCTTAAATGATAATCTTTCGACAGCTATTAATAATTTTCGCCCTATCCTAGCGGCCAGCTTCGATAAGCTAGCTCTAACGCCAGCGCGCGTAGCTATGTCGCTGCTCTGGTTTATTGGGTTTTTTATGATTTTCCAGCGTTTTGAAAAACAAATTAAACGCTATCTAGGCTGGCTACTTATTCCGTTTGGGACTAATTCGCTTTACGTTTATTCAATTCATGCCTTCGTAGTCATGGGAGCACATCTAATAGTCAATCCGCAATATGGCGCGCCGGCTAGTTATTTTAATTCTTTTGACCGTCTAGCCGAGGTTCCTCAAAACCTCGCGCTATCGATTTTGGTAATTGCAATTATTTACCTAGCAGTGCGAACCAAATTTTTGATGAAGATTATTCCGCGTTAAACTTAGTGATTTTTAGCGGTGATAAATCGATCGTTTCGACCTCGCGATAGTTGCCTAGCAGACTAGCTTTCATATCGCTATAGTAGACATTATAGATATTCTTTGCGCGGGTAAATGTTTTTTTCGTGTCGACAACTTGGCGGCTGCTACCATCTAGCGGAGCATAACCGCCGCCAAGATGTTGGTCACTACTAGCAAAGTATATCTGGCAATTCGATAGATAATAATCTAGCTCAATCGCCACATACGGATCGGCCGCTAACACCACATCGTTTTCGCTACATTTAACTATAGAAGCAACAGAGTTGACGTTTGGCTTTTGCATACGCTGAAAGTTATAATTGCCAACCTGACTGAGGTTAGTTGCCCCGACCGCCAGAATTACCAGCAGAACTAACGGTGAGGCTATTCGCCAAACCTCACGATTCTCACGTTCGGTCGACAGCGCGAGACTAGCTCCCACGAGCATAACTAAGCCAATCGCAACGTGCGCCAAATAACGCTCGACATACATCGATTTATACAGAGAAATCACCATCAATAGCATTATCGGCACGCTGATATAACTAACTAATAGCCACAAAATATCATTTTTTTTCTTAACATGAAAAGTAATAATAATTGAGCGGACAGATACAAAAATTATCGCTAGCACCAATATTGAGGTAATCACACCCAGTTGCCAAAGTGGCTGGTATATTGTATTAAACGAAACAATACCAACTAGCTGCTCGAGATTCATTGGCTGTCCAATTGGTGCGAGCGCACCATTGCCAACCTGCTTCAAAAAAGACGATAGCCACGGGAGAAACAGCAACAAACTAAATGCATAAGCACCTATCCAGCGGCACTCTTTCCACGAAAACTTACGCAACTTACCAGCATCCATCGCGACTAGCCAGGCTAGATGAGCCAGCCACAAAAGCGCCAAGTAGTATAGCGTGTACATGCCGAGCGCCACTAGCGCTCCATAAATAAGCCAATCAGTCCACCGCTTGCTAGAGTGTGCCCGTACCAACATCACCGTCGCCGCTACGCCGATTAACGACGCCATAGCGTACATGCGAATTTCGAAACCGTAGCGCATTAATAATGGCGCCAGAAGCAACATTGTTAGCACATAAATGGCTGCTCGCGCATTAAAATGCCTTTTAATAAAACAACCAGCTACCGCAATTGAGGCTCCATAAAAGATCACGCTTAGCGAGCGCAATGCCAGTTCGCTCCAGCCAAAAACATTCGCCCAAATTTTCAGAACGAGATAATACAGCGGCGGATGAGTATCAAGTGCCGACAGCCGAATAATCTCGCTGACAGACCGCTTGGCTACCATTATCGAATATGCTTCATCAAACCAAACGCTCTGCCGCAAGCCAATCCATAAACTAAGAGCTGCCGCTACTACTGGCACAGCAATTATCAGCCACCTATAAACCTTGTCATAGTCATTACTATACTTCCAAAATAATATTTTCATGCTTTGATTATATTACGACTAGGAAAAACTCGCAAAATAATATATAATAGCTTTGTACATCTATCGGGGTGTGGCGCAGTTGATAGCGCGCGCGGTTTGGGACCGTGAGGTCGAAGGTT
Organism: uncultured Candidatus Saccharibacteria bacterium; assembly: GCA_963530345.1. GTDB lineage: Bacteria > Patescibacteriota > Saccharimonadia > Saccharimonadales > Saccharimonadaceae > Saccharimonas. The sequence continues at coordinate 214,575 of CAUSBR010000001.1, read as the reverse complement.
TGAGTCCTTTCACCCCGACCATTTGAATTATGAACCTGCCGACGAGCGGCAGGTTTTGCTATTGCCCTATTTTGCCCTCCCATACTCCTCATGCTATCATAACTATATGAAAAGCAAACAACACTCGCGCCGCCGCATAGTCGTTAATATTTTTGGCACATTAGGGTATTTGTCAGTATTTTTGCAGTGGACGTGGACGGCAATTATATTACTATATCCGTTATTCCAATCAGAAGTTGTACAAAAGATTTTTCTACCAGAACGCCAAGCGCCTCGCCCCGTCGTGAGCCACTCTGGATGCTATAGCGATGCCGCTCCATTCATTGCCATTGTCTCTATTGCCATTACTGCTGCAATTATTGTTATGTCAATAATCACGCTAATAGGATTGCCAAAGAAAATCGGCAAGACTGGCGCTAAAATCACACATTCGGCAGCCGACGCGATAGCCGCCAATACCCGCCCGCCAAAACAACAACCAGCAAAAAAATGGAAATTAAACTTGTCGTACAAACTGATAATTTGTATTAAATTAATATTGACGGTTCTGCCAGTCATTCTATTACTCTTTGCACCAACAATCCCTAAACTACCGCACCAAGTTATGACTATTGTCGGCAATTTCTGCTTAGTGGTATCAGCTGTTTATTGGCTTATCCAATATGCCTTAGCTAAAATCCTACGCGTGCCGCATAAAGAAATTTGGTAATAATTCAAGCTTTCGGCGGGATGATGTCTATGGTGCGCGTTTGCTTGTCTAGCGGCAATTGATGACCAGTATCAAATTTATAGACGAGCAGTGTGCCAAACGGCATTTCTACTTTACCAATCTCTTCATCAGGAATCTGGTCGAGATACTTCATCAGTGCGCGAATAGTGTTACCGTGCGAAACGAGCAGTATATTTTCGCCTCTTTGCAGACGCGGCAAGATTTCGTTTTGAAAGTACGGAATTGCCCGCGCATAAACATCTTTGAGTGTCTCGCCACCTGGTACTGGATAATCCCAGCCGCGGCGAATTCCCTGAAATGCCTCACTGCCAATCTCGTCTTTGACTTCCCATTTGTTTTTGCCAGTTAAATCGCCGTAATCACGCTCGTTAAGCGGCTTGGCGATAATCCGTTCGAGATCCGCCTGGTCGCCCTTGCCACGCAGAATTCCATCGCAAGTCTGCTGCGTACGTTTGAGCTCGCTAGTATAAGCGGCATCAAAGTGAATATCGCGAATAATTTCACCAAGCTGCTCGGCTTCGCGCATGCCTTTTTCTGTCAAATTGACATCTGTCCAGCCAGTCCACTTACCTAATAAATTCCACTCGCTCTCTGTGTGGCGGCTAATAACTAAAATTCCCTGTTTTTGCACTTCCATAAATTCATTATACCGCGAAAAACGAGTTGCCTGAAATATTTTATCCGTGAGGTTTCAAACAGTCTAGTCTTCTGCATTAAATGCTATAATATAACTATGAACGATTTCACAATTCAATCAATCAAAGCAAGACAAATCCTCGACAGCCGCGGCAACCCAACCGTTGAAGCAGACGTTATTTTAAGTAACGGCACGCTTGGCCGTGCTGCCGTACCGAGCGGCGCTAGCACTGGCTCAGCTGAAGCGCTTGAATTGCGCGATGGCGGCATTGACTGGTCTGGCAAAGCGGTTTACCAGGCAGTACGCAATGTTAACAAAGTCATTGCACCAGCGCTAGCCGGACACGATGCCAGCGACCAAGCTGCTCTCGACCAAATAATGCTCGATTTAGACGGTACCGATAATAAGTCCAAGCTTGGTGCTAACGCCATTCTCAGCGTCAGCCTAGCCGCCGCTAAAGCTGCCGCCAGCGCTAAGAATCAGCCGCTGTGGCGCTACGTCGCAGAAATGACCAGCAGCGCACCTGTTCTACCATTACCGATGATGAACGTACTCAATGGCGGCGCTCACGCAGCTTTCGCTACCGATATTCAGGAATTTATGATCATTTGTAAAGGCGCGCAAACTTTTGCAGACACGCTCAAAATGGGCACCGAGATCTTTCATGCGCTAGCCAAAGTGCTAAAAAATTATGATTATCCAACTACTGTCGGCGATGAAGGCGGCTACGCACCGCGCGTCCGCAACGGCAATCGCGAAGCGCTAGCCTTATTGTCCGAAGCTATTCAAAACGCCGGCTATGATCTCGGCCGCGACGTTGTCTTTGCGATGGATGCTGCGTCAAGCGAATTCTATCAAGACGGACGCTACGAACTCAAGTGCGAAGGTAAGTCGCTATCAAGCAGTGAAATGGTTGATTGGCTAGAAGCCTTGACAAATGAATTTCCAATTATTTCAATCGAGGATGGTCTAGCCGAAAATGATTGGGACGGCTGGAAGCTGCTGCGCGAACGGCTCGGCGACCGCATCCAGCTAGTCGGCGACGATTTGCTTGTCACGAACACCTCGCTGATTGAGCGAGCTATCACTGAACAAACTGCCAACGCACTGCTAGTTAAACCAAATCAAATCGGCTCGCTAACCGAGACTATTCAAGCTGTTAAAATGGCGCAAAATGCTGGTTGGCGCACCGTCATGAGCCATCGCTCTGGCGAAACCGAAGACACGACAATCAGCCACTTGGCCGTTGGCCTGGGTTGCGGCCAGATTAAAACTGGATCGCTATCGCGAACCGATCGCGTCGCTAAATATAACGAATTATTACGTATCGCCGAAGCTGACCAATCATTGACGCTAGCGCAGCCATTTAGCGAATAAATCTGTAGGTTTTACTTCTAACAAAGCGAAAAACGCCTTTTCTTTGTCAAGAGGTGTTTTTCATATCAAACTAATTATGTTATACTACTAACGAATAATCGTTTTAGGAGGTTAGTTGCTCTCGATCAAACAAAAAAAGCACCGCTGTCCATATGCTATTTTTGCAGTGGCGATATGCCTGATTAGCACTGGCGTGTATTTTATGATGCTGACCTTATCGCCGTCGGTAGCGCCTCTGATTTTTACCAAGCCGATTGATGCTAAATCGCTGCCAAAAGCCAAAATCGGCGAGAACCGTATTGTTATACCGCGTATCGGCGTCAATATTCACTATGACAAAGGCCGCACCGCACTCGATCGCGGTGCTGAATGGCGACAGCCAAACCATGGCAACCCCAAAGATGGCGGTAATTTCATTATTGCTGCCCACCGCTTCAGTATCCAGCCAACACCGCAGGGTACTGTTGAGAAATCGCCTTTTTATAACATTGATAAGATGAAACTAGGCGATAACATTGTAGTCGATTACGAAGGTGCTCGCTATGCTTACGAAATCACTAAAATATTTGATGTCAAACCAGACCAGACTGAAATCGAAGCTCCATCCCAAGAAGCAAAGCTGACTCTATACAGTTGTGAACTTGGCGGCTCTGATGCTGGCCGCATCGTCATCACAGGCAAACTGCTCGGTCAAGTCGAACAATAAAATACTCTACCAGTTGTCATACAGTAGAGTATTTTGATTATAAATTGCAGGCAGATAAAAAGGTAGTTATTTGGCGAACTCAACTGCGCGCGTTTCACGGATAACATTTACCTTGATAGTTCCAGGATACTGCATAGTTGACTCAATCTTAGTCGCAATATCACGGGCTAGCTTGATAGCGCTAAGGTCGTCGATTTTCTCTGGCGTGACAATCACGCGAATCTCGCGGCCGGCGCTTATGGCGTATGCTTTCTCGATTCCTTGGAAACTAGTCGCGACATTTTCGAGATCACGCATGCGCTCAGCGAAATTCTCAGCAGAGATATTACGCGCACCCGGCCGAGCGGCACTGATCGCATCGCAAATACGAACGACGATAGCCTCTGGCGTAGTCGCTTCAATATCGTCGTGATGAGCCTCAATCGCATGACAAATGCCCTCGCTCAAGCCAGCTTTGCGAGCCAGCTCGGCACCGATATGGTGATGCTTGCCTTCAATTTTGTGGGTAACTGCCTTGCCCATATCGTGCAGCAACGTCGCTATTTTGGAGGTGCGGACATCAGCGCCAATCTCGCTAGCAATCATACCAGCCATATGCGCCATTTCAGTCGAATGCTTAAGAACATTTTGACCATAGCTAGTTCGAAACTTCAGCTCGCCAAGTAGCTTTAACAAATCGCGCGGGATACCGGTAACGCCGACTTCGCGCGCCGCATCTTCGCCAGCACGCTGGGTTTCCTTGTCGATTTGCTTTTCAGCTTTCGCAAAGACTTCTTCGATACGCCCTGGGTGAATACGGCCGTCCTTCATTAACATCTCGAGACCGAGACGCGCTACCTGGCGGCGAATTGGGTCAAAGCTCGATAGAACTACCATGCCTGGCGTATCATCAACCAAGAAGTCTACGCCAGTAACGCGCTGCATCGCTTGAATATTACGGCCTTCTTTGCCGATAATCCGACCTTTCATATCGTCGTCTGGCAGTTTAACCGCAGTGACCGTGCGTTCAGCAGTCACCTCGCTAGCCATGCGTTCCATCGTTTCGACGAGGATAGTTTGTGCCCGCTCCTCGGCGTCAGCTTCGACATCTTGCTGCATTTTGGCAACCAGATTTAGTAGATCACCCTTGATGTCGCGTTCAGTCATCTTCATCAACTTATCAGCGGCATCTTTCTTCTTGAGGCCAGCAATTTTCTCAAGCTTTTCCTGCTGACGCGTACGAATGTCACGGATCTCATTCTTCAATTCTTCAACTTCGTCTTCTTGCTTGCGTAATTTTTCGCTACGTTTGTCAAGTTGATCAAGCTTTTTGTCAAGCGACTCCTCGCGATCTGCTAGACGATTCTCGGTCTTTTGTAGCTCTTTGCGGCGCTCTTTCTCGATCCGCAATGCTTCATCTTTAGCTTTGAGTACGATGTCGCTAGCTTTACGCTCAGCTTGCGCTATGACCTGTTCAGCCGTATTTTTGCTCTTGGTCTCTTGTTGGCGATCATATACCACTTTACCGCCCACGCCAGCAATAATACCAACAATCGCGGCAATAATTCCCTCAACCATATTTTTCCTTTCTTTCGCGGCAATTAGTCAACACGTCAAGTCAAAAAACCGCAAAATTATCAAAATTTAAACTTATCAATGTCACATTCGTAGACATTACCATTGTACCGCGTTTATAACAAAATAAGCAACTATTTACGCGGTTTGGTGATACGAGCCTCAGCGCCATATTCAGGCAGAACTATTTCATCATTGCGGCCATTCTGCAGCCGAACCAAACATTCTTCACGCCAAGCATCGCCAGTAACTCCAACGATCGGAATACGTTGTTCGTGCGCTATCGTATTCAACACTGCCAGACCAATCCTCAAACCAGTGAAACTCCCCGGACCGCGAAATACACCAATGCCCGAAATATCAGCAAAACTGGCTCCATTCTCTGCTAAGCGATCGCGCAAATAAGCTAGCATGTCGCGCGCGAGATTGCGTTCAGCCGCCCATTCGTAGTCGGTTCGTTTGTCACCGTCAATTAGCGTTAATTGCACAGTCATTTCAGCGCTATTCCACAATACAATCATCGTAATTTCTCCACAATTCGACGCGATTTTTCACCGCCGCTCTTCAAAGTTAGCTTGCGACTATCATCAGGCTGCACCTGGATGACGATCTGTAATACGTCCGTTGGCAGTACGTTATTTACTACATCGCTCCACTCAATCACAGTAATTGTATGCGAATCGTGAATCGCTTCATCAAGTTCCATTTTCATAATACCAGCATCTGGTAAGCGGTAAAAATCATAATGAGCCAACCGCAAGCCGTCCGCAGCCTCGTAATTGCGGCTGATCGTAAACGTCGGACTCTGAACCTCGTCGTCAATCTGCAAGCCGAGCGCCAATCCCTTGGTCAGTGTAGTTTTGCCAGCGCCAATATCGCCGACAAGTTCGAGCGTCTCGCCGCCATGCAATAAGCCGCCAAGCTTCGCGCCAAACTGTATCAAATCATCCGCCGTCTGCAAGCTCACCTCTAATATCATATATTTATTATACAATATCGGACAGAGTTACTGTGTTAAAATACGTTTATTATGAGTAATTTCTTTTGTAAATACCAATCGCCGCTGGACGAAATTACCATAGCAAGCAACGGCAGCGCTATCACTGGACTGTGGTTCGCTAGGCAAAAACATTTTGACGCTGAGCTAGGCGAGAATACCGCAAATTCTGATTTACCGATTTTCACCAAGGCAATACGCTGGCTTGATATGTATTTCGCTGGCAAAAATCCTGGAGAAATCCCGCCAATACAGCTTGATGGAACGCCTTTTCAGTTGGAGGTCTGGCGTATCTTGCAAACCATACCGTACGGCGAGCGCACTACCTACGGAGAAATTGCTAAAAATATCGCCAAGAAACGCGGTATCGCCAAAATGTCGGCACGAGCCGTCGGCGGAGCAGTCGGGCGCAATCCAATTTCAATTTTCGTACCGTGCCATCGGGTTGTCGGCAGTAATGGTAAACTGACGGGGTATGCTAGCGGAATCGAAAAGAAAATTAAATTGTTGAAGCTAGAAAATATACTTTAATCTAAAAGAAAGACGCTATCTTTTCGGACTTTATACTTCCTTATCAAACCTGACCAACAACGTCTCTGTGTATAGATTATTACCTCACTGTCAGAGTCGGGCTCTATTTCTTTGCAACTTTTTTCTGCTTATTCCTCTGTCCTCTGGCCACTACAACCACCACTGCCGTGATAATCGATAGTCCGGCCAAAATAGCCAGCGCGTAGGCATAGCCTGACAGCAGATAAATTAAAGCCAGCGTCACGCCGACAGCACCCCAGATAGTAATCAGCCGCCTGCCAAGCACCAAGCCGATGATAACCATCAGCGAATGCTCGGCCAGGAACAATATTTCCATGGCATTATCACCCGCTAGCGCCAGGACAAGGGTCGATAAGCTGAACACAGCTAGCGCCAGCACCAAATGCGCAATGGTGTATATATGAGCATACCCTAGCCAGCGCCACGACATCACCGCCCCTGAAAGAATTGCTGCTGACCATAGATACGGCACCACTATATCGTGAACAGGCGCAATTAGCATATGAATAGCAAATAAAATACCGCACAATATTAAAAGCACGCCCGAGTCGAAATATAGAATATTCTTCTTCGGCACCCCCTCGGCTATCAGGGCGCTGCCATTGACCGCCCACATTAGTGTTACTAACAGCACTGCCTCGGTTGTGACACTGGCTGGCATAGCCATCAGCAGTAAAAGCATCGACCAGCCAATGGCGCTCCAAAATGATGCATAATACCAATAAACTGATAATTTCTTGGTTCGCGCAGCCACGGCGGCGCCGTAAAACACCGCAAAGATAATCAGCGAGACGATCGACATGAACTCAAGCTTAATGCCGAGCCACTCTGCAGTTAGGTAGAATAACAATACCAAACTTGGATGTGCCAATACCGCCATCGGCCGCCAATCCCGCTTGGCATACACTACCATATAAAGTGCCGCGACAGCCGCTAACCAGCCCAAGATTTTGAACGGTAATTCGTATGTCGTCGACAGATTTATCATCGGTAATATCACCGCTGGTACCGTAGCAGCTAGTAGAGTCATATCGCTGATAGTTGACGCTCGCTTATTCATCGCCAACGACCAATATACTACCCCGAAGCCAACAAGCGCCACCCAAGCAGTGATAGTGAAATTGTCACTTAGCGGCACGCGTAGCCAATGTAAGAACAGTAGCACCAAAGCAATCGTCGCCAAGTATGCTCCGCCCAAATAACTATCTTCACGCCGCCGATAAAACGTATAGTACAACAGCTCTACTAACGGCAGCCAAACCGCCGGATGAATAGACGAAAAGATGATCAAGATAGCCGCGCCAATAGCAGAATATAGCAACAATTCGCGGCATTTAACCGCCGCCTCTTTGCGGTAATTGTACAGCCACTCTACTAATAACAGCAACGACAAGCCGTTCAGCCACGCCATCAAAATAGCAAGATTTTCGCCAGCCATCTTGAAATAAGAAGCCAGCAGCAACGCTATCGCCAGAAAAGAAGTATGAATACCAATCACTAAGCCATAAACCTTCTCACGCCACGCAGCAATACCCATGATGATAGTGGCAACTGCCACCGAATCTGACAGATACAGCAAACCTTCTCCCGCTGGATAAGCAGTCAAAAAAGCTAAGGCTATAAACACTGTCATTAACCACCAAGCGGCCGCAGCGCCGTACACTAATATTGCTTGACTTTTAGTAATATTTGGGCGTTTCAAAACTAATAATCGGCAGACGACCGGCAGGAAAGTCATAAGCATAAAGATAGAGTAATGTGCATGCAGGGCTGTTATGGGATCGAGATCAAATAGCCTGACACCAGCCGGCACTAACAAAATTCCAGACGTTACTACCATGCCGCCAAAACGGGCGCGGCGCAGCAATGCAAGCGCCATAAAACTTACTGTCGATATCATACTTAGCAGGATAAATATGATCATATCTCTTAGCGGACTTTCGACGCCAGCTATAGTCGATACAGCAGCCAGCGACGCAACGAAACTAATCCACAGTACTATTTCGTGCTGCTTATCGGGCTGCTTTTGGATATACATCGACCCAATAGACCAAACCATATTGCCAAACGCCGCTACCCCCAGCGCTACACCCGTAACCAGCCTGTCGTTATTCGATAAGTACAGCGCAAAACTAACAGTCATCGCCATCAACAGCACGCGCGCCGTCGTTAGTTCATACGTGCGCATCTTTTTTGATTTCTCGACAATAGCCACAGTAAAATAATATATAACGCTGATGAGCAGCAGCATACTGACGTCAAGCGTTCCCATATGCACCGACGAACCGATAGCGAGAAGTAAAGTAGACGGCACAACAAACGGATTAACTAGCGTCAACGGCTCGGTGAATTGGCGCGGAAAATGATTAGAAAAATACGCAGCCAAGGTCATCAGACACCCAAACAATAGCACCGCAGCATAATACCACATCAACTGAGCATGCATAACAGCCGGCAAGCTGGTCGTCATCGTAAACATCGACAGCAGCGAAATATAGGCGAGCGGCTGGCTATTGAGTCTGACCGTAGCATCCACGCATAAGAAAGTACCGATGAAGGAGGTGGCAAGCCAGCACAGCGCCGGATCAATCCCCAAAAGCAAATGCATGCTCCACCCGCCAATCGGCACAGCAGCCAGCGCCGTACCGATAAACGCCGTGGAGGCTGGCTTTAAGATCGGCAAGCGGGCGTACAACACCTGGCCAGTAACATAATAGACAAAAATAAACAGCCAGACCAAACTAAACCTGAGCTGGGCCGAAAGCTCAATCGTTTGCGCCAACAATAATATACCAGCGGTTAGCAATAATGATGCCGTATAGAGCGCCACATTGATGGTGGTTTGACGATTTTTCTCTTTATCTTTATTACTGGCTGGAGATAGCCACTTGACAATCTGCGTCTTTTCGTCAGGAATATTTGTATCTTCTTCAATTGGCACAGCATTAGTAGGCAATACTACATCAGGCTCGTTCGATTCGTTGCGAGTTACTACAAAACCAGCAAATTGTGAAGCTGCAGCCTGATTCTCGGTAATAAGTTTGACCTGACCGTCGCTACCTTCAATTTTCGCACGGCCATTCTGCGCATCGCACACGCCGTCCCAGTAACCGCGCCGGTAACCCTCGGATTGACAAAGTAGTCGATTATTACCTCTCTGCGCCACCTTAATTATCACGATGACAATCACTAACAGAAAAATTAATTCCATGCTTAATTCCCCTTATGCTAATTTTAGTATAGCACGGGAGGGCTTTTTCATGGAGAAATTTTCGAAAGAGACACCGGGCTATAGTAGCAATAACGTTTTTGCTCGCCTTTCAGAGCCTCGCCTTAGTCTATCGCGCGCCGCCAACTACCGAAATTCCACCGCTCAACTGTGTCGTCCAGCGAAAAATATAATACCCCAGAGACTTGGGGTATTATATTAGCCTAAATTAGATAGACTCTGCTATTTCTCGTCGACCACTTCGCCTTCGACTGGTTCTTCCTTGTCAGATTTTTTGTCATCCTTAGATTCGTCAGCTTTGTTGTCCTCAGCAGCTTGCTGGTACATTTTGGCGCCGATTGGCATGATGGCATCCTGCAAGGCTTTGGCTGCTGCTTCCAGCTCATCTTTGTCGTCAGCGTCTTTGTGCTTTTCCGCTTCTTTGACCGCTTCGTCAATCGCTTTCTTGTCGTCGTCAGAAATCTTATCTTTGAATTCATCCGGCATTTTCTTTGCCTGGTAAATGGCGTTTTCTAGCTGGTTTTTAGCGTCAACGGTTTCGCGCTTTTTCTTGTCCTCGTCAGCGTGCAGCTCAGCTTCTTTCTGGGCTTTTTCGATATCTTCCTTGCTCATGTTGCCAGAGTTTTGGATGGTAATTGATTGTTCCTTGCCAGTGCCTTTATCTTTAGCAGTAACATTAAGGATACCGTTGGCGTCAATATTGAATGTCACTTCAATCTGCGGCACGCCGCGCGGTGCTGGCGCGATGCCGTCAAGCACAAAGCGACCTAAACTCTTGTTGTCATTGGCAAATTCGCGCTCACCTTGCAAGACGTGAATCTCCACTTGCGGCTGATTGTCGGCAGCAGTCGAGAACACTTCCGACTTGCTGGTCGGCACAGTGGTGTTGCGCTCGATCAGCTTGGTTGACACGCCGCCCATCGTCTCAATACCAAGACTGAGCGGCGTCACGTCCAGCAGCAACACATCCTTGACGTCGCCGGCCAGCACGCCGCCTTGAATCGCCGCACCGACGGCCACCACTTCGTCTGGGTTGACGCCTTGCATTGGATCTTTACCAAACAATTTCTTTACCCGCTCGACCACTGCAGGCATGCGGGTCATACCACCAACCATGACGATTTCATTGACGTCAGATTTGGATAATTTAGCGTCTTTGAGCGCCTTTTCGACTGGGCCGTCCAGGCGATCCAACAAATCTTTCACCAAATCTTCCAACTTAGCCCGCGTTAGGCTCAACTCAAAGTGCTTTGGCCCGTCAGCGTCAGCGGTAATGAATGGGATGTTGACTTCGTATTCAGTAACTGTCGATAATTCTTTCTTGGCTTTTTCCGCTTCGTCCTTCAAGCGCTGCATGGCTGCGTTGTCTTTACGCAGATCAATGCCTTCTTTAGATTTAAAGTCATCCAGGAAATAGTTAACGATGATATTGTCAAAGTCCTCGCCGCCCAGGTGGGTGTCGCCATTGGTGGCTTTCACCTCAAACACGCCGTCGCCGAGCTCCAAAATGGAAACGTCGAAGGTACCGCCACCGAGGTCGAAAACCACGATGGTTTCATCATTTTTGCCTTTTTCCAGGCCGTACGCCAAGGCAGCAGCCGTTGGCTCATTGATGATGCGTTTAACTTCCAGGCCAGCAATTTTACCAGCGTCTTTAGTCGCCTGGCGCTGCGAATCGTCAAAGTAGGCCGGCACGGTGATGACTGCTTCGGTGACTTTCTCGCCTAGGAATGCCTCAGCATCAGCTTTGATCTTGCTGAGGATCATGGCTGAGACTTCTTCTGGCGTGTATTCTTTGTCGCCCATCTTTACCGCCACGCCGGTGCCTTTTTTGACAATCTGGTACGGCATGATATCCAAGTCTTTTTGGACTTCCTTGTCATTAAATTTACGGCCAATTAAACGCTTCACCCCGTAAATAGTGTTTTTTGGATTGGTCACGCGCTGGCGCTGAGCTACCTGTCCAACCAAGCGCTCGCCCTTTTTGTTAATCGCCACCACTGACGGCGTGGTACGATTACCCTCAGCGTTAGCGATGACCTCTGGCTTACCCGCCAACATATACGCAAAGGCGCTGTTGGTTGTACCAAGGTCAATTCCGATAATTTTACCCATATGATTCCCCTTTCTTATTCTGATCACATCTGGTTTTTCTTATATTCATTTTAGCACTCTTTTGCATCGAGTGCCAACTATTTCAGTATAAATAATTAGCACTCACGTGTCAAGAGTGCTAATTTAAATTTTACATTAACGTCTATTTTTAGTAGTTGAATGAGCTGGCAATGCCGTTGGCGTGTTATCATTTAGCTTAATATATTTTATAATCGAACTTACGTAAGATGCTAAACCGATCAAGATTAGCACGTTAGCAACAATGTAAATACCGTCAGCACTGTTAGTGCTGCCAGTAAGTATAAATGTGGTATACAGGATGACGGCTCCAGCTAGCGGAGTCAGCGACGAAAGAGCAACTGCTTTACGCGCCTCTAGAAGACTATGGTTTAACCGCTTGCTACGACCTATAGCAAACCAGATAAAAGATCCAATTACCATAGCCGCTGCAGCAATTGTTGTCAGTAAGAAAAGACATCCCGCATACAAATTGGACTCGCTAGCAGCCTTATTCACTTCTTCTACAGCTGCAGAATATTTTTTGACAGAGTTGCGGGTTTGCGCCAAATATTGGTTTGCAGCATTATAGTCTCTTTCGCGCAAAACGACAGCAATCTTGTCAAGTAACACCTTAATTTCTCCAGCACACTTTTTAACTTCCGCTGACTTTTTGACATATTTGATACCTAGCTTAGAAGAAAAAGTATGACTTGCAACATTATTGAATGCCGACGATGCGGCGGCAGCCTGAGCAAGAGCCGCACCATTAGCTACGGATTTCTCGTCGTTTATTACTTCTATAAAATCTGAGTAAGCCTTATTAGAGGCGGCAATTACATCAATGTCGGTTTGATTCACATAACTGACCGCGCTGACAAGCGAGCCTTCAACAGACGCCACGATAAACACAGCTAAAATTATCTTGAAAATTTTACGCATGATTAGAATTATATACGCAAGTTCTAGTTTTACCAACCGCCACTGGCGCCGCCGCCAGAAAACCCGCCGCCGCCAAAACTACCGCCAGAAGAGCTGCTGCCTGACGAGCTACTATCTGAACCTCCAGCAAACCACCAATACCGCCGATGGCGACCATTACTCCCATTGCCTTTCAGGATAGCTATTACTATGATAGTAATAAAAATAACGATAAATAACATTGAAACAATTGACTCTCCATCTATATCATTGTCAGATAGATTCCTGCCTTCTGCTGCATCAACAATTCGCTTGACGCCCGCCTCAACGCCGCCAGCATAATCACCGCTGCGAAACTTTGGCGCGATTGTGTTACGGATAATTTGGCTAGCTCGCGCATCGGTTAACAAACCTTCCATACCATTGCCGACCTCGATTCGCATTTTACGGTCATTCTTGGCAATAAGCAGTAATACGCCATTACTCTTTTTCTTGTCGCCGATACCCCATTGGCGAGCTACTTTGAGGCTATATTCCTCTAGACTATCATCACTGCCAAGCGTCGGAATCATCAACACGCCAATTTGGAATGATTTTTTCTGGCGCTCAGCATTAATCAGCTGCGCAATGCGGTCAATATCTTCATTTGCCAAACTTTCCGTCTGGTCAATTATAGGACGTTCAAGCGGTGGCGCAGCTGGCACTTCTAGTTTAGCGAAAGCTGTATTATTAAACAGGCAGCCAAATAACACTGCCAATGACAACAATCCAACTAAACTGATTACAGAGCTTCGCCAACGCATATCTAGTTTTCTTGTTTGGTTGAACTTGCTGCGTTGAAATCAACCGACGGAGCTTTATTAGCACCAGCATCCGACTCAAAATACGGTCGCTCCTTGAAACCGAACATGCCCGCTAACAAATTTGTTGGGAAAGATTTAACCTTCGTGTTATATGATTTAGCAGCGTCATTAAAGTCATTGCGCGCCACAGTTATACGATTTTCTGTACCTTCTAACTGCGATTGCAAGTCTTTGAAGTTTTCCGTTGCTTTGAGCTGAGGATAGTTTTCAGCTACCGCCAACAGCCGACTGAGCGACGAGCTAACCTCGCTTTGAGCCTGCTGGAATTTGGTTATGTCATCTGGATTATTGGCATCAACCTTGATTTGCGTGGCTTTAGAGCGCGCCTCGACTACCTTTGTTAATGTCTCTTGCTCGAAATTAGCCGCGCCCTTGACGGTGTTCACGAGATTAGGAATTAAGTCGCTGCGCCGTTGATATTGCGATTCAACCTTGCTCCATGCAGTATTAACCGACTCGCGGCTAGCCACCATGCTATTATAAGATCCAGCGACTATCATTATTAGCAGCAATACCACGCCGCCGATGACTGCTGGGATTTTCCAATTTTTCATTCCAACCTCCTGCTTATTGATACTTTTATTTTATAGGCTGCCAGCGAAAATCGCAACAAGGAGTTCATACCAGCTTATCAAGGGTGCTGCCAAATCCGAACCCAGTCAACTTCCATCGGCCAGGTCTTTCCAGTGCCCAGAATAACGTCAATCGCTGTCTCGGAATCAAACAGTCCAAACGGATTACTAAGCGTCGGATTAGTGCCGTCGGCAGCTACCGGATTTTGCTGCGGATCATTCGGCGCCAAGAGGTTTCGCTTTTCTCCCCAATATTGCTTTAATACCAACACGCCGTCGATATACCATTCAACGCCGTTTGTATCCCATAAACAACCGTACGTATGCCAATCTACTGAATGATAGTTCGGATTTCGATAATCGGCTTTTCGATTTTTAATCATTAAAGATTTATCAAACTGACCGCCATGATGAGCCCATAGCGTACCCAGAAACTCATCTTTGCGCATAATCTCAACCATATCAAGCTCGACATACGGCCGCTGGTTCAAACGATGCATATGATTCGACTGCGCCCAAAATGCCGGCCATGAAGAATTTTCCGGCGGCACATTGCGCACGCCGTCAGCATCGACGCGCATCCGCACTTCGTAATAACCGCGCCCAAATGATTGTCCTTCGCCAGTATTCGGATCGCGGGTCATAAAATTACGATTGTAGGTACTATGCGATGGTGCAATCCGCAGCACAGAATTATTCACAGAGTATTCGCTTGGCTGAGTGTCGGGTTTGCCCCACTTGTGAACCCCAGCTGGATACCATTTGAAACCTGGCGCGCCGGTATTGCCAGTGTCAATCGTGCTGATTGAAGTAAAATCATCCTCAAAAGCCAAGCGAGTAAAGCCGTTATTAGCGGCAGCGCTCGGAACAGCAGGCGCAGGCGGTGTAATCGGTGGAGTAACTGGCGGCGTTGACGGATTGCTCGGCGCAGGTGAATTATCTGGCGTCATCGGCACGGGCACGCCATTTACCAGTTTAACGCAGCCAGCGTATTGATAACCGTCGATCGCTGCTGGAGTATAGGTAATTTCTTCGCCATCCTTCAGACTGATAACTTCGCTTGAACCAATACTAGTAATAATTGCTGAAGCGGTGTTGCTGAAGTAGCCTGACACGCCGACGCCCGCCACCACGAGCACCGCCAATATACAGCAAAAAAGATATAACG
The DNA here is from genome assembly GCA_963530345.1 of uncultured Candidatus Saccharibacteria bacterium. Lineage (GTDB taxonomy): Bacteria > Patescibacteriota > Saccharimonadia > Saccharimonadales > Saccharimonadaceae > Saccharimonas. The sequence continues at coordinate 199,157 of CAUSBR010000001.1, read as the reverse complement.
CAATTGAGACGCTTATGGGAAATTGTATTATTGACGCGTAACTTTGACCATCGCGTCGCGAATCACTGCGCCGTCTAGCGTATAGCCAGCACGCAGTTCCTCGGCGATCACTTCTTTGTCACCTTCTGCCGATTCGTCGAATTGGATGGCTTGGTGCAATTCAGGGTTAAACAGCGTACCGGGTTTGGCGTCAATTTTCTCGAGGCCAATTTCTTTGAGCTGCTTGTCGAGCTGTTTACCAAGGCCCGCCACGCCTTTCGCCCACAGATTACCTTTCAGCTCCTCTGGCACGTTGGCAATCGCTCGCTCAATCGTATCGATCACTGGCAATAGTTTCATCACCGACTTCGCCTGGCCCATTTGGTGCGCCGACTGTTTTTCCGCCTCCACACGCTTGCGATAATTCTCAAAATCCGCCCGCGTCCGCTGCAAATCCAGCGTCAACTCGCCCAATTGCTGCTCTAAGTCTTCAGTTTTGTTAGTCTTATTCTTTGTCATTTTTTCCTCCTACAACATTCCCTCTAGCATAGCACCGGTTCGGCGCACCAGCTCCATAGTCCGGCGATAATTTTGCCGCGTCGGGCCGATCACGCCGATATAGCTATCATCACTAAACTGCGAGCGGAATTTGCTGATAATCAACGTCGCACCAGAACTTTTACCAATCGGATTTTCGCTGCCGATAAACACATTCAGCGGCTGGTTCGGCGCTGCTTCATGTAGCCACGGCTCGATATTATCAATCAACCTGGCAATCGCTTGCACATGATCGCCCTCGACAAATTCCGGCTGGCTAAACAACTGCGTCATGCCGTTCATATACAAGTGCGTACCAAACGACGCAAAACCAAAGTTACCCGTCAGCTCCACCAAACTATCAACGGCGCTGCGAATTGCTCGGTCAGACTTATCAACGTGCGAATTAACATGCGCTTCGATCGCTCTCGCACTGCGATCGATGCCGCTCGGCAGCTCCGTCATCTGTGCATTGGTGATGCCATTGACATAAAAGCGATAGCCTTTGTCGGTAGGAATGCGCCCAGCGCTAGTGTGCGGCGCCTCAATAAAACCCATCTCCTCGAGCTTAGCCATTTCGCTACGAATAGTGGCGCTCGACACGCCAAATAATTTGGCCAGCGTCACGCTGCCAACTGGCGCCGCAATCTCGGCATACTGCTCAATGATGGCAGCTAAAATCGCCTGTTGACGTTCGGTCATACTCCTATTATATCGCACATTTAGCACTCTTGCAAGGCGAGTGCTAACCAGCCGCTTTCAATTGCTCTAGCAAATCACGCGCTGCCAACCTAGCTTCATCATCCTTGCGATTATAAACGTCCGGTTTCGAGGCAATTTCGCGAACAATACGCGCAGTTTCGTCGATGTCATCATTTATAACAAAGTGATAATACGGTACCTCGAGCGCATGAGTAATTTCACGAATTGCACTATTGTAACGTTTCGGCCATTCGCGATCAAACTCCTCTTGCGAAACGTAACGTACACTGAGACGACGACGCCATTCTTGATAATTTGGCGGTAACAAAAATATCGCTACCACGCCTGGCGACAGCTTTTTATATTCATCGACACCTTGCACATCAATATCAGTAACCGCAATTTTACCAGCATCATGAATATCCTGAATCTGCTTGACACCAGTACCATAAACTGTACCGTGCACAAATTTCGCCTCGACAAAAGCATGACTTTCCAACAATCTAGCGGCAGTCGCTTCATCAATATAGTTATAATCAATACCTTCACGCTCCCATATACCTTTATTTTGACGCGGCTGGCGAGTCGTATACGACACAATATCAGCAAATTCCGGCGACTGCATTAATCGCTGCTTGGTCGTATCCTTGCCTGCGCCCGATATACCGACGAGCAACACAATTTTGGTTTGAATAACAAGCTGGCGAACCGACTCGCTAGGTTGATATTCTCTGATAAGCTTTTCGATCTTTGACATAATATCTGTTTATAATAACTCATCCAGCACCGATTGCCAATCAGGAAACTGCGAACTGCCAAAGTGAATATGCCGGCCGGCAAACTCAGCAGCGCCTTTAGCTGTCCGGTCATCAATCAAAATATCACCGCGACTCAGCTGCTTGACCGACGAAAATACGACTTTGCGAAAGAAAATATTTTCTTGGCCATCGCCGCCAAAGTGCTTCTTTACCCACGCCAGCTTATCATCCAGCGCTGTCGGATTTTCCCATGGCGACGACGACAAGATGTATAGATCGTACTTTCCTTTCAAAGCATCTACCGCCTCAAGGGCGCCCGGCATTGGATCCATCAATGCAAAAACACCCGGAATATTATCATACTCACCCACAAACTTCTCAAGCAGCTCCGGCGGAACCTTCGTCAAAGCTGATTCAAAATCAACCAGCACGCCATCCATATCGATGTAGATGATTGGTTTGCTATTTAATTTCATAAATTACTTCACCAATTATAGCACTTTTGTAGTACAATAAAGACGTCTACATCTAGAACATGTCCAATAGGGAGTTGATTCACACGCATAATGGGCAGCCGTTATCGGACGTGTGAATTTACGTTCTAGGTGTAGACAGCCAATTTAACGGCTGTCCTTTTTGTTGGGCAGCATTCCTAAAGGAGGGATTATGAATACAAAAGAGAAAAAGCCAATTTACAAAAAGGTTTGGTTTTGGGTATTGGCTATTGTCATCATAGGCGCAATTGGCGCTGGCATGAACGGCACAAAGAATCAAGCCAATGAAACGACCAAATCAACCAATAACTCGACAAGCCAATCACAACCGGAGCAAAAAACCAGTGAAAACAAAGCACGCTTGACACTGGATGACGGCTGGAAAATTGATAAAAGCAATCAATATCTCACAAAGGTTGTCGGCACGGTTTCAAATAATTCTAACCAGGCAATTAATGGCTATATTCAAATTACTTTTTCAGGACTTGATGCTAGTGGCGCTAATGTCGGAGATTGTCTTGCTAATGCTAATACTGTTGATGCCAATGGCAAGTGGAAGTTTGAAGCAATGTGTTCTGGTCAAAATATCGAGACAGTACGGTTCAAAGAAATTACTGGGTTCTAATTAATTATATAGACCGCAGCATGCAATAATAAATAGTCCGACGTTTGCGGACTATTTTAATCTCTCTTTAACATCACCATAAACGCTTCACTCGGAATGTCAACCTTTCCGAAGCGTTTCATGCGCTTTTTGCCGCGAGCTTGTTTGGCGAGAAGTTTCTTTTTGCGGCTGACATCGCCGCCGTAGAGGTAGCCGGTGACATCTTTGCGGTAAGCGCCGATGTTTTCGCGGGCGATAAATTTGCCGCCGATTGCCGCCTGTAATGCCACTTCAAAGCTCTGGCGCGGCACCACGTCTTTCAATTTCTTGACGATTTCGCGACCCAAACCTGGTGCCTCCGAGCGGTGGCGCATCACGCTCAGCGCATCGACCATTTCGCCCGCTACATAAAAATCCACCCGCACCAAATCTTCCGGCTGGTACCCCGCTAGCTCATAATTAAACGAGCCGTAGCCACTGGTTACCGACTTCAGTTGATCATAAAAATCCGTCAGCAGATTAGCCAGCGGTGCCGTAAAAGAAATCAGCGCCCGCTCGTCGATGTAACTGAGATTTTTCTGCCGACCGCGCTTGGCAACAATCAGCTGAATCACCGCACCGATATAATCTTGCGGCACCACAATCTCACCGTCAATCCACGGCTCGCGAACCTCGGTGATCTGCGCTGGATCGGGCAATTCGCTGGCTGACTTGATATCCAGCTCCTCGCCGTTAGTTAAACTGACCTGATAATCCGTGCTCGGATTGGTGACGATGAGGTCCAGATTATACTCACGTTCCAGCCGCTCACGAATGATGTCCATGTGTAATAAACCGAGGAAACCAATCCGCACACCATAGCCCAGCACTGGCGAATTCTCCGGCTCAAACTGCAGCGCCGAATCGCTCAGACTCAGCTTTTCAATAGCCTCTTTCAGATCATTGTAATCTTCGTTAGACACCGGGAAAAACCCCGCGTAGACGAAGGGCTTGACTTCTTTGTAGCCAGGAAGTGGTTGGACGGTGATATTCACTAACTCAATTATATCAGATACGGAACGCCCTTACATCACTGTGACGAGATCCTGGCAAAAGCTAGCTTTATGCTACTCTTCTCGCATGTCGTCCCAGTACGTACATAATATGACTCGTTACCATTTTTGTCTTTATATAAACACGGTTGATCTAACGGTGTCTCGGGAACGGTAATCTTAATAACCGTGCAACCCTTGCCATATTTGAGCATGTCGAACTGCAAGCGGTTATACACCTCCTGACCTAGAGCGCTTTCTATATCTTCACGCATGTGCAACTGGAGATTATCAAGACCTTTACGCGGGTCACGATTAGAGTCCAGTAACAGATCAGTGCTCTCCAGTCCAACCACAGAAATATCATCATCGACGCCAAGCAATATAATGCCCCCTCTTTTGTTCATGAAACCAGCTATATTCTTAATGACACTCTTCGTAACCTCCTCGGACTTTTCTTTCTGCTTTGTCTTGCGATATCGATTTACATCAAATCTCCAGCTAGATTTATACTCCATTGTCTCTGATTCACCGGTAAGAAGTTCGGCAAGTTCATTATTACGGCGGCGCTCCATCTCACGGTCCTCCTGATCAAGAGGCGAGTACTCTATCCTCTGATTCTCTGCTTTTGATATGATATTTTTATACAATTTAAACGCATCACTCTTGTCGATCGTATTACTCGCTAAAAGAGTTTGGAGAGCTGTAACGTCACTACTCTTAACTGGGACATCAATAACTATACTGCCCATAAGAGACCCTACAAAAGACAGCGCATCTTTTAGCATGTCCCGCTTCTCAACAACGATACTCCTCTGACTCTTCAAGAATTCCTCGTCACCATCGACATAAGATAGACTTCTCCGCGCAGTCTTTAGTCGTCCAAGCAATAACTGATCAACGTCCTCAGAAAATTCTATATCAAGCAAATATTTAGCAAATAAAAACCAATCCAGCAATACAGTATATCTGCTCGAATTAAGGCGACTCCCTGCCAATTTATAATATTTAACCGCCTCCTGAGTGAGGGCTATCCTATCATCTAGCGCCTTAGCAAGAGACAAGGCGGCAATGTGCGAAGAGGCGGCCGTAAGATATATATTCCTCTCCCCCTCAATGGAGCTTCCCTGTGAATCCATGAGTTCTTTGTATGTTTTTGTCTCTTCAAGAAACTCATCGAATAAAGACCCGAATTGCTTAAGGTCACTGGTCGAAATCATCCTATTATACATATAATCTACGTAGGGATCGTAATATTCTAGTCCCAAAGTCTTGCCAGGCTTAAGGCTCTCGCGCGCAATATCCATCTTAGCCTTATATAGTAGCATCCTATCTTTAGCGGCAAGCGACTTGTCCCGCAGCTTCTCTGAGATATATTCACGCAACATCCGTACCCTATCCTCTTCCGAAAAGCTAACTGATGATTTAAGAAATGTATCGAACTGCTCAACATCCATATACCTTGGATTCATCTTATAAACATGAACTATTGCTCTATCTAACGCTGCATCAAGATCACATTCCTTAATGTACTTGCACGGAATAGTCTTTTTAGCTTGTTTGCGCAATGCGTCAAGGGTATCACATTTCTGGCGTAGCTTCGATGCGAGAATTATAGCGATGAAAAGATATCTTAATCTCGAGATATAATAACTCTTCATCTCACGCAATACCCGAGCTTTCTTTTCTTTATCCTGCCAGCTGATAACAAAATCGTAATTTTCCTCTGTAATAGAGACTGCTTTGCGTAGATACTTCTCTGCGCTTGTAAAATTACCTGCCTGAATTTCCTGACGGCCTCTTTGGGTAAAATACTTTGCAGCCTCTATCATCCATCGTTTATCCCCAGCCGCCTTGAGCTTTTGATAGTTAAGTTTCATCGCAGATAAACGCTCTTTGTCCTCACTAGCCTTCGTCGGTCCGGAGGTCACGCCTTCAGGAGACTCAACGACATCCGATATCTGCCTTTTAAGAGCCTTGCTTAGCTGTGCTGCGCCAGCTAGTGCCGCAGCAATTGAATTCTGTGAGACAGAAACTACACCGCTTGATTTAGCAGCATAGGAGATTGCGCGTATCAGATACATCCAGCGATTAGCCAATGGCATTTCCTCAAGTTTATCCGTAGAATATCTTTCGAATTCGTACATTATATCACCGGGTCCAACCCTATACGGGATATTCAGACGATTTAATACAATATTAGTCACTCCAATCTCTGTCATCTCGTTCAGAGCATCGGCCCAATATTTACCTGTCATTATCTTTTGAAGCTCCATGCCAACTCTCTCTTTGGAAACTATAGTAATGCTGTCCCGTTGAAGCTGAGCAGCTTCAAGAGTTTTGGTTTCAATATTAAAACCGAGAGTACTAACAAACCGAAAAGCACGCAAGATTCTTATTGGATCTTCCTGAAATTTCCTTTCTGGAATACCAACAGTTCGTATAACCTTCTCTTTGATATCCCGCACACCATCATAGGGATCCACCAACTCATTTCTAGATAAAGCAATAGCATTGATAGTAAAATCACGCCGGGACAGATCGCTATCTATATCTACCGCGCCGCTTACAAGAGGTTTTCTAGACCCCCTGATATATCTTTCAGCCCGGTAGGAAGTAATTTGAACATCAAAAGTACCAATACTAGCACCAATGGTCCCATATCTCCTGGCCTCATCTCGCACCTTGAACAGTGAGCTTTTGCTCAATATCTCGTACACTTCATCGGCCTTAAGGGGGACTGCAAAGTCTATGTCATGGGACTCAACGCCCAATATACTATCCCGAACAGCACCACCAACCAGAAAAACTTCATCAAACATAGAATCTATAGACGCAACAGCTGAACACAAATCAGTAGACAAATCGTCAATATTTTTAGGGATTTTCATCCTGGTGAGCTCTCCTAAATTTAGCTAGTGGGCAGATTAGTACATCAAAGCCTAACGCGTATAATATTATACACCAGCTGTCATACAACTAGAATATACAGAGCTAACTTATATACTTTTTCAACGTCACCGTATCACCCACCCGCGCTTCACGCGTGGTTTTCAAGTTGGTGACGATGTAGCCAATTTCACCGGTGTCCAGCGACGGATCGGCAATCATGCCGGGACTGAGATGACCAACTTCCAGTGCCAGCCCATTAGCACCAGTCGCCATCATGCGAATCGCTTCACCTTTTTTGATTTGCCCATCCACCACTCGCACGTACAAAATCACCCCGCGGTAATCATCATAATAACTATCAAAAATCAGCGCCCGCGTCGGGTCGTCTGGCTGGCCAGTCGGTGCCGGAATTCGCTCAACAATCGCCTCCAAAACTTGGTCGACGTTCTGCCCCGTTTTAGCAGAAATATGAATAATTTTGCTTTCATCGCAGCCCAGCAGATTCATCACTTGCTTGGACACGCGCGGCACATCAGCAGCCGGCAAATCAACCTTGTTCAGCACCGGGATAATCGTGAGGTCTTGCTCCATCGCCAAGTAAACATTCGCCAGCGTCTGCGCCTGAATGCCTTGACTGGCATCAACCACCAACACCGCACCCTCGCAAGCCTGCAACGAGCGGCTAACTTCATAGCTAAAATCAACGTGGCCGGGCGTGTCGATGAGGTTGAGGTCGTAGACAGTTGGCTGAGTCAGCCCATTCACTCCAACACCTGCACAAGCCCGAGAACCAGACTGCGCTAAGCGGGTGGCAGTCGATGAGGTAGCGCCCGCTTCTGAAGAAATCTCTGATTTTTCAGAAGAAGAGGCGGATCGACTGGCAGGACCCGCGTCTAGCGACCGACGTGAAGACTCTGCAAGAGTCTTCGACGATGGGAGCGGTGATGTGCCACTCACTTTCACCTCCTGATATTCATATCTCATCCGCACTGGCGCGAGCTTAATTGTGATCCCCTTCTCGCGCTCCAAATCCATACTATCAAGCAGCTGCGACTTCATCTCGCGCTTCTCCACCGTCCCCGTCATCTCCATCATCCGATCCGCCAGCGTCGATTTGCCGTGATCAATATGGGCGATAATGCAAAAATTGCGGATACGTTCCACCCTAACGCCTCACTCTGCCGAATAGCAGCTGTCGTAGTTTCGCAACAATCGGATCCGCCTCTTCAAGCTTAAATACTTTGCTTAAAGCTATGTATACCGCAAAACTCACCACCACAATAACAGTAAACTTCGGGAAAACCGCCATAAAATTCATATCACGCGACTGCAGCTGTAACATCTGTACTACAAAATAAGTCACCACGCCCATAATTGCACTGGCAATCATCATAGTAATAATACTGCGTAGTGTCTTGCGATTAAAAATACCTGGCGTACGTACGTGCAATATAGTCAGCAAAATCGCAATCTCTACCACCGAGACAATCGATTGCGCCCAAGCCAAACCAAACACTCCCCAGCCGAACAGCTGCGTGAAAATTATTGCCAATACAATATTCAACGATATCGTCGCTATCGAAATATACAGAGGCGTTCGCGTGTCTTGCTGCGCGTAGAACGTTCGCGCCATGATGTGATAAAGCGTCCGGAAGAATATCGATATCACCAACGCGCCGAGAACACTAGCAATCGCCGGCTGCCCGCCGTTCTTGATGAATGCCACCACATAACCACGCGCAAAGAAAGTAATCACAGCAATCGGCAAGGCCAACCAGACAATCCAGCGGAAAACCGAGCGCAGCTCTTTCTTGAAGAGATCAACTCGCCCTTCCGCTAGCCGTTCAGTCATCCGCGGAAAAGCCGCATTGCTAATAGCTACGCCGACTAGATTTACCGGCATCAAACTCAAGCTTGACGCCTGCTGGTAAACACGCATAATTCCGTCGCCCATCCGTGACGCTAGATTAATTTCAACAATTCCATTAAAATAATCAATTCCTTGATCAATTGAGCGCGGTGGTAGAAGTTTCAAGACTTGGCGAAAACCTTTGTTGCGCCAAGAAATCACCGGGCGATAGTCAAAGTTTACGCCGACCAGACCAATTGAACTAACCACTAGCTGCAGAATTGCCCCTAGCACCACGCCAAGCGCCACGCCCATAATGCCGCCTTCAAATATCTGCCAGCCAAAAATATTAATGCCATTAGTAAAATATTTGGCACCGACGACGATACCTAGATTATAGATGGTCGGTGCAAGCGCCAAAAAAGTAAACCGGCCGATTGCCTGCTGCATACTCGATACTACCGTCGCAATCGCAAACAAAAACGGATTGACGGCAATTATACGCATCATACTCACCGCCAAAGCATGTCCTTGTTCGCCAAAGCCCGGGCCAACAACATAGCGCACCAGCGGGTCGGCAAAGATGATAATTAGCACGCTAGTGATTAACGTCAATACCGCAAAGAGATTCAGCAAGCTTGAACTCAGCTCCCACGCCGATCGCTTATTGCCGCTCGCCAAACGCTGATTAAACACTGGGATAAACGATACGCTCAAAGCGCCCGACACTAGCAGGAAATACATAAAATCCGGCACGGTAAACGCCGCTACATAAGCATCAGCACCCACTTTATAAGTGTCTAGGTACATGCCATTAATTAAACGATCGCGGTAAATCCCCAGCAAGCTTGACAGCATTGTCGATCCAGACAGCAGAATTGCCGCCCACTGTACTGACAATTTGCTATTCGCTTTCGCAACAACCGACCGTACTCGACTTCCTCGCCCCGCCATAGTCTATGCGTGTAGTTTTACTTCCTTTGGCAGCACCGCATCCTTCATGTATTTAGCGGCGTCTTCTTCTTCGAGAGTTTCGTTTTTGAGCAAAGCATCCTTGAGCTTTTCAAGCACTGCCCGATTCTTGCTGAGTATTGTCTCGGCACGAGCCGACGCTTCCTTGATTAGCGCCTCAACCTCGTTGTCGATCTCTTGTGCTGTCGCCTCTGAATATGGCCGGTCGTGGCTAATTTTGTCAAAAACCATGCCGCCATTGTCCTCGTGGAAGACTTGGTCGCGCAGTTTCGAGCCCATGCCTTGTTCAACTATCATATTGCGGGCAACTTTAGCGGCGTGGCGCAAATCACTGCCAGCGCCAGTAGTGATACCATCATCACCGTAAATCAGCTTCTCGGCAATCCGGCCGCCCAGCGCTCGCGCTAGAATATCTTTGAACTCGTAAACATTAGTGTAACTTCTGTCTTCTGGAGGCAAGAACCACGTCACGCCGCCCGTACCGCCGCGCGGAATTATAGTGATTTTGTGTACTGGATCGCTATCTGGCAAAACATGACCAACAATAGCATGGCCAGCTTCGTGATAAGCAGTTAATTCCTTTTCATGGTCGTTCATTACTTTAGCTTTACGCTCCGGGCCGATAGCCACTTTTTCAAAAGCTTCAGTCAGGTCGTCATTCGACACTTTCTTGGAGTTGCGCCGCGCTGCAATAATTGCCGCCTCGTTGGCAATATTCGCCAAATCGGCACCGCTGGAACCAGCCGTCTTGGCTGCTAATTTATCAAGATCAACCGTGTCGTCAGTCGGCTTATTTTTGAAATGAACTTTCAAAATAGCTTCGCGATCTTTGCGCTCCGGCAAACTAATCGTCACGTGCCGGTCAAAGCGGCCTGGCCTGAGCAGTGCCGGATCAAGCACGTCAGCCCGGTTGGTCGCCGCGATTACAATCACATTGGTGTCCGCTTCGAAACCGTCCATCTCTACCAAAATTTGGTTCAGTGTCTGCTCGCGCTCGTCATGACCGCCGCCCATACCGCTGCCGCGTTTGCGCCCGACGGCGTCAATCTCATCGATAAAAACAATCGCCGGCGCGTTTTTCTTAGCCTTCTGGAAAAGGTCGCGCACACGGCTGGCACCAACACCGACAAACATTTCAACAAACTCTGAACCAGAAATCGAGAAGAAAGGCACGTCCGCCTCGCCAGCTACTGCTCGCGCTAGCATCGTCTTGCCAGTACCTGGATCGCCAACTAGCAGCACGCCCTTCGGGATTTTAGCACCGAGACTTTGATATTTTTTCGGATGCTTGAGAAAGTCAACGACCTCTTGCAAATCCTGTTTAGCATTATCATTGCCAGCAATATCGTCAAATACCACCCGCTCTTTGTCGAGGCCGTATAACCTAGCCTTACTTTTACCAAAACTCATCGCCTGGCTATTCTGGCCCTGAGCTTGCCGCATCATAAAAACAAACAGCGCGCCGATCAGCAACACTGGCAAAACCACCGTCATCAAAGTCAGCATCACAGAATTATCAACTGGCGCGCTATCCGAAACAACTGCACGGCCTTTTTCGTTAAGTATATTGTCTTTCAGTAGCGACGAAACCCCGCCGCCTAAGTATGTCCGCTTAGACGGCTTATTCTCGCCCTTCATGGTCACCTGAAGGTCGCCGCCTTGGCCTTCGATCTTGGCTACTTTGCCTTCGTTGGCGTCTCGAATCACCTGAGCGATTGGTACTTCCTGGAGCGGCTTAGCCGGCATAAATGCCGCATATAGCGACAGTCCAATCAAAACGATAATTGCCCAGAATAAACCGAGCCGAACTTTATTACTCACCTTTTGTTTACGAGGTTTAGGCATTGAAATATGTATCCTTTCGTGGTTTTATAATCAAATTCAGAATATCTCTGTAATTATACCACCTTCGCGCAGTAAGTTCGAGAGGCAATTTCTAATTGCACGCCATCGCCGACATCAATTTTAGCGCCCGGCCGCGCCGTCTTGATAGCCAACAAAGCCCGTTGAGTACGCGGCCGAGTCGGGCGCAGTCCGCCAGTTTGCCTGGCAATATCGCTCGCTAACAGCTCTAACGCTACATCATCATCAATCTGCGACAAAAAATACCGCGAACCACTATTGCGCAGCGTGATCCGCTCAGTTTCGCGTTCAATATCTTTCCGTAAAGCTAGTTGTCTAGCACGTAACTGCAATAGTCTTACAACTGTGCGTTGACTAATAACACTTTTTAGTGCTTTTCTGACACGATTGCGTTGATAAAGACCGCTTGCGTTCGTTGCGTCCTCAACCCACTCCAAGCGATGCTGCAGCGCATAATCGTACAATTGCGTCTTGGTAAAAGAAATCAGCGGACGTTTAACTCCTGTGCGCGCTAACACAGCTAACCCGCGCCATCCCGTACCTCGCTCAATATTGATAGCAATTGTTTCGGCAACATCTTCAGCATGATGCGCCGTAACCAGCACCGCGCCAAACTTCTGCGCCTGTGTTAGCAAAAAGTCATACCGCTTCTGGCGCGCTAATTCTTCGCTAGCATTCGGCCCGAGATTAAGCGCCGTCGAAACGAACGGTAGATTATATTTCTGCGCCAACGCTGCCACAAACCGTGCATCAGCGCGCGAAGCCTCGCCGCGGATTCCATGTTCGACATGCGCTACAATTAGCCGATGTTCCGACCGGCTTAGCATATCCAATAAACAGACGCTATCCACGCCGCCAGAAACTGCCACTAGGTACGTCATATTACCTTTATTATAATCCATCAGGACGCTAGTATTAATTGATACTATATGCAGTGATACATTTTTATAAATAGCGCGTACTACCAAACGGAATCTTGGTGCGAACCGCCTCGGTATTAAGCGTACTAGCAGCGTGAATAGTCCGAGCGCCGTACCGCTGATTAATCTCGTCAACCGCCCAAGTAATTTGCTGCTCGCGCGCTAATTCATCGCCGAACAAGCTCAATTGATCGCTAATACTGTTATGCAAATTGTAACAATAGACGCCAATTTCACGCATATCGCCAACTGGCGCTTGGCGGAATAATCCTTCAGCCGCGCGCCATAACGCAGCATCGCTAAACATTGGCAGCGGCGCTAAATATTTACGCTGCCAGTAATTACCCGCGCGACCCCAGCGTCCATTATTCGACGATAGCTTTGAGTCGCTACCCACGCCCGCCATTCGCACATAAATACCGACGCCGCGCGCCGACTTGCGCTGCGAACGCAATTTTTGTCCAACCGCCTCGACTAAATTATGTAATCGAGCGGCTATTTGTTGCCGCGGCATATTGCGCTCCTCTAGTACGTATTGGCGGCCGCATGTTTTAACGTCGCTTATCAAATCATCGACTTCCCAGCCATGTAGACGTTGATACCATTTTTCACCATTAATACTATGAAAAGCAGTATGAAGCGCCTCTGGCGACGATTCATACATTTGCAACGGCGTAAAAATACCCACCGCGTTCAGCCGCTGCTCGTTGTGCCGCGCAATTCCCGTTAGATCGCGTAAAGTTAAGTTGGATAACACCGTTTGTACATTTTGCACCGTCACGACATCAAGCCCGTCAGGTTTATGCAAGCTAGCCGCCATCTTGGCCCAGAAACGGTTAGTGCTGATACCGATATTACAACGCATGTACGAGCCTACTTCGGTGCACAACCGCTGCTTTATCTCTTTGCCGATGGCTTCTAAACCGCGCGACCGCATAGATTCAGGCGCTACTGCAAAATCAATTACACCTTCATCAATGCTTTTCATTACCACCGAAGGACTGTAACTATTCATAATTCGCAGTAGCTGCCGATATACCCAGCGATATTTCGGCGGATCGCTGTCGAGCGCTACTAGCTCGGGACACAGGCGTTTAGCTTGGCGGTATTTCATACCAGCCTTAACACCGTAAGCCTTCGCTTCATAGCTCACAGTGATAACCGAAGTGTTATCGACCAAACGATTAACTACCGCCACTGGCCGCCCGCGCAGCAGCGGCCGCGACTGCTGTTCAATGGTCGCAAAACAACTATTGAGATCTATATGCATAATCAGCGGTAATGTTTGATTATGTCCTAAATTTAAGCCATTCGAGAAGGATTGCTTTCTTTGGCTAGCTGATTCAGCCATGCTCCGCCTCGCGCGTCAATCGCCAAGTCAACCGCTCGCTATCGAATTCCAGCCGATAATCAGCTTGCCCGTCCGTCACATCAAAAATATGCATCGTTCGCCGTCCTTTAGCTACTGGATGCCGCAAACCTAGCTCGCTTACTTCAATCTCACGCCCATTCGGACGTCTAAACCGCCGCGGTACGCACAATTCTAAACCACTGCCAAAAGTCGCAATAACTTCTACTCGTTCATTCAATTCTAGCTCATCATTCACGGCAAAATTATAGCACAGAATAGCAAACCGCCCTTGACACAGAAGGGCGGCTCACTAGAGAAGTACGGGAAATATTTCTCGAAGCATATTGTCCGCCAGCTTCATTAAATTATCCTTAAAAAACCTAGCTTGCCACCGATTACTGTTATCTGCTATAATCTACAGTGCTTTACTCTTGCGGCACTGTAGCTCAGTTGGTTAGAGCGTAGGACTCATAAGCCTAAGGTCACTGGTTCGATCCCAGTCAGTGCTACCAAAGAAAGCTCCCCGCCTTTGCCGCGGGGATTTTTCTTTGCGCTTAAACTGCCGCTAAAACGCAAAATCCTCAACGTCTAGCAAATCATTGCGGCGATTAATAAATTCACGCAGCTCTACCGTTGTACGCGGCCGATTCCAGGTAGCATTCTCGTTATGTAATGAGTTATTTGATTCGGTGACTTCCATTTTTATTTTTCCTTTTTGTATAAGTTAATTACTTATACTTTTAGTATAACACAAACTTGCCAAAAAAGCAATAGCTTTTTACAAAATCTTTTGACTTCGCCATACCGCTTATGGTATAAATAAGATAAGGATTATCAAGACAAACATGAATACTCTCATCGCTGTTAGCATCATCGCCCTGGCAGGACTTATCCACGCCAGTTTTCAGTTAAGCGTTAGTATGGCTACGTCTTTATCGGGGCATGCCTTAGGACGCAAACTGGCCGCTCGGCGCACGTTACGGCTGCTATTTAGCTTTGTAGCTGGCGCCTTCACTATGACGCTTTTATGTGTTAGTTTCGCTAGCTATGCTATCGGTGTATTCGCGCCGCACAGTAATTTGTTGTGGATCACTTTGACTGCCGGTCTGATGATCGTTGGCTTGGCAGTTATCCTTTTTTACTATCGTAAAACCGAAGGTACCGAATTGTGGATTTCACGCAGTTTTGCCCGATTCTTGCGTAAACGCACCGCCAAAGCCAGCCTTACCGCCGAAGCGTTTAGCCTAGGGTTGACTAGTGTTGTCGCGGAACTACTATTCACTATCGTGCCAATCATTACCGCAGCCTGCGCTATCATCGGGCTGCCGCCGATTTGGCAAATCGTTGGCGCAGCAGGTTATACGCTAGCTGCTTCGCTCGGGCTGCTCATCGTCGCCCTATTGATTGGCAGCGGGCGCCAACTGAGCCGCATCCAGCGCTGGCGCGAACAAAACAAATACTTTTTACAATTCGCTGCCGGGCTGGGTTTGATTATCCTTGGCTTTTATATATATGTTAATACTGTTTCCGACTTAATCATTCAGGTGAATGCTGTATGAAAGTTACCGTTTTCAAACGAGGCAAACGCCCGCCAGAAGATTTCGATGCCAAAAAGCTGCGCGCTAGCCTGTACGCCGCCTGCCTTAGTGCTAAAAGCCCCGAAGGGTTAGCCCGCAATTTAGCCGATCAAGCTGCTCGCGAGGTCGAAGCTTGGAGCGGCCAAAAATCAGATATCACCACCACCGATATTCGCGCGCAAGCTGGACGATTTCTAGAGCATAATCATCCTGACGCAGCATATTTATATAAACACCACAAAAAAATGATGTAGGAGACATGAATGGCGAAAAGACACAATAAATTTGATTACGATTTAATAGTTATCGGTAGCGGAGCTGGCGGATCAGCCGCTGCCACTATCGCCGCTCGCAATGGCGCGCGTGTAGCGATTATCGAGGAAGATACCTTTGGCGGCGATTCGCCTAACTGGAGTGACGTACCAACCAATGCTTTACTACACGTCGCACACCTCTATGATCAAGCACGTCACGGTGCCAAGTTCGGCTTACGCTCTAACACTCTTGGCTACAATTATCCGAGTATTCGCGCTTGGAAAGACCTCGCCGTTAAGCGAACTGGGGCTGCTGGTAATCGCAAATTTTACGAAAACCAAGGCATTACTACCTATACTGGACATGCCCACTTTCTGTCGCCCAATGAAATTTCCGTTCGACGCAAGCACATTAGCGCCGAAAGATTCCTAGTCGCTACGGGTTCGCACTGGGTAGCACCAGAAGTACCAGGATTAGACGAAATCCCATTTTTGACAGCGCGCACCATTTTAGAGTCGATGCGTCCACCGAAGAGCCTTTACATCATAGGTGCTGGCAGCGTTGGCGTCGAGATAGCGCAATTGATGGCTACTTTCGGTACTAGGGTTTATTTGACTGATATCGCTGCCCGCATTTTACCAAAAGAAGACGAAGAAGTTGGCGAGCTGCTAGAAGCCTACCTCAAGAAGCATAAAGGCATTACGTCATTGACGCAAACACGAACGGTCGCAGCAGTCAAAGACGGACTCGGCTACCGCGTATCATTCCTGCGCGGCGGTGTCGAAAAGTCGGTACGCGTCGAGGATATCTTGGTGGCAACTGGACGTCGGCCAAACCTTGATTTAGGACTAGAGAACGCCAGCGTCCAATACGACCCAACCGGCATCCATGTTAACGAATATTTACAGACAAGCGCTCGCCACATTTATGCAGCTGGGGATATTATCGGCAACTCTGAGCACACGCATACTGCACTGCTAGAATCGCGGATTGCTGCTCATAACCTTTTTTCAAAGAATCAAATCGCGCCAGATTATACTGCTACGCCGCGGACAACCTTCACCTTCCCAGAAGTGTCATCTGTTGGTTTGACCGAAGACGATTGTATCAAACGCGACCTCAAAATCAACAAAGCCATGGCACCGCTATCAATCATCGGCCGCTCAAATACCAGCGATTTCCGCGACGGCTTCGTCAAACTAGTATGCGACAAGAAAGGCGTTATAGCCGGCGGTACTATTGTCGCGCCGAATGCTAGCGATAGTATCCACGAAATCGCCCTAGCTGTGCGGCACGGCCTAACCGCTAAAGACTTAGCAGACACGCCGCACGTTTTCTTGAGCTGGAGCGAAGCTATTCGGGTTGCTGCTAGCAAATTAGCTTAAAGCAGTCAGTTAACCAAGAAAAAAGATCAACTAGAAGTTGAGCTTTTTTCTTGGTAGCGGGGGCTGGATTTGAACCAGCGACTTCTTGGTTATGAGCCAAGCGAGCTGACCAGGCTGCTCCACCCCGCGATATGGGTACTATTATAGCAAACCACACATCACTTATGCAAGCGCGAAGCAGCAGTTTTGCCAGTCAGAAAATCAATCCATTGCTGGAAGTTTGACTTGTGCACGGCAGGCGTATTGTTGCGTGGAGCTGTTTTAACATAAGATGAGTTATCGTCCTGGCCGTCAAGAGATTTCACTGCAGCGCTATTCTCTGGCAGTATTAGCTGTTTCTCGCCAGGATCTGCCAGACCTAACTTACTGCGCGCTTCTAGCTCTTTATATTCATCGCTCTTATAATAATTTTGTTCGTATTTCAGCGTCTCTACTTCTAGCTGCGCCAGCCGTAATTGTTGTTTTTTTTCGTCAAGCGCTCGTTGGGCGCTAAAGTTTGTCTGGATCGTCGACATTGTACCCATCACCCAGCTAATCGCAATGATAATCGCCAACAACAGCACCAATCCATTAAAGTTCGCGTAATTGAACCAGATATAATGCAGTTGTTGGCGTAATCTTTCAACAAGTTTCATCTATCAACTATTATAAACCATGAGCGGTAATCGAGATAGCGAGATAAAACGACTCTTATTGGCGACGACGGATGATAGCGTATACGCCGGCAGCGCCGCCTAGCACCAGCACGCCAGCGCCGATAATATAACCGTATAGGCTATCGCCAGTTTCAGATAAGCGTCCGCTGTTAGCGGCAACCTTGCCATTCTTTGCTGGAACTCCAGGTTGATTGCCACTATTAGTTGGCGTAGTATTCTCCGACCGCTCATAAATTATAACCGGATCGTCGATAACGCCGTTAGCGGTCTTATCCATGTCGCCAAAGCCGCCATCGGTAATTGAGTATTCAACAATAGTGCGTTTGCCATCGGCTGATGTTTTGAATGCGACTTTCTCGGTAATATCGGTAGCATTAGCGCCATTAATACTGTACTTGATTACTTTTAGGCGATTAACTTTGTAGATACGCGATAATTCGAGAGTAATTTTGGTAGTATACCCAACCGCTGGCTGCGCGTGCCCGTCACAGTTGATAGTAAACTTGGCCGAGCCCTGCATCTGATAGCCAGTCGGAATATTTTTCGGCTGCCCTACCGCGGTAGCGTTTTTGATATTGTAGCATTTATCGCCTGAGGTAGACAGCGTAATATTGGTATTGTCTGCTTGGCGAATTGTTTGCTTATTGACAAAGGTTTGGACAACAATCGCATCTAGGCGCGCCTGAAGGTTTGTCTTAACGGCTTGATCCTGTACTTTATCGACTAGTGTTCGCGCATGCGCTATAGACTGAGCAGTTTTCTGGCTTTCAGCATCGGCAACAGCTGCCTGCGCGGCCGCCTGGACGTCAGCTTCTTTCTTCTGAGCAGCAGTAACTGCCGAATTGAGCTGCTGTATCGCGGAACTAATATCAGCTGGCGTCGAGCTAGCAGCGGCCTCGACGTTCTTGGCATGCTGCAAAGCAGATTTGACTGCAGGATCGTTTCGGATATACGCTGGCTGCGCTTCCGCCCGAGCAATCACGTCGCGCAAAGTAGTCTTGTCTGGCCGCAAAGCATCGAGAGCCGCTTGCAACTCTGACGCCGCCGCTTGCAGGCGCATTACTGACACTGAAGCATCGTTGTAGACTTGTTTAGCCTGCTTAATTTTAGTCTTTAGCGCATTGACAGTGTCAGCACTCATACCAGTCGTATCGACAGCCTCAGCTTTAGTAATAAGTGTGCCAAGCGTTTGTTTAGCATTACTGAGCTGCTGCGATACAGCGTCAAGACGCACCTGCAGAGCAGACTTAACCGACGCGTCTTGGACAACGTCAACGAGAGTTTGAGCCGCCGTTATCGACTGCGCCGTTTTAGCGCCTTCTGCTGCCGCAACCGCATTGGCAGCAGCTGTTTGAGCATCAGTTTCTTTCTTTTTAGCAGCATTAATTGCCGACTTCAAATTATTGACAGCTGCGTTAACTTCTGCTGGCGTTGGATTAGCCGCAGCATAAACATTCTTAGCATGTTGCAGAGCAGTTTTAACCGCTGAATCGTTCTTGATATAAACCGGCTCTTTGTCAGCATCCGCTATAGCTTTGGCTAGCGCTGTCTTATCGGTTTTGAGGTTATCAAGAGCTGATTGCAGTTTGGTTTTAGCCTCAGTGAGCTGCGCCACAGTTGACTCTTGGTCGTTATTGACTGCTTTAGCTGCAGCAATCGCGGTATTCAAAGCAGCAACAGTCTCGGCCGCTAGACCATCCGTCGGCGTATTCTTCGCCTTGTCAATCAATTTCGATAAGGCTGTCCGCGCATCGGTAATTTCCTGTTTGACGGCGTTGAGCTCATCTTGCATCGCTGATTTCTTGGCTGTGTCCTGAACGTGCGCTAAAAGTGCCTCTGCAGCGCGAATATCAGCAGGCGACTTACTGTTTTTTGCTTTATCAACCGCTGTCCGTGCGGCCGCTTGAGCTGCCGTTTCTTTAGCTATTGCGGCGTCAAGCGCTTGCTTGAGGTCGTTTGTCGCTTGGCTAATTTCGGCAGGTGTCGGATTTGGTTTAGCAACAACGTTTTTCGCAGCTGACAGTGCACTGGCTACCGCCGCATCTGCTTTGATATAATCTGCAGAGTTATTCGCGCGATCAATTTGCGCTTGGAGCTGAGCTTTATCAGCTTTTGGCAGCGTTGCAGACACTGTTAGCTGACCATTGAATTGGGCGGTAGCAGCGCCAACTGTAACATTCTTAGTCCAAGTTGCCGACAACTCATGAGCATTATTATCATAAATTGGCGAGACAATTTTGACACGACCAGCCCCATCATTAGCCAAATCAGCGCTGTTGGTTATAGCAACAGCCGTACCCGATACATCTTTGAGCGGCGACGTAAACGGCGTTGTATTTGTACTCATACGGACACGCTGATTAGAAACGTCAAGCTTAGTTAATTTAGTTAAGCGGCCCGCAAACGACATATCGCTAATATTACTGCGGTCTGCTTGCAGCGACGTTAATTGCGTCATCGCGCCAATACTATTCAGATCGTTATCAGTTAACGAAGTTGACGATACTTGGAGAGTCGTTACTTTAGTAAGTTGCCTTAGAACTTCGCTATGCGCTAGCTGTGGTGCACCATTATCAGCACCAGACAACTGCAATGTCGTCAAGGTGCCCGCACTCTTGGCAAAATCAGAAATATCAAACGCTGTCGATTTACTATCGACACTTACTTGTGTCAAATGCGTCAGATTAGCTAGCGGCTTGGTCGAAGCAATCGGATTACCAGACGCTAAAAGTACGCTTAAGTTAGCCAAATGCGCCAACGGTTCGATAGACGCGACTTTATTATTTGTCATTGTCAACTTGGTCAATTTTACTAACGATGACAAAGGCGCCAAATCAGCAACTTCGTTATTGTCGATCTTCAGCTCTTGCAAATTAGTTGCCTTCTCGAGGCCTGTTAGATTTTTGACTTTGACACCGCCGTCTACGGTAAGTTGCGTCAACTGAGCTAGCTCGTCCACTGTGATATCCTGAGTGCTCGGACGATTGCTGTCAAGCGTTTTATTGATAGCTGCCTTGAGGCCAGCATCAGGAATATTGACAGTTACTGGAGGTGTCGGCGGAGTCTGCCCGCCCGTCGCATCCATCAGCACGTTAACCAGAGCACCAGCATTTACTGGTACGCCAGCTTTAACATTTTTGCCTGTTGGGTCAATCGCTTGCGCTACGTCGCTTGATAACGGTTTACCTTTGTTGATAGCTGGGCTACCTGGTTTGAGATTGTAATTGCTCTTTTTGTAATCGTTATTATTTGCTGCTTCTTTCACGAAATACGGATTATTTGCTCGCGAGCCAAAAGTATCAAGCGAATGCGCATCGCGGCCGTCAATCGAGTTCGACAATTTTGGATTATTCGCGATATCAGAAGCTCTGCTTATAACTGCATCGGTCTTTGAAGGAATCTGTTTGAAATCCCACACCGACAAATTTATATCGTCTGATTCGTTACGGTAATATACATTATAATCAAACCCTTTGAGCATATCGTTGGCATCGACATACGGTCTATTTTGATCATTCTGAGCTCCTTCAACACGCAGTGAATACGCGCGTTGATAATTACCGCCAGAAAGATCCTCTGCTCGAGCTAACGGCCGCGAAGATATAATGTTGTTATACAATTCAACGCCCGAAGTATTCCAATCTAGGCCCAGCCCCTGCGACCAACTTTCGTTAGCTACGCAGGACCCGCCTTTCCAATAATTGCATCCGTCAACACGACTGTCTTCAAATATGTATATTGGCCGATAAGTGCGAGATATGGTATTGTTATACACCTTAACATCATCGCTGCCGGCTACACGAATACCCGTACCGGAACTTTCGATTATATTAGAGGCAATTATACCATTACCAGAAACTTCATACATGATAGCAAGCGGAGAATTAGTAAAGAAGTTGCCAACGATTTTAGTTTCTACACAACCCTCGTCGCACCAAAAGCCAATCATACCTTCGTTATTGGCGTTGGCGGCAGTAGAATACGCTTTAGTGTCGCGAGAATAATCAACAATATTATTGCGGAATGTAAAGTTTCGTGTATGCGTAACTTTAATATCAGCCATCGTGCAATAAGCTCCGCAGCCAATCGTCAAGAAACCTTCCGCGTTGTTGCCATATAATTCACCGTTAGTAAATACTGTGTTGTGAGATTTGTTAGCCCCAACTCCCGAGCCACCATTATCTATCGCCTTTACGCTGCGCGCCGTCGACGATTCTGCTTTGTTAAAGAACAGGCCTTGGCTTGCACTTTGGGTGACAATCATATCCTGAACCAACGAGCCAGTCCCGTTGATACTTACTGCGGTTGGACCCGAATAAACTCCTCTTTCAGCGGCAGGATCGTAAGGATCCTGAAAACCCCAAACCTGAACAGGCGAATACTGAGCAACGTTAATGCCTTTCACGGAAACGTTTTTGCCAGTACTAGTGAAAGCTCGCGCCCGCTCTGATATCTCGGTTACGCCGCTAGCTGGATTCTTGCCAATATAATAAGATATCGCATCTTGCTGGCCAATATTATAGCCGTCTGCATTATTGTTAGGGGTTTTGAGTGTAGTAGGAGTGTTGTCTTCGACATAAAAAGTATTACTACCAGGCGTTACCTCTGCTTTAGTTTTAACCTGCTTTAGCGGCTCGTCATTAATGAAGACCTGTTCTGGGTAGGCCGCGGTACCTTCAACGCTTGGATTGGCATTTGTGGTACAAACATGACAGAAGTTGTGATAATTCCCAGTTGTTTTCCATATGCCATTTTCACTAGTCCATGAATTTACGACATCGCTGCCCTTTAGCCAAACTTCTGCCCCCGGCGCCGCTTGAATAGTCACATTATCGCCAGAGATGAAAAAATGCGGTTCACGATAAATACCCGACTTCGCGACTACCGTGCCGCCATTACTAATAGAGCTGAGAGCTTTCTTGAATGTAGCGTACGGCGAACCCTCGGAACCATTACCCGAAGTATCGTTGCCATTCGGCGCTACCCACGCGACATTACTCGTTGGGACGGTGTAATTGGTTTTAATAAAAGAGTACTTTTTGTTGAGCTGCGACGCCTGAGCTCGCGGCAAATTCATCAGCACCAAACTTAATGCCGCAATGAATACGGTTATTCCAACGCCAATACGGCGATATTTATATTTGATATTTTTCCTGTGTATTTTCATACTCCTACCTCACTTGGGTTATATACCTGACATAGTAGCATAAGCAAATCGAGCCAGTCAACAAATAATCTGTACGATACAATGATTTTACGCTATAATATCAGCAATGGGGGCGTAGCTCAGGGGTTAGAGCAGCGGGCTCATAACCTGTTGGTCGTTGGTTCGATCCCAACCGCCCCCACCACCATAATCAACCACAGAGATCAAAAAACCTCCCTTAGGGTAATCGGGAGGTAATTTTGTGCACCTGTTTGTTTACATATCTAGATTAGCAAACTTACTATCTAAACGCAAGCATTTTACCACCACAAAAACCCTCAGCTGACAAGCCGAGGGTTTTAAAAAACAGCAAAATTTATTTCTTCTTAGAAACTGTCAGAAAGCCATTGCGCGGGTTTTCTTTAACGACGCGATCCTCTGGCAAATCGCATGGTTCGCCTTTTTCGTTTTTCTCTACCTTAGTGAAAAAGTAGATGGTTTGCGGTTTACCGCCGCGAAGTGTAACTTCAGTTTTGTGTAGATAATAAGTGACGCCCTTTGAATTCGTGTGCTTGTAAGCCATTGTTTTATACCTCCTATTAGTATTGGTTTACATCTGTTAGCTTATCGTAACCTGCATTGAGTGTCAACACTTTACACCCCTAGCTGTACCAGTCAAGCAGCTCGATATTTATAGCGCAATAATAGGTGTAATATTACAAGGCTAATCAAACGCAGTACTATAACTACCAAAATCACTACCGCCAAAACTATTGACCAGCCAGCAAAATCAGGCGTCCAAAGCGGCGACGTATATTCGTGGCGGTATAGTTCGGTGTTGGGCAATTCTGGGTCTTTGAGTTTGTCAGAGGTGGGATATTTTGATAATTCGTTAACAAAGCATTGAATATAAGCCATCGACCAACCGCTATATTGCGGATGGCAAACTGCCTCGGCCTGAGCGTGAACTCTTGCGTTCTCGGACGACGCCGCTGAAGCTTTCTGGATGGCTGCTTGCGAGTCGCGTTCATACTGATGCTGCAAATAAATCACGCCGCTACTAGCATTCATATGCGTTGTTGAGTAACGCTGCAAATCTTGCAGACGATTAAATATTTGTGTTTCGTTGCCTGATTTGTCAGCTGTCGCCACAGCACTGCGGCGCTGTATCATGCCAACATTATTAATACGCAAAAAAGTTGCCGCTACAAAACACACCAGCACAAACAAAATCAACAGCTGCCAGGTCTTGACTCGCTCAAGACGCCGAAGATTTCGCCTCGCCGCGCGTTTATCGGCCATTATTCCCGCCCTTCATTACTTAATAGTATACCACGAGCAGCTTGATTGCGTTATAGTAGAAGTATGAATATTTATTTCTCTGGTATTGGTGGCGTCGCTATCGGGCCGCTAGCTGAACTAGCTCATGACGCCGGACATAGCGTACAAGGCTCGGACGCGCACTCGAGTCTAGAAACTAGCGAATTAATGCAGCGCGGCATTGTCGTCACTAATGACCAGTCTGGCGATTACCTAGAATACTGCCATAAGCAGCGCCGTATCGACTGGCTCGTTTACACCGCCGCCTTGCCCGCTGACCACCCAGAGCTAGTGAGAGCGCAAAAATTAGGCATTTACACAGCTAAGCGCGACGAGCTGCTGCGTTATATTATGAGCGAAAAAAACCTCAAAATGATCGCTATTGCTGGCACTCACGGCAAAACAACAACTACCGGTATGATGATTTGGGTGCTGCGCCAACTCGGCGTCCCAATCAGTTATTCAATTGGCACCACTATCAGTTTTGGGCCGAGCGGGCACTACGCGCCGAACAGCGAGTATTTCATATATGAGTGCGATGAATTCGATCGCAACTTCTTGCATTTCAGCCCATACCTTTCGCTGATTACTTCTATTGATTACGATCATCCAGATACATACCCAACTCAAGCCGCTTATACCAGAGCTTTCCAACAATTTCTCGGACAAAGCGAACTATCTATTCTCTGGAAGAAGGACACTCTTACCGGTTTAGAACCAGTTAATAAATCTTGGGTGCTCAAAGACGAGGAAGTTAAAAGTTTTCGCATTCCAGGCTGGCATAATCGAGCCAACGCCACGCTGGTTGCCAAAGCCTGCGAGCGGCTAAAGCTGGGTAATCCTGATATCGTAAAGGTTGCCGTCGAGAATTTTCCTGGTACGCAGCGACGATTTGAACGCTTGGCGCCTGGGCTGTACTCTGATTATGGCCACCATCCAGCCGAAATATATGCTACGCTGCAGATGGCGCACGAAATATCCCGTGAAGTAACTCTTGTTTACCAGCCGCACCAAAACGTCCGCCAGCACGAAATTCAATCAATGTACACAAACGAAGTTTTTCGCTACGCTGACAGCGTATATTGGCTGCCGACATATTTGACGCGCGAGAATCCGGATTTACCGATACTGACGCCCGCAGACTTGACCAAAAACCTCACCCGCCCCGAAGTACATATTGCCAGCCTCAACGATGATTTGTGGAAGTCTATCATGCTTGACCGCGAGTTAGGTAAGCTAGTCCTCTGCATGGGCGCTGGCACCATTGACGAGTGGCTGCGGCAGCATCTGAAGATTTAGAATTTTATCGATTATCGCCGCTGCCATGCAGTTGGCCGCGCTGCTGGCGGCTGGCTAGCTTTTCGTTATTAAGCCGCGCTACCTCTTCCAAGCTAGAGCCGAGCAAATGCGCCGCCGAATTGACATACCACAATATGTCACCTAATTCTTTGATAATTTCTGCGCGATCATCGGCAGTTAGTTCGCCCCGCCTGTCGCGAATTAGCTTTTTGAACTTTTCCATCACCTCGCCCGACTCGCCAGCCAAACCTAGTATTTGCGCCATCAAATCAGCGCTGATATCGCCGTATGCGTGATCGCTCGTTAGCGTTGAAATAGCTTTTTGCGAATAATCTTGAAAATTCATGTTCCCCTCCTATTTGTATGTATTATAACAGTAATTACTAGCCGCTAGCTATTTGGCGTGAACCTGATTATTTGCTTTCGCGAGGGTTTGGGTTTGAACCATATCTATCTAAACGTGTAGCCAGGTCTTCTACTTCTTGTCGAAATCCTGGATCTTGCTGGCACCTTTTAATATAATTGCCGACAGCTTTTCTTGCAACACAACCCAAGGTTTCGCGCCTTACCTTTGCAATCGCAAGGTTTTCCTTCAATATTTGCCATAACATTCTCCTTTCGTTACCAGCAAATCATATCGTACCGCTGCTGCCGATTCCAGACAAAATGGTTGATATTTTATGACAATTTTGTTTTTTATGCTATATTACAGATATGGATTTTTCAATTATCGGCTTGTCTATTCGTGACAAACGCGTATACGAGGCACTGCTGGCAATTCCTAATAGTTCGCTGCGAGCCATCGCAGAAACCACAAATATTAACCGCGGCAGCGTCTATGAATCTATCAAAAGCCTGCGCGCAGCTGGACTTGTCAACAGCGTCACTCAGGGCAAACAGCTGCGCTACCGCGCCGAAGATCCAGCCGTCTTGGCAGAAATTTTACGCGAGAAGCAGCAAGCTTTGCAGGTAGCCGGCCAGCAGCTTGATCAATACATTATCCGCCTGCGAACCGCAAACAAAATCGCCGAAACCCGGCATATGGCGGCATTTTACGAAGGCGACGAAGGTTTGGCAAATATTTTGCGCGATATATTAAGTACCTGCCGCCTGCAAAAAATTAACCTGTACCGCGTAATTTCTTCGCCGCGCGTCAGCCGCTATCTGTACAACAACTTTCCGAATTTTAGCCGCGAACGCGCCAAACGAAATCTACGAGTACGCGTCTTGCGCTACGCCAAGCCCCTGCGCATAACGACAGGCTTAGCGGATAGCCGCTACTTAGCCGGACCAAAACTAGATGACGGCTGTTACACAATATTGTATGCCAGTAAAATGGCTATTATTACTCTGGACAAATATAACTCTATGCACGGAGTAATCATCGACAACGCCAGCCTAGCCTCGGTGCAAACGCGCTTGTTTGACATTGCTTGGCAGGGTGCTAGCGAGGGCTAACCCGCTTCCACTGGCACGATAACACAGCATCAACGCGTAGCCTTCACAAAATTAATCGCCTTGCCCTCGTTCAGCCATCGCTGCTCGTATGTCGTCATGATTTTGTACTCGTCGTCCAGAGATGAT
The DNA here is from genome assembly GCA_963530345.1 of uncultured Candidatus Saccharibacteria bacterium. Classification (GTDB taxonomy): domain Bacteria; phylum Patescibacteriota; class Saccharimonadia; order Saccharimonadales; family Saccharimonadaceae; genus Saccharimonas. The sequence continues at coordinate 171,983 of CAUSBR010000001.1, read as the reverse complement.
TCGTGCAGGTCGAAGCTCAGTTCTGCAATTTGCCATTTTTCTGCCACCAATTGCTCCAAACTCCAACAAAAAAAGTCGCGGTCGTCATGCTTGAAAAGCAGCTCGCCGCCAGGTTGCAATAATTGCGCGTAACGGCGCAAAAAATACGGATGGGTCAACCGCCGCCCGGCAGCCCGCTTTTTCGGAAACGGATCAGGAAAAGTCACCCAAATATTTACTAACGTTGACAAAGCGAACAAATCGCCAATTTGGTCGGCGCGCGCCCGGATGAAATAGACATTTTTTAAGCTTCGCTCTAGAGCAATGTAAGCGCCTTTTTGCAAACGGTCAGCCTTAACGTCAATCGCCGCAAACAACTTATCTGGATAACGCGCCGCCAATTCGACACTAAACAAACCAGTGCCAGCACCAACCTCCAGCCTGGAGACGCCCGGCTGGCGCTGCCGGTAAAAATCGCGCCATTCGTCAAGCTCAAAGCAATTCTCGGCGTTATGAAACTTGGCAAATTTGTATTTTTTGCGCTTGCGAACAATAACAAAATCGTCAGGATTGAGCAGTTCGCTCACTAGTTTGAAGCCTCTCCGCTTGACGTTGTTCCCGATGAACGTTCATTAAAGACTTGAATTGAACTATCTGATAGCGCCTCGCCACCAAAACTGGTCGATGCAGCCGCACGTTTGGCGTGTTTGTCGTATACATTTTTAAAATCTTTGATAGTTTTTTGATCAATCTCCCCTTGTGCCGAGAAACCCTTTTCAGTTTCTTCGCTAGCGCCAGCCTGTTTCTGCACAGAGCTAAAACCCGGGCGGCTCAAATCGACTTGTGCTGCACCGCTAGTGTTATACATCTCTAAAGCTACCGCCACCATGACGAGCGATATTATAATTACACAGACCAGCATAGCCGCAAAGCCGCACCGCTGACAAATATGATCAGCCCGCTTTTTCAGGCGAGCACAAACGTGAAGTCTAGTCATTACTACCTCCTTGACTACTCAAACCTGTTTTTGACAAATCTAATTTGTCGATTTGTGAGCTATATTGCTTAATTAGCTTTTCGAGTTCGACTACTGCTTTTCGTACATCACCGCGATAATAACGCGCTCGTTCAATATCCATATAAAAGTCTGCCGGCTTATCTTGGCAATCCGTCTGGGCTATATGCGACATTATCTGCTCGTAACGCTGATAAGAGTTGCGAAATTGTCCGATTTGATGGTCGAAATCGACGGTTGTTTTGGTCAAGTCGATACCATTGAGTTTATTAAGAGCAATACGGCTATTCATCGGCGCCATCAGTTTGGTAGAAATTGCATCATATTCGCGGCCGAGGTTGATGCGCACCAAAGCGTCGTTAGCACGAATACGCTCTAAAACAGTTTTAGTCGTCGCACAATTACTGCGCACCAAATTAAGCTGCCGCTCAGTCAATAGAGTCATAGTTGGACCTTCGGCGCTAACCGTTGGAGCACAAGCGACATAGACTAACGCACACAATATAATAAGGCTTCTTTTCATTACGTATTATTATGGCGAAATATTCCCAAACGGTCAAGTCTGCGTATTAGGCTGCTAATTTATAACCTGCAAGTCACTTGCACCAGCCTGGCACTAATTTACATCTTTGATACTAAAACCAAATTTACTGGCGACAAGCGCAATATCCAGTTTGCCAAACTCGTCTGCTAGCGCCTGAAATTTAGCTTGTTTGTCGCTGCCAAATTTTTGCACCAGATTATAATACCATTCAAACGTGCAAAAATATGGCGGCTCTTTGGGTGGTTTGCTTTTGGAATGAAATTTGTCGGCGTACATTAGCAGCCGCTCCTCGGGCGTGTTAGCGGTATAGTCGGCTGGCGAAATGGACAAGTTTTGGTTAATTACATCCTGCTTGGTCAAACCTACGCCAGTATGGTGCGAAGCGAACCGCCAAATTTGTTCGGGAAAACCTTCATTTCGCAGAATCTTTTCACCAATCACGCCGTGGCGAACGCCGTCGACAAATTTGCCGTTTTCCAGAACATCATACGCACCGATATCATGAAGCATGCAGGCAACATGCAGCAAATCACGGTCTATCTGCGAGTTTGGCTTAGCATCTAAAAGCTGCGCCGCAATTGCGTCAACCACCTGACAGTGAGTGTAAATCAGCGCAAAATCAGCATCAGTTTTGGCGTATTTTTTGTGCAAGTTTTTGATTTGAGCATCGGTTGGTAGTTTCGTTTTAATCATATACTTATTTCGCAGACTAGTCTATTTATCAAATTTTAATTCCGCAAGTTTCTCGATGTCTATACCGATATTCCGGTATAAATCAGAGGTGCTTTTCGTTATCAAATCGCTCTCAGCAAAGCCAAGCAGCGCTGCCGTTTTTACCACTTCCGCTACGCTGTTCGCTTCTATTTCGACATATGGCTTTAACTTCGGCCAGCGGTCGATGACAACCTGAACGCCGTCGAGGTCGTATTCTTGGCGTTTGTTTTCTTGATAACCGCGCGGCTTGATACCGATTTTTGCTAATATTTCCAGTGTCGTTTCCATATCAGACACTTCAACTTCCCACTCATGAGTACCATCAATGGTGTCGGCAGTTATTTCTTTGACGGTCAAAGTCGCCTGTTTCCCATCAGAGCGCAACCGCACCCAGCGATCTGGCTTAGCTGGAATCGTATCAAATACGTAACGGCAAAAATCGTAATTACCGACCTCCTTAGCGCCGAGATTTGTCAACTTTTCTATGATATCGGCGGGATCGACATCATATATTTTTGCTTCGTATTCTATGTTTGACACGAAAATCCTTTTAAATCCTCACATCGCCGTCTAAACTAACATAATTCTTAGCGCCGCTGCGGTACATGGCGGAAGGTCTATTTTTGTCATCAAACTCATATTTCATCAGCTCGCCAAAATAACTAAAATGATTACCCTTCGCAATTTTTAAGGTGGCGTCATCGACTATTTCCAGCTCTTCAGCCATTTTGAATGGCTGCCAATCATTAGACCATAAGCCCCTCAATCCTTTTTCTGTATCAACAACTTCATACACTCCGTAATCGTTAACGAATCGCACTTCAAACTTTCGACGGTTTTTATCAGGAGTGTCACCAAATTGATCAATAATTCCTAATATCGAATTTGCAACTATCCCTGGCGCTGCATCATACGCGTTCGCCAGCACCGAAACGGTTATTCCATCGTCTGTCCGCGACCAGGTACGGCCGACAAATCCTGGATAACCGCCGCTATGACCGACGAGCCGCTTACAGTCTTTAGCTTTTACAACATCAATGCCTAATCCGTAACTTCCTGCATTTGCTTCGTCAGCGACTTGCCATGATGGGCGCTGCATTTCCCTTTTAGAAGCATCGCTCAATAGTTTGCTTGAGCCGACCTGTAGAGCAGCAAAGAATTTCGCCAAGTCATGCGCCGTTGAGCAAAATCCTGTGGCTGGCTGCAATACGCCAGTTGTGATATGTTGAAATGGGCGGCGCTGCTGGCGTAAATCAAACCTACTATAGCCAGTTGCCATACGAAGTTCTGGCGAATATTCCGTGGTGGTTTGTTTCAAATCAAGTGGCGCGATAATGTTTTCCGTCACAAAATCAGCGTACGATTTGCCGCTAGCTTGCTCAATTACCAAACCCAGCAAGCCAAAACCAAAATTGGAATACTTGAATTCGGAATTTGGCTCAAACACCAGCTGCGATTGCATGATTTGCTGCTTGAACTCGTCTTTATCTGGAAATTCTCCTTGGAACTGCCAAAAGCCTGACGCCTGACCGTCGCGAATTACACCTGCTGAGTGACTCAACAATTGACGCAAGGTTACGTCGCGCCAACGCTGATCGCTATGCTGCGCCAGCCACGGTAGATGCTCTGTCACTAAATCATCGATGCGCAACTTGCCGCGCTCCCGCAGCTGCATCACGGCCGTGGCAGTAAATGTTTTCGATTGTGAAGCAACGTGAAAAAGGTGTCCAGTTGTTAATTTTTCGTTATTTTCTATATTTGCCAGACCGTAGGCTTTATGAAAAACCACTTCGCCGTCTTTGGCTATAGCTACCGTAAATCCCGGCCAGCGCGCCCATTGACTGCGCAGTGTTAGCCATGAGTCAATGAATTTTAGTGTTCGTTTGGGAATTGATTTCATAGCCTACTTGTACCTCCTAAAATATTACGCTTCTTGCGGCCACCATTTCAGCACAAAATCCCGATAGCCTGGCGCGAGCTTATCAGTAGTTTCAATTTCCGCTCGATCGAGCCAAATCGGGCGCTCCTCGCCGCCATCACACGCTCGGTCCGGTATTTCAATGTTGCCGTCAACCATGGCCGTGTAGCCAAGAATAATTTTATGATCTTTGACGGCACTACCTCGCGGATAGCGCATATAGAAATCAGCCGGTGTCGCATCAATTGTGATGCCCAGCTCCTCGCGCAGCTCTCGCTCTAGTGCCACGTCAGGCGTTTCGCCGGCATCAATATGCCCGCCCGGCAAGCCAAAGCCATCATCGTGCGGATAATACATCAGTAGCACACGCTTGCCGTCGCTGCTATACAACGCCACTTTTACGCTAACTTCGTGTCGATCATACATTGCGATCATAATCCCAATTCCTTTAGCTGCGCTGGATCAACCTTTGACGGCGAATCCATCATCATGTCAACGCCCGAGCCGTTCTTTGGAAAAGCTAAAGTCTCGCGAACATTTGTTTCGTCAATGAGCTCCATGAGGATGCGGTCGACACCAAAGGCACAGCCAGCGTGCGGCGGCGCGCCGTATTTGAAGGCGTTTAGCATGGCGCCAAACTTTTCCTCGACGTAGCTTTCGCTAAAGCCAAGTAGGTCAAACACTTTGTATAGCACCGCCGGGTTGTGGTTTCGCACGCCGCCGGAGCAAATTTCGTAGCCGTTCATCACCATGTCGAATTGATCGGCAACGATAGCGAGCTTGTCAGTGTCAGTAGTAACTGACTCCAGCGCTTGCAGACCGCCCTTTGGCATACCGAATGGGTTGTGTCCAAAATCAAGCTTCTTGCCGTGGTCGTCCCATTCATAGAACGGAAAATCGATAATCCAAGCCAAGGCTACCTCATCCGATTTTTTCAGGTTGAAGTGAGCGGCAAATTCGTTTCGCAGACGACCAAGCACGGCGTTGACGACTAGGCGAGTGTCGGCGCCAAAGAAGACTGCGTCGCCATCAACTGCGCCAGTTTTTTGTTGGATTGAAGCTAGTTCTATTTCGCTCAAGAACTTGGCAATTGGTGATTTTGCCTCGCCATCTTGGTAAGTGATGTAAGCTAAACCGCCCGCCCCCTCACTTTTAGCAATGTCGGTGAATTGGTCGATTTGCTTACGACTGAGGCTGGCGCCATTCTTGACGCAAATCGCCTTGATGCACTCAGCGTTTTTGAACACGCCAAATTCAGTGTTGGCGAATACATCGGTCAACTCAATCAGCTCCATGCCAAAGCGCAAATCTGGCTTATCCGAGCCATAGGTCTCCATGGCGTCGCGGTAGGAAATGCGCGGAATTGGACTGCCGTCACCGACCGCGAGACCGCTCAAATCCAGTAATTCCTTGCCCGCAAAATCGGTCGCGAGCTGTCGCATCAACGGTTCGACCTCACGGCGAACTTCCTCGCCGTCTTCAACGAAGCTCATCTCCAGATCCAGCTGATAAAACTCACCGTACAGTCGATCGGCCCGCGGATCTTCATCGCGAAAACACGCCGCCAACTGGTAATATCGCGGTACACCGCCAACCATCAGCAGCTGCTTGAACTGTTGCGGCGCTTGCGGTAGAGCGTAAAACTTACCCTCTTGTAGACGACTAGGGATCAGGAAATCGCGCGCACCCTCAGGGCTGGAATTAGCCAAAATCGGCGTCTGGATCTCGATAAAATCGTGGTCGTCCATATACTGATGCATCCGTCGGTACATTTCAGCACGTTTTTTCAGCATCTGTTGCATCTTCGGGCGACGCAGGTCGAGGTAACGATACTTAAAACGCAAGTCCTCGCCCGCTTGGTTTTCCTCGGCAAAGGGCTGGATTGGCAAGGTCTCGGCGCGATTAAGTAACGTCAGCCTCTCGACCACCAATTCAACTGCGCCAGTCGGAATTTTATCATTCTTTAGTCCAGCCGCGCGTTCGCGCACCATGCCTTCGGCGCGAATGACAAATTCATCGCGCAACTCATCAGCAAGCGAAAATGCTTCCGGATTATCAGAATTAAAAACTAGCTGCAACAAACCGGTGTGATCGCGTAAATCAACAAAAATTAGCCCGCCATGATCGCGGCGCGAGTGCACCCAGCCGCTAACTGAAATTTTTTCGCCGGCAAGTTGCGCCGCCTGTATATTAAAAGTTCGCTTCATATCTCTGTTATTATACTCGATTTGACCATCCTTTACCAATCTGCGCTGCATTGATAGCTTTTCTAAATAAAATGCGCTACAATTAGCATAAGAATTATGAGGATCCTAAATAATACTCTGGTCAAGATTCTGACGCGTAATAATATTGCGACCGAAGAAACTCTCAAACCGCTGATCGAAGAGGCGGAGCGTTCTTCGCGACCACTGCAAGATATTGTGTTAGATTCAAAGCTTGTGTCTGAGACCGACTTGACAAAGCTTTTTGCACAGTACGCCGATATACCTTACATTGAGGTCGATCCACGTAATATTCCGAGCGAGGTACTGAACCGCATCCCAGAGCGTATCGCCCGCCAATACAATGCAGTGATTTTTCAAATCGACGAAGACGGTACCATGCATTTGGCGATGGACGATCCAGATGATGTGCTGGCTACTAATTTTATCGAGAAAGAAATCGGCAGCAATACTAAAATTTATATCGCACCGCATTCTAATATCTTGCAATGTTTAGAAAATTATCGCGGTGATGTCAATCAAGAGCTCAACGAAGTCATTGACGTGCAGCGCGAAGATGACGGCTCGGATCAGAAAGTCTCCGAAGCTGATGTTGCCGAGGATTCGCCAATCGCCCAAACCGTTAATTTGCTGCTAGAATATGCTATCCGCTCGCAAGCCTCAGATATTCACATCGAGCCGCGTGAGAATTTCGTGCAAGTACGCTACCGCATCGACGGCGTTCTCAAAGAAGTCAATCAATTACCGCGCAACGTGCTAAATGCACTGGTCAGCCGTATTAAGATTCTGTCCAACCTCAAGATTGATGAGCGTCGTGTGCCGCAAGATGGTCGCTTCAAAATTAAAGTCGCTGGCAAACAATACGCTTTGCGCGTTAGCACCCTGCCAATTACCGACGGCGAGAAAGTCGTCATGCGAATTCTCGACGAGTCCAACCAAGCAATCACGTTGCAACAACTTGGTTATTGGGGCAGATCGCTAGCCATCATAAATAACGCTATTGCCGAACCAAACGGCATGATTCTAGTAACCGGACCAACTGGTAGCGGCAAGTCTACTTCCTTATTTTCAGTGCTATCTATGCTAAACACGCCGGAAGTTAATATCTCGACTATTGAGGATCCAGTCGAATACAAAATCCCCGGCGTCAACCAAACCCAAACCAACGCCAAAGCTGGCATGACTTTCGCCTCGGGGCTGCGAGCACTGCTGCGCCAAGATCCGAACATCATCATGGTCGGCGAGATCCGCGACGGCGAGACAGCCAACCTAGGCGTACAGGCAGCACTGACCGGGCACTTGGTATTTTCGACGCTGCACACTAATAACGCCGCTACTTGTTTGCCGCGCTTGCTGGACATGGGGATTGAGCCGTTTTTGATTGCTTCGACCGTCAAAGCAGTCGTTGGGCAGCGCTTGGTACGGCGGCTGTGCATGAACTGCCGCGAACAATACGTACCGACGCCAGACGAAATCAACGAAATAGTCTCGCTGTTCAATCTGCGTCCAGACCAAACGTTTGCACATATTCATGATCTAGAATTACAAGCCATCGAGCAAAAAGTCGGCGGCGACACACCAGCTGGCACCGACGAAACTACTATTCGCACCCTCTGGCGAGCGCACCCAGGCGGCTGCGACGAGTGCGGACACGTCGGCTTCAAGGGACGCGTCGGTATTTACGAAGTGTTGGGCATGTCGCGCGAAATTCAAAAAATGATAACTTCCGACGCCACTAGCAACCAGATTCAAGATCAAGCAATCAAGGAGGGAATGATTACAATGCAATCTGATGGATTAGTTAAAACATTACGCGGTAACACTACGCTCGACGAGGTGCTGCGTGTTACGAGGGAATCCTAATGGCATCTTTCTCTTATGTCGCAACTAATAAGTCTGGCGATGTCATCCAAGGCAACATCGAGGCTAGCGATCGACCTGGAGCTTTATCTGCTCTAACCAAGCAAGGCTTGTCACCGCTCAGTATTGACTCGCTTGAAAAGAAAGGACTAGCCAGTATTAGTTTTGGCGGCGGTAAGAAAAAAGTTAAAACCGACGACATCGTGATGTTCACCCGCCAGATGAGCGCCATGGTTAGTGCTGGCGTGCCGTTGCTGCGAGCACTTTCTTCGCAACATGATCACACTGATAGTCCAGCCCTCAAGGCAGTCCTTGGCGACATCATTAAAGACGTTCAATCTGGTATGCAGCTAGCCGATGCCCTGGGCAAACATCCAGCTACTTTTAACGATGTTTATGTCAATATGGTGCGCGCTGGCGAAGCTGGCGGTATCCTTGACGATATCCTTAGGCGCCTAGCTATTCAGCAAGAAAAAAGCGCTGGCATCCGCAAAAAAATTAAAGGAGCGATGACTTACCCGCTAGTTTTGCTGGTTATCACAATTGTTGCTTTCCTGGTTTTAATGGTGTTTGTCATCCCGCAAATCGGCGAAATGATTAAAGGGTTTGGTGGCGAGGATGCCGAACTACCAGCTTTGACTCAAGTAATGCTATCAATTAGCGGTTTTTTGACGACTAAAGGATACTTGCTGATACCAGTACTAATCGCTATCGTTTACTTCTTGCGGCGCTGGCTGAATACTACAGCTGGCAAACACACTTTTCACCGTTTTGTCCTCAAGATACCAGCTATTAGTAGCATTATTCAGAAAGTAGCTGTCGCCCGCTTTGCTCGTACGTTTTCGGCGCTCATGGGGTCTGGCGCGGCTGTTCTAGAATCGCTTGAAGTCACTTCGCATTCAGTCGGCAATGTTGTTTACGAGGAAGCTCTGCTGAAAGCTGCCAAGGAAGTCGAAAACGGCAAAAACTTATCAACAATCATCGAAAAAACTGGATTATTCCCGCCAATCGTCTCGCAGATGCTAGCTGTCGGCGAAGAAACTGGCCAAACCGACGTCGTGCTAGTCAAAGTAGCCGACTTTTACGAAGAAGAAGTTGACGTCGCCATCGACAGCATCGGCTCAATTATTGAACCGGTAATGATCGTACTGATGGGCGGCATGGTGGGGCTAATTGCCGCTAGCGTTATGATGCCAATTGCCGGCTTATCAACGAGTATTAAACAATAAAACTTATGCTATACTGTATATAGAAAAGGGCATCCATGGTAAAACTATTTTTCAAAGACAAACCGATCATCGGGCTCGACATCAATTATACTGGTGTTAAAGTCATGGCCATCAACCAGAAACACGCTGACGTTCGCGGCTACGGCTCAGTCGATCTTGATCCGGTTAAGACACAGGAAGCGCTCGACACCGACGACCACGAGTATCTGCGCGAGCACATAGCCAATATGTTTCGAGATCGCATTATCGGCTCTCTGCCTTCTAACCACGTAGTAATTGGCTTGCCGACGAGCCGCACTTATTCGCGCACCTTTACTCTACCAGCGAGCGAAGAAAAGCATATTGCCAGCGCTGCTCAGCTAGAAGTCGAACGCTATATACCAGTACCGTCAGACTCGTTATATACTGACTACGAAATTATTAAGCGCACCAAAGAGACCCTGATGGTTGTTGTCTCGGCCGCACCGCGCGCGCTGGTTGATACAGTTACGCAAGTTGCCAAGGAAGTCGATCTGCGTCCAGTTGCCGTTGAACCGAGCATGAATGCGGTCGCCCGCATCCTGACCAAAACCGAGGAAGGCAATCGTACCACGCTAGTTATCGACGTCGGCGCCACCAGTACCGATATTGCCGTCCTGGAAGATTCAGCGATTCTCATTACCGGTTCGGCTAATGTCGGCGGCAATAACTTCACTCTAGATATCGCTAGTAAAATGCAAGTGTCGCTAGAAAAAGCTCACCAGTATAAAGTCCTCAACGGCCTCGGGCAAAGCGATGATCATGACAAAATTGAAGCCGCCCTCAAACCAAGCCTCGGTCGTATCGTCGGAGAAGCCAAAAAGGTCATCCGTTACTACAGCGAACGTATTTCGGAGGATAAAAAAATCGAGCAAATTCTTATCGTTGGCGGCGGTGCAAACATGCCAGGTATCGGCGAATACTTTACTAACGCTTTCATTTTACCGGCCCGCGTCGCTAGCCCGTGGCAAGATCTTGATTTCGGGTCGCTTGAGAAACCGCACCGCCAGTTTCGTCCGCGTTATATCACCGTCGCTGGTCTGGCTAGCGTACGGCCATCGGAGGTAAAAAAATGATCAACCTACTTTCACCCGAAGAACGCAAGCAAATTAAGGCCGCCCGGGCTAACTCAATTTTGATGCGTTATGTTGTCATGTCGCTGATAGTTGTTGTGATTATCGTAGTTGAACTAATCAGCTCGTATTTTATGCTAGTATTCAACCAGTCTGCCAGTAGAGAAACCATAAATGACAATCAAAGTAAATCTTCAGCCTTCAGCTCGGTCAAGAGCGATGCCGAAAAGTATCGTTCTAACCTGCGGGTAGCAAAATACATTCTTGACACTCAAGCGCCATATACTGATATTCTAAATGCGATTGCCAAGAGGTTGCCAAACGGCGCCTCGCTCACTGGCATATCAATCGACCCGACGACTTTTGGAACTGCTTCTGTGCAAATTCAAACCCACGTCAGTTCGTACGCGCAAGCCATTGAAGTCAAAAATAGCTTGCAAGAGACGTCTATCAATAAAGTTAAAGTTTTTGACAGTGTTAGCCTATCAAACGCTACGCACGAAATTGGCGACAATACATTTCAGGCAAATTACACTGTAATCTATTCAAAGAAGGTACTGCCATGAAATTCGTTCTAAAACCAACTACATTCCGCATTTTGCTTATCGTGAGCCTACTAGTTATTGCGGCAGCGGGCGCAGGCAGTTTCGTCTTCGGACACCAAGAGATTGTTAAATATGCAGAGGAAACCCGCAAACTCAATACCGAAGCGCAGGCCTCTAGCAACGAATTACAAGCCCTTTCAAGCCTCAAATCGAAACTAGACAACAGCAAAAGCGACGTAAAGCGCGCCGAACAAATCGTTTCGACCAGCAAGAAATATCATTATCAAGATCAAATTGTCAGCGACATCGAAAATCACGCAAATAGCGCTGGTATTAAAATCGCTTCAATCGATTTTTCAGCAAATGAAAGTAAATCCAGCAGCTCATCAAGCTCATCGTCGTCTAGCACTGCTAAAAACACTAAAAAACCAGCGCCAGACGGCTTCAAATCGGTTACCGCTACCGTTAACTTAAGTAATCCGGTATCTTACGAGCAAGCATACATTTTCTTGCGCTCTTTAGAACAAGGGCTTTTCCGGATGCAAATTTCTAACCTAGCCTTAGCCAAAGATGACAACAACGGCATCACAGTTAGCGCACTAACTCTGGAGGTATATACAAAATAATGGAAGTCTCAGACGCATTTCGCATTCTTGGCGCAAAGACAGCTAAATTCTTTGGCCGGTATCACTTTTTATTGTTTTTCATGTTAGCTGCCGGCGGATTGTCAATTGCTACCATCCTGCTCTACCAAACACTCACTACGCCAGCAGAAGAACCGCAAGCTAGCACCTCCGCTAGTTTTGATGATACTACCATCAAACGCATCCGCAAGCTAAAATCAGCTGGCAACGCACCGAGCACGCCGCCGCCAGCCAACGATAGGACAAACCCGTTTTAGTCTATGATTTTGCTCGGTTCAGCGGTACTCAATGCAGAAATATTCAGCATCCAAACTGGCGGCAAGGTAGCGCGCACAACCCGCGCAATCATTAATCCCGCCAATCTGCAAATTATCGCCTTCGAAGTGTCAGGACCGCTAGTTCAGCAACACCCCGCACTGATGTTGCTTAGCGATGTCCGCGAACTGAGCAATATGGGCTTCATTGTCGACGACATCGACCAATTCATAGCTCCGACCGACGTTGTGCGCGTCAACGACGTCTACCAGCTAAAGTTTGATATCATCGGCAAACTAGTACTTGATGAAAAACGCCATAAACTTGGTAAAGTCATCGACTTCACAATAGATACCACGCAGTTTCTCATTATGCAGCTGTCGGTCAAGCGGCCGCTACTGCGTAGTTTCAATGATACTGAGATTTTGGTACATCGCAGCCAGATTATCGAGATCAATAACGATTCAATTGTCGTTCATTCCCAAGCTAAAGCCCCCGAGCCAGAACTCCATGAAGTAGTCGGTAGCTATATCAATCCGTTCCGCAAACCAAAGCAGGCTCGACAGAATTCAGATACTGATTAGCAATCTTCTAGGCGCAAAGCAGTTTTGATATCATCAAAGCTAAATCCCTGGCGCGCTAGATATTGCATGAACTTTTGCTCATCAGAGTAACGCCGGCGTTTTTTAGCAATAACTTTAGCCAGCTCGCCGAGATCGTTACGCGACGAATCCGTGATTACCGAATCAATGATTGTCTGCGCTATACCTTTTGCCGCCAATTCGCTACGCAGTTTTCGCATAGATACGCCTTTAACCTGATGTCGATTTTCAACCCACCAGTTAGCAAATTTCTGATCGTCAATATAACCGCGCGCTTGCAACGTCGCAAAAACACGCTCTGCCACGGTTTTAGCGACACCTGGCTTTTCCGCTAACTTACCAGTTTTTCTATTTTTATATTTACGAGCCAATGTTTTACGATAAAGATAATCACGCACTTCACTGCTACTACGCGGCCGCATCAATACATATTCAAGAGTACGGGCGTATAACTTGCCGAATTCGCTTTCCTGCTTGAGGCTAGCTAACTCCTCTTTCGATAAAACCTGGCCAGCCTTAATTCCAAGATCAACAACCTGCGAAATATCCAGGCTAAGATTATATTTGCCATCAATATACACATTGGCACGGTTTTTATCGCGAGATTGGAGAGAGATATCAGTAATCTTCATGTAGTGCTTTAAGTTGTTGTTCTGCCAGCTCACGTTGTGCACGAAACTCTTGCTCAAACTTAGCACCGACCCATTCCGAACCACGCTGCTTCAAGTCATTAAAATAGAAATCACAGATAACAGACCGAACGCCCCCCTCGATACTATCTAAATCGACGCTCCTATCTACTTCCGCTATGAGACAGCCAATTGCGTTATATGTTTCAGTAGTTTTTTCATCCTCATTTAGGAAATTTAGTGAGATTTTCTGCCTAAGTATGCCATTTTGAAACAGTGCATCAGCAATCATTACCGCACGATGATACGAGTCGAGCAGTGCTCGCATTTCACTATCTACCATTTCTACATCTCCGCTTCTTTTACCTTTTCGCGAACTTTAGCATCAATCTCAGCCAGGACTTCTGGATTTTCTTTTAAGTATTTTTTAGTAGCTTCACGACCTTGGCCGATTGTGGCATCATTATACTTATAAAATGCTCCAGATTTGCTCAAGATTCCGTACTGAACGCCCAGATCGACAACATCACCCGTTTTGCTGATACCTTCGTTATACATGATATCGAACTCAGCCGTGCGGAATGGCGGCGCAATCTTATTCTTGACGATTTTGACGCGCGTGCGATTGCCGCGAATTTCATCACCGTCCTTGATTTGCCCAATTCGACGAATGTCTGCTCGCACCGATGCGTAAAACTTAAGCGCATTACCGCCAGTAGTCGTCTCGGGGTTACCGAACATCACACCGATTTTCATGCGGATTTGATTAATAAAGATTACTGTAGCCTTTGATTTGTTAATAATACCGGTTAATTTGCGTAGTGCTTGGCTCATTAATCGTGCTTGCAAACCCATGTGTGAATCACCCATGTCACCGTCGATTTCAGCTTGCGGCACCAACGCTGCTACCGAATCAACTACTATTAGGTCAACGGCATTTGAGCGCACAAGTGTTTCGACAATTTCCAGCGCTTGCTCGCCGTTGTCGGGCTGCGATACTAGCAAATTATCAGTGTCAACGCCAAGCCGTTTAGCATATGCCGGATCAAGTGCATGCTCAGCATCAATAAAGGCTGCCGTCCCGCCTTGTTTTTGCATTTCGGCGATAGCATGCAGTGTCAAGGTTGTCTTACCGCTCGACTCTGGACCATAAATCTCGATAATTCGACCTTTTGGATAACCGCCGCCCAGCGCCAAATCTAAGCTCAGACTACCACTTGGCAATAGCTCGACATCAACTTTTTTAGCTTCTCCTAGCTTCATGATTGAGCCGTCGCCAAACTGCTTGGTAATCTGCTCCATCGCCAAACCCAACGCCTTTAACTTGCCGTCGTCAGCCGCTGGCTTATCTGCAGATGTTTTTGGTTCGCTTTTCTTCGCCATATCTCCCCTTTCTTGCTGATATCTTTAATTATACATGAGCGACGCAGTTTTTGGTATAATGGTAAATATGAGACAAAACGGCTTCACAGTTATTGAACTTTTACTGGTGATAGTTTTACTTGGAGTTGGCAGCTGGCTATTTTTTAATGAAAAAGCAACTATCGATGCCACTGCTCGCGATAATCAGCGTAAGGTTGCCATCAACGCGATGTATTACGGATTGGAAGAGTATCTCTACGCTAAAAACGGCTATTATCCGGCTTCGATTGACAGCAAAACGTTGCGCACCGTCGACCCTGCTCTTTTCACTGATCCGAAAGGCAAAAAACTTGGCAGCAGCGGCAGCAACTACGTCTACGAATCAACAGGTTGCAATAACGAAAATCGATGCACTGGCTACACGCTACGTAGTTCAATGGAACGTGAAGATACTTACACCAAGACTAATCGCGATCACAAGAAATAATCAGCTAGTCATCATTCGTGACTGGGCGGCCATTCTTGAATGCCTCAACGGCATTATTAAGAACCGCTACTTGGTTTTTTGGATCAGCAACATAGCTAAAGCGATAGGTTGTTTCGTCGCCCTCGGTACTTAACCGAATCGAGCCGTAATTAAATAAAGTTTGTAGAATACCTTTTTGCGAGTAGCTAGAGTCCTCGATATTCATCAGGCTAACTGTTTGTTCGCGTTTTGAAAACAAGCTTATTTGAATTTCTTGAATAACACTTTCGTTGGTCAAGAAAAAGCGATTTTGCATATATACCCAAATCGCTATATACAAACCGATACCGAATAAAATAATCACCATCAAGCAAATCAAAATAACCTGCGGATACATTGATTGTGCCAAGCCAATCGGCTTAGCAATATCAGGGTAGCAAAACATGAAAACTGACACCAAAATAATTGCAAGAATCATCGCAAATGTCGGCCCCCAAATACCAATGCTGTGTCGCGGAATCATTTGAATGACATATTCATGCTCGCTGAGATTAAGCCACGGGTAGAGGCGACATGATTCCTCGTGCTTGCGGCGGGTCTCTTCGGAAATATGAACCGGAATCGGCTCGGTTGAGCGCGCTACATGCACAACCTGCTTGCCAGAGTCGGTGACTGATACTGGGTTGGTTTGCACAGCCGATTCTGTACCAGTAGCCTGCTCTTGCTGCTGCGAAGCTGTGTACAACGGACTTCCTTCAGCGTCGTAAGCGACTGGTCTGCGGCTATCGTCATCGTCCATGATACCTCCTCGTTTATACTACTTGTAGTATACTATAAATTCCCTGCATTGCCGAGATGCCGCTTCGCCTTAATCGTCACCCGGCGGCCGCGCGGCGTGCGCTCAATGAAGCCAATTTGCAGTAAATACGGCTCATAAAAATCCTCAATTGTCGTCGCTTCATCGCCAGTCAGGGCGGCAATGGTCGTCAGTCCCACCGGATTATCGCCATAATTTTCCAGGATTGATTGCAGCAAATTACGGTCGGCTGGGTCTAACCCCAGCTCATCTATTTCTAGCATTTCCAAGGCGCTTGTTGTTGTTTTTACATCAATTATGCCATCACCATTGACGTCGGCATAGTCGCGCACGCGCTTGAGCAGGCGGTTGGCGATGCGCGGCGTCAGGCGAGCCCGCGTCGATAGTAAATCCGCCGCTTCGCGCCGAATCGACGACTCCAAAATGGCTGCACTCCGCGTTACAATTTTCGCGATATCCTCTGGCTCGTAAAATTCCAAGCGGTAAATATGCCCGAATCGATCGCGCAGCGGTGCTGCCAGACTGCCCGTCCGCGTCGTCGCGCCAATCACCGTAAACCGCGGCAGATCCAGCCGGATCGACCGAGCCGCCGGACCCTTGCCGATGACAATGTCCAGCTTGAAATCTTCCATCGCCGAATATAAAATCTCTTCCACCGCCCGGCCTAGCCGATGAATTTCATCAATGAACAAAATATCGCCGTCTGCCAAATTGGTCAAAATTGACGCCAAATCACCCGCCTTTTCAATGGCCGGGCCGCTGGTAATGCGCAAATTCGTGCCCATCTCGTTAGCGATCACCGTCGCCATGGTCGTCTTGCCAAGCCCCGGCGGGCCGTACAGCAGCACATGATCAAGCGGCTCGCTACGCTGTTTGGCAGCGGCAATCGCCAATTTCAAATTCTTCTTCAATCGCTCCTGCCCAATGTATTCGCCAAAACTCTGCGGACGCAGACTGACTTCAATTCGCTGCTCCTCGGTATCATCACTGTGCGAGCTAGTATCGACTATTCTCTCAATTGCCATGAACTAATTATACCATTCAGAAAGATACACTATTACCAACAGGGGCAATTTTGCCAACATTCCCAGGAATTGACAACCGATCAGCACAAGCAGTTGGCCAATTATTAAACACTTCTTGGCTAGGTTCGCCCAACTCCCCGCTAGTAATGAACTTTTTATTGTCTTCAACTCGACTCAACATCCACTTAATCACTTCCTCCGCAACACCACATGCCCTCATGTCATTTTCCAGATAATCCTGATAATTAGACAAGAACAGAGACTCTAATTCCTGAAACTCCTGCCATGACATATTACTACATCCTTCGACCCTAAATCTCGTAGCGTAATTCAAAAAGTCCTGATTGTTCGCTCCCCAGATATAGCCAAGATCAGCATGATGCAACAATTTAGCCTCAATACTATCACGACAAACCCTCTCTTTTGGACCAATGATCGTCCCGAGAATTGCCCTTTCCATGAACTCATACTCAGCTGAATTAGGTTCATATTGCTCGCCAAGGAATGAGACAGCATAATGTTCTTTAGTGGGATATCCATATGGAGGTGGACCAACCGCAAGCCCAGCATCGTGTGCTGCAGCTGCCTGCAACAGCAAGTCCTTTTGATATAAACTTAAACTGTCAGCTGGAATAATATCTGTCAATAGCAACCGGAGTGAACGCATCACATCCACACCATGAGCTGCCTGGTGGTATGGATAGTCGGGGTATTTGGCCAGTAGATCAACTGAAAAAGCAGCAAGAGAATCTGCTCGTTCTTTGTCATAAAATAATGTTACAAGATGCTTATGTGAGACATACTGCTCCAATTCCTTTGAATGGGACACTTCGGAAGACGTCATCACCGAACCGCCGGGAGCGTCATAATTTTCCAACGAAGACCATCCAGGAGTTTAGCTGATGTATCTATATTCACAACTTATTTATTATAACTTATTTTTTATATTTAGTCAATATACAGACGTACTGCTGCAACCTAGGTTGTATAATCACAATTATATAGCCTATATTTTCAGCGCCTCAGTTGCCCGCTGCGTTGTCGGTAGATTAGCATCCACTCTTCTATTTTCCGACAATCTCCAAGACGTAGCTCAGTGCCGTCACAAAGTCTTGTAGTACTCTCTTACCATCTCTGCCATTAGCACTTGCCGCTGCCGCAAGAATTCATCATAATCATCGACCTCGGCTTGCAATAATATTTTTGGGATAGCGTTGTCTTCAAAGTTGTTTATCATCTCGGCTTCGTTAACGATATCGCTATGGTGATTATTCCCTCCGGATAGTATATCGCCTAAATATTCGCGCGGCGCTAAATCGCTAACTGAGATATTTATATCATTACGAAGATGCACAAAATTAGCAATCCGATTATATTTTGATTTATCATACCCGTGTTTAACTAAATAATTCTTCGGAAAAATATGATGGATATCGTCGGTTGCTAAATCGCGCGCAATGTTGTTCTTTGATAAAAAAACTCTGCTTCAACAGTTTATTCTGTGCCGCGATAAACATGTGCCAAAACGGATTATTGGTCGTCGGCTTATCGAATTCGTCCACCAGAGTTGAATTCCAAAAAACATCTGATAATTCTTGCTCTTCAAGCGTTGCAATAAATTTTGCCATATCACCAGCAGATTGGATTCGTTTGATATCTTGTTCAAATTGCGTTTCAAAACCGCCAGAATGCCGACCCGTCATCAGCGAAATTGCTAACAACCGCCGCACCAGCGAATTGGCGTCAGCATGGTTTTCGCCGATGTCTAACAGCCGCAAATACATCGCGTACGCATAATTAACCGCATTGCGCGCAATCAGCATATTTGGTTCATCATAGCCGCTGCCGCGCAAAATATTCTGTACAAATTGTTTGAATTTGTTTTCATTGGTAAATTGGTACAGACCTTTTTCTAGTTTTTGGAATGACAGGTCGGCAATCTCTTTTTCGTCTTGCCGCGTTTCAAAATTACGCCCCGAAAGTAGCGACACCACATCGCCAAGCTTGCCTCGGGCAAACTGTGTCAATCCAACAACTCGGATAATGTCATTGTATGTTGGATCATACAAATCGTCTGTCTCATTTTTGAGCCAAGCAATCTTTGCAAAATAATCTGTTTTAGCGAATTCAGTATCATTCTGCGCTATGTCTTTGAATTGATCCGGAGCAGCCGATAGATGCGCAAAATAATCAATAAATTTGCGCAACCTCATACCCATTTCATCGCCCGGGTCCTTTTCGTACACAGCAATCTTGCTCATGGCAAAATCGGCATTACTGAGATTGACGCCGCTGGCATTAATCCGCACAAATATTTCATTGACTATATTTATATCCAGCGACGGACTAAGCTGAATTTCGCCAATTTGTTTATTTTTGATCTGAATAAGGCGATTCAGTCGCGAGTTAATCTCTTGGCGGGTTGTTCCTGGGTTTCTGGCAACATATTCGTCGACAAACGTCAGCGTATCATAACCGTTGACCATCACCTCGGCAATATCACTAATCCATTCCTTGCCTCGTTCAGTCGAGCTAGTACGTGTGCGAAACTCCTCGGTTAGAGGATTAAACGATATAGCAATCCGGCGCTTCTTGTATTTCTTATCAACAACATTCAGACCGCTGATTGCCGCTCTCAATGCCGTAATTCGCTGCTGTCCGTCAATCAAAATTCGCTTGCCCTGCGAAGTTGAGCCGTCTTTGAGTTTTACGTCTGGATTTTGCCAGGTGATGATATATCCAACCGGGTATCCCTGATATAGTGAATCCATCAAATCTCGCACCTGAGTGCTCGTCCATACAAACGGCCGCTGGATCTCCGGAATGGCAATTGCACCGCTTTCTACCCAGGCCAGAATAGTACTAATTGGCGTTTGATTAAGAGAGAATTTTGTATCTTCCATGACTATCTAATTATATCGCACAAGCAAAATGTTTACGAATACCTTCATTGTCTATCAGCTTTTCAACGCCATCGTCACCCGCTGCGCCGTCGGTAGATTAGTATCAACATTTTCCAGAGCCTTAGTGGCATCAGCCAAAGTGTAGCCCAGCGCCATCAGCGCTTCTAAAGCTTCGTCAGAAGTATTCAATTTAGTCTGGACCGGGGTGTCCGCTCGACCGTAATGCGTCGGCAAGCCGACCTTATCGCTCAGATCAACCACCACCCGCTCGGCAGTTTTTTTGCCAATACCAGCAGCTTTTTGCACAAAAGCACTGTCAGCGTTGGCAATAGCGTTGCGCACCTGTTCCGCGTCGCCCAGGCTGAGAATCGCTAGCGCCGCCTTCGGACCGACACCCTGAACAGTAATCAGCATTTCAAACAGCTTTTTTGCCGCCAAACTAGAAAAACCGAATAGTTCTTCCGCCTGCTCGCGCACATGGTGGTAGGTATAAAACTTGACGTCTTGATTCAGCACCACCGCCTCAAAATCACCAGCCGACACGCTAACTTCGTAACCGACGCCGTGAACGTCAATCACGACGCTGCCCGCGCCAAACTTTTCAGCGATTACACCAGAAAGATGAGCTATCATAATCAGCTATGGCGACGTGGTGTTACCGCCAGGATTATTACTATTATTGCCGCCATTATTGCTACCGCCAGAATCGCCCGAGCTGCCGCCACTATTATCGTTTCCGCCAGCAGCCGCACAATTGCTAGTATCTTTACTATAGTTCACGCCGTCGATTTTACTTTTATCGACCATAACCACTGAGCCTGTCTTGAGATCACAAGCTGCCACTTTAGCATTTGTGCTTTTACAGTTAGCAGTGTCTTTCGAGTATTTTGTCGAGTTAAAGCTAGCTTCGTCGATAGTTTCGACCTTGCCGGTAGAGAGGTTACAAACGGTAATCGTCGGCGCCTTACAATTAGCAGTATCTTTTGAATATTTCGTCGAATCAAACTTGTCATCGTCGATAGTTTCAACCTTGCCGGTAGAGAGGTTGCAAACAGATACTTTAGTTGGCTCGGAATTACACGATTCAGTCGGCAGAGCGCCGCTCATAAAGTATTCATTATAAGTATTAGCACCGGCTTTCGCCGCCAAGCCGCCCTTGTCCTTACAGACAGCGCGCTGAACGATACCGCTCGGCAGAGTGAATTTAACATCTGGCTTGCCTGACAATAGCGACGTCATCGTACTCTTCCAAATCGGCCCAGCCATGTCGCTACCACCGCTAATCATAGCAGAGTTATCATTATTGCCAACCCAAACACCAACAACGTATTGCGGATTATAGCCAATCGTCCAAGCATCGCGGTTGTCGTTGGTAGTACCAGTTTTAACAGCAACAGTATGATTGCCGTTAACCGTAATTGACGAACCAAAGATGCGTGCGCGAGTTGTCCTGTCGCTAAGAATATCTGAGATTAGGTAAGCCCCCTGAGCGCTAATAACTTGCTTAGACTTGCCCTCGTGTTTGTAGATTGTTTTAGCGTATTTATCGTCAATCTGAGTAATTTTAGTAATATCATATTGCTTGCCGCCATTAGCGAAAGCAGTATAAGCATGCACCATATCCTGCAAAGATGCCTCGGCTGAACCAAGCGCCAACGATAAGCCGTGATCGCCTTTCTTAATAGAGGAAATGCCCATACTGTTAGCAGCTGTTACTGAACGAGAAATGCCGTATTTTTGCATAACCTCAACGCTCGGGATATTAAGCGACCAGTTAAGCGCTTGACGTACCGTAGCACTACCGCCGCGGCTAGCTTCATTTTTATCGGCATCGCGCGGCACATAGCCGCCGCCGAAATCCTTAACTTTATCTTGCAAAATAGTCGCTGGCGTAATTACGCCGTCTGCCAATGCTGCCGCGTAATAAATTGGCTTGAAGCTAGAACCTGGCTGGCGCCTAGTCGTTACCATGTTAACCTTGCCCCATTTTTCATTATTATAATCAGCACTACCAACCAAAGCTCGAATTTCACCAGTCGTTGGATCAACGACAACTCCGCTGGCATTAGAGCCGCCCATTCGGTTAATATGCCTCATTTGCTTGTTAATGTTGTCTTTGAGGGTATTCTGCATATCAATATCTAGCGTCGTTGTGACTTGATAGCCAGAACGCATAACTTTTTCGTAACCATCTTTTTCGTAGCCGCCTTTTTTAGAGCTATATTTATCGCTGAGCTCAGCCACCACCATTTCAGCAAAATGCGGCGCCACGCTATCATTCTGCGTTGACGGCGGTGCATAGGCCAATTGCTGGGCTAAAGCCTCTGTTTTTTGCGCTTCGGTGACGTAGCCTTCTTTTACCATTCGACTGAGCACTGTTTTTTGCCGTTCTTTAGCATATTCAGCACTGCCGCTAATCGGCGAGTAGCTGCTCGGTGCCGGCAATACGCCAACCAGCATAGCGCTTTCTGCCAGAGTTAGTTCTTTTGGTGTTTTATTAAAATAAGTCTTAGCCGCATCCTCTATACCAAAAGCGTTTTCACCAAAATATACTGAATTGAGATACATGTCGAGAATCTCGTCTTTAGAATAGTTTTGCTCGACAGCAATCGACATGAAGAACTCTTGATATTTACGCATCAAACTATGCTCGTCGCTTAGCAAGGTATTCTTAACCAATTGCTGAGTAATGGTCGAGCCGCCGCCATGCCGCGTCACTGCCGCCCTAGCGATACTAAAAAGATTAAATCCGCCATGTTTATAAAAATCCTTGTCCTCGCTCGCCAACAAAGCATTCTTCATATGATCAGATATCTGGTCGAGTTTCACGATATTACGTTTCTCGGCCCGACCAATGCTATAAAAAGTCTTACCATTTCTGTCTTTTAGAACAATTCCAGTATTATTACGGTTCATCAAACGTTCAACGTCGCGGATATCATTAGCCAGCATGATGTATGTTACCACCGGTATGATAATCATGATCGCTAGAATAGGACCGCCAACAACGGCAACCTTCTGCTTGCGCGACAATCCTTGCCACCAAGCGACCAGTTTGCCGAACTTACCCGTCGGCTGGCGATGAACTTTACGAACTGGAGATTTCTTACGACCTATGTTAGCGTAGCGCGATAAACGCGGCGGTTGCTTTTGTATCTGCATCACTTACCATTATATCACCTTACGCTTCAATACGACTCATAAAAGCATGCGTTAAAGCTGCCGCCAATGCGTCAGCGCAATCATCAGGCTTCGGCACCTCTTGCAACCCTAGCTGAATACGCACCATTTCTTGAATTTGCGGCTTTTTGGCGGCACCATAACCAGTGATTGATTTTTTGATTTCATTCGGCGTATATTCGTGAATTGGCAATTTCGCTTGGCGGCCTGTCAATAGTGCTACGCCGCGCGCCTCGGCGACACTGATTGCTGTCGTAATATTCTTGGTAAAAAACAGTTTTTCAACCGACATAACATCCGGCTGCGTCTCTTTAATAATATCGGTTAAACCCGAGTAGATCTCTTCAAGGCGATCTGGTAATGGCGTGTGTGCTGGCGTAGTGATCACTCCAGCCGTAACCAGCCTCATTCTACCGCCGTTGACATCAATTACGCCAAATCCGAGAATACCTGTACCAGGGTCAATTCCGATGATTCGCATGCTGGTATAAATCACTTCCTGCCAAATCGAATAGCTTTTCTCAAGCCGCGCTTAATTTCAGTGCGCCATTCCCAGACACCATAACTAACACCCGCCAAGGCCAGTCCGCCAATTGTCCACCACACCGCTGGATTAGTTTGCTGAACTGTTACTGGCTGCACTGGATAAGCCGCTAATGTATTATTAGCTTTCTTGATTTTGCGGCAGCGGCCAGTTGAAGGATTGCGCTCCCAGCCTGCTTTGCACGGTTTGGGTAAATCGTCAACAGAAGCAATCTTCTTGCAGCGGCCAGTTTCTGGGTTGCGGAATTGACCCTCTTTACACGGTTTCAGAACCGCTGCAGCCGCCTTGGCAATTGAACGACAACGTCCGGTTTCCTCGCTGCGATATTGGCCTTCTTTGCAAGGTTTCAAGACAACGGTTTTTTTCTTGTTCTGAACAATATTGCGGCAGCGGCCAGTCTCTTCACTGCGATATTGGTCATCGCGGCATGGTTTCAATATTTTTATTTTTGGTTTAGTCGACAACGCTTTCAGGCTACCCTTACCATAATTAAGTTTAGGCGCAAAATCATTACCCTCGCTACCTGGACTCGGCGTCGCCCAGCGCCAAGCCGCAGTTTTAGCATCATACGCCCAAGATCGTCCTTTGTTGCTAGCACTATCAGCTTTCTCATACGGCATCACGTCATTGTTATAGGTAGTTAGCCCATTGGTATCTTGCAGCCACACTGTTCCAGATGCCTTGTCAAGATGCAGCGTCTTCCCCGATATAACAAAGATTTTACCCGGCAAAACCGTGCCCGATAACTTCGAAAGATTATTAGTAGAATCTGATACCGCTTGGTTACCGCTACGCAAGCGGTATAGCGATAAGTCTATTGGGCTTTGACCAACATTTTTAACCTTGACGTAGCTATGACAGGCAAGGTCCGGGTCGGCCGTAGCACAATCTGCTGGATTCGGTAAAATTTCTAGAATCTGTAAAGTTGGTGTAGGCGGCAAACGGTACAAATCACTTGATATCATATTGCCAGTCGCTCGTTTACGAAAATCAGTTTTAAAGATGCCAGTTCGATAAGACGCACTCCAGCCTTTACGCTCCCAAATATCATTTTGATATTTGCCGAGATCGGTGTTGTTAATTCGAACCGCCTCAACCAGCTGGCCAGCTTGATAAACATTTATCTCTTTGTCATACAAAGCATCACTATTTGGAGTTGGACAGCCCGCTAAAAGCAATGTATCATCCGTAGGCGATAAGTTCGGGTTGTACAGCGTTAAATAACTTTTCGGCCGTAGATAATCTCGCAATTTAGCATTACAAACAAAATCAGCTTCCGCTGTTGCGTAACGTAGTTCTAGCGACATCTGTCCTAAATCGAAGAATTCATCACTAGTATTGTAAAGTTCTATCGCCGTGTAGCCGTATTTTGGATCAGTTTTAAACGCCGAGACTACAACATCATTTTCTGCTGACACTGGTGACGGCAATGTTGTTATTTTATCTACAGTTTCGTTGGTATTAGTAGGGTTTGACGGGACCGACGGCGGGATTTCAGCAGGCTTGGCAGTGGTTTTGTTTTCAGCAGCCTGCTGCGGGAGTGCCTTCCCATCGTTCGCAGCTGGCAGTGAATTAGAGTTTTCTTTATTAATTAGCGGCTCGTTAAACTTACCGAGTTTTTCCTCTTGTTTAGTGGTTGGTAAATTCTCGCTATTATTTTCGCTTGCAATGCTTAGCGTGTTATCCGGCGAAACAGCCGCCGTCGATACAGCATCTGCCGCTGCCAACCCTGAAAATACTGGCTGAAGAGTTATAGTTGCTATCAAAATGACGAGTTTTAGACATCGCATCAGGCCTCCTAGCAATTATAAATACCATGTATACTTATAATCTACATGAAGGCAAGCTTAAAAGTCAACTAATCGTTAATATCAGCAGTAATATCGGCATTCGTATAAACGTTTACCACATCATCAAGATCGTCGAGCGCGTCAATAATTTTTATTACTTTGCGAGCGGTTTCAGCATCGCTGATAGGCACGTCATTTTTGGCAATGTATTGCAACTCGGCTTCCTCGATGGTCATACCTGCATCGAGCAACGCCTTACGAACGCTCGCTAAATCTTTCATGCCAGTATAGACAATTAGTTTACCATCAGCCTCAACGGCATCTTCGGCGCCAGCGTCAAGTACTTGCAACAATGCTTCTTCGCCGCTTGCTGCCACCCGAATAACCCCTTTGCGGTCAAATTGAAACATCACGCTGCCAGCATCAGCCATTGAACCGCCGTTTTTAGTTAAAGCCAATTTCACCTCTGGCAAAGTTCGATTACGGTTATCAGTGGCTGTTTCAATGATAATCCCTACGCCGCCAGGACCATAACCTTCGTAAGTAATTTCTTCTAGCGCCGCTGAATTTTTGTCGGCAACCCGGTCGATCGCCCGCTGAATATTGGCAGCTGGCATATTTGCCGCCTTAGCTTTTTCGATAGCCATTGCTAGGCTAGAGTTCATTGTAGGGTCAGTGCCAGCCCGCGCTGCGATAGCGATCTGGTTGCCAATTTTAGTGAAAATCGCACCGCGTTTAGCATCAACAACAGCTTTTTGACGATGTGTTGTCGCCCACTTACTATGTCCTGACATGACTACTCCTCGTTAGTTTATTGATAAATGCTTACTTATATAATAGCAAATGAGCCCTGTTATGTCACTATCGAAGCGTCGCGCAGTCGATAGCCGCTACACCATTTCATGAACCACACTGCCGCAATTATCAAACCGTACCATAGCACCGCTATCCACCACGGTATTTGCAGCTCAACTGCAGCCCAAGATTGCTCGGCACACCAATTCACTACTACAATCATCGCATCAAGCATCATCTGCGCTGGCCAGCCAATGATGTGCGCTATCGTTGGAACGATCAATCCGCTAACGCCACCTATTGATGTTAGCAACATCGCCAACGGTATAAACGGACCAACCAGGATATTCGCCAACAACGAAATTACACTCAACTGCCCAAAAGCTGCCATGATAATCGGCGCAGTTACCAGCTGTGCCGCTAATGTTTCTAACAGAATTTGAATGATAGCTGGGACTTTATCAGTCGAGAAGAAATAAGCCGTCAACACTGGCGCCACAATAATTACGCCGGCAAACGCCGCAAAACTTAGCATCCAACCCATGTCGCCCCAAGCATAACTCGGATTGCACAATACCGTTATTGCCGATACTAGCCCCAGCAAAACAACTGGATGAAACTTTCGGCCGACATACCATGCTAGCAAGCTTAATCCAGTAACAAGCCCAGCGCGCACCATGCTCGGGCTGGCGCCAGTCATGGCGATAAAACCCAGCACCAAGCTATAGCTAACCAACGTCGCTAGATATTTTGATATTTTTGCGAATAGCCGCCGCGCCAAACGTACCAGAATCGTTAAATTGTAACCGCTCGCTACAATGATATGGGTCAGACCAGCAATCTTCAAAGCCTCCAGTAGATCATCTGGCAGCATACTTTTCTTACCCAATAAAAAGCCAATGCCTAAACTAGCCGCTGGGTCACCAATCGCTTTATGTACGCCATCAGCAAAAGTATCGCGCAACCCTAGTGCTGGATCGCCGCCAGATGTTCGCTTGACACTGTCAAGCTTCGCCCTTGCTAATACTGCCGCGAAATTGCCAAAACCCGGCTTCAATACACCGCGCAAAGCAAGTTCATCACCGCGTTTAATTGCTGGATTACCGCGCAGCGACAACCAAATTTGGCCAGGCAAAGACGTCTCGCCCATTTTGATATAAGTTATTTGCAGTCTCGTGCTACCAGCTACGTTATCTGCGTCATCCCGCACTATTCCAGTTAATCGCACTGACTGGCCATACAACGGTTTATATAACTGTAACTGCGCTTGATCGCTAGAGCCGCGAACCAGTCCGATCAACAGCCCCGCGCCTAGCGTTAAAATTAACAAAATCCGCCGCCGCTGCCAAAAAGCTAAACTAATCAGCGGAATGGACACAATAATTAGCCACCAGCTAGCCCCACTCCACCATTGCGCCAATACCACGCCGCTAACTAGCCCGTAGCATAAAGCGGCAATATGCCACATTGGATGAAGCCGCTCGCCCAACCATCTCATATTTCGATAGTAGCATAGCTTGACACGACTCGCCGCAAACTGTATAGTAAGATTCACTCGGGCCCATAGCTCAGCTGGTTAGAGCACCTGCCTTTTAAGCAGGGTGTCGTGAGTTCAAGCCTCACTGGGCCCTCCATTTTAAAAGCCAGAAGACCTCCTCAGCGTGAAGGTCTTTTATTTTTTAGCTGTCTTTATTCTTTACTCTTCTTTTTTGATTCGTTGCGCCGCACATGAGTTTGCAACACATCAATTATCGACAGCACCAGGCACACCGTCACGATAATAGCATAAGACGCATTAATACGGCTGACGATTTGCTTGCCGAACTCATCAACCACTAGCGCATTTTCTAGCGGCTCAAACATTAATACCACAGCTAACACTGCAAATATCACTGACCCGCCAATTCGCTGAAATTTGTTACTAGCCGCCGGCCCGCTGAATAGTAATATCAGTGAAGGCGCTAGAGTTAATATAACCGCCACCACATCTACTAACGGCGGACGGATGATAACGATGCCAAAATTAGCAACGTATGGCGTTGCCTCGCTACTCCACAAATCAGCCAAGATTGAACCAGCTGCTAGCGCTAGCGTCAATACGCCGAATCGCCGGCGCGTCATATATGCCAACAAAAACAACACGCCAAAGACTATTGCTAGAACGATAGTAAAAGTCATGCTTTTATTTTATCATGTCGTCTATGTACGATGACAAGTTAAAAGCCCGTGTCTCACGAGAAAATACCGCGTTTTTTAGAGGCTTCGAATTGCTCTAACAGTTCACGCTGCTTTTTGGATAGTTTAGTCGGCGTGTCAACAATAATGCTAACGATATGGGCGCCGCGCCGTTCGCTGCGCGGGTACGGGACACCATGGCCAGACAATTTAAAATCAGTACCCGACTGCGTACCGGCCGGTACCTTCATGGTAATTATGCCGTCGACTGTCTCAACGTCAATTTCAGTACCGAGTGCCGCACCAACCATACCGATATGTTCTTGGCTAAGAATCAAATCGCCCTCGCGGGTAAACTTCTTATGCGCTTTAACGCGAATATTGATGTATAAATCACCACGGTCGCCGTCGGCAATCGCTTCACCGCGCTCGCGCAAACGAATCGTCGAACCGTCATCAATACCTGCTGGAATTTTGACAGTGATTTTCTGCTCGCGGCGCTGCACACCAGAGCCATGACAAACTGTGCATTCTTTCTCGGGTATTTTACCGCGGCCTTTACAGGTTTCACAAACTACCGCTTGTTGGATCGGGCCAAACATCGTGTTCATTGTGCGGACACGCTGGCCAGCCCCTTGGCAATCTGGACAAGTTTTCATCTCGAAACCCGGCTCGACGGTCGTACCGTGGCAATGCTCGCATTCATCGTTAATCATTAACGCAATCTCGACATCTTTACCAAATACTGCTTCTTCGAAAGTCAAAGTAACACGCGTTTCAACGTCGCGCCCGCGCGGCCGGCTATTGCGGCGCGATTGCCCGGACGGCCCACCAAAAAACTGACTGAAAATATCGCCTAAGCCTTCGCCAAAATCGAAATTAATATTTTGACCTTGGCCGAAACCGCCAAAACCTTCAAAAGGATTACCACTGTAACCAGCACCGCCGCCAGAACCGCCTACGCCAGCATGACCGAACTGGTCGTAACGTTGGCGTTTTTGCTTGTCTTTGAGAACTTCGTAAGCTTCGTTAATCTCTTTGAATTTCTCTTCACTGCCGCCTTCTTTGTCGGGGTGATATTTAACAGCCAGCTTACGAAAAGCTTTCTTGACTTCGTCTTCAGAGGCGTTTTTGCTGATACCTAGTACTTCATAATAGTCGCGCTTTGCCATATTGCTATAGTATAGCGCGTTAGCACTCGAAGTGCAAGAGTGCTAAAATTACTAACTTATTTGACGTCAGTAGCCGATGGACTCTTATTATTTTTGTTCGGATTACGCGCTGCTAGCACGCGCAAATCGTCAACTACATCAAATTCATCTAGGATTTTACGGCCGAGCAACGCCTCTAGTGCATCCTCGAGCGTTAGAATGCCCGCTGTCTCGCGATAATCATTAACAACAATAAACATATGATGCCGCGTCTTGATAAAGGCCGACAAAGCGCGCTCCAGCTTCTGGTTTTGGTTGATAAAGTAAATCTTCTTGTCCATCGCCGTTTCAACACGGCTAGTTTTCTTACCGTTATCGAGCGTCAGTAAGCTACGAATATGCAGAATGCCAACAATATGGTCAATATCACCGTCAGTCACCGGGAAGCGGCTATGGCCAGTCTTATGCAGTTCATCAAGCAGCAACGGCCCAATCACATCTTCCTTAGCTACTGTATTCATTACGCCGCGCGGCGTCATTACCTCTTCGACGGTTTTTTCATGAAAATGCAGGGCATTATTGATTAGTTTTTTCTCTTCAAGCGACAATATTCCCGATGATTCGCGTATCAAATGCTCAAGTTCTTCCCGCGAGCTAAGAATATTCGGCTCATTCTGCACATTAACACTGCGCAAAACTTGCCCCAAGCGCGGATGCCGCTCGACGAAAGTCAGCAATCTCGGCTCTATCCGCCGGTAATATCCATCAACCATCTGCACCAACCAGTCAACATGAGCAATTCTACTATAGACTAAAGACGTCATCACGCTAATAGCTATGCCGATAAAAAAACCAAACGCCGATACTGCCGATAATACCGCCAGAACCAGTAGTAGAGCTTCGGTTGCCTTACGCAGCGATACAATATCATCAAGCAGTAGTATTCGCCGTAATTCGTCAGCCGCTGCGGTGTCGCCCTTACGACGGCGGCGTTCTAACTCGTACATTGATAGCTTTGTTCGGCGCGGCGAAATTGACGTCACCGCTATCAACGCTAAAGTAATCATCACAAACAAAATCGCTAAGAATAACCGCATACACATATTGTACCGCAAGCCCGCTTGATTGGCGAGCTCATAAGCAGTATAATAGCCTCTAGTAATAAGCGGAGGAAATATGACCAAAAAGGCATGGATTATTTTTGCGGCGATGTGCGTAGGATTGATTGGCGGCTTAATCTTTTTACAGCAGCGCAATCAAATTGATGTTTCAAGTGTCGATACTACGAAGGCGCAGCCAGCATCAAGCGAAAGCGGCGATATTAGCGAACATGTTTATGGTAACGCTAACAGCAAAGTACTATTAGTTGAATATGCCGATTTTCAATGTCCAGGCTGCAATTCATCTTACCCGGTCACCAAAAAAGTCATTGAAAAGTACAAAGACAAGATCGGGTTTATTTTCCGCAATTATCCGCTAACTAGCGCGCACCCGAACGCGCTGGCCGCGGCGGCTGCTGCCGAATCAGCTGGACTACAAGGTAAGTACTGGGAAATGCACAACTCGCTTTTCGAAAATCGAGCTAGCTGGGTAGAGTTATCTGGGTCAACTCGTACCGAAAACTTTGTGAAGTTAGCCTCCGACATCAAAGGCTTGAATGTAGAAAAATTCAAGGCTGATCTCGAAAATCCAAATATCCGTAAAAAAATTGATTACGACATGGCGCTCGGCAAAAAGGACAGCGTTGGCGGCACGCCGGCTATGTACATTAACGGCAAAGATGTCGGCAGCCAAAAAGTCCTTAACGGTAAGCTAGTTAGCGGCACAAACACCGATACTAATGCTAGTTATGTTTGGGCTAATGCTGATGATTTTGAAAAGTTTGTTATCCAGCCAGCAATGAAATCTGCTGGAATCAGCTACTAGCTGTTATTCATATTGGTATTTGGTGTACCTGCGTTAGTTTGTGGACCTGCTTGTTGATTCTTGTTTGATGAGCTAGACATTCCTTGCGGCGTGGCGGTATTATTCGTACTAGGATTAGTTTGTTGTTGCACTGGCCCGCTAGGCACACCGCTCACTGCATCACTCTGCGGCGATTTATTGATCTGCATGCCGCCAGCAAAGCCTAACCCGCCAGCGAACAACACAATTGCTATGACGGCCAAAATCATAGTTGGCGTCATAGACGAGCATTGCGCTACTGGCCGTATTGACGGCGTACCACCAGAAGGCATTTCAAAACCATCTTCAATTTTAGTTGACATTTATTCATCTCCTTTTGTTAATTAATATTGATTAAAATATAACTAGGAGCTATTAAAGACGCCTTAAAAACTATTTTTTCTTGTTGTATGCAGGAAGAATGACCGTAAAAGTCGAACCAACATTCTGTTCGCTATCGACGTTAATTCGTCCGCCATGCGCCTTAATAATCCGCTCGGCAATTGACAAGCCTAAGCCGTATCCAGCAGTAGTACGCGACTCTTCAGCTCTATAAAATCGCGTAAAAATCTGCGACTTTACTTCGTCGCTCATGCCAATACCAGCGTCCGCTACAGCAACGCTGACGTGCTTACCCTTTTTGCTGCTAGAAATAATAATGGTACCGCCTTTGTTACTATATTTAATAGCATTGTCTAGCAAAATCGTGAAAAGCTGTTCTAAACTTTGTCGATCGCCAAGCAGCAAAAAATTTTTAGTTTTATCATCGATAGCAATATCTTTTGCCAGCGCCTGATTTACTACTAGGTTCATCGCCCGAGCAATCACCGATTGCAAACCGACCTTGCCTTTCTGAATTTCCAGCTTGTCTTCTTTGAGCAACCCTAACATTGAGTTGGTTAATTTTTGTAAACGTTTAACATCATCAACATTGTCGGCGATAACTTGCTTAGCCTGTTTGAGAGTCAATTTCGGATTCATTGATGCCACCTCATTAGCTGCCAGTAGTGCGGTCAACGGCGTGCGTAATTCGTGGCTAGCATCGCTGACAAAACGCGATTGCGCCGCCATGTTATCCTCGATTGGCTGCAGCGTATGCTGAGCTAGCAGATAGCTGATTAGTCCACCTATTAAAAACACCGTCAAATTTGCCAGCAGCAAGTTTAGGCGAATCGCCGCCATCGCTTCATCTTCACGCGTATCAAGATAGCTGTGAATTGAAATAACCGTACCCGGCTCGGCGGAACGAATCGTAGAAGTTGCCTGCTGATCATTCGGCGGCCGGCGATGAAATTCTTGGCTTGATAGTCCATAAATTATCAAACTAAAGGCGATCGACATAGACATGATGATCGCCAAATAGGTCCCCGCTAAGCGAACAACGGCACGTTGACCAACATTTTTCATGCTTTTCTAATCTCGTCCTTAACGATATATCCAAACCCTCGTACCGTTTGGATAATCGGATCAGCGTCTGGAAAAGGCTTATCAATTTTGTTGCGTAAATAGTTAATAAAAACTTCAACATTATTCGGCAAAATATCAGCATCAAAGTCCCAAACGTGCGTCATGATGTTTTGCTTGCTGAGAATTTGATTCTTGTTGCGCAGCAAATATTCAAGAATGGCAAATTCTTTGTTAGATAGCTTGATATCTTTACCAGCCCGTTTAGCAGTGTGGTTAGCGATATCAAGTTCAAGATCGCGCACTGTCAAAATGTTATCAAGTACATCCTGCGGCCGCCTCAGCAATGCCCGAACGCGAGCGCCGAGAACCTCGAAGCTAAACGGCTTCGGTAAATAGTCATCAGCGCCGCTATCCAAGCCTTTCACAATATCTTTATTCTGATCTTTGGCTGTCAACATCAAGATTGGCGTTTTATTATCGTCAGCGCGCAGCTTTTTGGCGACTTCAAAGCCATTCATGATCGGCATCATCACGTCGAGAATGATGAGATCATAATCATCAGCCCGCGCTGCATTGTAGCCATCCTCGCCATCATGCTCGATATCAACCGCGTAGCCGTCCATTTCGAGCCCTTGCTTGATCGACTTGGCAATTCGTTTCTCGTCGTCAACAACCAAAATCTTCATAATTTTATTATAACCTTTCTTTTGTCTAATGGTTTAGTAATTTAAGGACATTTCTGGCCACAAGTAGTGAGTCGTCTGCTTGCCGCGGCGGCTCATCGAAATCCACCAATCGCCAGCGGTCGTTTTAATTTTGATTAAACCTTTGTTTTTGAGGCGACTCAGCTGTGTCATCAATTTCGGACGGCTCATTTGCAAGCTTTCGGTTAGTCCCGTCAGGTCTTCCTCACCACTCTCGCTAATCTGCTGCAAAACAAGCGCTTCATCAGTTGTCAAATTCAAATTCTTGGTCATATTCACTCCTTTGCTTAGGTTTGTAATGACAGTATGCGCGGTTAAGCTTAAAGTATTCTTAAGCAACCGCCGCAAGATCATAAACTGTATATTGCGTACCGCCGTAATCGACTTTACTACCAGCACTTTTCACCCATGATAAGATTTCGGAGTTACCACCTGGTCCACTTATGCCGCTGGGACCGCCAGATTTCTCATGTATACTATTTAATACATAGTAGCGGATTTTGCCCTGATGGACGAGCTGTTTGAATTGTGATAGCGTCAACGTCGAGTCACTACCATTGAAGCCGCCGATGGCCATAACTGGCTGACCGCTTGATAATTGAATCGGTGCCGATTCGTTAGCACTATTAACTGCCGCCAGCCATGTCGTGCCATGACGGTTTTCTAGCAAAAACGAGACGAGCGTCGATTCAGCTCGCGCCGACTCATTATTTGTATTGCTCATCGCTGAAGCGCCTGGACCAGCCGTTGGAATACTGCCGCTATGCGCTGTAGCTACCGTGCTAACACTAAAGACAATCGGTGCCGCCATACCAGCAGTAATTGCTAAGCCAAGAATAATTTGTTTAAGCCGTTTCGTCTGCGGTAACAGCAGCAGCGTCAAAATAGTTGCTACACCACCGGCAATCATCACTAGCCACATCAGCCAAGGCCAATAGTTGCTATAGCCGAGCATAATAATGCTAAGAATTGTCGTTAGCGCGATACTCAGCGGCAGTATCCAGGCTACTTTGGTGCGACGCGTGTAAGCTTGCCATATGTATGGCGCCCCGATACCGACCAGCGCTGCTACTGCCGGCGCCATAGTTACAACGTAATATGGATGAATAGTGCCACTGGTCATGCTGAAAATTACTATATGCATCAGCAGCCAACCCAGCCATAATAACACACCGATGCGCTCCTTATTGTGTCGCGGTGCTCGGCGCAACAACCAGATTACTAACCCAGCGCTAATCAAGGCTACCGGAATTAGCCAAGCAATATTCGGCCCAAAGCTCTCATTAAATATACGCAGCACGCCAGTCTCGCCGCCAAAGCCAACACCGCCAGGACCGTTGCCATGACCGCCCGCACCAAAACTGCCGCCCATCATACCAATCGGCGGCATCATTAGTTGCGCTGTTGGCGAAGCGGTTTGACTAGCAGCCTGCGCACCCATTTGCATCATACCGTCTGGCCGGCCTCCAGGGCCGCCACCATCACCCAACAGTCTTCCAAAACCGTTATAACCAAATATCAAACTCCATATGCTATTGTCGCTCGTGCTGCCAACCCAAGGTCTGCTTACCGCTGGCGTTAGCCACACCAAAATACTCCACCAAAACGTCGATACGATTGTCACTATGCCGGCCACGCCGAGATGCCACATTCTGGTAGTGAATTTTGGGCGTGCAAAGCTAATGTAAATGATTGTCATTATCGGCAACAAAAGCAAACCTTGTAACATTTTAGTATTAAAAGCAAACCCCGTAAATAAGCCAGCCAGACTCAACCACAACACTGGCTTATTTCCTTCGAAAGCCCGCAAAAAACTATAAGCACTGGCCGTCAAAAATAGCGTCAAGAAACTATCTGGATTGTTAAAACGAAACATTAGCGCAGCAGCTGGTGTCAACGCCATTACCGCCCCGGTAATCAATCCGGCACGAGCACCATACCAGCGTCTAACCACCAGATAAACTAGCACCACCGTCGCGATTCCCGCTAGTGCATGCGGTAACAGCA
This sequence comes from uncultured Candidatus Saccharibacteria bacterium, assembly GCA_963530345.1. GTDB lineage: Bacteria > Patescibacteriota > Saccharimonadia > Saccharimonadales > Saccharimonadaceae > Saccharimonas. Next base: position 136,463 of record CAUSBR010000001.1, on the reverse strand, counting down.
TACTCCAAGATGAGAAGCCAAATAATCTACCAAACAACCCCATAATCATCATGCTAATCGGCGGCTTATCAACGCTAACAAAATTGGCAGCATCCAGACTGCCAAACAACCAAGCTAGCCAACTAGTACTAGCAGCTTGCGCTGCCGCCGCATAGTAGCTATTTGCCATACCGTTGATTGTCAAGTTCCATAGATAAAATATAGACATAAAAAGCAGTAAACCGCCAAAGGCTGCCATTTCGCCAAAACTTGATTTACCATACTCTTTGCGAACACGCGATAGGCCCTTGATGTCGTCTGCCGCCGTTTCAACAATACGCACTCGCGAATCAGCGTCTTCTACCCACTCGACCGGTTCTTCATGAATTTTGTAGCCTTCGTATTCCGCTTTAACCAGCAATTCAGTATCAAAAAACCAAGCTTTGTCTTTAATATGCGGCAATAACTTTTGCGCTAGGTCGCGGCGAATTGCTTTGAAGCCGCACTGCGCATCGACAAAATTAGTCTTCATAGTAGTCCTGATGATTCGATTATAACAGCGCGAGATAATCTCGCGTTTAAAACCGCGCCTTGTCCGCGATTCTTTCATCAAACGAGAACCAGTCGCTAATCCAGCGTCTCCAGTAATCAGCGACGTAATCATCGGTTTAAAACTGTCAAGATTCGTCGACAAATCAATATCCATATAGGCTAGAATGTCCGCCTTGCTACTCACCCAAGCCTGTTTAAGAGCCCGGCCGCGGCCTTTTTCTGGCAATTGTAGCAAGCGGATCTCTGGATGTCTCTCAGCTAGCCGGCGAGCAATCGCCGCTGTACCATCGGTGCTACCATTATCGGCAATAATTATACGCCATTTATACGGCAGATTGCTGGCAAGATATCTATGCAGTTTGGTAACCGACTGCTCAAGCACATGAGCTTCGTTAAGAACTGGCAATACGATATCGACCGTCAATGTCCGCGGATTGAGCGGTCGCAAAATTTGGTCGTCGACTGCCGGAGCCGCCGACGCCAAGGGTTGAGTAATTGTAGCTGCTTTCATGAGCGCTACTGTATAGGCGCGTCATGAAAAGTTGCTTAAAGTTTTAATCGTTATAATTAAACGTATTATCGCGGCCGCGGCCAGGCGCCAGCAAATCCACCGGGCCGTAAACCCTAACAGAAACCGGACCGTACATGTAGCGACAGCGCATAGACTCCGTGAAACCGCGATGACTGCACGTCTCGTCTATCTGGCTTTTTACATTAACCACGAGTTTGTCGCCGTCGCGACGCAATTTTACTTCCGGTACTTTGGAATATTGCGTGTCGTGATATTTTACTTCCAACCGAGTCTTTTCGGCATAGCCGCCGTATTCCATCGCAACATATTCACCGTTGCCATCAACTACTATACTTTTAGCGCCGGCAGCAACCTCCGAGGCGTCAACAGTTTTAACTTTTAGAGTTTTCTCGTAATCGTAAGTTAGATTCGAATAAGTATTAGCGCTGAAAATTGCCACGCCCGACAAACAAACCGCGCCAGCCATCAACAGACCCAACATCGCTATAATCGCCGGACGCTTCAGCTTCCAGGTGAAGACGCTCCAAGTAGCCAGCAACGTCAAAGTGAACAAAACTGCGCCGCCCAAAACCAAGCAGCATAGCAATCCCCACGCCCAGCTTTGCGCGGTAAATCCGTTCAACGCTGCCACTGCGCCAAAGCCAAACACGCCGCCGACCAGCAGCGCCACCAGCAGTCCAAACGCTATCATCGCCAATATAATTCCCAGCAAAAAGCGGAAAATCTTGGTGGCGGTGCTTGCTGCTTGCTTTTTAGTACTATCGTCAACTGACAAGCGTTTGAGCGCATCCAGCGTCACCGGCTCACCGCGCATCCGCAGCTTGTCCGAAGCCGTCCGCGCTTCAGGAATCGACAACCACATGACGATGTAAATCAGCACCGCCGTGCCAAACGTTATAAACGGCGAAAAGATAGCGATCAAGCGTATCCACAACGGATTAACGCCAAAATAAGCTGCTACGCCAGCACACACGCCGCCGATCAAACCATGTTCAGTATCGCGCATTAGCTGCTTAGACGAATTGCCCAATACCTCGTCATCTACGTCAACATCTGTCTCCGCATTGTCGCTACCGTCCGAAAAATCGCGCGGCTCGCCCATCTGTTTCTGAATTGCCAGAACATCATCGTTGCCAATCACGCCGTCCTTTGCCACGCCGCGCTCCGCCAAAAGCTCCACCATTCGCGCTTCAATTTCTTGCATGGCTTCCGGCTCGGCATGCATGTTTTTCTGAATTAAATTAAGATATTTCTCCAATGATTTTTTGGCATCAATCTCCGCGCTAAACGGCGTTTTCGCCAAATGGATTCTGGTTATTTCTTTCATCGCTTTGCTCCTTTCTCGATATTTTTCAGCGAATTATTTAACAGTTTTATCCGATCTTTCAATTCGTCCACCAATTGCTTGCCATTGTCAGTTAGCAAATAATATTTGCGCGGTGGACCTTGCTCGCTTTCCTGCCATTCGTGCTGCAAATAGCCGTATTTTTGCAAGCGGCTGAGTAGCGGGTAAATCGTTCCTTCAACCACCATCAGCTCCGACTCGCTCAATTGCTTCACAATGTCGCCGGTATATTGCGGTTGTTTGGCACAAACCAGCAGCACACAGTAGACCAAAAATCCTTTGCGCAGCTGAATCGCCAAGCTTTCGGCGTAAGCACTAACGTCCATGCTTTTTCTCCTCTGGCACGGTCGATTTCTCGACCCGCCCATCTTTGATTATAATCTGATAATCGCATTTTTTCGCTAGGTCGGCATCGTGTGTCACTACAATCAATGTTACACCCTTTTGCTTATTATAGCCAAATAGCAATTCTTCCACTTTGGTGCCAGTTTCGCTGTCCAAGTTGCCTGTCGGCTCGTCGGCAAAGATGATTTGTGGATCGCCGACAATCGCCCGGGCAATCGCCAAGCGCTGCTTCTGCCCGCCCGACAAGTCCTTAGCGCGGTTTTTTCGCTTATCGTACAAATCCACCGCTTTAAGCGCCGCATTGATCTTGTGTGCCCGCTTTTTGCGCGGCAGCCGGGCAATTTCCAGCGGCAAGCTGACGTTGTCAACCACGCTCTCATTGCCTTGGACAAAAAAACTCTGGAAGATGAAGCCGATTTTCTTGGCGCGAAACTCGTCGACGCGCTTTGGCTTCAGCTGCAATATATCTTGCCCGTCGATGATCACCTGGCCGTTCTGTGGCCGATCTAGCCCGGAAATCGCGTGCATCAGCGTCGATTTTCCAGAACCGGATTTGCCGAGGATAGCCACGCTCGCGCCCGTCGGGATATTCAAGCTGACGTTTTTCAGCGCCGTAAATTGATTTTTCTTTTTGCCGTAAATCTTCGTTACATTTTTTAGTTCAATCATGATATTTCTCCTATTCCGTCCTTAACGCCTCAATCGGGTCTAATTTTGTTGCTTTGCGGCTCGGCAGCCAGCCAGAAATTACCGCCATCGCCACCAGACCAATCACCAGCAAACCAATGTGCAGCGGATTAATCACCAGCAAATTCGTCCCTGCGCTTAACTTCAGCGCGCTGGCAATCACTGGATTCAGCAGCGTCACCAAACTTGCCAGTCCAACGCCAATCAAGCCGCCTAACAAACCAACCCACGCTGCCTCGTAGCGGAACAATTTACCAATATCGCGGCCGCTCATTCCCAGTGCCTTCATCAACCCAATTTGGCTGGTTCGCTCCAGCACCGAAATGTACATGGTGTTGATAATCCCAAACACGCTCGCAAGCAACGCCAAGCCGCCAAATCCCGCCAGCGCCGCTTGCGCCGCATTGACCATGGTGAGCAGTGTTTTGCGCACATCCTGAATCGAATAGGCGCTGTAGTCTTTGCTAATTTCGTCCTTCACTGCATCGATATTTTTCTCATCATCAACCGACACTAGCGCCGTCGAATACTCGTTCGGCTGGCTTTTGTCGTGGCTAAATTCGTAGATTTCCTTAGCGTCGGCGGTCGAGATTCGCAGCATCGGTTGATAATATAAAATCGTATCCGACGCTTTGTCAACCGCCGCGATTTTTAGCGCCATCTCTTTGGCAACTTCGCTGCCTTGTGCTGCACTGCGCACACCCAAGGTAATCGTCTGGCCAATTGCCGACTGCGCATCTTTGAAGCCCAACTGCTGTACATAAGCATTCGGAATAATAATCTCGCCTGGCTTTGGCATAAAATCATCCAGCTTGCCAGCCGCTAATTCCGCCCGAGTTTTATCAGCCTTTACCGCTATTTCCAAGGCAAATTTCTTACCATTGCCCGAACTCTGAGCATACGCCACGCCGGCAGTTGAATACGCCGGAGTAACCGTTTGTACATGCGAAATTTTTCGAAGTTTAGTAATATCAGCATCGCTCATTGAATACTTGCTACGACGCGCTACCTTTTGTTTATCCAGCTGTTCTTCGCCAGTCTCTTCCGACGTATTGTACTCTGGCAGTTCTTCTTTCTTCTCTGACTCGATTTTTTTATTGACCATAATCACTTTTTTATCGCCAGCCGCATCAACCATACTATTGGTGTATAACCGGCCACCCTCGCCAGCCATCAATGCCAGACTAATCGTAAACGCCCCGACGGAAATCGCCAACGACGTTAAAACCGTCCGGCCTTTTGACTGGTGAAGATTCCGCCCCGCCCGCTTGATGATATCAATTCTTCTCATGCTATACTCCTTGTATTTTCATTATACATAGTACTATGTTATACAAGGTACTATAAAAAGTCAAGCTTCTTTAAGAAAACAGTACTAAAGGATGTGAATAATTGCCAGACTAGACTCCGTTCTCGACGTATATTGACGATCATTCGCCAGCCACTTATCAACCGCTCGCGCGGCGCCTGGCAAAGCTTCATTGGCATAGTCATCAACGATGATAGTCGCCGTTTTCTGAAATTTGTCGCCGCACACGCGGAATGAATCGGCAATTGACTCATAAAAATCGCCGTCAAAAAACGCAAAGATGATACTTTCCGGTACGTCGTCAGGGGTGAAATCAGCAAACCAGCCCTTGTGAATAGTTGGTAGTTTTAAGCCAGCCTTTTTGAAATTCTGGATGAAGGTTTTACGTGGCGCCAAGAGTTCACCAGCCTTGAACTGCTCGCCCGCAGCGCTAACGTCTGCTTGGGTTTTTTCTGGCAAGCCCATAAACGAATCATAAATGTGAAACTCGCCCGTGAAATCATAGGCGTCCAGCAGCCGCCGAATAAACAAACTAGTCGTGCCGACGTAACAGCCAAACTCGACGATGTTTCCCGCCGCACCGCCTTGCAGTACCTTTTCCAGCTCCCGCAGCAAGACGCCGAGTTCTTTGGCGTCAACTTGGTCGGAGATGATGGGGTATTTGGCGAGGAGTTGATCGGTGATCATTATTAAATTATATCGCAATTATTGGATTAATGTCGTTCGCTATTATTTCCCCATACCGTATTGTCTGAAAATATTTACATACTTTTGCATAAACTCTTCTTTGCGATCCGCATTATACTGCATAATAAACCGCGGATGCTCCAGCGGCACGATAGTATCAAAGAAACGATGCTTATTATTTATATTGGTCAAAAACTTAAAATTCTCACCACTGCCGATGCAAAAGCAAACGGATGTATCAATATTAAAATCAATCTGGCGCCTCAGCGAATCTACGATAAAAGGATGTAAACATTTTTTTAGAGCTGCATTTTCATAGTAGTTACAATTTGCCCAATTACCTTTCAAATTTATCTTTTCAATACCTAGCGGACACACAAAACTCATGTAAAATTGTTTATAAAAATTCTGGCGCCCACCGTATTCTTCCATTACTTCATATAAGAAACTTGACGAGCGTTTGTTCGCTCCAAAAGCATCTATAGAAATCCCGGTGTCTTTTTGTAAATGATTAACGTCTTCAAACGGCACGCCAGTAAGTGCTGTCCCGCGGCGCGCTGGCGAGCTGCCCAAAATCATAAACCGCCGCTTATTATCATGATAGTACTGACGATAAAACCGATGCGTTATTTGTGCTATTCGCTGCCAATCGTCGTTAGTAAACGGATTGATTAGGCGATATTTTTCCGGCAAATTTATGTCAATATTTTTCAGACTGTCGTAAAATTCTAGTATTTTTTGAGCAGCGGTTTTAGATCTCATGCGGATTCTTATTGTAAATGATGTACATTAGTAAGGCGTATAAAAATTGCTTATTTCACTGTAAAATTCAGCGAGCCTCCGACAGCCCGGTAATAGCAATGATGATGGTACTAACAGCGAGGCTTCCAACCAAAAATTCAAGCGGGACGTCGGGTTTCAGGTAAGCGAAAAACGCCGTGCCAATCCACATCACGGCGATGATTCCCGCGGCATACGGATAGCGAACTTGCATCACCCATTGTTGTAATTGCTTCATGATAATTCTCCTTTTTGTAACAACATGGCGTAGGCGGCTCTGTCACGCTCCGCAACCTTGCTCATCCAGTCCATCACTATTTCTTGCGCCAGCTCAATACTCATCGGCGACGAACGCACCGCCTCGCTGATTCCATAGATATTAGCGTGAACCTCGGCCAATTCCAGGGCGTCGTGGACAATCCGCCAATAATGTGTCTTTCGATATTCATCGCCGCACGCCAACCTCGCTGCTGCTAGATAATGATACAAACCGCGCTGCAACATGATATCAACGCTATCTAACCTGACAGCAAAACGATTACCAGCGTTAATTTCATTGAGGAATAATTGGGTTATTTGCCGATTGGCAGCAAACGTGCTGGTTGTCGATTGAAGCAGCGTGTTCGCATATTCATAAATAGTGCGTGTCAAGCTGCGATCTTTGGCGATCACATCCAGCGCTTGATACAGCGTATGATCATAAAACGCCAACATCGCCAGTGCCAATAAACCCATGTCAGCTCGATCTTCATACAGCGCTCGATACTGCACGATCATATGATAAAACGAGGCGCGATGCCGCGGTGCTGCCATCGCCAAACCAAAGTCGATCAACGCAACTTTATTGTCTCTCAGCAAATAAATATTACCTGGATGCGGATCGGCCATAATGATATCTGCTTGTAAAATTGCGATTAAAAACTCACTGCCGACCGTCACTAATTGCTGCTGCATGTCAGAGCCAAGTTGGTCTTTGACAAACTGGTAGGTGTCGCGCCCCGCCTGCGCTTGTTCCACCACTTTGGTTAGCGGCAAGCCGTCTATATAGTCCTGAACCAATATCCGCGGCGTTGAATAATCAGCCAGCGTCTCTGGCACCACAACTCTGTCGGTGCGTTTAGTAAAATATTCACGAATTGCCTGAGCTGTAATTAACTCGCGCTGATAATCGGTTTCACGCTTGGTGGTTTTGATAAACTCATCAGCAATCTCAACCAACGGAAAAATATCGTTCTTTAGCATAAACTGCCCCGCCCAACAGCAAAAACGCAGCGCCACAAAGTCAAAATTCAGATAGCGCACCACGCTGGGGCGAAGGACCTTGATGATATACCGGCTACCTGGACGGTCAGCTACGCGGCAGCGATAAACCTGGGCGAATGAACCCGTAGCGAACGGCTGGTTTCCCTCGACAACTATTTGACTAGCCTTGACTCCCAGCTCTTGCCGCAAAACCTCGGCAACGTCAATTGGCTCAACCGCCACATCATCAAAAGCATCCAGCCGATATCCAGAGTTAGCATACACCTGAGCCATTAGTTCAGTCGACGCCAAATGCTGTAAAAACTTGACATACACGCCGCCTAAATTTTGACACTCGTCTGATAAAACTTTAAGCCATATTTGATCGCTGCGCCAAGCACGCCACACCCGAAACAACGCCCGAACCACAAATAACAAGCGCACTTACCTAGCCCTCCGAAACCCAATGAAATACAACACCAGCGTCAAAACTAACACGCAAATATACAAAAATAACGGATCAATGCTCGTATTTACCAACAGCAGCATAGCCAGCCAAATAGCCACTATACTCACGAAAACAAAAGCATATCTCACATGTTTATTTTAGCATATAGACCAGTGGCTCTCCAGAGGTTGTTCGGTAAGCCAGCTATCGATAAAACTGATCGAAAACTGTTTTGCTTCGGCAAGCTACTGTGTTTAAGGTTTCGTATTTTACCGCGGCTCACACCTGACGACACTGGCATGGTAGAATTAAATTATGAAGATATCTAGCCCTGCGTTCACCGAAAACGCTAAAATACCAAAAATTTACTCCAAGTTCGGCGGTAATCAACGCCCGCCGCTCGAGATCAGCGATGTGCCGATAGACGCCAAAAGTCTGGTAGTTGTCTGCCACGACCCTGACGCGCCTGGGCGCGATGGATTTTACCATTGGATGGTTTGGAGTTTGCCGGCCGAAACTACTGAAATAACTGGCGAATCGCTACCCGCGGGCGCTGTCGAAGGTGTTACCAGCTGGGGCCGGCCTGGCTGGGGCGGGCCGCAGCCGCCGTTTGGTACGCACCGCTATCAATTTTACGTGTACGCGCTCGACACGACGCTGGATTTACCAAGCGACACTAAACCAAAAGAGCTCATCGCCGCCCTCACACCGCACATTATTGACCAAGCCGTGTTGACCGGGAAGTTTGGGGTTTTGGATATTTTGCGGCGGGGCTCGTGATTTAATTGTTCTAGGAGCAAACGTATCACGACTAAGTATATAAAAATCTATAGACAAATTATTGTCTTATAATTAAGATAGGTCTTACCCGTAAATCATCAAGTAGCAATACTAAACTATGAAACTAGATAATCAAGCACAAAAAGAAAGATTAAAACGAGCCAACAACAGCGCTGGTTTACGATACAATCGTGATATTAATTTAGAAATCAAGAATATAAAAAGAAACCTTCAAGCCCTAAATCGAGAACCTGAGTACCTCGCTGAGCTATTTAAGTTAACTTATAAGGCGAAAAAAGAATTATTATTTTTTAGAACTGATCACCCAGACAAAACGGAAGAATTAAAACAGCTACACAAAAATGTAAAATCAGTTATTGATAAATTACTAAGCTTAAAAACTAAATCAAAGAACGAAAATATATCATGGAGTATATTAACTAATAAGCTAAAAATCGCCATAAAATTATCTAATGATCTTTATTGGTTTTTCAGAGATCTCCAAGATAAAGAGCGTCAAGAGAAGGAAGAGTGGGCAAAAACTAGCATTGATACAGGTCCTATATGGTCACTTTATGTGGCACTGAGGAGCTTGCTGGATTTTATCAATGATGGAGTCAAAGTAGATCTATTCTCTACGCCACGGATGATTCTAAAAGGCGAAGCTGGCATTGGAAAAACCCACTTACTTTGCGACTATGCCAACAGTCGAATTAACTCTGGAAAACCTACCTTAATTTTTCTATCAGATGAGCTTGCAAGCATAGAAGACACAAACCCCGTAGTGTGTATGGCGAAATTAATGGGTTACACAACTAGCGCAGGTTTTCTAAAGGACTTGAGGTCTCTAGCTAATTCCTCACCCGAGAGAGTTTGTTTGATTATAGACGCCATCAACGAGGCGGATGCTATAAAATGGTCACAGCTCTCAGAACTTTTTAACATTAAGGGGCTGTCTTTAGTTATTAGTGTTCGCAATGGTTATGAAAAAATAATACCAAACAGAAGAAAATATAGCACAGTAGAGCATTTTGGATTTTCAGAAATGGAGTGGGACGCCATATCTACATTTTTCAAACATTATAAGATGAAAATGCCAGAAATCCCAATTATTAATCCAGAATTCAGGAATCCGTTGTTTTTAATGATATTTTGTGAAGCCTATGAAGGTGAAACAAATAAGACATTTAAGGGTAAGGGTGCCACACATGTCTTTGAGCAATATGTAAAAGTCCAGTCAAAAAAGATAGCAAAAGAATTAAATATAAAAATAGGCAAAGAATATTTATGGAAACATGTGATAAAGGAAGTTGGTAAATGGATGGGGCAAAACAGAACCTCAGTCATATCACGCTATAATATATTAAAAATCATTAAGGCTGACCCTAAAGTATCTAGTCACGCATCAGAACTCTTAAAATTGATGGAAAAATATGGTCTGTTATTAAAGTATCCAAGATACGGAAAAAATAGCAAAAGAATTGAATACAAATATAAATTTACCTACAACCGTTTTAGCGATCACTTAATCGTACGTTCCCTGCTCACTGAGAATAAAATTAACTCTGAAGTAAGCGCTCAGAGATTTTTTGCAGACGGAAAGTTTTTGGATGAAAATATATACAACACTGGATTATTAGAGGCGCTATCAATAGAAATACCGGAACGGTGTAAGAAAGATAAGGCTGAGTTTGTGTGGGTAATTCCAGAGAAATACAGAGATGATTATAGAATAAAGACTGCGTTCCTTAATAGTATAAAATGGCGCAATGTTGAACTTGATGGTTTTGACAAGAAAACAGGCAAGGCTTCCTATATCGATGAATCTCAGATTAGAAAGTATATAAGTACATATATGAATGATTCGATATACGACCTATATGAAGTAATGGATTGCTTATTTGACGTCTCCGTGGTTCCCAATCACCCGCTAAATGCAATGAGGCTTCATGAAATCTTGAGTGGAACTAATTTAGCAGAAAGAGATTCGTGGTTTCAGCAATACATACTTAACGCTACCAGCGAACAAGGTAATGCCATATCAAGGATCCAATCTTGGAGCATTAGTAGGCTACCAAGGGACATCAGCGACCAAAAGGCGATACTGCTGACCGGCATAGCCCTAGCCTGGACTCTATCATCAACGGAAAATAACCTACGCGATCGATCAACAAGAGCATTAATCCAGCTATTTAGGTATCACCAAGACGTCCTAGTAAAATTACTAGAGATATTTATTAATGTTGACGATCCCTATATAGTCGAGAGGTTATTTGCCGCAACATATGGCGTTGTTTCGTTAAATCCACATGATAAGGCTGGATTTCAGTCATTAGTTTTATGGATTTATAAAAACCACTTCCTAAACAAAAGTCGCAGACCAGACGCATTATTGGATGACTATGCGAAAGGACTAATTGAACTATATATTCGAAAATACAAGAATAATATTCACGTAGACCTTAATAAAATTAAGCCTCCATTCACATACTATAAGTTTCCAAATGATATACCAGACATAGATAGTCTTAGAAGAGAATATGATAATAACAATTACTGCTTGATATGGAGATCACTCATGTATGGCGAAGGTGGAGCTGCCTTAGCGGATTTTGGCAACTACACGGTAAATTTTTATTTAAGTGAGTTTACGAACATTCCCCTGTCCAAAAATTTGTTAAGCCCCAACACCTCTAGAAAAGACTTCAACAGATTCATGAAATCACTTTCTAAAAAACAGAAGAAGCTGTTAGAAGAATATGACTCCAAGAAATTAAGTAATCGGCTCAGTTTTAATCTCATTAAATCTACTGCTATCAAGCAAAAAATATCAGATGACGAGGTGTCACGGGCATTAAATGACTTTGAAAAATCGCTATCATCTTCTAAGAAACGTGAGTATAAAAAATATAAGCTTTATGTCGTCGGTGAAAAAACTTTTACTAAAGCTTTCGAAGATTATGATATTAATATAGCGCGTAGATGGATAATGGACAGAGTTATAAAGCTTGGATGGAGTCCAGAGCTTCATGAAGAATATGATAGAGATCGTGGTAGTTTTGATCGCCTCCAAAATAGTAGTGTTGAGCGTATAGGTAAAAAATACCAATGGATAGCCTTGTACGAATTCTTGGCAATGATAGGATCCAATTATTACTATGTTCAGGATCGTTGGCTGGACGATACTCCTGCAACTTTCAAAAGTGCCTACCAAACATCCGCAAGAGATTTAGACCCTACCGTCGATCCATTACTATTGGAAAAATTCACGAACAAAAATGACGACGAAAAGGATATCTGGTGGAAACCTTCATACAGTGCATGGAGAACAGAAAACTGGCAATTTTCATCCGAAGACATACCAAGACCAAAAACTATAATAGAAAGCAAACATAGCAACAAGACTTTTATTACACTCTTGAGCTGGGCGATTTGGAAGAGTGAGAGAGAAAGCCCAGAAGATGAAGACGACAGAAGATATCGCGAACTATGGATCCGCACCCAAGGATATGTTGTTTATAAAAAAGACTTACAAACAATTATGAGATGGAGTAAAGGCAAAAGGTTCTATAATGATACACTGCCACAGCCCACTGACCATAGCCGTTCGGTATTTCTTTCAGAGTTCCCTAATAGTTCTGCATATCAAGATACTATAGCAATCTATGAGCCAAGCGATGGATGGATAACTCCCGACGAACAAGCACCCTTCAAAGTTATACAACCTGTTATTCAATATTCTGGCAGTAGCTTTGAAGAAGACCGAGCTCTTAGAAATACAGGCATCAGAATTTATAGTCCAAATTTAGTCATAAGAAAGTTATTAAGCATACAAGATACCAATAACGTAGGAGTATATAAATCAAAAGACAAAAACATATGCATGTTTAATCCCGATCTGGATGAATGCTTAAGTTCAGATTCTTTATTAGTAAACAAGAATACATTTATAGAAGAACTCGAGAGAAAAAGTTTAACTATTATATGGTCAGTGCTGGGTGAAAAACTTTATCACAATAATGGCAATTATGCGAAGCAGCGCTTAGAGGTTCAGGGTATCTGCTATTTAGATGATAACGGAGAAATTATTGAGGATGTAAGATATGAAGTGCGTTAATTATAAACTGCTTGAGTCCTAACTACTTTGAATACTGAAGACTCTATAGAGAAGTAGTACACTAAATTTCTATATCTCAACCTGCTCTTTCTTATTGTTATTTATATAACCAATCACTCAGCAAACTGGCTATTATACAACTCAGCGTAAAAGCCATTCTGCTTCAGCAGTTCGTCATGTTTGCCTTGCTCGATGATGTTGCCGTCGCGGACGACCAAGATCAAGTCCGCGTCGCGGATGGTACTCAGCCGATGGGCGATGACAAAGCTAGTTTTGCCTTGCATTAACTTGTCCATGGCTTTTTGAATGAGCACTTCGGTGCGGGTGTCGACCGAGCTGGTGGCTTCGTCCAAAATCAACATCGGCGTGCGCGCCAGCATAGCTCGGGCGATCGTCAGCAGCTGTTTCTCGCCTTGTGAAATATTCGTTGCTTCCTCGCCCAGCACCATATCGTAGCCGCCCGGTAGCGACCGCACGAAGTGATCAACATGCGCTTCCTTGGCGGTGGCAACCATCTCTTCTTCACTGGCTGTTGGATTGCCGTACAGCAAATTTTGCCGAATCGTGCCGTTAAACAGCCAGGTGTCCTGCAACACCATACCAAACATTTGCCGTACATCGCTGCGCTTCATCTGGCGAATATCCACGCCGTCAACTTTAATCGCGCCGCTGTTAATTTCGTAAAATCGCATCAACAAATTAACCAAGGTGGTTTTGCCGGCGCCTGTCGGACCGACAATCGCCACGCGCTGACCCGGTTTGATGTGCGCCGACAAACCTTTGATGATGGTTTGGTCTGGCTGATAGCCAAAGACCACGTTGTCAAATTCAACCTCGCCCTTGACGTGCGCCAATTTCACCAAATCCTTGCCTTCCGCCTGTTCTTCTGGCTCGTCCAAAAATTCAAACACGCGCTCGGCGGCAGCGGCGGTCGATTGCAACACATTGGCGATGTTGGCGACCTGCACCAGCGGCTGATTGAATTGGTCAATGTATTGAATGAAGGCTTGGATGTCACCAATTTTCAGCCGGCCGTTAATCGCCAGCCAACCGCCCAAAATCGCCATCACGACATAGCCAATGTTGCCGATGAAATTCATGATCGGATAAATCAACCCCGACAAGAACTGAGCTTTCCAGGCGCTTTCCTGCAACTGATCGTTCACCCGCGAAAACTTAGCCAGCGACTTTTTCTGGCCGTTGAACACCCGCATCACTTGATGGCCGCCATACATTTCTTCGATGTGGCCGTTTAGTTCACCCAGCTGCGTCTGTTGGCGAAGGAACTGCTTTTGCGAACTTTTGGCGATCAGCGTGATTACGCCGCCAGCCAACGGCAGCACCAGCAGCGCCACCAGCGACATTTGCCAGCTGATGGAAAACATCATCACCAAAATCCCCAGGACCATCACCGTCGAGGAGACAATTTGCGACAGGCTTTGGTTGAGCGTCTGGCTAATGGTATCGACATCGTTGGTGACGCGGCTGAGCACCTCGCCGTAAGTTTGCTTGTCAAAATAACTCAGCGGCAGGCGGTTGATTTTTTCGGACAATTGCCGGCGCATTCTGAAAGTGACTGTCTGCGTCACTTGGGTCATCAGCCAAGTTTGAATGTAGCGGAAAATGGCACTGAGTATGTATAGACCGATTAGCAAGCTGACTACCTGCCAAATAGCCTCAAAGTGAAATTCTGGACGCCGACTGAGATTCAGCTTCTTAATCGTCTCGAGCTGATTAGATGGAATTTGGCGCTCGATTTCCGACTTGTTCGGCAAGCGTTTCAGGACATCAGCACCAGTCGTGCCAGCTGGCAGCGAAGCACCCTTCGGCAGTCTGCTAGTGATGGTTTCATATGCCTTCATGCTGACATAATCTTCGACGATTTGGTTGGTGGCGCCGCCCAAAATTTTCGGACTGACAATCGCAAACGTTGTACTACCGACCGCGAAAATCGCCACCATGAGCATTTGCCAGCGGAACTCCGCCAGATATTTGGCTAATTTCTTGGCCGTGCCTTTGAAATCTTTGGCTTTTTCGCCGGCGCCCATACCGCCGCCCATTGGACCGCCCATCTTCACTGGCTGGCGTTTTTTCATGCTTTGTTGAGCCATTACGCCGCTCCTTTCGCGGTCGTCGCCGACATTTTCTGCAGGTCATCTTCCGAAAGCTGCGAGGCAGCGATTTCTTGGTAAACTTGGCAATTTTTCATCAATTCCTGGTGCGTACCTTGACCAACAATCTTGCCCTCGTCCAGCACAATAATTTTGTCAGCGTTCATGATGGTATTGATGCGCTGACCGACGATGAGCACAGTTTTATGCTTGGTTTCTTTGGCAAGCGCCAAACGTAATTTGGCATCAGTCTTGAAATCCAGCGCCGAGAACGAATCGTCAAAAATGTAGACATTCGGCTCCACAGCAATCGCCCGCGCAATCGACAAACGCTGCCGTTGACCGCCAGAGACATTGCTGCCGCCCTGGGCGATTTCGTTTTTGTAGCCGTTTTTCAGCTCGTTAATGAACTCGGCGGCTTGCGCGATTTTAGCAGATTTTTCGACCAATTTTTGGCTGGCTTTGGCATTTCCGTACTTGATATTACTGGCAATCGTCCCGCTAAACAACACGCCTTTTTGCGGCACGTAGCCGATTTGATCATACAAATCTTCCAGCTTGAGCTGGCGAACATCCACGCCGTCCAGCAAGATCTGCCCCGCCGACACATCGTAAAAACGCGGGATCAAATTGATCAACGTCGATTTACCAGACCCAGTGCTGCCGATGAACGCTGTGGTTTGCCCTGGTTCGGCCGTGAAATTGATGTTAGAGAGCACCGGCAAGTCAGCGTCTGGATAAGTAAAAGTAACGTCTTTGAATTCAATTTTACCTGTAGCGTCATGTGGCAATTGCTGCGGCGACGGCGGATCAACGATTGACGGCAGCGTGTCCAACACCTCGCCCACCCGCTTCACCGACACGGCCGCTCGCGGCACCATGATAAACACCATCGACAGCAGCAGAAACGAAATGATCACCTGCATGGCGTATTCCAAAAACGCCATCATATTACCAATTTGCAGATTGCCGCTGCTGATCAAATGCGCACCGAACCAGACAATCGCCACGCTGGAAAAGTTCATCACCAGCGTCATGATCGGGTCAAGTAGCATCATCAGCCGATTGACAAATAAATTCATTTTGTTTAGCTCAGTGTTGGCTTGTTGGAATTTTTTCTGCTCAATTTTTTCGTTGTGAAAGGCGCGGATGACTTTCAAACCGACCAGATTTTCACGCGTCACCAAATTGAGTTTGTCCACCAGTGTTTGTAATTTCTTAAACCGAGGCACGGCAATGACGAACAGCACGGCAATGACGACCAGTAACACCGACACTGCCAGCGCGATGATCCAGCTCAAATTTGGCGCGTTGTGAATGGCTTTTTGCAGACCGCCAATTGCCATGATTGGTGCCATCAATGCCAGACGCAGCAGCAGAATTGACGTCATTTGAATTTGCTGAATATCATTGGTCGAGCGAGTGATCAGCGAGGCAGTCGAAAACTTATTGAAATCCGCCAGCGCGAAACTTTCGACTCGCTCGAATAGTTCCATTCGTAATTTTTGCGCCATACCAGTGGCAATCCGGGAGGCTAAAAATCCGATAATAATCGAACACAATCCGCCCGCCGCCGTCACCAAAATCATCGCTAATCCGTTATGCCAAATCGCCGGCATATCTTGCTTGATGATGCCATTGTTAACAATTTCCGACATCTTATCAGGCAGCCACAAATTCGCCATCACCATGGCGTAGGTAAAGCCAACCAAGATGATGAACATCAGCCAGTAGCCGCTAAAAATTCGTAAAATATGCTTCACAGGCCCCCTTACTGCCACAATTCTAGAGATTAACCGTGTATAATCGGTAAATTTACACTGTATAATATTTTAGGTTATAAATTACTCTTTGTCAAGTCTGCCAAGAAAGCCCACCGCATAACGGTGGGCTCCATGCTGTCTAGCTTACAATGAATAGGTTTAGTACATGCCCATGCCGCCGCCCATATTTGGCATAGCAGCACCTGGCGTTTCTTTCTCTGGCAGATCAACAACCAATGCGCCCATCGTCATCGCCGTACCAGCAATTGAGGCAGCATTCTGCAAGGCCTCCTTGGTAACGCGTACTGGGTCAACTACACCTGCCGACTTTAGATCAAGCAATTCATTCGGGTGGTTGACGTTGATGCCTTGGCCAGCTTTGGCTTTTTTGACCTGCGGCAGCCACTCGTCAGCATTTAGACCAGAGTTGCTCAGCAAGATTCGGAATGGCTGCTCAAGTGCATGAATCAACAAATCTTCGCCTGCTAATACCGAAGCATCTTTGCTATTAGAATGCTTATAACCACAGGCTAGGTTCACTAGCGTTACACCGCCGCCTGGCACAATACCTTCGGCTAGCGCTGCTTTGACAGCGGCCACAGCGTCGTCGACACGATATTTCTTTTCTTCAATTTCAGTCTCGGTTGCACCGCCAACTTTGATTACCGCCACTTCGCCAGTCAAAGCTGCATGACGTTTCTGTAAGTTTTTCTTGGTATAGTCGCTAGTGGCATTATCAACTTCCAGTTCGATTTGATCGACGCGAGCGCTAACCGCCGCCTTTGACCCTTCACCCTCGACAATAGTTGTCAGATCCTTGGTGGCGATCACTTTGCGAGCCGAGCCAATTACGTCGCTACCGACATTATCAAATGTCATGCCAGTGTCTTCGGTGATAACTTTGGCGCCAACCAACGCTGCGATGTCATATAGCACATCTTTGTCGCTCGGAGCTTTGATAGCCAAGGTATTGAAAGCACCTTTAAGCCGGTTTAACACCAACAAGCTCAGCGCTTCGCCATCAACATCGTCGGCGATCAGTACCAAGTCTTTCTTACCATTTTGAGCGATCATTTCGAGCAACGGTACAAATTCTTGCGCCGAAGAGACTTTCTTATCAGTCACCACAATTGCTGGTTTGTCGTAAACTGCTTCCATGCGCTTAGCATCGGTCACCATGTACGGGCTAACGAAGCCGCGTTGTACCGTGAAACCTTCGACTACTTCGCTCTCGAGCTCTAAGCCGCGGCCTTCTTCGACGGTCACCACGCCATTCGGGCCAATCTTTTCCATGACGTCAGCAATCAGTTTGCCAATCGCCTCATCGCCTGCGGAGATTGTCGCTACTTCGGCGATCCGTTTTTTGTCACCGCGGATATCGTCGGCGAGTTTACCGAGCTCTTTGATAATCTCGCTAGCAGCACGCTCTAGCCCTTTGCGTAGTAACATCGGATTATGGCCAGCTGCAATTAGCTTATTAGCTTCGTTTAAAATATGATAAGTTAAAACCGTCACTGTCGTAGTGCCGTCGCCAGCTACATCATTCATCTTGTTAGCAGCCTGTTTGATAAGTTCGGCGCCAACTTTGAAGCCAAGCGTCTCGTCATCAGCTTCGTCGATATCAATACTTTTCGCAACCGTCACGCCATCGTGCGTCACGCTCGGGCCGCCGTAACTTTTGCCGATAACTACGTTGCGGCCTTTTGGCCCCATCGTTGTTTTCACAGCGTTATACAAAATTTTTGCGCCAGCCAATACGCGAGCACGCGCATCTTCATCGTAAAAAACTTTTTTTGCCATATTTTTCTCCTATTCAATTGTAGCGAGGATATCCTCGTCTTTGATAATTAAATATTCTTCCTTGTCGAGCTTGATAGTCGTCGCTGCGTAGTTTTTGTAGACAACCCGTGCGCCGTCAGCCACATCTTTGACTGCCGAGCCAACAGCTACTACTTTAGCAGCTTCTGATTTTTCCTGCGCTGATTCTGGCAAAAAAATGCCGCTAGCTGTTTTTTCCGACTTCTTCTCTTTAACAGCCACGACATAATGCGTCATTGGCTTGATTGGTGAACTCATGATTATATCCTCCTTTTCTAATCTATTTTAGCACTCTTGACCGCAGAGTGCTAGACCCAAGTATAAGAAAGTTAGCGAAAAACGTCAACCGCATTATCAAAATATAAAAATAGCCCGAGCTAAAACTCGCGCTATTTTGCTGTACTTATAGAGATTAGCTAGCTCTCGATAATAGTGCCAACCTGCCCGGCCAAGGCTTGTTCGGCGCTACCCAGGCTAGCGATAATCGCTCGGCGACCTGGCTTTTCGACAAATTTCAAGGCCGCTTGCACTTTGGGCAGCATACTACCCGGCGCGAACTGATTTTCGTCAATGTAGCGCTGCATCTCTTGGAGATTAGTGCGTCCAATTGTGCGCGCGGTCGGTTTACCATAATCAACCATCGCGCCATCAACTGCCGTCAGTATCACCAGTGCCTCAGCATCAATCGCATCAGCCACCACTGCCGCTGTGAAATCCTTATCAATTACTGCCTCGACCCCCTCTAAGCCATCACTGACAGTTTCAACAACCGGCACGCCGCCACCGCCACCCGTGATAACCGTCACGCCAGCATCAATCATCGCTTTGACCGTATATTCTTCGACAATCCGCTGCGGCTTCGGCGACGGTACCACGCGCCGCCAACCGCGCCCAGCGTCTTCTTTGAATGTGAAGTTACGACCGTTAGCAGCCTGCCGAGCTTCTGTCTCCGTCTGATAAAATACGCCAATTGGCTTCGTAGGATTGCTAAAAGCCGGATCGTTAGCGTTAACCACTACTTGCGTAACAACTGTCGAAGCGACGCTTTTCATTTGTCGGCGCGAGAATTCGTCAATCAACGCTTGCTGCAACCAAAAACCGATCGCCCCTTGGCTCATCGCTACGCACGTATCAAGCGGGAAAGTCGGTACTTCTGGCGTGTTAATTGCTTCTTCGTGCAAAACAATATTACCAACTTGCGGTCCGTTGCCGTGAACGATTACCAGCTGATAGCCAGCCAAAATCAACGGCACTAGCTGACGAGCTGTCTCGTCGGCGACGTCTTGTTGGGCGTGAGCCGAAGCCTCGCCTTGCTTTTGCAAAGCATTGCCGCCAAGTGCAACTACAATCTTACCCGGCATGTTGTTAAAACCTCAACGACATGCAAGTTAGGCTGCCGGTAATTTTCTCAAACTCGCTAGTATTGATCAGAATCACTTCGTAACCGCAATCGCGAATCTTTTGCTCAGTTTTCGGGAAGCCTTCTGGCACGATCACCTTGCCGTTTATCCACAAACTATTCACTGCATAGTATTCATCGTCATCAACGACCAGCTTATTAAAGTTAGCAAAAGCTGGATGATTTTCGTAAGCTTTAGCGACGATCAAGTTGTTATTATCTAAGTAGACCACATCGTCTTTCAGGTGTAGAATACCTGTCACTGGCACTGTCTCGGCGGTCATACCATGCTTCTCGAGAATTGCCGTGATTTGGTCGGCTGCCGCTTGATTGGTACGGCCGCTCAACCCGATGTAATAGTGATCGCCCACCATCATAATATCGCCTGGATCAGTTGTGCCTGGCTCGACAACTTGTTCAATGTCGTCATAGTAGCGCGCCAATGCTTCGCGCAAATCTGGCAGACTAGCTTCGCCACGACGACTCTCAGCACCAGGACGCGACAAAATTGCCACGCCGTGTGGCGTACACAACGCGTTATCCTCGATAAACACACTGTCTGGATAATCTTCGTTGGCCTCTAGAACCGTCACTTCCAAACCGCATTCGCGCAAAATCTCGACATAGCGATCATGCTGCTGCAATGCTAAATCATAGTCTGGCTTGCCCATTTCTGGCGTTTGGCTGATACCATCAATCAAACTATGTGACGGACGGCGAACAATGGCATACTTAAACATCTTTTCTCCTTCATTTGGCAAAACGGGCGCGCTGTATTTCAGGCGCGCCCGTTTCATTTATTATCATTGACCGATTAAATCAGCGATTTTAATACCTAACGTATCGTCCAGCGCACCAGCCAGCAGCTGTTGTACTGCGTAAGCAAATAACGCAATCACGACAACCGCCAAAAGCAGTTCATATAGCGTGAAGATCTTCTTGCGATTCTTGATCTGCATCAAGACGTAGACCAACATGCCTGGTGCATACAAGAACACTGTTATAAGCAGATATTGCATACCGGCCGCATACACTAGCCATACCGCATAAACACTAGCCATCGCACCCACAAAGATATTAAAAGCGCGGTGCTTAACGGTTTTTTTCTCCTGCAACGAAACCTTCAATTGATAAAACGCCGTCAGGGCATATGGGATCAAAATAGCCGAAGTAGCAATCGAAATACCAATATTATAGGCTGAGCCTTCAGTTCCAGGGATTGTCAGCAGGAATATCTGTACCAGGATGTTAGTAACCAACAGCGACACTACTGGCGCGCCAACTTTATTTTCTTTGGCGAATATCGACGGGAAAGTCTTATTCTTAGCTGCCTGATACGGTAGTTCGGCAGCAAACATCGTCCAAGCTAGCCAACCACCCAAAACTGCGATCATCAAGCCGATATTAACCAGCCAAGCGCCCCACGGTCCAACCAAGCGTTCCAACAGCATCGACATCGCCGGACTATCTAGTGCAGCCAGATCTTTCTGAGTCGCTACACCAAAAGCCAGCACCGTCATCAGCACATAAATCGAAAGCACGCCAGCAAAACCGATCAACGTTGCCTTGATGATATCGCTACGCTTCTTGGCGTGACCTGAAAATACAACTGCACCCTCGATACCGATAAACACCCAGACGGTAACCAGCATCATATTCTTGACCTGCTCAATCACAGCGCCCATATCAAAGTTGTTGCCGGCTAAGCCCCAAAGGTCTTGGTTAAACAAGCCAACCTTGAACGACAAGAATATCGCTAGCAAAAAGATCGCAAGCGGGATTAATTTCGCCGCCGTCACCAAAGCATTAATGAAGCTTGCCGTTTTGACACCTTTAAGGATTAATAAATGAACGCTCCACAGCAGTACCGACATACCAACCACTGACGCCCAGTTTTGGCCTTTACCAAACAAGTCTGGAAAGAAATAACCAAGCGCCGAGAAAACGGCTACTGCATAAGCAATATTACCAATCCAAGCAGAAATCCAGTAACCCCACGCCGAATTAAAGCCAACATACTTGCCAAAGCCAGCCTCAGCGTAGCTATACACGCCAGCATTAAGTTTCGGCTTTTTGATAGTCAGGTTGCGGAAACTGAGAATCAGGAATATCATTCCAACGCCCGTAATCAGCCACGCAATAATCGTCGCCAGCGGACCAGCCGCCTCAGCCGTACCTTGAACAAGGTTAAAGATACCTGCACCGATCATACTGCCGACCACTAAGCCAGTCAGCGACCAGAGTCCTAACCCGTCCTTTTTTCTTGCTAATTGTTTGATTGCCATTTTGTTCGAGCCTCCTTCAACTCGGATTTATAGCGTCAATGCCATCACAGCCTTGATAGTGTGCATGCGGTTTTCAGCCTCATCAAAGACAACGCTGTGCTCGCCGCTAAAGACCTCGTCAGTGACCTCCATCGAGTCAAGACCGAATTGATCGTGAATCTTCTGGCCAGTCTCGGTATTAAGGTCATGGAATGATGGCAAACAATGCAAGAATTTGACGTTCGGGTTATGCGTCTCGGCTAGCATTTGCGCATTGACCTGGTACGGCTTGAGCAGGGCAATTCGCTCAGCGAACTTGTCTTCCTCGCCCATTGATACCCAGACATCAGTGTAAATAGCGTCAGCCCCTTCTAGCGCTTCGGCACGGTTATCAGTGATGGTAATCTTCGCGCCAGTTTCCATAGCAATTGAACGTGCTAGGCTAACTAGATCGCCCGACGGATGCAGCTGTCGTGGTGCTAGGATTCGGAAATCGACGCCCATCTTGGCCGCACCAATCAGCAAGCTATTTGCCATATTATTGCGTCCGTCGCCAACGAAGACCAGCTTAGCACCGTTGAGCTTGCCGACATGCTCCTCAATAGTCATAAAGTCTGCCAAAATCTGTGTCGGGTGGAAAGTATCCGTCAAACCATTCCAGACTGGCACGCCAGCATATTTCGCTAACGCTTCGACGTTGGAATGCTTAAAGCCGCGGAATTCAATACCGTCAAACATGCGGCCCAGCACCTTAGCGGTATCTTCGACTGACTCTTTTTTACCTAGCTGAATATCGTCTTTACCGAGAAATTCTGGTGCCACACCCAAATCATTAGCAGCTACCGTAAAGGCGCAGCGAGTTCGCGTCGATGTCTTTTCAAAGAGCAAAGCCACTTGTTTGCCCTCGTGAATACGGTGTGCTTTGCCCGCTTTCTTTTGCTGTTTGAGATCGTGTGCTGTATCAAGCATCAGCCGAATATCGCTCGGTGAAAAGTCTTTCAAGGTCAAGAAAGAGCGACCCTTCAGACTGGTTGGCAGCTTAGCTGCCGTTGTAGTAGTCGAATCTGTAGTTACTGGCACCACTTTGCGGACGTGCTCCTCTTGAATCATTGGTACCGCCAAGGTGGCTGCCAGCGAACGCTCCGCCGAAGTAACTCTATCAGTAACCTGCTCGTTGTCCAGATCTTCGCGCACCAGCGGCATACTCATACAGCGCGGGCCGCCGCGGCCGCGGCCGAGTTCTGAACCGCTAACCTCGATGACCTCGACGCCAGCTTCGCGCAATTTAGCATTGGTGACATAGTTACGATCGTAAGTCACCACCACGCCCGGCGCAATCGCCAAAGTATTCGAACCGTCATTCCACTGCTCGCGAGCTGCCGCAATCTCATCGCCGCCGCCGCATTCAATCAGGTTAATCTTTGGCAAATGCAGCGCTTCGCACAACGCTTTTTCAAGATCATGCTGCTTGGTGATCTTCGGATAAGCTTGCCCTTCAACTTTTTCGAGGATAAACAGATTCATCTTGCCTTCAAAGTCGCGAATCTCCGGGTGGATCGTGAACTTATCGTAATCTATCATAGTGAAGACCGTGTCTAGGTGCATAAACGCGTGGCTTTTCGGAATCTCGAGAGCGATAATTTTCTTGAAGTTAGAATCAGCAAACAACTCAGTTGCCATTTTCTCGATTGCCTCGGCGGTAGTGCGCTCGCTGATACCGATCGCCATAGCTTCGCTGCTCAACACCAGCTCGTCGCCGCCCTCCATCGAGAACTTCTCGTCGCGATTATACCAAACTGGAATATCGTGGCCAGCAAATCGCGGATGATGGTCGATGATATAGCGCATGAACAGCGACTCGCGGCGGCGAGCTGGCCAGTGCATCTTGTTAATCGTCAAGCCGTTGCCAATAGTCGCGGCTGGATCGCGTGTAAAGTACAAATTCGGCATTGGATCTAGGTAAAATGGATAATGGTCTTGCTCAACCATATCGTGCAGCTGCTGGTGATGCTCTGGCGGCAGCGAAATCTCGTCCTTGCGCACGCCAGCCATAATTTTGCGCACCATCTTGTTGGTCGGCATCGATAATAGGTAATCGCGCAAACTTTGCGTGACTCGCCGCGAATCTTGTTTGGAAGCTGCTAGCATTTCGTCGACAAATTCTGCTTTCAGATTATCACTGTTTAATGCCTCTGTTACCAATTCGTCCAAATACAGCACTTCGACGCCATGGTCGCGCAGAACGTTGGCAAATTCATCATGCTCTTCTTGCGCCACCTTCAGGTGCGGAATATCGTCGAACAATAAGTCCTTGAGATAATCAGGGGTAAGATTCTCTAGCTCCTCGCCCGGCCGGTGCAACAGTACGGTCTTTAGTACACCGATTTCAGAATTGATTTGCAATGGTTTTTGATTCACGCCCACCTCCGCTATGATCTAAATGATTTATTGTTTATTTACTTATATAGTTTTCATTATATAGATTTATGACGCTTATGCAAGCCTTTTCTCGGCTAAATCAAGTAGTCGGCGCTGTCCAATATTGCTGGATGATAGACTGCACCTGCGTTGGCTGATTTATTACAGCTTGCTCCCAAGTCATACCAGTGTCTTTTTGGAAAGAAGACATAGCTTGAATGAGACTATCGACCTGAGTATGCGTGATAACACTGCCGTTAGCCGACTTGAAAGTCTCAATTTTGTAATTATCGCTGCCATACCACGAACTAACCGTAATAGCGTCAAGCGAGCCTGGCATGCGGAGGCGGAGGTTACTGCCAGTACGCTCAAATATAATATCTAGCGAGTCATAACCAAGATGCACTTCATCTGCTAATCCAGACGCATCCGATAGATAATCTACTTCGGAGTTGTCTATATGAGTAACAGTTTTACCGAGTTGCAATCCATATGTACCGACCCAGTCAAGAGAATTGACATGATCTGTAGAGTTGTACTTGCCAGCATCTATAGATGATACGCCAACATTATCGCCAATACCAACAGCATCAAAAGTTACAGACTTTATACCAGCGTCACCTTTGTCCAATTTGGCGGTCTTATATGTCATATATTGAGCCAACGCACCGCCGAGAGAGTGCCCAGTGAAGCTAACATTACTACCTTGACCAATAGCCTTAAACATCGCCTTCTGATCGTTATAACAAATAGGGCCATATTGATTGAGAGTTTGAAAAACAAACTTTCTAGCAGCAGCAAATTGCCCCATCCAGTCTGCTGGAAATACTCTAGAGCCAATAAGCCCATCAGTGTCCCAATCTCCAAAATTGTTAGTACCACGAAAAGCGAATATAATTTCTTTGGTTTCTGGGTTCTGTAGAGCAATGCAAGAAAACTCATTTTCTACCGTAATAGTTCTAACACCATTACGATCTTTAACTGTGCGAGTATATGTAAGTGGAGATTGCGAAAGAAGCACAAAGGAGCGGAGGGGGTTAGAAGAGTCTCGGAGAGCGGAGAGCTGATGATCTGATAGGTTAAAACTTTTGCGCGGTTTATTCTTTTGCTCGTCTTTAACAATCTCATCCAGAGTTAATCCGGCATCAGATTTTTTGAAGTCAACATAAGCTAATGCTGACAAATTTAAGTAATCAATCGTTCTTACCATCTATCACCCTCCTCCACGGGCGTATTTTTTGTTGCATCAATACAACTTTTTAGTTCATCAATTGATGCTAGTTTATTACTATTACAATATCCTTTTGAAACAAGCTTACCTCCTTTTGATAGATATATGTTCACAGATATATCTTTAAGACTAACGCCCATATTTTTTATATAATCTGTCATTTCGTAAATACTGTTCGCAAACCGATTAGCCTCCTTAATATCGCCATTATATTTAAAATATAATCCATAAGCTAAATTGCCACGCTGCCCAACTTTATTTTCAGCCAAAAATACCTCCTCAAAAGTTGGCTTTTTCAGAGTGAAGGTGCGTTCTACGTCTGGATCTATTACGCCTAATCTAACTTTGACGTCAACGGGCATGTCTTTAAATATTTCTCTGACTTTGGGCTGAATTTTGGCAGTTTGTTCTTTTTGCCAAGTTCTTACTACATAGTCGTCGCTGTACTTCGTCTGGTTATCCACCCGAGAAATATGTATCTTTATACTTTTATCTGATTTAGGATAAGCATCAGTAGACCATACACAAGAGACCCCAAGGCCACCGCCGTTGCAGCTGGGTTTTTCCACCTCAAAATCTTGGTTGTATTTGTTTTTTAGATAATTAGCAATATTGGCTTGCTCTGTCTTATCACTAACCGAACGTTTATTAATTTCTCTATCTACTATAATTCCGCCTACAATGTACACTGCCGTCATTACTACGACTATTGACGACAGAATAATTAAAATAACCTGCCAGGCTTTTTTATTATTTACGCGCGACTTGCTCGCTCTTTTGCTTTTACTCTTCGCCATACAGTACAGCCCCCTATTGCTTATCATTTTATCTTAAGAATGAGCGCAATACAACGAGTTATTACAGACATACCTGCACTATAATACGATCATGGAGCATAAAAGCCACCGCAACAATTTGCGCCAACACCGCAAACTTTTCATCCTTCATACCAACGATCAGCGGCAATGGCAACTTCGCTAATTGCTTAAAATTAACCGTAGACGCCCGCGCCTTCAATTTGAGCGAACGCGCCGCCCATAGCATATCCGCTTCACTCATACCTACACGCGGATCAATCGCTAAGGCGCGAGCAATCTGCTCTGGGTCAGCAGGAATACCATGAAACTGAGCGATGGCCGTGAAACAATACAGACCAGGATCTAGCTTGCCGCCAGACTTCTTATTTGCCAAATCATCATGTAATTTTTCACGATTCTTTGATGCAGATTTAACACTAGTACGCTTTTTAACCGGCGGCGCCTGACTATCCTTATCTGATTTTTCTCGCTTACTAACCACTCTCTCCTCTGATTAATGACTATATCAGAGGAAATTATCGACTCAAAGCTTAAACAATTACATCTCACTCTTAGCAAAACACATCAAACCAGCCACAATGCACGGTATGCCAGCGCAAAGAAAGGCTAGCCATAGTTATTTTATTTTAGCATGTATTGTTAACCTTATGCTATTTATCAGCATCAAAGAACTGGCGCGCTCGCTCAGTCTTTGGATGATCCATTACTTGTTTAGGCGGACCGTCTTCAATGATGTCGCCTTTGTCAAGGAAAATCATCCGTGTGCCAACTTCACGGGCAAAGCTCATTTCATGCGTGACGATCACCATGGTCATGCCCTGCTTAGCCAAATCGCGCATCACGTCAAGTACCTCGCCAATCATTTCCGGGTCAAGCGCGCTAGTCGGCTCATCAAACAACATAACTTCTGGCTCCATAGCGAGCGCTCGAGCGATAGCCACTCGCTGCCGCTGGCCGCCCGACAGATGCTGAGGATATTCGTTGGCTTTGTTAGCTAAACCAACCTGCTCAAGCAGCTCTTTGGCTCGCCGATTCGCTTTACGATCCGATACTTTGCGTAGTTTCTTAGGCGCTAATTTGATATTATCTAGTACTGTCATATTAGGGAATAGATTAAATTGCTGAAACACCATACCGATACGCTGGCGGATTTTATTAATATTAACGTGCGGTTGAGTGATGTCAACGTCATCAACAAAAACCGATCCATAAGTGGGTTTTTCAAGTAAATTCAAACATCTTAGCAGCGTCGATTTACCGGAGCCACTCGACCCGACAATCACTAATACTTCACCGTCCTCGATCGTCAAATCAATCCCGCGCAGCACGTGGTTGGATCCAAAATATTTGCGCAAGTTACGCGTCCTGATCATCAGCTTGCACTCCCTTCTCGAAACGCCGCATCACTTTCGTAAAGATAACCGTCAACGCTAAATACATAACCGCCGCCGCAAACAACGACTGGAATGCTGTCGCTGTCAACGAGCGGATATCGTCAGCGCCACGCATAATATCACCCAAGCCAATCCAGCCGACTACCGACGTTTCCTTAAGCATAGCAATGCACTCGCTAATCAACGCTGGCAGCGAATTTTTCATCGCTTGCGGCAAAATCACATAGCGCATCGCCTGCGGATAGCTCAAACCTAGCGAACGCGCTGCTTCTAGCTGTCCATTATCAATACTCTCTATGCCGCCGCGAATGATTTCCGCCACATAAGCGCCACTATTGATACCAAAGGCGATTGCCGCCACGAAAATCTTCGGCATGAAACGATACGATCCAAATACTACATAATACATAATAAGCAGCTGCACCAACAGTGGTGTACCACGAATGATTTCAACGTACAAACGTCCAAGACCAGCTACCGGATTCCACCTAGCCAAACGCTTCAGCTGCGGAAAGCGCCCTAGCCAACTAAACGGACGGATTTTTGACACCCGCATCAACGCGATAATTATGCCGATGATTACACCTAATGCCACCGATAATACTGTCAAAACCAATGTTATTTCTAGTCCGTGCCATAGATAAACCCAGCGCCCGTCACCAAAAATCACTTCGCCAAAATTCATGGTGCCTGCTCCTTCGCCGTGCCAAAGTATTTCTGCAACAACGCTTGGTAACGACCGTCGGCTTTCATATTGGCAATCGTTTTGTTGGCATGCTCGGCCAGTTCGGTATTGCCTTTTTTGAAAGCGATCGCGTAGCTTTCACTACTCAGCGGCGTGTTGATAATTTTGAGCGAAGGAAACCCAGAGACGTACTGCTTAGCCGGCGCATCATCAATCACCGCTGCGTCAACTTTGCCAGCCGCTAATTCTTGCAAAGCATTCGGCGCTGCCGGGAATTGCACGACTTGCGCTCCCTTAATTTTAGAAGCTGCCTGGTCGCCCGTCGTACCGAGCTGCACAGCAATTTTTTTGTGTTCTAATTGATACTTATTGGCTATCTTGCTATTTTTGGGTACAATTATTCGCTGCGACGCCTGGTAGTAAGGATCCGAAAACAGCGCGTTTTTCTCACGCTCCGAAGTCACCGACATACCGGCCACCGCCATATCGATTTGCCCGCTCTCAAGCGCCGGCAACAAGCCATCAAACGACATATCCTCGATTTTTAGCTCTTTGCCCATGTCTTTGGCAATAGCTTGCGCCAATTCGACATCAAAGCCAACCACCTGGCCGCCATCTTTATACTCAAAAGGTTTAAATGTCGCGTTTGTACCCATGACCAGCACGTCGGTGTCGTTGGAGATGCTGCTGTCGCGCTGCAGTATATCATACAGCATCCAGCTAATCATCGCTAAAAAGGCCGCTACAAACAGGCAAGTCGCCATTTTTCGCAGTGCTTTTGCCCTCTTCATAACTTATAGTATACGCGCATCAAACTAAAAGCGTAAGAGTTTTATCGAATTTTATAAGAAAAAGCGTCCCAGTCGCCAACTGGAACGCTTTTCGATAGATTATCCTCGGGCCGATACAAACACACTACTCGGTCTGGTTAGCCTCTGCCCGCGTTAACTTGTCGACCATCGGCAGGATCAAGTAAATACCGATGATGGCTGTCACCAGACCGATACCAACGATGGCGAAGTAAGTTGGCGTCAACACCGGCTTCAGCGTCGTCGAGAATGTGCTGGTAAATACTGCACCCGTCCACACGCCAAAACCGCATGACAGAATTGAGGTGGTGAGCAGCGGTGCCACCGACTCAACCATCACCAAGCGCTTCAATTGAGCAAGGCGCATACCGCTCAGCCGCAGCGTATACAGCGAACGGCGGCGTTCCATCAGCCCGCCAATCGTCGAGACGATCAAGCTTGCCACCGCCACGAAAAGCGTTACGCCGATACCGACATAGGCCAAGTCAGCAAACTCGCGAATCGTTGGATTGATATGCGGCTTTTTAGAGTCAGTGCCGCTCACGGCATACGTCAAATCGTACTGATTGGCTTTCGCCGTCACTAAGGTACGCAATTTCTCGATATCATTGTCTGACTTCAATGTCACCAAATATTCTTTGACGCCGTTCGTATCAACCTTATCGTTAATCAGCGATACATTTTTGACCACCGGCTTATCAAAATTAAGCAGCGCAAATTGGTCGGGCCGGGCGTTATTCAGACAAGTATGCTCTGTATACTTCGCCAAATCCTGACAACGAATTGCATCGCCGTCCTCGCGCGGATAGATCGTCGCCACCGACGTGATGTAAGATTTTTGCTGCAGCTGCTCCGCCATATCACCTGGCAGCGACCGGCCAATGACAATTGCCGTGCCGCGCTTTAATTGTGAAAAACCGTTATCTTTGACAGCCTGAGCATTTAAGCCTTCAATGCCACTGGTCGCCGTCAAGTAAAAGCTGCCCGCAAACAGCGCCAGCACCACGCCGCTAACACTGCGAAAAACCGTTCGCGAATGTACCGCCGTACGCTTACCAGCAATCAGCATTGAGCCGTTATTAGCCCAGCGCGCTGCCAGCAGCGACAGCTTATTGGTCAGCCAGCCGCCAGCCAAAATCAGCCCAAACATCACCAGTAGCAGTGCCGTAGTCAATAACAGCATCGGTATAGCCGATTCTTTGTTGGCATCCAGCCAATCCCGTCCCGGCTTCGACGACAGCCACGCAAAGAACGCGATACCAAGTGCTGGCACCAGCGCCCGCCACGCGCGCAGTTTCTTGACCTTTTCAACCGAACGCGACACGCCCAGCGGCGAAATCTGCGCCCGACGCATCCGCCGCCAGTTGACAAACATCGTTAGCCCCAGCGTCAAACCGATAATCAGCGCGTATTGCGTGCCAGTTAACGCCAGATCACTAGGATTAAACCGCATGCCGTCCATCTTGAAATCCTGCAGCGGCGCTTGCAGCAACCAAAACGCACCCAGCCCGATGATCACGCCAACCACCGACGCCAACAGCGACTCCAGCATCAACACCCGTCCCACCTGCCGCTTAGTCGCGCCGATCAGCCGCAAAGCAGCATAGCGTTTCTCGCGTTGCGCAGCGCCCAGCTGCGTTGCTACTGACACGAAAATGACAATCGGAAACAGCAGAATCGTCCCGCCGACGCCAAATACAATGACAGCAACTGGGTCTATTTTAGCATCCGATTTTAATCCGTTAGCGTCCGTCCGATAAACATCAGCAAAGTATGATGGCTGCCCCTGAGATTTGGTAAAAGCATCGCTCTCGGCCACTTCCTCAGCGCTAGCACCACGCACTATCATCAGCGCATCCGGACTGGCGACATAGTCGCTAGGAATTACGCCGAGGTATTTGGTATTTTTACCAAAACGCGCCAAGATATTATCCTCTGGGTATTCAGCAACCGCATCAGCCAACGCTTTTGACAAATAATATTCGCCAGGACGCGGAGTTTTCAGTTTGGCAAACTGCGGTGATTTAGCCGTACCATACATTGAATAAGACTGGATATATTGACCGCGCCACTTCGACGCATCACCGCGCCGGGTACCGCCAACTTTCAGCGGCTCGACACCAGCAATCGGTTTTTGTTCGGCTACACCGCGGGCTGCCTGATACGCCGCCGTATTAATTGCTAATCCGTTAACACGCCCCATTAGACCGTTGACACCAGCCGTAAAGTAGCACACCAGTACGATTCCCAACGCCACCGCCGCCGTAGTCAAGCCCAGACGCGCGAATGACTGGCGGCCAGATTTTTTTAATAACATCCAACTGACACTCATTTGACAGCCCCCGCATTAGCTTTACCGAGTTTGATTGATGTATTTACCGCTGTATCAACACCAGAAATTTGCCCGTCGCGGACAATAATTTCCCGATCAGCATAGGCAGCAATAGTCGGCTCGTGCGTCACCATGATGACTGTTGTGCCGTGCTCTTTGGCAGTTTTAATGAATAGTTCCATAACTCTCTCTGAATTCAGACTGTCCAGCGAGCCAGTCGGCTCATCAGCAAATAGTACTTTCGGCTCAATCACCATGGCCCGGGCAATCGCCACCCGCTGCATTTGCCCGCCCGACAACTCGCCAAGCATGCTGTCAGCTTTACTCGCCAGCTCAACCTTATTCAGCCATGTTTTCGCCTTGTAATAGGCTTCTTTACGCTTGACACCGTTAAGCAGTAGCGGCAGCGCCACATTATCCAGCGCTGTCAGCTCTGGCACCAACTGTCCAAACTGAAAGACAAAGCCAAAGCTGGTGCGCCGCAATATACTGCGCTGATCATCATTCAGTTTATCAATCCGCCGTCCGTCGAAATCAATCTCGCCGCTATCAACCTTGGTAATCGCCGCCAAGCTATGCAGCAGCGTCGACTTACCAGAGCCCGACGGACCCATAATCGCCAGGACTTCGCCCGCCTCAACATCCAAGCTAACGCCGCGCAGCGCGTGCGTTTGCCCGAACGACTTCTTAATATTTTTAGCGCTAATTATTGGTTTGCTCATGCAAAATTTCCTCCTTTAGCCGCGTTAACCGCGAAATAGTTAATTCAATCCAGCGCAAATCCGCCTCCAAATGATACAGTGCATGGTCGATTAGCAGCATGTCCGACAAGCTACTATCACGCCGCTGCGCTGTCAGCTCGCGCATCCGCTGAATATGCGCCTGCCGTTGGTTATCCAGATACGGTGACGCGTCACCGTCCTTCAGAATGGCCAGAACCGCTTTGATATACATCGTCGCTTGCAGCTGTGGTGACGGCGCCTCTGGTGATTCCAACCATGCTTGTAAATCCTGCTTGCCCTCATCGGTAATTTCATACCGAACCCGATCTGGCCCGCCCGATTCGCTGGTATCGGCAATCTCTTTGACCTTGTTATCGCGTTTGAGCCGCGCCAAAGTTGAATATATCTGACCAGTTAAAATTGGCTTATCTTTGCCAAAATAACCGTCATATTTTTTCTTCAACTCATAGCCGTAATTTGACTCTTCCGCTAAAAAACCTAACAGTGTATATTGAACGCTCATATTCTTACTATACACCCAGTGTTTAGTTATTGCAAGAGTTTTATACACTCGGTGTATAGTTTATTTTATACTTTTACCGCAGAATTTAAAACCGACTCAATCCAATTCTCCAAATTTTAGCGTATAATAAGAATCATATGGAGCGTATCCGACAGCAAAAAGAAACTGTCAAAACTGCCGCTGCTGGTATTGGCGCGCTATTGAAATTACCGCGCTACAGCGTGCTGGCGGCGGGGTTTTCTTTGTTATTTGCCATTGTTATTTTCTTTGCAATTAACGGCAATTTTTATGGACCGCTGTTTTTGTCGCGGCTATCAATTGTCGATAAATTCGCTGTTGCCGGTAGCATGCTTATCGAGCTATTCAAGCAAGGTTTCACCACGCCAAACGGCGCGCTGCTATTGATCGTCTCTATTCTGCAAGGCTTATCGCTTGCTGTTGTAATATTTACAGCACGGCGCAACAAACGCAACGAACAAGATGTAGCCCGCCAGCTCAGTGTCAGCGGTATTGCCTCAATCGCTGCTGCTATCGGCCTCGGCTGCGTACCGTGCGGCACCTCGTTAATCTTGCCGATCGTTACTCTGTTTTTCTCGGGTGCAGCGGCTGCCACCGCCGCCAATGTCGCTGGTACTATCGTACTAATCTTAGCACTTGTACTTAGCCTAGCGTCGCTTTACAAATCTGGACAAATCGCATTCGTTTATGCACAATTAGCCAAACAGGAGGAAAAATCATGAATCATCAACAAGAACGTGGCATTGCCCCAATCTGGGTTGTTTTGTCAATCATCGTCGTCGGCATCGTCGCTTTATTTATCTACGGTATTGTCAATCGGCCGCCGAATCAGCATATCGGAAATGGTAAACCATGGAACGAACATATGTCGCAAGGCTCGGCAGATGCGAAAAACGTGTTTATCGATTATACCGATTACTTCTGCTCGTTCTGCGCCCAGGTTGAAGACGCTACCAGCAGTGATTCTTTCAAAAACGACTATATCAAATCCGGCAAATTACGCTACGAACACCGAATAGTCACTTTGCTAAAGGATAAAGTACCAAACACCGAGCAAGGCGCTAAAGCCGCCTTCTGCGCTGCCGACCAGGATAAATATTGGCAATATACCCACGACATCGTACCGCGTATCAAAATGGACTACTTCGACAAAGGCATCGGCGTCAAAAATGTCGCTGTACCGAAAGAAATCCCGCTACTGCCACTCAGCTACTTCGAAACATCTGCCAAGAACGCTGGCCTGGACACCGCCAAGTTCGCCGATTGCATGAAAGGCGACTCCCACCAGCAAGAAATTAACGACAATACGCAAAAAGCCCTGTCACTTGGTGTGAACGGCTTACCGTACATGGTCATCAACGACTACCAAACCAGCGGCTTCGCTGGCGGCGAGAATGGACTGAAGGCGATCTTGAAGGCTGGCGGCGTTAATTAATGCTAAAATTTCTCAATTCATTTTCAGCGCCACTGATCGGATCTTTAAGTTTCTGGCCTTTCTTATGCATCCTCTTGACCATACCATTCATCATTTCACGGCTGATCATGCGCCGGCGCGTAACGTGGTCGTATGTATTCTTTTCCTACGGCTCAATTCTCTATTTCACAGGGCTAATCTTTTTTACGTTATCGCCAGCACCAAAAGACCCGATTGCCTTTTGCCAAACATATCACATCCAGCCACAACTTATCCCCTTCAACTGGGTTAACGACGTTGTTCAGCCTAACAAGGATACGCTATATATCACGCTGCAATTAATTATGAATATCGTTTTCTTTGTGCCGCTGGGCATTTTTATGAAAGCATATTTTCACAAGCATTGGAAATTTGCGTTGCTAAGCGGCTTTCTTTTATCGATGCTAATAGAGGTGACGCAGCTAACTGGCGTGTTCGGTTTATATCCTTGTAGTTATCGGCTATTTGATGTTAATGATTTAATAACCAATACCTTTGGCTGCTTACTCGGATTTATGTTGACATGGCTAATCGGCTATAAAGTTCCCAGCGTCAAACTCAGCGACGAAAACTACGCCGCGCCCAATCGCCGCAA
Organism: uncultured Candidatus Saccharibacteria bacterium; assembly: GCA_963530345.1. Taxonomy (GTDB): domain Bacteria; phylum Patescibacteriota; class Saccharimonadia; order Saccharimonadales; family Saccharimonadaceae; genus Saccharimonas. Next base: position 101,307 of record CAUSBR010000001.1, on the reverse strand, counting down.
TAAATTCTTAGCTGGCTGCATCAATATAGCCCTTATTATCTTCGCCTCAGTAGTTACGCGGTCGCTAGTTTATCCGTTTTTCATAGACGCCATACAACCTGGTAGGTTCTATCTTACAGATCTGGGCGTCTGGATTCTTATCCACTTGTTTATCATACCAAGGATTGCCAAAGGTTGGACGATTGGGAGTTATCTGGTCGGCATCAAACCGAAACGCCAGCGCAAAAGCGATAAACAACAGCCAAAAGACGACGCTAACCCAGAAAATTAACCTTTCAGCTGCCGCATAAATCCGCGCAGCTGCGACGATGTTCGTTCAATCCTTTCGCTCGTCCAGTATTTATCCGGCGTGATGTTATCGTCGCCAGTCGATTCCTCTTTGTAGCGGCCGATAATCTTGCCATTCTTGACAATTGATACATCCGGTACGAATATTCGCGGTTTGCCGTTGTCATCTTTATCCAAGTATGGCTCTAGTTTCTTAACCAATTTTTGGTAAACTTCGCTGTTATTGGCGCGAGCGTCGCGAATATTCAAATAATATACTTTATCAATACTTTCAGCCCGAGCTGCCTGATCAACGTATTCGCTCAAATGCTGGCACCACGGACATTGCGGGAAGCCCAAGAAAACCACGCCGCTGCCGCCATCAAATATACTAAGGACTTCTTTATCACTGGCATAAACGAAGCGATTATTCGCCGCCACTCGCGGATATTCTGACTTGAATTTGGCAGAGTCGGACACGATCTGGGATTGATTCATCGTGTTTTTTATATTACGGTTATGTTTTACCCAATACGATAGCCCAAGCAGACCACCAATTAGTGCAACCAAGACAATGGCTAAAATTATTTTCTGTTTTCTGTTCATGGTAATTCTATAATATCGAACTGAATCATAGTTTTCCATACCCCACCGCATATGAATTAGCCGAAAAGCCACCAAAGTCATAGATGCAATGATAAACATCTCTATCATGACACCAGTGAACATCGTAGAATCCCCGAAGCAAACTATTGCAAACCCGATAAATACCGCTCCTATGCCTAAAAATGTATCGCGCCACGACATAAATGATTTTATTTTCAACGCCACAAAACAAGCTAAAAGCAAGGATACCAGCGCTATCATCACCCTTAGCTCGCTCATATCAAGCTACTCCCACCGAAACAGCTTAATCGCGGCGATGTAGATAACGACAACCCAAGCAGCAACAGCGCCGATTTGCGGCAGAACTTCGATGAGGCTAGCTTGCTCGGTCATAATCAGGCGGAAACCATCCACAACCGGCGTCATTGGGATAAATTGCGTTACGCCACGCAACCATTCTGGAAAGAGGAATGCCGGAAAGAATGCTCCAGACAGAAACATCATTGGGAAAGAAATCAAATTAGACAGCGGAGCTGATTGATTTTCATTCTTCGCCCAACCGCCGATTAATAACCCTAAGCCCACCATCATCATCGCCGAAATCACTGACATCAATGAGAACAGTAGCCAATCGCCGCGCATATTGAAATGGAACAGCAGCATGCCGACAACAACCATCATCGTCAAGCTAAGTAGCGAGATTATGACATAGTGAATCGCCATAGAAATAATCAGCTGCCCCGAGGTGAATGGCGCTGCACGCAGACGGCGGTACGAGCCGCGCTGCTTTTCAGCCGGCATTTGGTTCGCCAAACCAAAGATGCCCATGCTCATCAAGCTAAACGCCAGCAGCCCGGTAAAGGTATAATCAAACGACTTCAGCTGCTCGTCGCCGACAGCTTTGCCAGCGGCTTTCAGCGGCGCTTCTGGCTGACCCAGGTGCTTGTTTATTTCATTGGCAATCTGGTTCATCACCGCGGTGAGAGCGCTACCGGTTTGCTCGGAGCCTTTGGCGTACAAGACATTGATAGTGCCAGTCGGCCGAGCCTGCTCGCCCTCGCCCTTAACCTCGCCAAAATCTCTCGGCAGCTCAATAATACCGTTCAATTCCGAACGCTTCATCTTCTCACGGGCCTCATCCATATCCTTGACGTCTTTAATTTTAAGAATCGAGTCTTTGGCATTGTCTTTGGCGCCTTTGACGAAATTTTTAGCAAATTCCGTCTGCGAATTATTGATAATCGCCACGTCAAAGCTGGTCGATTGATTATTAAAAATCGAACCGAACACCAACAGGAAGATGAGCGGAAACAGGAAGGTAAAGAACAGCGACATTTTATCGCGGATGAAACGTTTTTGCTGAGCGCGTACTTGCCCGAATACACCAGTCCAATATTTTTTCATACTAATCCCGAATCGCCTTTCCTGTTAAGTCAATAAATACGTCCTCCAAATTGGCCTGCTCGACGACTTGCTTTTTCTTAAAGCCGCGCGCCAGTAGCTGCTTGATCAGATTATGCGGCGTATCAATGGTGATGATTTTACCATTATCCATAATCGCCAAGCGGTCGCACAACAGCTCGGCCTCGTCCATGTAGTGCGTGGTCAGCACGATAGTAATACCTTCGTCGCGAATCTCTTTGATCAAGTCCCAGAGATTGCGGCGAGCCTGCGGGTCGAGGCCGGTGGTCGGCTCATCAAGGAATAGTACCGCTGGGTTATTGACCAGCGTCGACGCGATAGCGAAGCGTTGCTTTTGCCCGCCTGAGAGCTGCTCGACATAGCTTTTGGCTTTGTCGGTCAATTGCACCTTGGCTAGCAGCGCGTCGGCGTCGACCGTTTGTCCGTACAGGCTGGCAAACATTTTCAATTGTTCGCGCAAGGTTAGCTTGTCGTAAAACATTGTCGATTGCAGCTGGATACCGATGATGTTTTTAATGCGCCTAGGCTCCCTGGCAACATTAATCCCGTCGATAGTCGCCGTACCGCCATCAATCGGCCGGAGCGCCTCCAGCATCTCCAACGTCGTCGTCTTACCAGCACCATTCGGCCCGAGGATGCCGAAAATCTCGCCTTTCTTGACCTCAAATGACACACTATCGACGACATTCTTATCCCCATACGTCTTGACGAGTTGGTCAACTGTTATGATTGGTTCGGGTTGAGCCATATAAATTCCTTTCTACTCCCTAACAGAGAAACATCGCGCACGATGATCGCCCGCTTTTGGGATTATTATAGCACAAAAAGCCCTATTTCATCGGTGCAGTTTTGAATAGAGTCCACGCTGCTAGCATAGAGTAATTAACAATCTGACCGTTAGAAATCATCTGCTCAAGTTTGTTAATTTCTAACCAACTACTGGAAATAAACTCTGTTTCATCCGGTTGGAGCGAATAATTATCTCGAAAAGCGCCGCGCGCACAGACAACGTAAAGTTTGGCATTGGTACGGCGATTGTCGGCATAAAACCAGCCAATTTGCTGAAAATCTTCCGCCAAAATATTAGATTCTTCCGCCAATTCGCGCTGGGCAGCTTGCTCGGGAGTCTCGCCTTCTTCAATTTTACCGCCGGGAAATTGATACAATATATCATCAACCGGATACGAATATTCCCGCTGAATAAGCACTTTGCTGCCGTTTTGGCAAATGATAATCACACCGCCTTTACCCTGGTATACTTGCCGCAAATATAACGACCTTTTACCATCTGGCAATTCTACCTCGTCTTCCGCCAATATCATCCGCGGATGCGTAAAAATTATTTGCGACGACAAACGGCGCCATTTCTGCGGTTTGCTGTGTCTATTCATCTTTATGAAACTCTGTTAAATGATTTGGCTTGATATTTGAAAGGTATGCTTCGCATCTTATCCATTGCTTAAACATAACATTTGCCTCAATTACATTTTAACAGTCAAACAACTTTCGCGATATAATTATTACATGAAGCACCAGCAGACGGCGGCGCCCAAATTTTTCTTAAAGAAACGCTGTATTATCTTAAGCATAATTGCGCTGTTGCTTATCGTACCAATCACAGTCATTATTCAGCCGAAAATTGCCGATAAGCTGTCGTCTCTCATTAATTCCACGCGCCTCGATAGGTCGCCTGGCGAAGCGGCTTTTCCAGATATTGATACGGCAAATTTAAGCCCAACTCGCCAAAAAATTATCAGCCTAGCAAAGACTGAATTCAAGGCGCAATCCGCTGGCACTAAGTTCAGCCAGGGCGCCGAGGAGGCGTGGTGCGCTAACTTTGTGAGCTGGATCATGTATCAAGCGGGCGCGCCGCTGAAAAATCCGCATACTGGCGGCTGGCGTATTCCGGGGACGTTTACCTTGCGCGAGCATTACGAAACAGCCGGTCGCTTCAAGCCTGCTAATTCCGGCTACCAACCGCTTCCTGGTGACGTGGCAATTTACCGTAATTCGCCAGTGTTCGGCGACCACACTAACATCGTCTTGAAAAATGACAACGGCGTACAAACCACTGTCGGCGGCAACGAGGCAAACCGCATCCGCGTATTCATCAATCATGACAAACGGTATGACGGGCTACTGGGATACGGCGTACCAAATTAGACTATGGTCCTTCTAAGCCAACATTTGCCTTTAGACAAGATATTTATCGTTTCCGCAAGAAGAATCCGCCCAGCGCGCAGGCCGCCACGATACTAACCACAGTAATTTTCCAAAACATCAGCGGATCATTATCACCAGGCACCGGCACATTCATGCCGAACAGCCCAGCAATCATCGTTGGGATAGTCAGCGCCACGGTGATTACCGTCAGCAGGCGAATTGTCTCATTCAAGCGGGTATCCATCACTGCCCGGTAGCTGTCGCGGACGTTAGTAATAGTGCGTAGCAAGCTCTTACAACGGGCAATTACCTGCTCCAAATCAATCGACAAATCCTCAACATCTTCTTTGTCATCCGCCCGTAGGCGCAGACCGCTGGTCGCCAGCAATTTCTCGACCGCCCAGTTCATCGGGATGAGCGCATCCAAGTAATCGTTCAGTTTGCGCTCGTATTCCGCCAGCGTAGCAATATCTTTGACCCGCAGCGTATGAATGTTATCGGTAGCCGCTCGCATTTGGCGGTTAATCGCTGCCACCCGCCGCTGATACTGCCTAGATATTGCGTCAATCATATCAACCAACAACTCAACTGGCCGGTCGGTACGCGAACGTGCTTGATCAATAAACGGCTGCCACAACCTACCCAAGCTATCGCGCGACAAGGTTACGGCATAGTCCTTATTCAAACAAAACAAAATTGGCGTGGTGAAATCATTAAAGTCATCATCGGTATCTGGCAGCCGGGCGATTAGATATGTCCAATCGTCGCCAATCTCCAGGCGCGGCACCTCATGCGGATCAAGCGCGTCGCTCAACAAATCATTATCAAGCCCCAGCGACAACAACTCGGCCAGCTCATCCTCGTTCGGACGTTCGCAGCGCACCCACGAACCTGCCCGCAGGCGTTCCAGCGGCTTGATTTGCTGATTTTTAGCACTTGAATGAAGATATTGCAGCATTCCCTTTTTATACTATAATTTACTGATATTTTCAATGATTTTGGCGTCCTGCGGGCAGAAAATCTGCTATAGCACTTTTTTGAATTCCCTATAGCACTTTTTTGAATTCCCTATAGCACTTTTTTGAATTCCCTATAGCACTTTTGAAAATCTGCTATAGCAGTTTTATAAAAGTCCTATAGCAAATTGCAGACTACCCGGCCTTTCTCAAAAGTACCGTGTTGGTTTTCTAAAAGCAAGCTGTTGGTTTTAAAAAAGTACCACGTTGGTTTTGAAAAAGTACCGTGTTGGTTTTGAAAAAGTACCGTGTTGGTTTTGAAAAAGTACCGTGTTGGTTTTAGCAGCAGCCCAGCACCCCTAATACATTACAAATGCTATACTATATCTATGCCTGCCAAAAAATCACCAAGGAAGTCGCCAGCGAAAACACCAGCGGACAAAGCCGATAAGCCTAAATCAGCTAGCAATAAAGCAGCCAAACCTAAACATACCCGCCGCATAGCAAAAACAAAAACCAAGCCCGCCAAATGGCGAAATGCGCTGATAGCGATATTGTTATTGACGGCAATGGCAGCGGTTTTATCGGGGCTGGTTTACGCATATTTTAACCAGCTGTCGCCGCGCCGCCCGACTGCTTTGTCTGACGAGCAATATTATTTCACCGATTCGCGATACTCCGGCATTCGTTCTAAATTCGTGACGCGCCAGACTAACCGCGAGAAAGTTTCGATTGAATATCCGCTGACGAAAAATAATAAGATCAATAAAACCGTCGCTCAGGCAATTGACCGCGCTGACAGCGATTTCCGCTATGCCGCCACCAATATTCTGACGTTCAACCAACCGCTGACCGAGACGATTAGCTATCAAGTGACGCATAATAATTCGGCGGCTTTATCGATCATTGTCAATATTAAGCAAGATATGCACGGCGCGCATCCAGTGTCGCTGACGCATTTTTGGACATTTGATAAAAAATCTGGCGAGGTGATTAGCCTAGGCGATTTGACCGAGCAATCAGAGAAAGCGACCGGGGAAATCGTGGCAGCTGCGCGAAACAACATCAAGGAGAATATCAAGCAGCGCCAGCAGGCAGAGCTGGATCTCAGTGAAACGATTACCCAAGAAACGCTATCGAATTTCGTTATTACCGATGGCGGCAATAGTCTAGCTTGGCCGATTGGACAGGCGTCGCTCTTGCCGTCAGCCTACGGCGAAATGACAATCAAAGTGCCAATCGCCGCCGTTGCCAAATATCTGCAAAATCCGACAGCCCGGAAACTAGCTAATATCCCCAAACCGCCCGAGCCAAAACCAAAGCCAGCGCCCGCTGCGCCGCCAGCCGCGAATTCTGGGGGTAAAGTGATTGCCTTAACCTTTGACGACGGGCCAGGACCGTACACTGCGCAGCTGCTGGATATTTTGGATCAACATGGCGCTAAGGCCACATTTTTCTTGATCGGCAGCAAAGTATCCGCGCAAGCCGACGTATTGCGACGCATGCACGCGCGCGGCCATCAACTAGGCAATCATTCGTGGTCGCACCCAGAACTGCCTAAATTGCCGGTTGGCCAAATTGCTGGCGAAATTGACCGTACTAACGATGCTATCAAACAAGCCACCGGCGTCACACCGGCTATTTTGCGCCCGCCCTACGGTGCGGTCAACAGCGCTGTCTTGGAGCAGCTTCGCCTGCGCGGCATGTCGTCAATCTTGTGGTCGGTCGATACCCGCGATTGGGCCGACCGTAATAGCGAAATCGTCTGCTCGCGCGCCGTCGCTGGCGCCCACCCTGGAGCTATCATCTTGATGCACGACATTCATCAAACCTCCGTCAACGCCGTACCGTGTATCCTCAACGCACTGAAGCAACAGGGCTATTCGTTTGTGACGGTGCAAGGATTGATCGGCAATATGGCGGCGGGAATTGGGTATCCGTAAAATCCGAGCGTTAAACAGCAACGACGCCAGTAAATTGCGACAGCTATTCTGTCTTGTCTATCTCAAACACTTTGTATTTTGAAGCCGCGCCGCGCACCAATTTCACCTTTGATGGCGCCACGCCAAAATGCTTCGCCAGTAATTTTACCGCCGCCAGATTCGCCCACCCCTCAATGGCTGGCGCCTTGGTATATACTGTTAGCGAACCGTCATCATTCGCCACCACTTCTTCACGGTGGCGGGAGTTGGGTTTGAGGTGGATGGAGATTTTCATGCTATATAAAATATTTATGTACTATCATTATACGTTATTTTTAATATATATTTTGCTATAATAGTAAGTAGGTTATGCTTGCATAAACTATACTATAGTATTACAAATGGAGGGCATATGACAAAAGAAGTTTTAGAGAAAGTTAAGCAAAAAGCTTCAAAAGTGCTATCCGACAATCATATAATAGAGCCCTTCGTTAATGTTTTTGATATAGCAGCCGAAGCTGGTCTTTCAATTGAATACAGGAAAATGCCACAAGGCAATACTGATGTCTCGGGGTTTTTCGATAGTAAAACAAATACAATTTATGTAAATGTAGACAACTCCATAGCTCGTCGCACATATACAGTTGCGCATGAGCTTGGACATTATTTTCTAGGACATAAACCTGACGAGTATGGTTTATACCGACGAAATAATTCGTATAGCGGAACAAAAGAACAAAAAGAAAAAGAGGCTGATTGTTTTGCAGCTAATCTATTAATGCCCGAGGATATGATAAGAAAAGAGCTAAAAGAATATCCTTTTCTGAAAAATTCTATCCAACTACTAGCTAGCCGATTTGGAGTTTCCCCTAGTGCGATGACTTACAGACTCATAAACCTAAGAATAATAAAATGATGAACGAACAAGAAAAGCCTACTACAGACCGTATAGACAGTGTAGAAAGTATGCTTGAAGCTCTAGACACCGTTCCAGGGCAAATTGAAGACGATTCTAATATTGAAATTTCTACCGAAGAACGGGCCAAAGCTACTAGTGATATGGCCAAGATTAGGCTGCAAGAGCTACAGGTTACAATCCAGCTCAGAAAATTGTGGAGCATTGCATTGCTCGTGCTAGTTATATTAATAATTATAAGTGATGGTGTGATCACTTATTTGACAGGTTTCGGGATTCTAAATTTTACAGGAATATCTCTACCTCTATTTATTGGTAGCAACCTTGCACAAATATTCGCCTTGAGTGTTATAGTTGTTAAGTTTCTATTTAACACAAGCGCTAACTAGAACGATATCACCTCCAACTCCCGCGGCAAAATCTCCTGTACTTCTACCGAACCTGCCACCAAGTGGTAGCCGTGCAACTTTGACGGCAAATCACGCTCGGCCGAACGCCAATTGACTGGGTGATTTTTATCAAAATAATCCAGCAATTCTGCGTTCAAAAAATGCTCGCGCGGCAAGTCCACCGAACCATCCTGATTGATGACCAGTGCTATCGATAAACCCGATGTCACACCATCTTCATTCTTGGCATACGCCGCCGTCACCAAATGAACCAGCGACTCAAACTTCAATACCGACTGGTCGCTCGCTTCCACCTGCGCCTGACCGCGGCGCGCGAGCTGCTGATTAATTTTTGTTGTCAATTCCTCAACACTCGGCTTACCGTCGCCGGCGCGGCAATAATCACAACCATCCGCCGCCTCGACATATTCCAATAGCAAATCCATATCGACGTCAGTATCCTTAACGCCGTTTTGCGACAATTGCTCCACCATTTCATGCAGTGCACCCAGTAAACTATAGTCATTAGCATTCCTGGCGGCATCACCGATACGGATGATGGCGCGAGCGACGGTAATGGGTTTGCTTGGTTTGTTCATATATTCTCCTGAGGACATCTCGCAGCTCTTTATCGACATACTTACACCCGCCAATCATCAGGAGTTGACTTAGCATAATCATACATGCCAATCGTCTCGAAGTGTTTTTTGGCACAAGCAATTTTATGCAGTTCATTTTCGCGCTCACCGCCATTCTTCGTCTCACGCACCATATATACTTTTTCTACGCCATTGACTTCTTTGACAATTGCCCAATCTGGGTTGTAGTCACCAACTGGCGTCGGTATCGTAAACTTCGACGGCAGCTTGAGGAATAGTTTGATATCTTCACGACTGTCCAAATATTCGGCAAACTTTTGTTCAGTCGCCGAATCCAGCGCCAATCTATCTGTCACTGTTTTTTGTTGATTCTTAACTTGATACAGTCGATCAATAAATCGTTCGACTTCTTCATCACTATCTTTTTGGAAATTGCGAAGTTCATAATTACGCTCACCCATCTTTTCATACTCAACGCCGTCTACCACAACCTGCGCCAGTACCGACTTAATTGCACCCTTCACCATCTGCACATAGTCGTAAGGGTTTTTCAAGAATTCATGTAGCCGGCCGCTGCCAATCAAAATATCAACAATTGTTTGTCGAGTAAGGCCAGTACTATCCTGTAGTTCAGAGATGATATCTGGCAGCTCAAACGTTCCCGCCAAATCATGCGTTGCCTCGCCAACCATACCATCATTATGAACACCGCCGCGCTTCAAAAGCACCCTATGTCTTTTCACTTCAATACTTAACGGCTTAAGTTCGGGCTTGGATTTAATGGCGCCAATGGCCGCCATAATAATCTGGCCGTTATCAAATGCCACACGGTAGGTCGTCTTGTGCGAGATTCGCTTCCACAATTCCTCAAGTAGCGGACTATATAAGACTTCCTTATTTGGACGAATCTTCTCTTTTTTACGCGCATCCTTAACAAATTTATCAATCTTACAGCCCTCAATAATATCCACCACCTCGGCATGATATTTTTGCAAATCGCCAGGTAGATCAAGTGTAAAACCAATATTATTCGGCGTGAAATTGGCCAGCACTCGACCCTCGTCATCAATCATACTGCGGCGCCGCAAGCACTCCCAGACCTCATTTGATTTCTGATGTCCCAACGTACTACTTGGATCATCATGTAGTGGTATCCGTGCAAATTCACTGCGCCGCACAAAACCAATCTGAATACCAGCTTTCTTATATTCCTTTTGTAAATTATTAGCAAAATCACGATACGATTCATTAGCAACCACCATCAACTGATTGATCTGCTCATCAAATACTCGCGTGCCATCCTGACGCACTGGCAACCGCAAGCCCCGTCCAATCGTCTGTCGGCGATCATTTTCACTACCGCTCTCGCGCATCATACAAATTTGAAACACATTCGGGTTGTCCCAACCCTCTTTCAGTGCCGAGTGACTAAAAATAAACCGTACTGGATTTGCCTGGTCAAGCAGTTTTTCTTTACCTTTCATGATTAGGTCATAAGCCGACTCATCCTGTGCATTGCCCTTACCCTCTTTGCTATCGACGAAGCTTGTTTTGCCACCCCTACGCATCTCGGCAAAGTATGCTTTCCGAACTTCACTTGAATCTTCAGGCATAATATCTTCGTAAAAACGGCTCTTTTTTCGCTCCTCCTGATACAGCTCATCAAACCAGCGGGCAAATTTTCCGTCAACCATATTGCCGTCAGCGTCATATTCCAAATAACTTGCCACTTTATCAACAAAAAATAAACTCAGCACTTTAATGCCCTGGTCGCGCAGTAAATACTCTCGCTTAATATGCTCGGCAATAGTCACGCGAATCATCTCGCGCATAACCTGGTCTTCATTGCCGCCCCAATTTTCACCAAGCATCAGGACCCCTTGCGATCCAACCTCCACACTCGCTGGAACCGTCGAAATTTCATTGATAGTATAGCCTTCGTAAATACTATTGCCAGTGCGAATATCCAGTTTGTCGTGATGATTAACCCATAGCGGCTTTCGACCAACATTGCCATTTTTATCGCGGACCAACACTTCGACATAAGCTTGAAGCTTCGGCGTATTGCGCACATCGATGAGTTTGATATATGGCTTAGCATCACTACCCTCTTGCTGCGCATTCGCTACCACGATGCTTTTTACCAACTTCTCTCGGTGAGCATCAACTGGATCGAGCCGATACATCATGTTGTATTCGTGAGTATGCGTGGCGCTATAGCGCAATGTACACATTGGGTTCAGGTCATTAATTGCACTCGTCGACAGTTCACCCTCCATCTTTTGCGGCTCGTCCATGATGACAATTGGATTGACGGCGGCCAGATATTCAATTGGCGCAATACCATTTAGCTTATCGCGTTCTTTATGAATCACTCGCGTGTTCTTATTGCCGCGAATTGCATCAATTGTCATAACCATAAACTGCGTCATAGTGCTGGTAGCATAACTATGCACCACCTCTGGATTTTTACCATCATACACCGACGCTTCGTATGGACTATACCCCATCTCACGCGTGAAATGCTCGCGCATACTGTCGAGGCTACTTTTCACGCCCTCTTTGATGGCAATGCTCGGCACGATGATAATAAACTTCGAAAAACCATACAATTTCGCCATTTCCAGCGCTGTGCGTAAATATACATAGGTTTTGCCAGTACCTGTTTCCATCTCAACGCTAAAGTTCATACCATTCAGCTTTTCAACCGGAGCGATACCGTTGTCATTTTGAATTGATTTCACGTTCTCTAAGATGGCATCATCATCAAGCAGTAAATTATTACCAATTGCACCAATTTCGTCGAACAGCCCGACCTGGGCACCGCGCACCGATCGCGACTGCAAAACCGCATCGAACGCATCAGCACCGTCAGGCTGTCCTTCAAAAACACTAGTGATAGCACTGATAGCTTGCAACTGGAACGGCTGATTGGAATCGTATTTAATTTTCATGATGCATTCTCTATTCTATTATCTTTCAATCCATCAAGCGTTATAATACGACGCCTCTCCCTTAAATCAGTCTCTTTAAGGGTTTTATTCATCGGTTTAGCTATTAAGCTATTGTACACAAGCCTCAATACATCATCTACACACTCTCCAAATTCTTTAGCACGCTCAATATTGTCATAAGTGTCATCCTTAAGCCAATCATATTGTAGTGTGGTTATACTATCTATTTCGAGGTTCGTCCATTTATTTTGTATCTTTTGCATCGAATTATTTAAATCATTATATACAATCCATAGTGCGTTATAGACCTTGGAGTTACTACCAAAATCAGCTCCACTCATATCCAACATTCTAGTTAGATCGAGTGCGTTAGCTAAAAGTTTATGCGAGTTGTCTAGTATATTCCTGGTAGATTCAGCCCATTCTTTGGCTAGTTCAAGTTTTCGTTCCTTTAAAGCAGCTTTACCCTGAAAACCACCCACACCGTGCCACTCATTCAGTAATCCTGCAGTACGATCAATATAAAATCTTAAATCAGTAGTGTACCTAGAATTCTGCTTAATAATGCTATTCACCTGGTCTAGGATATCTTTATAAATGTCATAATTAGTCGACATTATTGATTCCTGGATGGTTTGATCTCTTGCAATCCTGCTAGCCTCCTTCCAGCCTCGCCAAGTCATAAAGATGGCAACAATTGCAGCGATTGCAGTAGCAACCTGTGATATATTAATTATCAAATTCCAGTCCATACTCTACACCGTCCACAATTCTACATCATAGCTTTTACAGGTTTGGACCAGATTGGTTTTAAGCTGATTGTCGCCCTGAAAGGCGTCGTCGAGGATAACAAACTTACTCGGAGTCAGATCGGTGATAATGGCGCGTAATTGCTCTAATGTCGGTTTAACGTGTTCATTGAGATATAGCACCGGTTGACCCTCTGACGAATCTCCCTCGGCCACAACTTGATAAACATGAAGTCCATCGACATCGACAGTTTTAGTCCGTGTAGTCAGCGGCAAGCCCATTTTCAAAAGCACTTCCACCAGCAAATCATCCTCGCTCGCATTGTCGTTACTGCTTTCGCGCATCAGATCCAGGCGGGCTTGTAGTTCGGTCAAATCGCCCGTCGGCGTACTTTGCCACTTAGTAAAATTAGTGTCAGCTAGTTTGTAAGTGCGGTATCCAACATCCAGCGGCGTCTCGCGCTCAGCCAGCTTGTCGGCAAAGTCAGCCTTAATCTTTTCGCCCGCCCGATTGATACGCTCGCGGGCAATATCGCTAATCTTTTTATAGCCAGCCTTAAACGCCTCGCTCTTTTCGTCGGTCGGCTCAGGCAACTGCACCATAATATGTTTGCGATTACCGCCATCTTCGGCGTTGAGTTGCATGACGGCATGAGCAGTGGTGGCAGAGCCAGCGAAGAAGTCAAGGATAGCATCTCCCTTCTGTAGTCCAATCATCGTTAAAAAGTAAATTAGCATCATTGGCTTTGGAAAATCAAACAATTTGGGGTCGAGATTTATTCTTGCTATATCACTAGATCCATGTGTGGTGTTTATGTCAGCAATAACGTCCTTAACTGTAGTGTCTCCAATATCACGCACTTTTGTGTATATCTTAAAATTATCACCCACTCTTACAAACTCTAAGTTGTAAAATTCAGACAAAACCTTATCTCTACCCCACCTATAGGCATGATACTTATGAGTGCCGTTATTATTAACCTTGGGGCTGATTTTCACATAGCCATCAAGATCAGATACTGCATTAACATCAAAGGTCTTTATATCATTAGTATCAGGATTATAAAAAATATCAAACACAAGATTAGGGCGTGTTTCTTCGTTGAATGCAGAGTTAGAGTTATAAAGCTCGTTCTTTAATACATAGTTGCCGTATTTATCTGACTTAACCTCATAATCAAATCCTTTATACACTGATGGCATAATTTTCTTTAACTGTTCTGCGTTAGCCCGAAATTCATTAACAAGACTTATTTTACGAGCAAAACAGACTATATACTCATGTGTGCGGGCGGCACCATGACCAGATATCTGCCTACCCTTAAGGTTGTTCACCCAGGTAAACGTATTGACATAATTCGCTTCACCAAAAATCTCTAGCATTAATTTCAATAGATTGTCATACTCATGACCATCAATCGAAATAAATATCACCCCATCATCGGTCAATAAATTACGCGCCAGCTTCAAACGCGGATACATCATATTCAGCCAGTTGCTGTGATAACGGCCGGCGGTTTCAGTGTTGGTACTGATCTTTTTGTTGCCCTCGTCCACCTGCTGGCTAAACTCCAGGTAGTTTTGCAGACCTTCCTTGAAATTATCCGGATAGACAAAATCTTTACCGGTGTTATACGGCGGATCGATATAAATCATCTTGATACTGTTGTGGTACTGCTTTTGCAATACTTTCAGCACTTCGAGGTTATCACCCTCGATGAAAATGTTATTGGTCGTATCCCAATCTTTACTTTCATCTTTGGCGGGCTTGAGCGTCGCAGTTGTCGGATCCTGGGCTGCCCGCAACGCCTGCTTCTTGCCCGGCCAAAACAACCCAAACCGCTCATTCGGCTCGCCAGCATCCTCCGCCAACAACTCCTTCAACTTAACTACATCCACCTTGCCATCCGCAATCGCCTCAGGAACTAACTCCTCCAGCTTTTTCGCGAGGTCGGTGCGGAAGTTGGGGGATTGTGAAGGTAATTGATTCAAATTTTGATCTTCATAATCCTGCATATACTTTATTCCTAATACCTCTATTTATCACTTATCTCGTATTATATCAATTTTTGCGATGCTTTTCTGTATATTCATGCATCAATCTACGAGCCTGAGGCCTATTAACCTGTAGCAAAAACTGCAACCTGCCTCTTAGCCTATCAGACGGCCTAGTTGAATATTTAACCTGCCTCCGCAGACGAGAGAGCTTACTATGTCCAACGGTCAATCTACCGTCGTTAGAGATTATTACACCAGTAACACTCCGTCCTTTTTGCCCTTTCTTCACTATCCCGCTATCCTTATCAGGATTGATTCTATAGTGTGTAGCGTTTAGCATATAATTAATTGTCGACCTATGCCTAATCAGCTTGTCGTATGGGCCAGATATAGTAATATCATCAACCCAAATTGAAAATTTTAGTCCATTTTTTTGACAATAATCATTAACTATACACGATATCTTTTCAACCGCAAATATAGCTATGCTCATGCTAGTTGGTGAACCTTGCGGAACATGCACCCCGTGTTGAGAATCCTCAAAAGTAGTCAAATGAGCGAGAATATTAGCAGCTTCTTCACAATAATTAAGCTGGTATCGAAATATATGGAAAACGTCAGCATATTTTATAGAAGGAAAAAAGTCTTTAATGTCATATTTCATAAGAGCAGGCGAGGACGTATGATATCTTGCATTGTCAACGACAGAATATCCCTTTCTGCCTCCCATTACTCCATATGGTAGCCGCTCCATCTGTGGCTGCAGGACTGTAGTATTAATTTTTTTAAGAACTCTTTTGAGATATCCGCGAGGAGGTTCAATAGTTCTAATCTTAACCCGACCCCCAGCTATAATTTTCTTTTTTTCAAACGGAGCATAATAAGACTGTCTATCTGCTAATAGCCCTAAGAGTTCTTCTTTAGGAATCTTCAGAATATCCCTACATAGTCTTGTAGTTGTAATACATTCCTGCTTCAACATGATTCACCATTAATTATTTCGCGTTAATAACAAATCATGGTGCTCTACTTACTTCATAAACATGAATATCAGTAGAGCTAGTGTAGTGCTGTCAATCTGAATGGTCAGATTTTTACAATTAACAATTAAGTTATTAGCTTGAATTGTTAGATTCTCACAGCTAATTGCTAGCATACCTTCTCCTTTCCTTTAGTTCGGCTATTTCGCCGCTGCGCATTTACGAAAAGCAAAACTAAAGAGTAGACAAATAGCCAACACTACACAACCAGGAGGCCATCCGCCGACTGAGGATAACGCTGTGCACCTATTAATAGGTAGACTTAACTTTATTCCACATCAGCGTGTGCCAGGCCCGTTATGGCATCAATGATGCCGGCGTAAACGCCAACAAGCTCTTCGCAATAACGCACAAGAAAAGGTTAGGAATGTACAGGACAGACTTGGCACAACATACCGTACCTGTCTCAATTGATATTATATCACAACAACCTCAATGACCGCACGAACTAGCACACCCTTCTATAACAAAAACTAAAGCGTAAGGCTTATATAAAATACTCTCCAAAATATAGCAGACGTGGAGAATACTCTTATCATTAAAGAAATAAGTAGCGATTGCAGTAAAGACAAATCTGTCAATAGTTTTTTGATAAAAAATGTATTCAATCTTTACAGATGTAAGTTGTGGATAAAATACGCTTATGCTATTGACAAAATACCAAAACTATTGACTTAATTATAATCCTATGCTATACTAGTTATGTTAACGTACCAGGTTGTATGCATTAACCCTCGAAGTGTCCCCATGGGCACTTCTTGTTTTCTATAGAAACCTTATCGCCCTGTCACGTATTTTACTAAAATTCCGATACGAGTCGATTGAATAAGCGGTCACGATGATACTTTCCGAGTTTAAAGAAGCGCTCTTACTCACTAACGGCGACAAAATAACTACAAAATCGTGTTCTTCTAGCCACAAGTATAATCTGTCACCTTTGATATTCTCAGCCCAAAATGCTATCACCTCAGGCTGTTTGTAGTTATCGAGAATAGCACGCACCCATGGTAATTTACTAGCACGATCGTAATCCATAGTCCTTAGTCTGTTCCCTCTAGTTATCATATGGGTAAGGCCATATGTCAGCTGCAAGTCTTGCCAATTAGGATCTGGTTTATTATTTACTATAACTCGGCGACCATCGACAACTGGATTATCTGAATTTATAAAATCTCTATTGAATACTTCTAATAACTCCCTTATATCTTCATCGTAAGAACCCCTTAGATTAAGAGGTGATGGTAGCCAGTCTGGATACATCTATCTTTTTGGCTCCCACATGAGTATGTTTATTTTTTCCGAACTATAGGGAGTGCCGCAGGTTAACTTTTGCCCAGAACGCTGTTCTATGTGTGCTATGAGTTCTTTTTTTGCACTTGATTCCTGTTTTTCCTGCGGCTTATTTGCATACATAACAGCACCAGTAAACAAGTCGGCCACTTGAAGACCGATGACCTCATGTGAACGTAAAGGTTGTGCGAGCAATGAAGCATTGTGTAGTCTGCCCGTATTCCTTAGGTAACCTGCAAGTTTCGTAGTCCTTATGCCAGACCAAGCGTCTTTATAGTCAAGAAAAAGGCGCATGTCACCGTATCTTTTTTCTGCAATAGTCCTGACAAGAATATAGGTCATTGAATAATAAAAGTCATCTCGAGTCTTATTATAAGCTTCATAATCAATAGTTGATTTATTGATAACTACTGCTCGATAATTTACCTGTTCAACAGCGAAAAACACATCGATCAGCTCCTTGTAATAGTCAAGTTTTGCTGAGCTTACTTTCGTCCATTTAATCTCTCTATGTGAAGCTATATCGTGCTTCTTTTTGACTGTTCTAATCGCATCGGTAAACAGAGAAAGCTGAGGTACGCTGAGCCAAAGCGCACCAAGCACCATAGTATTGTTGTTTGGATCATCAGTATGACCAGATTCGTCTATATATACATTGGTTGCGCTTAAAAGCGTTTCTACGTTTTCCATGTCTATATTATACAATATTCGCTTATAGATTAACTCCGCGGACTAACTTACCGTGAAAATTACCAACTTTCTGCCATTTTTCACGGTAAGCTGCTTATTGTATGGCAAATTCTATGGTAAATAGTTTCTCGGTAATCACCCCGCCCTCAGAAGCTTGCTGTGCTAGGGCTATTTTATCGGATATTTGCTCGTCCATACTGTCCTCGAGGTCGTATTTCTCGCGGTTGAGAGTGCGAACTTTTTTGCGCAAAATTTGGACTTCGCTAGCAATTTTTAGACGAGAGGCGGCATCGCCTGCCTGGCGTTCTTGTTTTTGCAGGTCTCGGATCTTCGCTTCAATTTTATCGACTTTCATTTCGTATTCGACAATTTTGTCTTTGTATTGACGTTCTAGTAGATCTTTTTTGTCGAGATAAGCTTCGGTGTTGCGGCCCTTGACTTCTTCTTGGCGTTCAGTAATCTGCTGAGTAAGATGATTTTGCAACACTTCATCTGGGATAACTTCCTTATAATTAACGCCAACAACACATAAATCAAGTATCTTACGGCAAGTTTCCGTGTCAAGCAACATACCGTCGTCTGTCTGGGCTGATGCCAAAATGTAACTCTCACTCATGTCCGACGAATCTATTTTCATCGGAAAGGTTACCTGCTCGACAGTCATAATACCCCGTGCGCCAACTAGCTTTTTAACCTCAGAAGCAACTCGATCAGACCGGCTAATATTAAAGATTAGTTCTGCTGGGGGTGTTTGTGTAGTCTTTGCTGTGTGGCGGACATATTCAGCCAATTCATCAGCATATTTATACTGCCTGGCATGCGGTAAACGTTCGGTTTTGTAAAAATATTTGCCAACTTCGATATTTTGTTGGGGTGCAGTTTTTAGATCAAAAACATGTTCGTTTTCAAATGACGCCTTGTCGCGCAATATATACCGCGTTAAGCCCATAAATAATCGCTCAAATCGCGTAAAAGCTTCTTCGGCTTGTTCGTCATAACGACGAAAACGATCTTGTACGTGAGGATCAAGTCCTTCAAAAATCCGGGTACGCGCCGCTTGTTGCTCAGTATCAATTTCTGACTTAAATTCTTCTTGCAGCTTTTCAAACCGTTGACTAATCTCATCGTCGGTGCGGCATGTATTCAAGATATCGCTAATTTTCTTTTCAAAATCCAGTCCGCTTTCAATTGCACCAAGCACGTCATTACTAGCACCAAACGTGCTTTTAAATAAACTAAATTTATCAGTCAATAGTTCAAGAATTCGCTGCTCAGCAACATTGCCTTGATTGCTAAAATTCACCACCACAACATCATATTTCTGCCCCATACGATGGACGCGTCCGATACGCTGCTCAACGCGTTGCGGATTCCATGGTAGATCGTAGTTGATCAGCATGGAGCAAAACTGCAGGTTAATACCCTCGCTAGCCGCTTCGGTTGCAATCATGATCTGTATTTCGGGTTCTTTAAATTTATCAATTAATGCCTTGCGGCGATCTGCTGATTCTATGCCGGTGACGACATCGGAATTTTCATTATCCGCCAACCATTGGCTATAAATCTCGGTACTTTCCGGCGAGTTATTTTGTCCGTTGAATAACACTATTTTTCCATCATAGCCCTGCTTTTTTAGCGTTTTGGCGATATAGTTCTGCGTCAAGGTTGATTCGGTAAAGATAATTGCTTTACGAGCAGCTTTCGACTCCAGTGCACTAAAGCCGACATTGATCGCTTCGACCAATTTTTCAGCCTTAATATTTTCTTTGATAGAATCAGCAAAATCCGCATATGATTTTAGTTCGTCAATTTCAGCTTGAAACTCGGCACGCTCTTTGGCCGATTTGATTATGTAATCATCGTAAGCGCCAGTCTCCTCAAATGCCTCAATTTCTTCATCGTTCAAGTCACCCAGCTCATCAATCAAGCCACCGCGGTTATCGCGAACCTTACCCGCAGCGTACTCTTCCTCCATGCGCCGTACAATATTCCGGAGTGTACTGGCAACTGCGAACGTAGATGAACCGAGGCGTTTGCGAAGAATCAAAGCCGACAAGTGACGCTGAGACGACGCAAAAGCATACAACTTGTCACGATGCAGGTAATTGTCCACTAATTCATATAACTTCCGCTCATCCCCTGATGGCTCGAAACAAACAGTCTTAGCAATGCGATCAGTGTATTTAATATATTTCTTGACTTCTGAGCGTAAGGTACGCTTGGCAATTTTACTCATGCGCGAACGAAGCTCGTCAAGCGCAAATGGATGATTTGACTTTATATAGCGCTGACGAAAAACATCAAGCTTATAAAAATACTTAGGATCGACGACTGAAACTAGTCCATATAATTCTTCGAGTCTATTCTGCAGAGGTGTGGCTGTGAGGAGCAGCGATTTTTCAGAACCCTTGGCAATATCAGAGACCGCACTAGCGATACCCTTTTGGTTGTTATAAAAATTCCTTAGCTTGTGCGCTTCATCAAGAACTAGCAAATTCCAGCCATTTGAAAGTTTTAGTGAATGGCGATTCGCAAATTCGTAAGAACAGATATAAATACCGTCTTTCTTGATGGTCTCTTTTGACTTAATCCATTTAGCGTCGACAACGGTTGCTGGTAAATTGAACTTTTCTTGCAATTCCTGCGCCCATTGCTGGCGCAAGCTCGACGGCGCAATAATCAGGATCTTTCGTTTCCGTTCCGAGTAGTATTGCATGATAACGATACCTGCCTCAATAGTTTTACCGAGGCCGACTTCATCCGCCAAGATAATACCGCGAGCCGTTGGCGAATTTAATGCAAACAGCGCCGCGTCAATTTGGTGCGGTGTCGGGATAATCTGAGCATCAAACATCAAGCCCGACAACTTAGCAACGTCATCGTTAGCATAGACGCGCTCAAGCTCATGGGCAATATACTTTGCCTGATAATCAGAGGTAATCATCAGAGTTATTATAACATTTTCTAATCGATGGCTCGGAAGGATTGCTTGGTAATTAACAAATGAGACATAAGAGGTATACCAAGCAACTCGCCGGCGCGTTTGAGCCGATTGGTCGTTTCTATGTCGGCCTGGCTTGGTCTCATACTCCCGCTCGGATGATTATGCGCCACGATGATGCTGGCGGCACGGTCAGCAATGACATCGGCGAAGACCTCGCGCGGGTGTACCAGGCTGGCCGTCAGCGTGCCGATAGTCACCACCCGCTTGGCGATCAAACGATTCGCACCATCCAGCGTCAGACAGACAAAATATTCCTGCTTTTTGTCGCGAATGTCGGCCAGCAGCTCGACGGCCTTTTCTGGACTGTCAATGATCGGCTGGTCGCTATCCAGCAAGTACCGCCTCGCCAGCTCCAAACTCGCCAGAATCACCGGGATTTTCGCTTCGCCCAAGCCAATCACGCTCCGTAAATCATCATACGAAACATCGCCGCCTTTTTGACGCACAATTTTCAGCACTTCGCGCGCAATTTTACCGACATCCGCCTGTTTGTTACCGCTGCCAATAATCGCCATCAACAATTCCAAGTCGCTCAACCGCGCCGTACCGTAACGCGCTAGTTTCTCGCGGGGACGGTCATTGGGATGACGATCAGACAGCTTCATATATAAAATTATACTATGCTAATGAAATTATTACTTCTCTACACATACTTAACTTCTAACGATATACCAAACCATCCAATAAAATGACCAGCCGCCAAACGTTACCTTTTGGTAACGGCAGGCTATCGTAAATAAACCTACTCTAATTTTATAAGGACATGGCCGAGAGATTGGCCCTTCAGGGTTAGGCGCAGGTATCTCGTTATCGACTTGTATGGTTGCAGGCTTGCCGGCGTAACCGTCAGCTTTAACGCCCGTCACGGTAATTGTTCTGGTTTTTGATATATCGACATCGGTAATATCAAGTTGTCGCTGTTCACCAACAGCCCAACCAAGATTATTGTCATCCAGACGAATCAGCCAGCGCGAGGACAATTCGTCAACTGGCTGCCAATTTAGCCGAATTGTCGCCTTATTGCCATTTCGCTCAATAATTTTTGCCGAAACCTGAGGCGCTCCAGGACCAACAGGCAGATTGGGCTTTATGCCAACTTTAACAGGTGCCGATATGTTTGACACTGTGTCGTTGCTAGCGCTCATTCGCACTTGCATGATGCCATCAAACTTTTCATTATAGACATGGCTGGCAACCGGACTTGTTGTCGTTTGATCGATCTTACCATCACCATCAAAATCCCACTCGTACTTTGTGATACTACCATCAACTACGTACGAATCACCGGCATCAAAGGTAATCTTCTGTCCAACCTCCGCATAATATTCGCCAATTTTCAGTTTGGCGTTCGGACGATTCTTAATTTTAGTTAAGGCTTTATTTAGCGCAGCAACAACGTCATTCTCGTCGCCGCTAGCAATTACCTGTCCAGAAGTTTGCTTAGCTATATCTGCATACGAGTTTTTTAAGTAGTCTCCTACAACAGGATAAATATTGACTGGATCTATCTCTAACGAACGCTTAGCCACAGCCGCCAGGGTCGAACCATCAACCTTATCCGGCTCGTGATAGCCAGCATCAGTCAACAAAACGATTGCTTTTGTCGCGCCTTTTTGCCACTTCATTTCATTCATAGCCACCATACTAGCATGCAGAGCTGCCTCTGGACCATCGCCGCCGCCATCAGCAGATACGCTTTCTAGTTTATTAAGCAAGTCTGCGGTATCTGTCTGCAAATCAGATAATTTTTTAGCAGTGTATTCGTCGCCTGCATCGCGATAAACAACTAATCCAACTCGTCCATTTATTTCTTTAATTTTCGAACTATAATTTCTAATAAACGTTTTCATCTGATCAATATAAGACATCATAGACCCAGTTGTATCCAAGACAAATACCACATCAGTTCCGGTCGTTCCCATATTGTTATTTAGCGGTTTATCGTTAATTCCTGGGTCGTTTTGAGAAGCAAGTTTGGCGGCATTTTTTAGCCTATTAGCCGCTTCGCGAACACCGTCGTCAATCGGACCGTTGTTGTTAGCATATTTACCATGACCCTCAACGTCCCACACAAATTTTGAACTACCGCAAACGTAATCGTTAGCTAAACACCATAACCCAGTTTTTGAGTTATCTTCGCTCGGCAAAAACGGTTTTCGGGCACCAAGTGCGCCGTTGTCAACATGACAATTAGTAATTTCGCGCCGATAAGCTGATAATTTCTCGTTACGACAAGCTGGCGGAAATATCCCTTCGCCCTCTGGCAAATATAATTTAGGATCGCCAAACAGCATGTTAAAGACTATTTTATTCTTGACGCCAGACGAGATACTTGGCAATGCTTGGCCAACTACCTGCGCACCCTGTGAAACACCACCTAGAATGAAAAATTCGTTAGGACATTTTCGATGGCGAATATCTAGATAAGTACGTAATTCTGCGACACCTTCTTTCACGCTTTTGCCGTAAGTGTTTCCCATACCACCACTAATCTTGGCGCCAATAGCATTGCCATTCCAGACATTACTGACGTCAACCGCTGGATATTGATTGCCGCCATAGCTTTCGCTACCAAGTTCGTAGAAGTTTAACTGTTTTTTATCTACTCTACTTTCTAGCTGTGTACGGAAAGTTAAAGATTCTTTAGCATTAAATCCTTGCCCAGAACCACGAGCGAATATAGCTGTAGCTAATGTACATTTATCATCGACTTTCTTCGCCATAACTCTAGCGTCAAAGACGAGTACACTAGCAATTATAGTTACTACAGATACCACATAGATTAATACTTTTTGCTTAATCATAAATTTGACCCTTTCTTCTTATAAATAAATATACTTTAGTACTATTGATTGAGTTGTTGTAATCAATCATTATGCTAAACTGATAATCCCCTCTCTCTCCGACGTATTCGCACGAGTCTAAAACTTTACTATCATCATAATCCACGCACCTACTATGGTTTCTATTAATATCTGAAGAATTTCCGATAAACCTCTTAACGCTATTTTGCGTAATTTTATCCTTTATAGTCCAAGATTTAGACGCCTCTGGACAAGCTCCTGAGAAACATAAAAATCTTGGCGGGACTACTCTAGAGTCGGTTTGCCGCCAACCATCTAACGGCTTAAAACTATCCGCCACCGCCTCAATGTCTTTCGTATCACCTTGCCAAGACAACGCATAAACCAACACTCCTGCTAAAGTCAGCAGGATAATAGCTGCAGATAATATCACTTTTTTGAGGTTAACCTTTTTATTGCTACTCATACTATATCTCCTCGTAATTAAAAAGCGCCCAAAGGGGCGCTAAAATTCAAAATAGTTGGCGTATTCACTGGTGGCGTACCATCACAGGACATATATTTATTATAACTTAAGGTTTTTACAATGTCTAATTAGAAATACCAAGCGTACTTTCCCGCCTACTGCAGGCCACATAAACTGCTACCGCACCAACCAATTTTGTCAGCCACGAAGTAACACTGGTACTGCTACCCTTTGAGATTTTATTATTTTCTGGATTTAGCCGGCTATCATCAGTCCATAACGCCGCTAAAGGATGAGCAAAAGCAACCTCATACAGTTTTTCTGCCTGGCTGCCGCTATTATCATTTAGTTGGCAATTCAAGTCATTATCATTATTCATTTCTATTTGATCCGTATAGTCCGCAGTTGGTTGACTGTGCAGACTGTCTACCTCGCTGCTAGCATGCTCATTTCTCAAATCAACGTATATTGTGTCGTTTTCGTTTGGCTGTGTAATTCTTGTTTGCTGAGCTTTTTGACGAACTAGTTTGTCGTCTTCAAAGTCCGCTTGATCAATCAATCGATTTGACGCCTCATCCGGCTTAGGCCATAGTTCAGAGATTTGTGTCTCGTCATGCTCTTGCAAGCCGCTTGACATCTTATCAAGTTTAGATAATAGTTCAGAATTTAAAGACCTGCTCGGTGGCAACACTGAATTTACCATCTCATCCAATTTTGGCAATAATTCAGAGGACCGGGCAGAACGCAATTGAATATTTATCTCAGTAGTATTTTTCGGCTCCAGGTCTTGCTTGATATCAGCTTTTGGCGCTCGTTCGTTCTGCGGTAAAGTCGGTAAGTCGTTATCGCCATCTATTATCACTACCTCGCGTTGCATAAACTCGTCTCTATGGTTGTTAGCAAAACTTTCTTTCCGGTCAACTACAAAGACTTCATTTTCGCTAGCCCAACCGGCAGTTTCTGCGGGTAATTTTACAGCAGGAGTATTCACAACCGTTTCTGCCTGCTTTGTCTGATTAAACGCACTATCGCTGTAATGTATGTTAGGATTTTTAACAACTGCTTTTTTTGACGGCGCACTTTCCTTCTCGGCAAGCTCTGCGGCTGAATCCTCTCCATCTGATGTATTTTGTACAGCATTTACCGATCGAGTTTCTGGCAGAGTTTTTTTGAAATAATCAATAGATTCAACCGCGGGAGGAGAGCTAATATTATACTTTTTATGGTCAGCTAGCGGGTTTTGCTTATCTATCGACGGATTTTTCTTAGACTCCAACGACGTCTCAGCTGAGACTTCAAAATTTGTTGATGAATCACTTTTAGGCTTAGTTATAATATTTTTGGGAGTAGTTTTTTTAAGTAGATTATTCTCTGCGCTAATAGGTTTTGGTTTTAGAGCTGATAGCTCTTGCCTATTGCCTACTCTATCGACCGCAGTATAAATCCCGCTGTCGGCTAAAGTATCATTAGCATCAATTAGCGTGCTTGATACTTTTTCTATCGCTGGCTCTTTCTGAGAGCGAGTTGTCGCAACAGTACTGCCAGTATCCTCTGGCTCAGGAATTTGAATCGCCTGATGAGTGTTAACTGACGAGATTTGTTCAGTTGTATTAACAGCTGACGACACCTCCTGGTCGGCATGTTTGTTTGAACGCTGAGTTGTTTGGGCAACGCGGTTTACTGTTGCTGTTTGCTGATTAACAAGTTTACCCGAGTCATCCGCTGTGCGGTCTACTACTCGCGGTAATTCATCTTGCCTGGTGTACTCATTGGTATTATCGCTGTAGATTTGCGCAAGAGGTTCTTTCGATGCTTTAGCAGCTGAATTAGAATTGGCTTCAAGATTAGCACCGCCGTCATCGCTAATCGTTGTTTTTTTCACTACATTAGCTATATGAGCTGTAGTCGATTTTTCTTCGTCATTGCTATGTCTTCTGTCTACTTCGTGATTCAAAGATTTTGAGCTTCTTGACTCTGCAGCCTGAGATAGCGCTACCGCAGCTGACTCCTTTTGCTTGTTAGACAGCCGAGGAGATGGTTGAGTGTCTGATAGCGTTTGTCCTTCGGGTTCGGGCTCAGGTTCAGACTTAGGCCTAGGTTTAGGTTCAGGTTCTGATTCAGACTTAAATATACTTGGACTATCATCTATCAATGACTGTTCTTCATTAACAGCTAGCAGCTGCTCTCTACTGACATCATCATCTGGCGTAGGCTGCGCCCAGACAATCTCGCCCGGTGCTTTATCTTCTTGGAGTAATTTCTCTAGTGTACTGAGCTGTTTATCGGGCTGGTCTTCGTTACTCTTTGCTGCCATCGCCGCCTGACGTTCAGCGCATAATAGCGCAAAATCACAACCAATACAGGCAATTGTTCCAAACTTTTCGCACAACTCGGGGTTAACTGGCGTCAATGTTTCTGAATTATCTTGGCTGTTTGCATTGCTCATCCGGTTTTCCGGCGAATTAATCTCACTTTTGCCGGCAAGAGATAACGCGTCAACTGGCGCTGGAGCATTTTTTGAATCGCCGCCGTCCCCTATGGAGGTGTCGAGTTTCGCTTCGCCGCCAGCCACCGCCACCAAATCAAGGTTTGCCGTCTCGTCCGTACCAACACTCACCTCCTCACTGCTAATATCATCAGTACCGGACGAAAAATCCTCGCCCCCAGCGCCACCTCGCAGCGAGGAAAAGACATTAAAACCACCGCCGTTGTTGTCAGTAGCGTCTGTCAACGCCAATCCTAATTCAGCCGTCGCCACCTCGCTCATTGCTCAAAAAATGTCTCCGTTGAAATATGCGATTCATCAACACCAGCAGCGGTTAGTTTTTGCCAAACATCGCGCACAAACGGCAGGCTACCGCAGACCAGAAAGTGCACCCCACTCGGCACTTCACTCACAATGTTTGCCACCTCAAACCGCCCATTCCGCCAGCCATCTTCCTCCTCAACCTGCTTACGGGTACTAAACTTATTGACCTTGATGGACGAGGCCGCTAACTCCTCTGAGAACACCATGTATTCTGGCGATTTTTGACTCAAATAGAGAAAAGTCGGCTGCTTAGCGTCTGCCAAAATACTCCAAATCGGACTCAGCCCGCACCCCGCCGCGATGCCAACCAGCGGCTGCTCAGTCTGCGGATTAAAATCGCCGTACGCCCGGCTAATCTGCAGCGTGTCGCCAACTTTACGCGAACACAAATAGCTCGAGAATTCACCGCCCACATTTTTCACGGTAATCGACATCAATTCCTCATGCGGGCGCGAAGAAATACTATAGGCCTTGCCTTCACGCACCTGGCTGCCCTCAATAAACACCGTGATGTATTGTCCCGTCATAAAGTCAAACGGCCGCACAACATACAGCGTCGTCACCTCGGGGTTTTCCTGGCGCACCCGCACAATTTCGACGGTTAGTGAATCACGCATTCTTCGACATACCTTTCCATTATTTTTTGGGCGGCTCTAAATTCCTCATCAGTAAACGTGTGGTAGTTGGCAAATTTCGGGCTAATGGTAGTGCCAGTGCGAAAATGCTGCAAAGCAAATCGCTTAGCGCCTTTGACCAACTCGCCAATCTTTTCAAAATCCGCCACCTCCAACTGCTCGCGGACGATGGTCGTCCGAAATTCATGGCCAATTCCCGAATCAATCATCAGCCGCACATTATCTTTGATTGCCATGAGATCAATCGGCCGGGCCGCAATCTCCACGTATTTTTCTAGCGGCCCCTTGACGTCCATGGCGATGAAGTCAATCGTTCCCTCCTCGATCATACCGCGCACCATGTCAGGGTGCGTGCCGTTAGTATCCAGCTTGACATCAAAACCAAGGCGCTTGATCATCCGGCACAGTACCGGCAAATCCTCGTTGACCGTCGGCTCGCCGCCAGAAATCACCACGCCGTCTAACCGGCCAATGCGCGATTTCAAGAAGATCATCGCCTCCTCGACCGGGATACTCGGCGCCAAACGCTCGGGCAGCACCAGTTCGGGGTTATGGCAATAGCCGCAGCGCATATTACAGCCAGAGAGGAACAGCGCTGCCGCCACGTGTCCTGGATAGTCCACCAGCGACAGCTTCTGAATCCCGCCAATCGCCACTTTAAGCTGGGACAGCGACGGCGCAAGCTCGCTGGTGTTCGGCGGCATCGTCATAATGCTCCCTCATGTCAAATTCAGCTTGCTTACCGTTATTCCACTGGGAAACTGGGCGCAAGAAACCAACCACCCGCGAGTAGACCTCAGTACTTTCACCGCAATTCGGGCAAACCGGATGTTCGCCGACGATATAGCCGTGGTTAGCGCAAATCGAGAAACTCGGCGTAAAGGTAAAGTACGGCAATTTGTAATTTTCGCAAATCGTCTTGACCAGCTTTTTCAGCGTCTGCGGATCATCCATGCGCTCGCCCAGGAAGAAGTGAATCACCGTGCCGCCGGTGTATTTGGTTTGCAAATTATCCTGCAAATCCATCAGCTCAAACAAATCATCAGTGTAGTTGACTGGCAGGTGGCTGGAATTGGTGTAGAACGGATGCTTAACCGCTGCGCCGAGGCCATTGGCAAAGTGCGCTCGGTCAGGGAAGCTGGCCTTGTCGAGCCGCGCCAAACGATAGGTCGTACCCTCAGCCGGCGTCGCCTCCAAGTTGTAATTATTGCCCGTTTCTTTCTGGTATTCCACCAAGCGGTCGCGCATGAAGTCAAGCGTTTTCTCGGCAAACGCCTTACCCTTTTCAGTACCAATATCAACGCCCAGCAAGTTCAACGCTGCTTCGTTAGTACCGATCAAGCCGATGGTTGAAAAGTGATTTTTCCAGTACTCGTTGAAGCGCTTCTTAATATCGCGCAGGTAAAACTTGGTGTACGGATACAGGCTGATATCCGAATCGGTCAGCTGCTCCAGCACCTTGCGTTTGGTCTCCAGACTGTCGCGCGCCATATCCATCAGCTCGCCCAAGCCCTTGAAAAACTCTTTCTCGTTCTTTGATTTCAGCGCTAGGCGCGGCAGGTTAATCGTAACCACGCCAATTGAACCGGTCATCGGATTACTGCCAAACAAGCCGCCGCCGCGATACTCCAGCTGGCGATTATCGATCCGCAAGCGGCAGCACATCGAGCGCGCATCCTCTGGATCCATGTCGGAATTGATGAAGTTTGAGAAGTACGGGATGCCATATTTGGCGCTAGCTTCCCAAAGATTTTCAATGACCGGATTATCCCAGTTGAAATCTTTGGTGATATTGACCGTCGGAATCGGGAAAGTAAAGACCCGGCCGTTGGCGTCGCCCTCAGACAACACCTCGAGTAGCGCTTTGTTAAGCATATTCATCTCTTCTTGATAATCGCCGTAGTTGGTGTCCTGCATCTCGCCGCCGATGATCACCGGATTGCCAGCCATGTGCTTCGGACATTCCAGATCAAGCGTGATGTTGGTAAACGGCGTCTGGAAACCGACCCGCGTTGGCACGTTGACATTAAAGACGAACTCCTGCAGCGCTTGCTTAACCTCGTCATAGCTCAGCTTATCAGCGCGAATGAACGGCGCTAAGAGCGTATCAAAGTCCGAGAACGCCTGGGCGCCAGCCGCCTCGCCTTGCAGAGTGTAGAAGAAATTGACCACCTGCCCGAGAGCTGAACGGAAATGCTTAGCCGGCTTGGAGGCAACCTTGTTTTTAACACCTGTGAAGCCTTGGCGCAGCAAATCCATCAGATCCCAACCAACACAGTAAACACTGAGCAAATTGAGGTCGTGAATATGCAAATCGCCCTCTTTATGCGCCCGGCCGATTTTCGGCGAATAGATTTTATCCAGCCAGTAAGTCTTGGTAATTTCCGCCGAAACGTAGTTATTCAGGCCCTGCAAACTATAGCCCATGTTGGAATTTTCTTTGACTTTCCAGTCTAGATTATTGACGTATTTATCGATCAAATCGACGTGCGCGTTGGATGTAATTTCACGCAGTTTTTTATGCTGGTCGCGGTAGATGATGTAGGCTTTGGCAGTTTTCTTGAACTTAGAATCAATCAGCGTGTCCTCGACGATGTCCTGGATTTCCTCAACACCCGGCACTAGACGCGTCTGGCGAGCTTCTAGCTGTTTAAGTACTTTATCGGTAAGCTTAGCAGCGGCTTTTTCGTCGAATTCGCCAGTTTCAGCGCCAGCTCGAGCAATCGCTTTAGTAATCTTGGAAGCGTCAAACTTCACTTTACGGCCGTCGCGCTTTTTGATTGTTTGATACATATTACCCTCCTGAATGCATCATTAAAACGCTCCGGATCTACCCCTGCGGAGCGACACTTAATCGTGTATTTGTTTTACGAAAACACCATATGTAGTGCTTACATACAAATGTACACCCAATATATAGTGCTAGTCAAGGTTTTTACATTGTATTATTTACATTTGCACAGTCAACTAGTTTAATCATATTCGCTTGGTAAATATCATCGCCCGATGATCGCGAGTTTGCGAGTTTTTTATCCACTCCCCAGCGCAAGTCATCAGATTCAAGCCTTCAGATACACCATCAGCTGGACGCATAAAACTATTCATATCAACATCAGATAGCTTTATTATTTGTTTTTTAACCACTTGGTAGCGCAACATTTGGCCGTCACCGCGTTCAACGCTGACTGTATCACCAACATTTAGCGACTCTAGCTTATTAAAAATTCCCCCCAAAGTCATACCAGATGCGTGGCCAATAATAATAGATGCTCCCGGCTGCCCCGGCTTGACGCTGCCAGTATACCATCCTGTATCAAAAATATTGACAGGCGATTGCATTGAGCCGTCAGCATTAACGCTCATCGGCAATACTCGAGCTTTAACCCCTAGCTTCTCAATAGTAATCACTCTCGGTAAATCTGCAGCTACCTTGTATTTAGCGATGGCGTCGCCAGAAACTTTTGTTTCGTCTTTACCTTCATTGCTCCGTCGATCATTTGGGCTATCGCTGCGTGCAGCCACCGTCGCTGTATTTACAGTATCTTTTATCCGATTATTTAACAGCCAAGAGTCCACTAGTGAATATACCGAAACCAGCAAGAGAATCGACGCCGCAACACCAGATAATTTCTTGCGAAAATTACCGCTCATGATTTCTTTTAAGCGCCGCTTGGTGGAGCGTTTTTCACCGCCCATCTGGCTAGCAGCTGTTAGTTTTTCATAAATAATAAGCAAGCGAGCTGTCCGAGCCAGCTTTCTATTAATTCTCGTATAATCTCTAGGTTTTTTGTTTTGAAGAGACTGCTCTTTTGGACTTGGCGAGACAGGCTGCACTGCGATATCCATAATTCGCTTCATACTCGGCTGGCCAGCAGCGCCCGCTACAACATCATTCGCCAATCTGCGCCGCGGTACAACTACCCGGCCTCGTGCTTTTGGCAGTACCTCCAGACTACGAGCAACTCGTTCTCTTTGCGTCATTGCTTGCTTCATTATAGCTAACAGGCACGCCTCGCGTCAAACCGCTTACGGCGTGCCTGCCTCCAATCTTAATCGTTATAAGTCTTGGTTATTTCTTGCCAAAACTCTTTCGTTTTGCCATGAATAGCAGGATTGCTGCCGAAGCCACACCAACGATAGTTCCAGCCAAATTAACTGCTACATTTTCGCCGCCCGTATTTGGAGCCTTCGGACCCGTCGAATCATTCTGCGCCGTTAGTACAACATCGTTGCCATCGCCGCCAACATAGCTAATCTTGAAGGTTGCGCCATCCACAGCGAACTCTGCACCTTCGGGCAAACCATTGAATGTCCCTTGAACTGGAGCGCTACCGTTATTGTTGATAATCGTAAAGGTATCACCCTTCTTGATGGTACCGCCAGGCAGATATACCAGCTCTAATTTCGAAGAATTACCACCGTTGCTAAGCTGGACGCTCTGCGCAACAATCTGATCATAATGATCTTTGTCTAGAATTTCTGCCTTGTATACGCCAGTACCCTGCATAGAAAAGCTATTCAGTACAGTAATCTTACCTGGCGAATTGCCTGGAGCAACGACACCTGCCACACTAAGATCTTTTACCGTAGCATTACCACCAAACACGCCGCCTTCATCGACATAAACATCAGAGCGACTGCCGTTTAGCAAGACTGTCTCACCCTTTCTAACGCTTACCGACTCATTAGGTTTATCACCGTCCAATTTTATCAATTTAGCTTCGTGAGCATTACCGTGCTGGCCATTCGGCGTACCGCTGGTGTTGTCCGAAGATTCGACTAGCAGAGTACCCTTGTTATCCTTGTGAGCAACCAGTTTACCAGGGCCACTGAGCTTGCCGGTAATCTTCACTGTCACATTCGAGAGTAATTTATATTCAACATTGCCATTGAGTACAATGTCGCCAGATAGAACTGTTGTCACGTTTGAAGAACCGCCACCAGAGCCAAAACAACTTATTCCATGGGAAATCATCGCGCCGTTTTCGAAAGTAATTTTGCTGGCACTTGTTTCGTTATCAGCATATTTAACTCCTAGCTCGCCACTACTTTTAACTGTAATGTTATTAGCACCTTCTAGCGGTACGCTAGCGTTTTCGCCAACAACTTTCTCTGGAGCATTTATATAGTAACTTATATTATTACATCCGCTATTAGCAACCTCAAAACGGTTAATCGTCGGCCTGCTAGTGAACTTGCCGTCAAATCCGTTAGATTTCAGGTTTGATAAGCCAGTTATAGCACCTGAAACGTAAATACGAGGAATTTTATCTTCATCTTTATCGCCAGCGCTAGTGTGTCCGCCGCTAAACTCAGCATCCGATGTAAATTTCAGCGTATCAATCGTATAGCTAGCACATGTCGGAGCAGCAGTAACATTGTTCATTTTTTGAGCGTCCAAGCCAGACAAAGCAACGTTCAAATCATTCTGAATCTTCTCGCTAGCTCCGTTGGCACATGTAAATACCAGCTTAGCGCCCTCTGTTGGTACTTGACCGTCTTTCCAGTTGCCAGCAGTTGACATTTTGTGGTCGCCAGCAGCGCCCGTCCACGTGAATGCAGTCGGCGCAGCATTGGCTGGCGAATTAAACACCACTGCGCCAACAACAGCTGCCACTGACACAGCACTAGCCAATTTGACATAGGGAACACCCATATTGTTTTTCTCCTGTACACATTTGTGTTTTAATTTAGTTTACGCTTTCATGCTAGCATTACTTAACAATTTTTTCAAGTATTATCGTATAAAATACAACGAAAATTACACGCTTACCCTAATGTTTGCTGCAATAGTAAACTATTTATAAAATCTATTTAAAAAGGCCTTGACTTAACCTGTCGAGGCCGTTTGCCCGGTATACCAGGCAATTTATCTATCAATTTGGCTCGCACTAGCAAACACGTTGCGAACTGAAAGCTTAGAATATGATGACCATAGAATAGGTATGATAAAGGAAGTTTTACGTAGCCTGTAATATGCTTTATGGTTTCAAAATACGTAGCTATGCTGATGGTACGTTCTGGGTGGTCTTTGAAGTAAATACTTCCCTCACCCAGTTGCTTTACCATTTCAGCTTTGAGCATAAGCTCCCAAGCATTACACACAAAGAAAGCAAAGCCCTCTACTCGATACTTCAGAGTTGGCTTATTGAACACTTCCAGTCCCATAATAAAGACTTCACGGCTTTTTTGGACTAACTGTTCAACCAATTTGTCTTTTGACTTTTTACTCACATAGTTATTTTATCACTTTGCTATGAGGTACGGTAGCAAGCCCCCTATGCCTAAGGCTTTTTTGTCAGGAAAGTCCGTAAACGCACATACTACCTAAATTTTTATAGCTAACAAAGTCAGTACGCTTTCCGCTTTGCCCAACAGTACTACACAACAAACAGTGGTTAGATTGTTGGGAATAAGTTGTTCGCTAGAGGGGGTAGTCGCCCTTTACTTTGGCGTTTAGACACTCCGCCTATGAAATGGTAAATTTCGGGGCTACTTTTGACCAAGCGTTTTTTGAACAGGGTCTTCCGACCGTTCGCCCTTTGCTAGACGCTCCTGTGCCATATATAATGACAGCTTCGCCAGCTCGTGTAACTGCTCAACAAGTTCAGCCACGCCTTCATCGGTCCAAAAGTTTTGCCTGAAAGTCTAAGGCAAAATCTTCTTCGCCTCGCTTGTCGCTATTGTAGAACTTGAACCCTAACGGCTTCACCTCTTTGTAGCCGTGCTTGCTTACTTCTTCCAGATACTCACGGTAGTTACGACTATCACCGTCTTCAGCTTCAAACACCACTTCACTATCATCAGTTAGGCTTATCAAGGCTTCTTCTTTCCATAAATCCTGCTCAAGAATATGACCGCCCTTAGGCTCAATCAAACACTGGTAGTACATCTCGCCACTGTGTACATCGTTCACAATCAGCATATAGTCAGGGCTGAACCTGCGACCGTCTTGAGGGCTAAACAGCCAATAGTCTAGTTCGTTTCGTATGAGGTATATTTCAGCGCCCCTATACTTTGCTCGCAAGTCGCCAATTTGACTAGCAACATACTTCACGAACTTCTTTTCCTCGCTCGTGCCATAGTTTTCACTGTAAGCGTACCAGTCAGCCGTTTCTATATCGTACTGAAGGTCGGGGTTGTCGTGGTTGCTTTGGGCTTTGGCACGTTCATCGGTACTCACAAACACCTTCTTACCTGTAGCAGGGTCTTCGGTCGGGAACGACATAAGGTAGATATTCTTTTCTTTGCCAAATACCGACGACAGCGATACTGGTCGGAACTTCTTGCTACCTGTTACTCGTGGCATATTCACGTCAATCGCTTTGCGCACCTCTGGTAAAATCACACCGACAAGTAGCTGCAACTTCTCGGTAGCATTCAACTGACTGATACCTTTGCCCTCTTCATAGGTGTATTTTATTTCGTAAAGCGGCAAGTATTTTTCAATCAACTCATCAACCGTCTTGATACCAACAACGTGTTCACAGAGGTTGTTATAGCGGAAAAAGCCAGCTTCAGCCGCCACCAACGCCTTGCGAATAATAGGCAACGGGAAAAACTCTTCTGTAATACGAATAACGTCAACCTTTTGACCTGCAACAATCTGGTTTTGCTCAAAATCCGACAAGCCCCTTGCTCGCAGGTTATACGAACCAGCTTTTATAATACGCTTGAACGTCGTGTCAATTTCATCACCCTTTGTTTTGGTACGCTTGACAGTCTGATTGACCAGCACGAAGCCCTTTTGATACGTTTCGCTTTCAAGGAACTTTTGTTTCATTGTGATGGTCTTCTTTTCGACACCCTCACTGATAATACCCTCGCCCAGCAAATCACGCTGAAGGCTCTCAAGAAACGTACCAGTTTTGACGAAGTGATACACAAACGTTTCTAGCACACGTCCTTTATCATAGGGGTCGTTGTCGAACTTTCGCTTGTACTTATCAAACTCAAGGTTGCGAGTAGCAAACAGGCTAAGCATATTGTCTTCTTCGCTATCTCGCTTATACGAGCGTGGTAGTTCATACGGGTTATATCTTGCACCACGACCAATCAGCTGAATATCTTGCAGCGACACCTTTTTACTCTCGGAAATATCAAAGTGAATAATATCATATAACCCCAGCACGTCCCAGCCTTCGTTTAGGGCATTGACCGAAAAGATGGCTCGTATTGTGTTTCGTGGGCTGTCCAGCAACGGCAATAAGTCCGCTTTTTCCTTCTTCTGGCTGTTGTATATCAGCGTATTATCGTGGGCAAAACTAGACCGTATTTCAGCCGTAAACGCCTTCAAGCCGTCCCAATCACCACCTGAAATAAACCCTGCTTCTTTGGACGCCAGCCAATTGAACATATCAGCCAATATCTCGTGTTCACGATTCTTATTCTCACGCCCTAGTTCCCTCAAGCGGTTCAAGTCTTCGGGTCGCAAAGAGCCAATCACATTATCAAAAAACTTGCGGTCTTCTTCGCTTTGGGCAATTTTCATGGACTTGATAAGCACTATCGGACTGATGGTTATACCCATTACACGTTCAGCCAGCAACCTGCGGTATTCACTCAACGCAACGGCATTTATAATCAAAAGACGCTTCTGGTCTTCGGTATGAACCTCTTGGTTGAATAGGAACTTTACGTCCTTGCTGTACCCGTCTTTGTTGAACGCCAAAAAGTCGTAGCGATGAACAATCTTATCTTGATACTTTTCGTGTATTGCCTGATTAGCAAGGTCAACCGTAGCAGTAAACTCTAATAGCATATTACCTTCACGGGCTTTCATTGCCGATAGTACCGCCGTTTCCCAGTTCTTTACCTCTACGGCTTCGGTCTTGGTCTTCTTACGAGTTTCTACGTTTAGTGAGTGGGCTTCGTCAGCAAGTATGACTACGTCATTGTCTACAAAGTCATCAAAAATAATCCCGTTTTCCTTATCTTCGTTCAGCCTGTTATAGAGCAACTGTGTACTGAAGAACATAAAGTTGATGGCGTTACGACTACTATCAGCAACGCTACCAACCGCCCTTATTTCAACATTTTGACCGTTGATTTTGATACCTTTAGGGTTGAACAGATACTTTTCAAACTTATAGTCAGTGAAGTTGCGGACAGCTTGCTTGATTATGTTATCCCTATACACCAAGAACAGGAAGTTGCGGTAGCCCTTCTCGTACAGATACAGCACAACAGACGCCATTACCAACGTCTTACCCGTTCCAGTCGCCATATTGAACAGTAAGTGCTTAGCACTTGCCCTATCGTGGTCGTAGAGCCATATAAAGTGCTTCAAGGCGTTCTCTTGATACTCTCGCAGTGTCTTGGTTGGGTGTAGGTTATCAGTGATGTAGTCGGGTATCTGGTAATATTTTGCCCACTGCTGGTAGTCAGGGTCGCTTTCTATTTTATTGAAAAGAAAGCTATCTAGTGTTTCACTGACCTTAGTTTTCGTTCGTGCCATAGAATTTATCCGTCAAAGCTTTTTCGTCCGCTGTAACCTTGTGCCGTGTATCGTCCATATCGGCATAGTTGAGGTATAGCTGATTCTCGTCTAGCACATCAGCCAGTGCTTCCTTGCGACCATCAAGGTCAAGTTGCCTGAAGTCTTCGTCTTTTTCAAAGTGGCTACGGTCAAACCAGAACTTCAAGAAGGCGTTGTTACGCATTTCAACGTAAATATCTTCAAGTTCCTTCAGGCTCGTGGCTTCCATAATACGGTCGATATACTCTTGGTTGTACTTTTTCAGCTCGAAGTAAACGAACGAACCACCACCTTGCCAGCCAACAGCCTTGCTTACTCCTGTCTGGTCACCATTAACAACATTTACTAAGCGTTTCTTTGTCAAATCTTCAATATAATCCATCTGTTCAATGCCAATCCATCTGCGACCCATTTTATGGGCAACAGCCGATGTTGTACCTGAGCCTAAACAAAAATCTAACACAATATCGTTTTCGCTTGTTGTCATTTCTAACATTCTCTTTATTTGAGCTTCTGGCTTTTTCCCACGAAGTAATGTAACGCCGCCTTCTTTGGCAATTCCCTGATAATTCATATCAGTCCACAAGTTTGTAACAAGCTCAGCCGTGGTAAGTTCCCCGTCAATTTCACGCAGTTTATCTTTATAGAATAGTATCCTGTTGCCCTTCCAGAAATACATATCAGAATAACCCTCTCGGTTGATACGATAAACTTTACTTCCATCTGCCTTAGAAACGTCAATTGCATTCTGGACATCTTTGCCAACATTCTTATAGTCAGGCTGAGCAAACCTTATAATTTGTTTTGCGTATTTTTCAATACTTTTCTCTTTATCAAACCCATATTTACCTTCGGCAATCTTGAGAGGTATGAACTGCCACTGTTGAAAATCATCATCGATATTTTCTATGAACTGCGAATATGCCTTGTCATAACCTCTTTTTTGGTAGACGGGCTTATAATCCCACTTAGACTTGTCTTTAGCATATGCAATAACGTAGTCACAAACTTGAACGGGCGTAGGATTTATAGCTTTGTGACCAGTAGCAGACCCTCTTTTTACAACCGCCTGAATTATGAAGTTACTAGAACCATAAACCTCATCACATAACACTTTTAGGTAGTGTACCTCATTATCATCAATACTAATCCATATACTTCCGTCATCAGACAAAAGCTCTTTCGCAACCTCTAGCCTGTTCTTCATAAACGTTAGCCAGCCAGAATGATTGAAGCTATCGTTGTAACGGAAGCCATCGTTCCCTGTATTGTAAGGTGGGTCAATGTAGATGAGTTTCACTTTACCAGTCAAACGACTTTTGAGGGTATAAAGAGCCAGCAGGTTATTACCCTTGATAAGTAGGTTCTGCTTCAGCTCGCCATCTTCATCAAAGAAGGAAATATCACTACTCGCAGTCAGCGACCTTTCACCATCCTTATCAACGTAACGAAAATCGGTCAGTACTTTTGGTTCTTCCAGTGTGTCTATATCTTTACTGTCTATATCAATCTGAAGGAAGCGTTCTTCACGCCCCTTATCTTCTTTGCTCATACCCGCTTCTAGGACTGTATCTTTGAACGGAAAATTCAGCACTACTTCGGTATCGTTTTTGATGAAACTACCCTTGCTATTGCTAAACAAGCCAATCTTGTTGCTGTACTTGGTATATCGTCCTTTTTTCAGTGAATTATCTGCCATCGCTCATTACGTCCTTCCAAATTTTTACTGTTTACTGACCTGCTTCCAAAAACTTCTTTATATCTTCTTTTTTGTATCGCCGTATTTTACGCTCTCCAATACGAATAGGTTTGAGCGTACCATTTTTGTCCCAGTTACGCAGAGTGTTCGGGTGTACCTTGAGTAGTTCACTGACCTGCTTCAGTGTTAGGTATTCAGATAGATTTTCGTCTGCCATATAATATTATTGTATAATAAATGACAAGAACTTGGTAGTTGAAAGATGTAATGAATAATGACTGACGATAATAGAGTACACATTTTTATGAACACATTCAGGCTTGATGAAGACCAAGCCAAGTATGTTCTTGAGCAAACGTACAAAATTATAAAGTCCTTAAACGAACCTCCTACCGAAGATAAAGAGCCAAGCCGTGAAGTGATTATGAAGCTTCTGAAAGACCACTACAAGCTCAACGATATTCAATCCACCAACGTGCTTGAATATGCTTACGGGTTATCTGAAGCCCGTAGCAAGTCTAACGATTTTGCCATTGCCCACTACTTGAATAACCTCGCCATCGGTCTATTTGAAATGGTCGTTGACCATAACAATCTACCAGACACCAACGCCGTCAATCGTAGCTATATCCTCATAAGCAATGAACTAAGAAGGATATATGCTCGCAACCCCGAACTTCAAGCCATCAAGGAAAGTATATGCTGGCAAGTGTTTGACCGCCTTGAGCACATTGAATACGCTTTTTGGGACTGGAAGCAGTACAACGAAAACGAATACGGTATAAGCCATAACGCCGAAGTAAACACCCTCTGTATTATCAGCGGCAAAGAAACACCTGAATTTAGCCCTGAATTGAAAAAAATTGTTACCGAAGCCGAAGCCAACGGCAAAGCCTTTTATACTGAACTTGAGGAAGAAGACCCTGAATATGATGGCAAGATAATACCCGAATACACACTTACCTATGATAACAACGGTATTATTTTGGTAAATGGGGTCTTGAAACTGAAAAAGACCCAAGCGGGTCAAGCGTCAGATATGGTATTGAGCCAGTCGTTTCAACACGATGGGCAAACAGAGCCGTTCAAGCCAAGCCTTGCTACTAAACGCCAGCTTACTACTATCATTGGTGATATGGGCTTTGACCCAACCTTACGGGCTATTTTCTTCCCAACTATCAGCAAAGACAGAGGTATTATATTCCGCTCGCACCTTACCCGTGCTGAAGCGGACGCTCAGCATATAGATACTAGTAAGCTAGACAAAAAGCTGAAGAAACTTGGGGCTGTAACCGAACAAGAACCAGACCGCCCAATAGACTTGAGTGAAATACCGTTCTAACCTGAACACATTCTGAACGGAAAATAACGGAAATAAACGGCTTTTCAACGTACTTGAACGGAAAGTTTAGTTTTTATGACAGCAAAAATAGCCCTTTGAACGAACTTATTACGCAATAAAACTAAAACAGCGACAACCCCGTTAGATATTGGCATAGTTGGTAGTATGAACGACCAACAAGAGCCAGTTCCAGCAAGCCCAGACACGCCAGCCGTGCCAGTGCTTGATACTGACGAGTTGAATAACCTCGCCAAGTTTTTGGACGCCCTTTTGGAAGTTGATATGGAAGTAAAACGTAATGAAGGGGTCAGTACAAATGATAACTACCTACAAGCTATTTAGGATATTTGTCCGCAAACTAATAGAACTGCTCACCAACGTATGGCTATGGGCAATCAAAAAAGAACAAGCCGCTGAGGAACGTAAGCGATATGGTCGTTAGCGAAGTAAACATCACGCCTGTAAAGCCGAAGAATGGCTTAGTTGGTATAGCCAGCCTAGTTGTTGATAGAAACATATACCTTAACTCAATCGCCGTTTACACCAAGCTAGACGGCTCGTATCGCCTGTTGTACCCTACGAAGCTCGTAGGCAATAGGTCACTAGGACTATTCTATCCAATCAACCGTGAAGCAAGCAGGGCTATTGAAGAAGCCGTGTTCAAAAAATGTAGCGAAGTATTTGAAGGACGTAACGATGATAGATACTATCAAGCTGGTACTGCCTTTTAGTAAGCGTCCCCACTGGTATGAAAAAGCTCGCCTCCAACACGGCTTTGATGTCGATACGGGCTTATTCAAGGCTGTTGCTAATCCTAGTAGTGAAAACAAGAAAAAAGGTATCTATCAACCTCGCCTCACCTACACCGAACGACCAGTTAGAGGCGGTAAAAACTACGAATTAGCAATTGAGTTGTCGCTACCAAAACTGATGTTCAATAATAACTTCAGCGAACTTGATGACGCCGATTTTGAAGCAGTAGTCAAAAAGTTATCTGACACGATAAGAACCACTTACGGTATCTGGTTATTTCCTCATCAAATACGGCAAGCCAGTGTCCGTAAAATAGACTACTCGAAAAACATTATATTCACTGACCGTACGCCAGTTTCTAACGTACTTGCCAACGTCCGAACGGCTGACGTTTCCAAAGTGTACGATATTCAAAATACCGACTTTCGTAATGGCGGACACGTCTACCATATACACAGCAACAGCCTAGATATTGCCATTTACGATAAAGTTGCCGACCTAAAACAAGAGCGTACATCGCCCAAGCGTAGCCGTGAAAAAGACGGCTACGTACAAATGAGCCTACTTGATGAACTAGAACGCCAAAAGACCGTAACAGTTACTCGCTTAGAAGTACGTCTGAACGGGCTACGAAAAATACGCAATGAACTGGCTAAGGTTGGCGTTACGCACGGTATCTCCTTTGAAGAAATGTATAGCAGCGACACTTCGCAAAAAATACTAATGCGACACTGGCAAAATATCTTTGACCGCATACCTAAAGGGCTATTAGACAGCGACACCGCTGAGCATCTGCTTATCAATATCAAGAAAGCCAACGAAGATATGAAGATGACGGAAGCCCTCGCACGAGTTGGCTATGCCTACCTTCGGCAAGACAAAGATGAACGCTATGTACGCAACCTGCTCGAAGGCTTATTCAACCCATCGCAATACCGCCGTTTCAAGCAAAAAAGCAGAGAGCCACCGAACCCTACACAACTCAAAACACTATTACATATAACCAATACTCTGACGGCTATGACGCCCGTTAATATTGAAGACTATACTTTCTAGTTTTGGTAAGTATTGTTATATAATGTTATCAAATATATAATATAGTCAGGAAGATTATGAAAGCAAGAAAAGAAGTAAAAGACTACGAAGGCATGAAAGCCTTCCTAATCGCACGAGTATCCGACCCACGACAGGTAGACGCCCTGCCAGCACAAGAACTACGGCTCAATGAATACGCTGACCGCTACAAGTTCAGCAAAGAGCTACATCGCTTTGATGAAACGGCTTTCAAAGAAGACCGTGCCAAGTTTATTGAAATTGTTGATGAAGCTATCAAGTACCCTAAATATTTCGTGATGGTATTTGATAAAATTGACCGCCTAACTCGTGATGTTTCTTCAGACGTTGTACGCACGTTGAAGGACCTAGTAAAAGAAGGGCGTTGCGAACTACACTTCCCGTCTGACGGACTTATATACCACCAGCACTCACCAGCTCACGACAAGACCCGTCTAGATATGGGTATGGTCTTTGGTGGTTACTACTCAATGGCTATCAGCGACAACGTAAAACGTAAGATTGAACAGAAGCTTCACGATGGCGAATACCCAGGCAAGGCTTGTGTTGGCTATAAGAACATCAAATGGGAAGACACCAGCGGTAAAGTGGTAAAGAATATCACACCCGACCCAGACCGCAAGCAGTACATTATCAAGGCGTTTGAATTGCGGCTTGAAGGTAAGTCTTATCGCACCATTGCCAAGATACTTCGTGAAGATGGCTTCCGCAGTAACACCAAAAAGCAAGGTATAGTTGGTCAGAGTCAGATTGAAACAATGCTCAAGAACCCGTTCTATTACGGCGTTATGAAGTACGATGGCGGTCTTTACCCTCATAAGTACGAACCGATAATAGACAAGTCCACCTTCGACAAGGTTCAACGTATCAACAACCAGCGGACTAACGAAAAGACCAAAACTAACACCAAGCAGATATTTACCTTCAGTGGTATACTCAAATGTGCCACCTGCGGTTGTACTATCTCATCGTACGAGCAAAAAGGACACGTCTATATGCGTTGTACCAAGGCAAAGGTTGGCGTAGCTTGCGACCCAGCCTCATATCGCTGAAGCGGATATACTACCGCAAGTAACTGAACTGCTTGAAAAGCTCAATATCAGTGAAGGAATAGTGAACCAAGTGCTTGAGCTGATGAAAAACGAACACGATAATATACAGCTGTTCTATAAAAACGCTATTACACAAACACGGGCTGAATACCTACGTTTAGAGAAAAAGCTAGGTATACTGTACGATGACAGACTTGATGGACGTATTACTGTCGATGAATATGACAAATATGTAATGAAGTAT
Source organism: uncultured Candidatus Saccharibacteria bacterium (assembly GCA_963530345.1). Taxonomy (GTDB): domain Bacteria; phylum Patescibacteriota; class Saccharimonadia; order Saccharimonadales; family Saccharimonadaceae; genus Saccharimonas. The sequence continues at coordinate 57,986 of CAUSBR010000001.1, read as the reverse complement.
AAGACCGAAATGGAAGACCTTGACCGTAAGTTAGTTGAGTACACAAATAACGATACGTCCTTCCAACTCACCTCTGCTTATCTGTTAGAACTGGCGTCAAAAGCTAAAAATATCTTTGAGCGTTCGCAACCAGAGCAAAAGAACAAAATTCTGCGTATGCTACTTGCGAACCCTACTTTGAAAGCAAAAAAGCTTCAACTACCTCTGTTGAAGCCTTTCGCTAGTGTACTAGACAACTCTAATTCTCAAAATTGGCTCCGGCAGCTGGGCTCGAACCAGCGACCTAATGGTTAACAGCCATCCGCTCTACCACTGAGCTATGCCGGAATACATTCTGCTATCGCCGCAGATACCAATATTGTAACTTATTATACAAAAGGTGTAAAGTCTACTGCGCCCGCAGCGCATCAAGCTGTTTTGCTAAATCGGCGATTGCTTCCCAACTGGCGCCATCGGTCATAATTGACAGTACGTACGTACCGTGCGAACCATAAACAATCGCCGAGTCATGCAATAATCCATTCATAAAGCCAACCTTATCGGCAACCGTCCCCGATACACCTGCTGGAATACCTTTACGAAACACGTTTTTCTTCATAGCTTCTAGCAAGCGCTGCTGATTGGCGCTCGAAAAGTTTTGGCCGGTTGCGATCATACCTAGCAGCAGGGCTTGATCATTTGCTGTCGTATACGGTCCGCCGCCTTTCATAAATGTCGAGTTCTTAAGGCCAATGGCATTAGCTTCGCTAGTCAAAGTACTAACTCCAATTGCGTTCAAGAAACTTTCCGCGCAAGCATTATCGCTCAAACTAATCATTTTATTAAAACATGCTTGATCACTATCCCAACTGCGAGCGCCGCTATCGATACGTTTTAGCAAACTATAGGCTACTAGCAATTTGTAGGTGCTAGCTGTTACAAATTGCTTATCGCCATTGTATTCGGCGCGGCGCTTTTTGCCGTCAAGCTCTATCATCGACACGCCGTAAGTTCCCGGATGGTCTTTGGCGAAATTTTCCATCAAAGCCGACAAGCCAGCATCGCTCGAGCTATATGTCCGCGTATATTCCTCGCGCGGCGGCACAGCCTTGGTAACAGCATCAAGCTGCAAACTACCGCCGTCGATTGTACTTTGTAATTTCTGCAGCATTACCGCCACATCGAGTGCTTGCCCTGAACTACCTGTCTGCTTGCTAACAATAGTGAAGTCATGCGTAGTAATTTTCGACACCCCAGGCGCCACAGTAACAATTTTCGCTACCGTATCATTCAGCCATTTGCCAGTACGTTCAGCATTCAGCGTAGCCACCAATTCTTTATCTTTAGCGGTAAAGTCAAGCCAAGCGTAGACCGTCTGCGCATCGACCGCGATAGTTTTGTCTCTAGCTTTAATTTGAATACCTCCCGCTAGATGTTTGGTTAGCTTTCGCGCCAATTGCTTAGCTTTTTCATCGCTCACCGCTGGTTTGATATCTATTTTATTGACATTAATAGTTGTAGGCTGATGTAATTTTGGTTTGATATCGCGAACAGATTGCTTGATTTTAGCCTTATCGCATTTACCGCCAAGTCTGGACTTCTGCAGCTCAAGCTGTGTCCCTTTGGCTGTAAGCGTAGCATTGGTCGGACTAACTTGGCAGCGAGCAACTATTTTTTCGTTAACAGCTACATCCGTTTGGTTGGCAAATTTAGGGGCTGGCGGCGAACCATAATTCAAACCATACCAAAACAATGAAGTTGGCACCAATCGCACATACCAAGGATAATCATACCGCTTGATTCGCTGCGAATTATCAACCAAGACAGCAATATCGCGCAGTTTAATGCTAACTGCTGGCTTGTCTGAATTATTCATCGTGATATTAAGAGTATGGTCGCTATACGCTTGATTAGCTTTTTTAGCCGCCGCATCTTTAGCTATACCGCCAATTGCTAATCCGTCAACGTGCGCAAACGGCAAGGTCTTATCGCTTGGATAAGCCAACTGTACAATTACTAGAAGAAAAGTCAAACTTGCTGCCGCACCAACTGCATATTTACGGAAATGCTTATGGCGTAACAAACGTTGTAATTTTATCTGCAATGAAGCAGCTTGGTAATTGACCTGCCGATATGCGCCATAAACTACATGCCGCAATTGCAATCGCCAAGCGCTAGATTTAGTAGATTTAGCGGCATGGACCGCCGCTTTAGTACCAGTATAACGCCGGCGGTACGATGGTTTACGCGCTATCCGTCTCACGCGGCTCCTCATAGCCAAGAATTTGTAATGCCGATTGCAGCGTTTGAATATCCTGGCGTGCCTTATCGTCGTCTTGTTTCTGCAGGTTAGCTATTTTAGCGCGAATACAGCGTTCAGTTATCGCGTCTGTCGAATCCAAAACTTCTGGCGTGGTTTTTGGCGCCGCAGCCACATCGATCACCTCTAGCGACCGCGCTGAATTGTCACGCTTACGCAAGTGGCCGCGGGAGATCAAATTATCAATATGTACTGCCACTGTCGAAACGCTTTTATAGTCAAGAGCCCGCATTATCTCGCGATAGCTCGGCCCGTAGCCGTTATCTTTTATAAAGTTATCAATAAATAGTAAAAGCTCGTACTGCTTCTTGGTCGGATTAATTGCCGCCGATTGAGCTTGTGCTGCCATACCTTCACTATAACGAATCAACCAGCTCCTGGTCAAACGGTCGTGCCACTATCAGCGCCGACAAGCCCCACCAAACTAGCGCTATTACATCATCAGCAAATACTGGCAAGAACAAACTAGCGACACTCAGGCCAATTCCAGACAAAAACACACCAAGCGCTAACCAATCGTTCCTCTGCCGCCATAACCGCCGCAAAACGATAATCACAATCATCAAGTAAATCACTAAACCTAGCCAACCAGCTTCATGAACGATGAATAAATATTGGTTCTCGATAATCACCCCTGAATCACCTAATAACGATGCCGACCCGGTACTGCCAATACCAGCGCCAAACGGCTGTTGCGCTGCCTTGATAACGCCATCGCGCAGCGACAAAAGGTGGTCATCATTTGAGGTTCTAGCAGCACCCGTAGTAGGATTATCGTGCAAAATCACATTATGCATAAAGCTGGTATCGCGCAGCAAATAAGCTCCGCCCGCAGCTACAGCTAAAACTCCCGCAGCAATCGATATCCAAGCTTTTTTAGGTAATTTCCGGCTATATCGTTGGGCAAAAAGCCCGCCTAACGCTGCTAGAGCCCCCAGAATCGCCGCCCGCGAATAACTAATATAAAGAGCGGCACTAGAGCTAGCGGCCGCCAAAATGCCGTAGACGCGCAACTTAGCACTATCCCGCCATTTTGCCGCCAAAAATACTGATGCCAACACCAACCCGCCAAGCGCGTACGCCCCTAGCGGATTCGGACCGCGCAGCGTGCTACCAAAGCGCACATAAGCCTCATTTGAATCAACCGTCATATACGGTACGATCGTTGCCTGGCCGTAACCGAATATTGTCAAGAAATCCCGCGGCAAAACCAACTGTAAACAAGCAAACCCAATAATTACCACCGCTGCCGCCAGCATACATTTCAATAAAATTTGCCGATAGCGCGGGTATAAATAAATAAAACTATACATCGTCGCCGTCATTAGACCCCAGCGCAAATCAATTACCAGGCCAGCAATCACAGTCGCCGCTGAGTTACCCGCAGCTAGCGATATTCCTGCTAAAACCAAATGCCACAACGCAAAACCAGCAATCAACCATAACAACTTATCGCGCAGCCAAAATCGCCAAGCATGGCGCCGCCAACCCAGGATAATCACCAGGACAAAAGCTACCATTAACAGTACTTCTTTCCATGCTTTGGCATACAGCGCAACCGGCGGCCAATGCGTGCTCGCCAAAACCGTCAACGGCGTATGAATTGCCAAACCTAGCATAATCGTAGCCAACAGCACCAGTGTTACCGAAGCTAGCCGACGCTCCAAATTATCGGTATTGAGATTGCTCATGCTATCTATTATAACGAAAGTTGTTATAATGAAGACAAATGCCATCTCATAATACCAAGTCTTACAGCCTAATACTGATGGCGGCCGACGCGATCGTGCTGGCAATCGTTTTTGCCGCAGCCTATTATATTCGCACTCAAGTCGACCAGCGCGTACTCTTACACATTGTTTACGCCTACGAATATATCATCGGCTTTGCTGTGATTACCCCGGTATGGATACTAATTTTCGCTTCGCTCGGATTGTACAGTCCGAGCGTTTATAACCGCCGCCTCGTCGAATGGAGCCGTATAACGCTCGGCACTTTCATTGGTATACTGCTGGTAATTGGCTGGGAATACTTCACTAGTATGCATATTTTTCCGGCCAGACTAGTTGCTCTTTACGTTTTAATCGGCTCAACGATTGCCATTATTTTGGTACGCGAAATAATTCGCACTATTCGCAACGAGTTATACCGCTACGGACATGGTGTCAGTCGAGTGTTGGTAATCGGCAATTCTGATGCGACGACCGATATTGCGATGTCCCTCGGCTCCACCCACAAATCTGGTTATCAAATTGTAGCCTTCGCCGGGCCAGCAAAATTGTTACCGCCGCATCTCGGTATCGTTCATTACGGCCGCGTCGAGACAGCACTCAAAGATATCAAAAAACTTAACATTAGCACTATTATTCAAACCGACCTTTATGCCAGCGAGGATCGCAATCACCAAATTTTAAGCGCCGCACAAATTGCTCACATTCAATACAACTTCATCCCTGGCGAACCGGAATTTTATACTGGTAAAAACACCGTCGATGTCTTTCTCGGCTATCCGATGATTACCGTCAGCCAAACACCACTCATCGGCTGGGGAGCAATTGCTAAACGGCTGTTCGACTTGATAGCCGTTATTATTACTTTGCCGCTCTGGGGATCAATTATAATAATAATCGCGCTGCTGCAAAAGATTTGCAATCCCGGACCGATTTTTTACCGTTCTAAGCGCTTGAGCCGTTTTTCGAAACCGATTCGTCTTTATAAGTTCCGCACCATGGGTGCTCAGTACGGCAAAAAGGACGCCAGTATCGAGTTTGAAGAAATGAATCGGCCTGATTTGGCCGCCGAATACCGGCGCGATCACAAGGTTGCCGACGATCCGCGAATTACTTGGTTTGGTAAGTTCTTGCGTAATACTTCGCTTGATGAATTCCCGCAATTTATCAACGTGCTGCTCGGCGACTTGAGTTTAGTCGGGCCGCGTCCGATTCTGCCGCAAGAAGTTAAATTCAGCAAAAATCGTACGGCGTTATTGCATAGCGTTAAGTCTGGGGTGACTGGATTGTGGCAAGTCTCGGGTCGCAGCAACTTGAGCTTCGACGAACGGATTGAGCTTGAGCTTTATTACGCACAAAACTGGAGCTTTTGGCTAGACTTGCGGATACTTTTCAAAACAATCGGTGTCGTATTACACAAAACGGGAGCAAGATAATGAAGCGTCCGCGCATTGCAATTGTTTGCGACTTTTTAACAACGATGGGCGGCGCCGAAAATGTTGTGTTAGCAATGCACGAAGCTTTTCCTGACGCGCCGATTTACACGGCAATATATAATCGCAGCAAAGTACCAGCTTTTGCTAAACTTGATATCCGCACCTCGAAATTACAAAAATTACCGCAGCGGCTGCGCAATTATCACAAACTTTTTCCGACGCTAGCAGTTAAAGCAATGCGCCAACTCGACCTTAGTGAATTTGATATTATTTTGACTAGTTCGTACTTGCACGGCCACCAAGTTACTAAAGCACGACCCAGCCAAGTTATTATCAATTATTGCCATACGCCGCCGCGCTACTACTGGAGCCACTACGACGAATACCGCCGCGATCCTGGCTATGGCAAACTTAATCCGTTTATTCGCCTGCTGATGCCGCTGCTGGTACCGCATCAGCGCCAGCTTGACCTGGAGGCGGCTAAGCAAGTTGATGTCTTCATCGCCAACTCTACCGAGACGCAAAAACGCATCAAAAAATATTACGGCCGCAGCAGTACCGTAATTCATCCGCCAGTCGAAACTAGCCGCTTTACACCTGCTCGCAAGCGGAGTGACCACTACGTAACCATCGGCCGCCAATTGCCGTATAAGCGCTACGATCTAGCTGTAAAAGCCGCTACCAAACTCAACAAAAAGCTAATCGTTTTCGGTAACGGGCCAGCTCACAGCCAGCTAGTCAAGCTTGCCGGCCCGACTGTTGAATTCCGCACCGATCGCTTTGGTGACGCTAGCGACGCTGAATACGAAAAAGCTATCACCACCGCGCGCGGTTTCATCTATCCTGCCGAGGAAGATTTTGGCATTGTTAGCGTTGAAGCATTGGCAGCCGGAGCGCCGGTTATCGGCCTGGCGCGCGGCGGCACCACTGATATAGTTACTTCGCCCGACATTGGCACGCTGTTTCATCATCAAACCGTTGACGATGTTGTAAAAGCCGTCGAAATCGCCGAACAAATTAGTTTTCATCCCAGCAAACTCGCCCGCACCGCTAAACGCTTCGACAAAGGCCTTTTCTTGACTAAGATTAAAAAGGTTGTGTATGATAAATATCATTAAGGCTGCTGAAAGACATGTTAGCAAATAGCCTGCATTACAAGATTATAGTTTTTATCTGCATAACTATATTTTTATCGACGATAGACATCAGTATCGCCTCTGCTGCAACGCTTTTATGCCGCAGCTCTGGATACAATTGCACTAGTCATAGCGGTTATCGCGGACAGTCTACGTGGGGCTTTCTACTCGCGAGACTGGACATAACTGCACTAATTATGCTGCATACCGTTTAGCACAAAACGGCGCAGCTAACCCAGGGAATCTCGGGCACGCCTATAACTGGGCCACAAAAGCTCGTTCGAAAGGATTCGCCGTTAACGGAACTCCAGAGGTTGGATCAATCGCGCAATGGACAACTCCTGGTCATGTAGCATATGTAGAAAAGGTCACTCCCGAATATATCGAAACCTCCGAGGACAGCTACTTACCCGCTATCACTTTGCAAAAACGATACTACCGCTCGAGTGATAGAGAGTGGCCGCACAATTTTATACACATACGAGACGTTACCTTGCTACCTAGAATAGGAATTGTTCAAAACTCAATAGCTTCAGTCAAAGAGGGCCCGCTAAACGAGCTTTGGACAATACAAGCTAGAGGCGTGAAATCAATTAGACTATCAGGCAATAGGATAGTAGTACTTAATCATAATAAAGAGCTTTACGCAAAAGAAGGACCTACAAACGCTACTTGGACAAAAATAGCTGACAATGTTGATAAGTTTGATATTTCAGGTAATCGCATCGGCGTTTTGTCTAGCGGCTGGCTTGCTATCAAAGAAGGGTCTCTCAATGAAAATTGGGTCCGCGTTGCCGATAATGTAACTCAATTTTCACTTAGCAGTTCTCGTATTGGCATAATTAAAGGCGGTGGCAACGCTTTTGTTAAGGAAGGCTCCCTAAGCGCTCTTTGGACTCTCGTGTATAATAATGCAAATAGTATTTCAGTCACAGATAATCGAATAGCTGTAATAGATACCTCTAATAACCTCTTCGCAAAAGAGGGCTCTATCAATAATCTCTGGACTCTTCTGATAAATAACACAAAAACAGCCATTCTTGACGGAGACAGAGTCGGTGCTTTATCTTACGGTGATGTATTATACGTCAAAGAGGGATCGCTACACACAGCATGGGTAAACGTTGCTACAGCAGTCACATCTTTCGACATGAGCAAGTCGCGAATTGGAGTTATCAGCAACGGTATGGCGGCTGTTAAAGAAGGTCAACTTGGGTCGTTATGGACTACTATTGCCGACTCAGTAAGCGATTTATCTCTTTAAGGGTTTTGTTTTGCTTAATGTTATACAATATATAGTATGAAAACAACTTTAGTCACTGGCGGCGCGGGTTATATTGGCAGCCACACGCTGATCGAGCTTATCAATAACAATTTTGAAGTAGTGGTAATCGATAACTTAGCCAATTCTAGCCGCGAGAGTTTGCGACGTGTCGAACAGATCACTGGGCACGAAATCCCTTTTATTGAAGCGGATGTCCGCGACCAATCAGCACTTGATGATATTTTTACAACATACGATATAGATTCAGTGATTCATTTTGCTGGACTAAAGGCTGTCGGTGAATCAGTCGCCAAACCGCTAGAATATTACGATAATAACCTCGTCTCAACTATGACACTACTTGAAGCGATGCGAGAACATAACGTTAAGCAATTGGTCTTTTCAAGTTCAGCAACTGTTTACGGCAGTCCTAGCGAGCTGCCGCTGCGCGAAACTTCGACGGTCGGTGTAGGCTTAACTAATCCTTATGGCAAGACTAAATACATGATCGAGCAAATCATACAGGACTACTGCGCGGCCGATCCAGCTTTTGAAGCAACAATCTTGCGTTATTTCAACCCGATCGGCGCTCATCAATCAGGTCAAATCGGCGAAGATCCAAACGGTATTCCAAACAATTTATTACCTTACGTCGCTCAAGTTGCCGTCGGCAAACTGCAAAGCGTCGGTGTTTTCGGAGACGATTACGACACGCCAGACGGCACAGGTGTGCGCGATTATATTCACGTCGTAGACTTGGCGCGCGGCCACGTCGCTGCTCTACAGCACATGAAAGCTGGAGCTAGTATTTATAACCTCGGCACCGGAAGCGGCACATCGGTGCTAGAAATCATCAAAGCGTTTAGCAAAGCTTGCGGGCGAGACTTGCCCTACGAAATCAAACCGCGGCGAGCTGGTGATATCGCCACTTGCTACGCTGACTGCAGCAAAGCTGAGCGCGAACTAGGCTGGCGAGCCGAATTAAGTATTGAACAGGCTTGCGCTGATAGCTGGCGCTGGCAATCGCAGAATCCAAACGGTTTTTCTGAATAGTGGCTGTGGCGCTTTATTTAACAACAAGCCAATAACAACCTGCTTCTTCTAACCCGCGTTCGTCTACTCTTTACCTGTCGCTTGGTTGATTCGCGTCGACGAATCTGGCTTACCTTTACCAGCATCAAACCGCATCTGTATGTTGTACTTTTTACAAACATCTGCTTCGGGAATAGCTTTTTCGGTATCACGATCGCCGCCGTTAGCAAAGATCAGTTCATCACCCGGATACTGGCCGGCAACCATTTCTAGCGACTTAATAATAGATGGGTCTTCATCGATTGACAAGATTACCTGATCAACACCTTTCAGCGCTCGCATTAACCGCAACCGATTACTTTCATCCAGGATAATCTTGCCTTTTTTGAGCAGCTGCTGCTTGTCGTTATTAACAATTACAATCAGTTTGTCGCCCATAGCTGCTGCTGCCTCTATCATATCCAGGTGTCCGCCGTGCAGCGGATTGAAATAGCCGCTAACAATTACTATTTTCATAATCCTCCTCTGTCGATTACTTATTATACCTGATATACTATACTTATGACAAAGATGCTAGTCACGGGAGGCGCGGGATTCATTGGCTCGAATTTTGTGCATTATACCGTCAAACACAAGCCAGAATATGACATCACTGTTATCGACAAGCTTACTTATGCGGGGAATCGCGCTAATTTACAGCCAGTAGCTGACCAGATCAATTTCGTGGAAGGCGACATTTGCGATGCCGAGTTGATAGACAAATTAGTTGCTGAAAACGACATCATTGTGCATTTTGCCGCCGAAAGTCACAACGACAATTCTCTGCGCAATCCGTGGCCGTTTGTCGAGACTAACGTCGTCGGCACTTACACTATTCTTGAAGCTATTCGCAAGCACGGCAAACGCCTCCATCACATCTCGACCGACGAAGTATTTGGCGATTTGGAGCTCGACGACCCCAACCGCTTCACCGAGAACACACCGTACAATCCGTCCAGCCCCTACTCCAGCACCAAAGCTTCCAGCGATATGCTGGTGCGCGCCTGGATTCGCAGCTTCGGCATCAAAGCGACGATTTCCAATTGCTCAAACAACTATGGACCTTACCAACACATCGAAAAGTTCATTCCGCGCCAAATCACCAATATTTTGAGCAATATCAAGCCCAAACTGTACGGCACCGGCGAACAAGTCCGCGACTGGATTCACGTTGATGATCACAACTCGGCAGTTCACCTCATCTTGGAAAAAGGCGAGCTGGGCGAAACCTACATCATCGGCGCCGACAACGACCACGTCAATAACAAGATGGTGATTGAGTTAATTTGCGAGCTGATGGGTAAGGGTAAAGATTGGTACGAGCATGTCAATGACCGCCCTGGCCACGACATGCGCTATGCCATGGACTCCAGCAAACTGCGTCGCGAACTGGGCTGGCAGCCTGAGTACACCGACAACCAAACTGGTATGCGCGATGGTTTGCTACAAACCATTGAATGGTATCGCGATCACGAAGATTGGTGGAAAGCGCAAAAAGAAGCCGTTGAAGCAGCCTACGCAAAACAGGGACAATAATCATGACAGATGTGCCGTCAAAAACTCAGGTTAGCAGCAAGATTGTATACCAAAACCCATGGATTACCGTCCGCGAAGACCAAACACGCGACCTTGCAGGCGACCTGGGAATATACGGCTACCTGGAATCGCGCGACTCGTGCATGATTGTGACAGTTGACGACAAAGAACGAATTTATCTTGTCAGAGGATTTCGCTATCCGTCGCAGAGTTTTGGCTGGGAGTTGCCTGGCGGCGGAGGCGACGACGAAGATTTGCTTGCCGCCTCGAAGCGCGAACTAGAGGAAGAAACTGGCATTACTGCGCAGTCGTGGGATAAGCTCGGCGAAGTATATGTTTGCAACGGTCTTATGACAGAAAAGATGGCGGTGTACTTAGCGCGAAACTTATCTTTCAGCGGACATAAAGAGCAGTCAGACGAAGTATTTAGCGATATGCGTTTCTTCACCTGCGATGAAATCGACGCGCTCATCGCTCAAGGCGAAATCAATGACTGCCAAACTCTGGCAGGACTACATTATTATCAACTATGGCGAAAGGATACTACATGAACTTCGATCCAAACGACTACAATGAACTGACCGTCACCGAATCACCCATCCCCGGGCTATTCGTCGTCAAACTGCCCGTCCACGGCGACAACCGCGGCTGGTTCAAAGAAAACTACCAAAAAGAAAAAATGGAGGCGTTAGGCCTGCCGTCATTTAACATCGTACAAAATAACATCAGCTTTAACGATAAAGCTGGCGCCACTCGGGGCTTACACGCCGAGCCGTGGAACAAGTTCATCTCCACCGCCAACGGTCGCGTATTCGGCGCGTGGTGCGATTTGCGTAAAGGCGACAGCTTCGGTCGAGTTTTCACGCACGAAATCAATCCTGGCACGGCAATTTTCGTACCAAAAGGCGTCGCTAATGGCTATCAGGCGCTTGACGACAACATTGCCTATACTTACTTGGTTGACGCCCACTGGTCGCCAGATGCCAAATACACCTTTGTCAATCTGTTTGACCCAGCACTCGGTATTGACTGGCCGATCAGCCAAGACCAGGCGATTATTTCCGAAAAGGACGCCCAGCATCCGCTGCTGGCTAATGTAATTCCTGTGGAGGTTTAATGGACGACAAGAAAATAGTTATTACTGGTGCTAACGGGCAAGTCGGCCGAGCACTACAAAAAATTTACCCTCAGGCACTAGCTCTGGATCGCGAACAACTCGATATCACCGACCAAAAGGCAATCAACGAGTTTAACTGGGATAATACCAAAGTGATTATTAACGCTGCAGCCTGGACCGACGTTGATGGCGCAGAGAATCCCAGCAATTATAGACTAGTTAAAGCAGTTAACGTTGACGCAACCCGCTACTTGGCAACAGCCGCTAACCAGCACGACTTGACTTTTGTAACGTTCTCGTCTGATTACGTTTTCGACGGTTCCCAGCCAATCCACAACGAAGACGAGCCTTTTTCACCGCTTAACATTTATGGCAAGACTAAAGCTGATGGCGACCTAGCTGCCACTACAGCAACCAAGCACTATATTATTCGTACCTCGTGGGTAATCGGCGACGGCAGAAACTTTGTCAGCATCATGCAAGATTTAGCAGCGCGTGATATCAAACCTTCAGTCGTTAACGACCAGATTGGTCGTCTAACCTTTACCGATACTTTGGCACGTGGTATTAAACATCTACTAGAAACGAATGCACCGTACGGCACATATAATCTAACTAATGAAGGCCAACCGACCAGCTGGGCGGAAATTGCCAAAATTGTCTTTGAAAAATCAGGTAAATCATCTTCAGACATACAGCCAGTCTCTACCGCTGAATATTTCGCCAGTAAGCCAGGTGCTGCTCAGCGACCATTGCAAAGCACTCTAGATCTAACAAAAATTGAAAAAACCGGATTCATACCAGAAGACTGGCGCGATAAGCTAAACAAACTGCTTGGTTAGATTATCTACTTTGCCTGTTGAATACTAGCGTTGATTTCTCTATTGCTTATACTACCTTTACCCCAGTAGGCTTCGTCTGCCAATTTGCTAACTTTAGCTGGATTCCTAGTGCCCATCTGATTCGGTAACCAATTTCTAGTGAGATTAAGCGACCGCTCTTCACGTTCCATTGATTTTTGTAGTGCATCTTCATCCAAATCTGTTCTACTCTCAACGAACACCAGCTTAAAGTTGTCTGGCATCAGATAATCAGCCAGCCACATCACCCGCGGCATGTGTGCAATATCGGCTACAAACACTGCTGTCATTTCAGTGTCTGCCAACAATTCCATCTTTTGTTCGGTACTCATTAGACCAACTTCATCAGCGTCATAGCCCTCTTTAATCAACTGTTTAGATAAAATTATCGGGATGCTATTAGTAAAGTTCGTAACCGTATCAACCGAGTCGGGTTCCTCATCTGTGAACTCATCCAGTTTTCCAACTACTTCATTAATTTCTTTTTCACTCTTACCTTCACTTCGTAACTTTTCAGCGACGTTCTTCAACATCTGTTCTCTCATTAGTGTTGAAGTACTGATGCGCGGATATTTCTCATATTCATCCAATAGTGCGTCAGTCAACTCAGATGGGCTGGCGATATCTGGATCAACACCACGCGCCTCGTATATTCGCCGAAGCGCCCGGGTACAAACCTGCATATCCTGCATTGTTGGATCAGCGTCAACTTCATGCATCAAATCATTCAAATCGACTCGTGTTCTCGCCACCAGTTTCCGTATTTGCGCATCAGGCGTATGAATCACATCTTCACAATTAAGTCCGGCGCTCTCAGCCAAAATTGGCATTGCTGTCGCCATAGCAATCGTCTTGTTGTTCATCCTACCAGTGTGAACAACTTGTACATTAGTATTGCCGGATTCAATCGCCCGCACATACAGATCGCTAACCATGTCGGTATTTGCCACCGACTCTGGCGGCAGTTTGACATTCCTGTCAGGGTGTCCAACTTCTGCCCCAACAACCTCTTCACCGCGAGCAATATTGATGATGACATCAGCCGCAGACACGGCTCCAGCAACCTCTGGACCATTAAGATATGTAAAGGTAATTTCAGGGCAGTCCTGCTGTAACTGTTTGGAAAAACCGCGATACGGTACATAAACAATTGAGCGACTCCTCGGCTCTCTTTCAGGATGGTCCGGGTCGGTAAATAGATTGTCCGATACTCTGGTTAGATAGCTTTCATGAGCATCTCGCGTATGTTCAATCTTAGGGCTAGAAATTTTCTCCATCCTTTTATTTTAACTTACTTTTGTACTTTTGTCAATTAGCTAATCTGTTTGCTATACTTATATCATAAAAGTAGGAGGTTTATGAAAGGAATAATTCTAGCGGGTGGATCAGGTACGCGATTGTGGCCGATTACCAAGGCTATTAGCAAGCAGCTAATGCCAATTTACGATAAGCCGATGATTTATTATCCGCTGACCACACTGATGCAGGCAGGAATTCGCGACATTTTGATAATTACCACGCCAGACGACCAGGCTGGGTTTCAACGGCTCCTTGGCAACGGTTCGCAGTGGGGTATCAATCTAGAATATGCCGTTCAGCCCAAACCAGAAGGACTAGCCCAGGCCTTTATCATTGGCGAAGAATTTATTGGCGGCGACAAAGTAGCGTTAGTGCTAGGTGATAATATTTTTTATGGTGCAGCTCTTGATGATTCGCTACGCGCCTGTACCGACCCAGATGGCGGCATTGTTTTCGCTTATAAAGTATCTGACCCAGAGCGTTACGGCGTTGTCGAATTCGACGATCAAAATCAAGCAGTCTCTATCGAAGAAAAACCTGTCCAGCCAAAATCTAATTTCGCAGTTGTCGGCATATATTTTTATGACAATGATGTTATCGAGATCGCTAAAAAGGTTCAGCCAAGCGCCCGCGGCGAGCTAGAAATTACCTCAATTAACGCCGAATATTTACGCCGCGGCAAACTCAAAGTTCAGACACTCGACAACGGTGATGTTTGGCTAGATACTGGTACTATCAGCAGCCTAACTGACGCCGAAGATTTTGTTCGTGTCGTCCAAACGCGTACCGGCCAAATTGTCGGCAGTCCAGAAAAAACTGCTTTTCAAAATGACTGGATCAACCGCCAGCAACTTGACGAGATTGCTGCCACGCTCAAGAAATCAGGCTACGGAGAATACTTGAACGTATTGTAATTACCGATGAAAAAAGTTTGTGTCATCATACCCGCCTACAACGAATCTAGTGTCATCAAAGATGTTATTAAAAAAGCCAAAAAAGTTTTCTCAAAAGCCAAAAAAGACTACTCGATTGATATAGTTCTAATCAACGACGGATCAAAAGACAATACGCTCGAACAAGCTCGAAAAGGCGGCGCAATTGTCATTGATCATATTTTGAATTCTGGAGCCGGCGGCGCAACGCTAACTGGGCTTGCCTACGCGCGGCAACACGGCTATGATATTGCCGCTACCATGGATGCTGATGGCCAGCACGATCCAGAAGATGTTTTGGCGGGTATTCGGCAGAGCGACAGCTCTGATACTGATTTACTCATCGGTAGCCGACTCATCAATAGCGAGGGCATGTCTAGGACTAAAGTTTTAGGAAACAAGGGTCTCAGCTTCATTACTTACGCCCTATTTGGTATCAATGTTACTGATTCGCAATCTGGTCTGCGAATTTACTCGCGAAGGGCAATTGATAACCTCGACTGGAAATCGACTGGCTACGAGTTTTGCTCGGAGATGATTTGGCGTGCCAAACAAGCAGGCATGGTTATTTCCGAATACCCAATTAAAGCAATTTACACCGACTATTCCCGCGCCAAAGGCCAAAACAACTGGAATGCCATCAATATCGTCAAACGACTATTCAAACAACGCTTAACGGAGTTATTCGAATGAGATATCTTATCCTCGTACTACTCAATGTGCCAATTATTTTAGCAGCATTGATCAATATCATCACTCAGTACAAACTGCGCAAAGTTAGTGTAACGCGCTTTCGTCATCAATTAATTATCTGGATGGTTATCATGGTTGTACTGATTGGGTCATTTCCTCTGTATAATATTTCAATTGGCCATCCGCCGCTGGATTCATCAGAATTAAGCTTGTTTGATATTTTGCAAACTACGGCGATCATTTTGCTATTCTACATCGCCAATAACCAGCGCCAGCGTATCGACCAAAACGAGCGCCGACTGCGCGATTTGCATCAAGAATTATCAATCAGGCTGTCGAATGAAAAATAGTATTGATATCATCGTACCGTACTGGGGCGAGTTTTCACTGCTGAAACAAACTGTCGATTCGGTGCTAGCACAAACCAGCAAAGCCTGGCATTTAACTATTCTTGACGATCATTATCCAGATAAAACCGCCTATAATCATTACAAAAAATTAAACGATAAACGTATCACGTATATCAGACACCGTAAAAATATCGGCATCACCGCCAATTTTAATTACGCTATTCAACACGCAAGCGCACCGTATTGTATGATCGTCGGCTGCGACGATAAACTATTACCTAGCTGCGTTGATACTGCGCTAAAAAACATTGGTGAAGCAGATTTTTATCAGCCTCGCGTACAGATAATCGACGACAAAAGTAACGTATATCTACCGCTTGTCGATAAAGTGAAAAGAATGCTGCAGCCTAAAAAATCCGGTATACTATCTGGCGAAAAACTTGCTGCGTCGCTTTGCCACGGTAATTGGCTTTACTTTCCATCCATCACTTGGAAAACCGACACCCTCAAACGATATTCATTTGATACAAAGTATAAAATCCTTGAAGACGTCATCGTCGAATTAACTATGATTATTGATGGCGCTTCGCTTTATTTTGACACAACAGAAACTTTTCAATACCGCCGTTTTGCCGAGTCGTTATCCAGCAAGGAAAAAGGTAAAAATGGTATCCGATTCAAGGAAGAGAAAGAAGTCTACGATAATTTTTCCGATAGGTTTAATGAGATTGGCTGGAAAAGAGCCGCACGAGCAGCAAAACTTCGCGTGACATCACGCATTCATAGTTTCTTGTCGCGGTTTTAATGCTTATCCTATAACTTAATTAATTTACTATTTTGTCTTTGCAAACTTACGATTAACCGCCCACGCATACAGATTGACGATTATCGATTGCGGCAATAGGTCATACAGTCGCCAGTTTATGTCCTTCTTGGCTACTGGCATTTTAGCGTTTTTCCAGGGCGTTAGTTTCAAATATTTACGCCACAAAAAACCAACTGGATTATCGTTACCCTGCTGCCACGGCCGACCGTTCACACCAAACTGCGAATGAATGATCTTCGGCGTGTAGTAACTCTCCATGATTTCATCGTAACTATAAAAACTCTCTGGCAAGAAACCATTGGCCTTAATATATTTTTTAATGTCATAGCCATAGAAAACGGTCGAGAAATTATATTCCACACCGACTTTCTTGATCTTGCCTTTGAAAAACACGTTGCATAAATCTTGGTCAGCCACCTCGTAGCGATTGTGCCGCAAATGCTCGCGCATCTTGGCATCAATCTTGTCTTTCATCCATTTTTTGTGATTGATAAGCATAACCCCACAATTAAAGTAACCGTCGGTTGGTTTCAAACCAATGACATCCTTGTGCGCGTTTACCATGGTAGCGTCGTACGACAGCGCCATCACATTACCCTCGAAATCAAGCTCCAAAAGACCATCAAGCGCACCACTAATCACCGTGTGCGGGTTAATGTACAAAATTCGGTCCGTTTTAATATCAAGCTTGGCAAACGCCAGCATCTTATACCATGTGATATATAATCCCTTCCAAGCCTTAACGCCAATCTCTTTCAATTCGTCAGGATAACTTGACACGTCAACGAAAGTAATTGTCGCGTTCTTATAATTTCCAACCATTTTGTTGAATTTATTGATACTATCTTTTTTGAGTTGATGTCCGAGGTAAAAAATATTAATCTGTTTTAAATGTTTATTGTTTTCCAAAAGCGACACAATGGAAATTGCACTGACTACTGCATAGTTGTCGTCACTCTGATATAAAACGTTTAAAATTCCTTTGTTCATAATAAATCCTACTTGTTCGTTGACAATTGCTTAACATACTCTTTCAGCATTTCGGTGTAATCGCTTGGCACAAAACCCGTTTGGCGTAACTTCGACAAATCCATATCGCTGTTGAGTGGCCGTGGCGCAAAGCCTGGTTTACTAGCGGCATACTCCTCGGTAGAAATCGGCTGTACGCGACTGCGATCATATCCGGCATATTCAAACACGTCAGCGGCAATTTCGTACCACGACTTCACTGGACCTTCGTTGGTTACGTTATATAGTCCATATGCAACTTTATTATCTAAGAAGTATTTAGTAGCTCGAGCAATCTCTGACGCAAACGTTAGCCGACCAAATTGATCATTAACAACTTTTGGATTGATACGCATATCTGCCAAATTTTTCATGGTTTTTGGCATATTGTGACCGTCGCCAACAACCCAAGATACCCGCATGATATAATGTTTTGGCACCAAACTAACCACCAAATCACCAGCGGCCTTACTTTCTCCATAAACCAACAGAGGTGCAGCTACTTCATCGTCTTGATGGTTCTTCTCTCGACCATCCCAGACATAATCTGATGAATAGTGGACAAGAGTCTTATTCTTCTCAATGGCGATCTTAGCAAGATTACGTGGACCATAGGCATTGGCCAGCCACGTCTTGGCGCGCAGTTCTTCCGTCTCAGAACCATCAGCGTTAACCAAGGCTGCTGCATTTATGATAACATCGTATTTTGACCAATCAAACATGTTTACTTGCGCTTCATCAGCTATATCCAGCTCTTCCCGCGGCAGTGACTTGGCGTCTGGAAACATGGCACGCAGCGCCTTGCCCAATTGTCCGTTTGCTCCCAAAATTACATATTTCTTACTCATAATTCCCCTTTGCTTTTGTCAGTTATTATAGCATCTTTTAGCGACCGCTTGTAGATAAACAGCAGAAGTGCTACTTGCAAAAAGCTAATTATCATGAAAACTAGCACACTACCCAACATCGCCAACTGCTCAATCAGGCACATAGACATCACTACTGCCAAAATATCCGTAAGTAGCAGTATGTAAAATTGCCCCTTAAACCGACGCATAATTATCAGCAAATTAACATAAATCGACACAAAAGCGTTCGCCGCCGCGCCAATAACCATAATTGTCAAATCAAGGCGGAAATTATTGATATTGATACCAAAAATAACGTTAAGCATCCAAACACCAATCAAATAGCTCAGGACAACTGAAAGTACGCCCATCCCAAAAGTTATTTGATTAATCTTACCAACAATTCTCGCGAACTTCTTCAATTTTCCTTTTGCTAATAGTTCAGACAAATTAACGACATTCGGCTGAATAATAAACGATATGAAGAGTCCAAGGAGCGTAATTGGCATTGCCATAATGCCAAAATAACCAATTTGATCAGGATGGGACTTGTCCAAAAAATACCGCGGGATATTGAGTGAAAACATCGTCAGAAACACCACAACAAATACCGCTGAAGTACGTTTCATGATTACGACAGCCTGACTGGCGTATTCTTTGATGAACTTTTTATTCATAACAATAACCTCAACACGTCGTACCCATAACACATCGTACAGAAGGATAATGAGCGCATTGACTAGCAATATCGCCAATGTGCCATACATGACATTTTTAGTTACAATATCAACCACTATAAATACTCCAAAACCAAGAATCGCTTTCATGGTTAGCGAGATGCCAGCGATATACAATTTACGATGGATTTGCAAAATACCATACAACGAATCGGCAATTGATTCTAAAATTTTAAAGGCTACCAAAATCATAATTAAGCCTGTTTTCGTAGCGTTATATCCATTCAATACACAAAACACCACTGCAGAAACTGCCACAATAAGCGATGCAACGAAACGCACAGCGACATAACCGCCGCTGCAAAACTCCCGCTTGACATCAGACGCCTGATAAGTCCGGCCACCCCATAAAGATATCGCCCAAAACACCACCGAAAGCGACAGAGCAAACGAAAATAACCCAGAATCCTCGATGCCATTCAACCGCGTAATAACAATCAATAATACTGGTGAGATTGCACTCTGTAGCAATGAACCTAATGAGTTCCATATGTAGTCCTTTTTCTGCGATTGCATATCATTAGTATAGCAAGTTTGCTCAATAAACTACTCTACTTTATAATTTGCTTAGTATATGAAAAAATATTGGTCTCACTTTCTATCGTTTATTAAAAAGCCTGAAAACATCTTTATATCTTTGTCTTTATTTTTTGGGGTGTTGTCGGCAGCCACCGTACCTCTGCTGTCAGTCAATGACGAAGGCGTACATTATATGCGGGCCTATGGATTGTCCCAAGGAAAAATTGAATCAGGAGTTGCCTGTACTTTACCTAAAGAAGTGGTATTAAAAGCAAAAGAAGCAGATGTAAATAATTTCGTAACTAGCTATAAGAAAACTATAAATCGTAGCGATACAGAGACAGGGAAATGCAGCAGCGCAACTGGCTATCCTCCAATTATGCATCTACCGCAGACAATTGGTATCATTTTGGCAAATCTCATACATGGTTCACTCGGAGTAACCATCATGTTCGGAAGATTAGCTAATCTAATATTTTACTCATTTACTCTTTACTTCATTATAAAATGGGTACGCGTTGGCAAATGGACATTCGTAGCAACCGGCCTATTTCCGCTAATGATACATTTGGCAGCGTCTCTTTCCGGAGATAGTGTGACAAATATCGCAATTTTTACCGCTATTGCTGCTACATTAAATCTCTTTAGCCAAAAAAGCCCATTAACTCGACAACAGCAGTTGCTTATTATTGCTGTAGCCTGCTTGTTAATTCTCTCAAAGTCGGTAACAATACTCTTATTATCACCAGTCATTTTCTTGCCAAAGCGCCTCTTCATTCCAGATAAAAAATCAAAAATATCTTTTATTTCGCAAAAATGGTTGGTTCTCTCAGCAGCAGCAATATTAGCAGGCCTTTGTTTAATAGCGTGGCTTCATGTATACACACAACCCTTACTCACCACTGGCGCACCGCATAATCCGCTTCATAGCAATCCGCTCAAATTTATCCAGATATTATTTAATACTTACCTAAACCCAAACCTGCCCGTATCCGACGATATCCTGAGGGGCGTGATTGGCGCATTTTCTGCTTTTAAATATGGGCTGCCGCTTTTTATATTACTACCATCATTTTCCCTCCTCTCCCTCTCTCTCCTTCATTACAACAAGAAAGACCAGGAGTTATTAGGAGAGCAGACTGGTAAATTGGCAGTGTATAATTTGGCGACAATTGGGTTGTTTGTTTGCGCAGTGTCGTATGCTATGTATACAGCGTGGGCCTTATTGCCATTTAGGTTTGGCGAGGGAGCGTATTATGCGGATGGTGTTCAGGGTAGATATTTTACAGCAACGGCAGTTATGTTAGTGCCGGTAGGGTTGTGGCTGCAGAAGTATATTAATGTAAGGACTAAGAATGAAAAAGTGTTTAATCTTATTATGTTTTTTGGATTAGCTCTAATACTTAGTTTTTATGTTTTTGAGACGGTGTGGAAATTTAAGTAGCTATCCTAATCATGACAATATGCTAGAATAAAAACAGTTATGAAAAAATCTTGGTCTCACTTTCTGTCGTTTATTAAAAAGCCTGAAAATGTTTTTATATCTTTGTCTTTATTTTTTGGGGTGTTGTCGGCAATACTAGTCCCTCAGTTATCTGTTAGTGACGAGAACATGCACTATATGCGCGCCTACGGAATATCTCAAGGTCGCGTAGAATCTAACTCACCCTGTACATTGCCGAAAGATGTTATCAAAAGAGCTGAAGCAGTTTACGAAGGTAACTTTTCCGCTGATTATTCTAAACCTATAGATCGAAACATAATGGACGTTCATAAGTGCAGCAGCGCCTCTGGCTACCCACCAATTATGCACCTGCCGCAAACAATCGGCATCGGTATAGCAAGTTTATTTAATGGATCTACTGGTCTAACTATCTTATTTGGGCGTCTTGCTAACGTACTTTTTTATTCAATTACTGTCTATCTCATTATCAAGTGGGTGCGCATCGGCAAGTGGGTTTTTACGGCAATTGGACTTATTCCACTAATGATTCATATGGCGGCGTCGCTATCCAGCGACTGCATGACAAATGTGGCAGTCTTTACAATTACTGCTTTTACCTTGAACCTATTCACCCAAAAGGATAAGTTATCACATAAACAAACAGTCGCTCTTATCTGTATAGGAGTATTCCTTACTCTAACCAAATCTGTAAATGCCTTACTGCTATTTCCTCTTCTGTTTTTACCAAAGCGTCTATTCTCACCCAACAAAAACGAACGTCTGCCATTTAATATTCAGAAGTGGGCTATATTAGCAGTAACTGGTGTTGCCGCGATTATTAGCATACTAATTTGGCAAAAAATATATGGTCAGCCTCTACTCACCACCGGAGCAGCTCACAACCCTCTACATAGCAACCCTCTTAAGTTTATTACCATATTGTTTAATACATACATCAGTCCAACTATCGGGTATACAGATACTGTATTACGCGGTAGTGTTGGTGAATTTTCATCCTTTAAATACCACCTGCCTTTGTTTGTGCTGATACCGCTCTTTTCCCTCCTCTCCCTCTCTCTCCTTCATTACAACAAGAAAGACCAGGAGTTATTAGGAGAGCAGACTGGTAAATTGGCAGTGTATAATTTGGCGACAATTGGGTTGTTTGTTTGCGCAGTGTCGTATGCTATGTATACAGCGTGGGCCTTATTGCCATTTAGGTTTGGCGAGGGAGCGTATTATGCGGATGGTGTTCAGGGTAGATATTTTACAGCAACGGCAGTTATGTTAGTGCCGGTAGGGTTGTGGCTGCAGAAGTATATTAATGTAAGGACTAAGAATGAAAAAGTGTTTAATCTTATTATGTTTTTTGGATTAGCTCTAATACTTAGTTTTTATGTTTTTGAGACGGTGTGGACTTATAAATAAACTCGATCCAATCTTTGCACTTATGCTTGCTTGTGTTAAAATAATGTAAATATGAGAATTACAAATAAAAAACTTTCAAAAAAGCAAATCCTAGTAGCTACCCTTGCTGTAGCTGTCGCGATTTGCGGGAGTGTCTTTGCACTTGATAAGATTGGCGTTATCTCAATTTTTCCAAAAGAAACTGTACCAAATATTAGCAAAGAGCCAACGCCGCAAGAAAAAAAATCTGAAGAAAAAGCCAATCAGGATACTAAAGAATCATTCCTTAACGCCACAAAAGATGACGAAAAAAAGTCTGTTGAAGAAAGTAAACCCGCTCCAGTGCCAAAAAATAATTCATCAATCGAGCTTTCAGCCAACAGAGATGGAGACAGCGTTACAATTATCGTAAAATTAAAAGAACAGGGTTATTCGCAAGGCAAATGCTCTCTAACTGTAGCCGCTAATGGAAAAAAGGTTGCGCAGAATGCTGATATTATATACCAGCCAGAATACTCTACCTGTGCTGGATTTTCAGTACCCGTATCTTCAGTCGGCGGCGGCCAATGGACTATTTCATTATCGGTAACTCCACTCAATGGCAAGCCTATAACTAAAACTTTAACAAAGGAGATTTAATGGTGAAAACGAGAATATTTATCTCTGCCATTGCCGTTGCTGCAATTGGTGTTTTTAGTTTAGTGTTTTTTGCTAATCAATCGAGTGCCGTCACCGCTAGCGATTGGCGCGCTGGAAACATCGTTGACGACTTTGTGTTCACTAATTCTGATGACATGACAGTTGCTGATATCCAAGCATTTCTCAATAGTGTTAACCCAAATTGCGACACATACGGAACTGGGCGCGCTATTGAAAAAGGTAGAGGTGATATTACACGCGCACAATATGCCGCTTTGCGGGGCTGGGCAGGTCCGCCTTATGTCTGTCTAAAAGATTACTATGAAGTTCCTAAATACTCGCCAGGCAACTACATTCCTGCCAATAACTTTAGCGGTTCAATACCAGCAGGGGCTGTCAGTGCGGCGCAAATAATCTACGATGCAGCAAAGCGTAATAATTTAAGCCCGAAAGTTATCCTAGTTAAAATCGCTACTGAATCGGCCGGCCCGCTCACCGCAGATAATTGGCCGTTGCAGAGTCAATATACTTACGCCATGGGCTCGCATTGCCCAGATAGCGGACCTGGCGGCAGTGCAAATTGCGACCGCAATTATGCCGGCTTCTCAATGCAAGTCGAATCTGGAGCCCAATTAATGCGCTGGTATCTCGATAATATGGATAAACCTTGGTGGACTTATAAAAAACCGTTCGCTACTAACTCAATTTTGTGGAATGTAGTGCAGCGTGGCTGCGGCGCTGGAGACGTATATATTGCCAGCAAAGCAACAGCTGCACTATATACTTACACCCCGTATCAGCCAAATCAGGCCGCTCTTAATAATATGTACGGACTAGGCGACCGTTGCAGCGCTTATGGTAATCGTAACTTTTGGCGCGTTTGGAACGACTGGTTTGGATCGACCCAGTACAGCCGCCCAATCATTAGTTTTAAATCGCATATTAGCTACTATGGCTGGACCGGACTAGTACACAATCGCGGTATTACTGGCTTTACTGGCCAGAGCAAATCCATGCAAGCCTTCACTATTGACGGTGAAGTTACCTATTCGTCGTATAGCGACGAACGTGGCTGGCAGCCAACTGTTTATGGAGGTATGCAATCTGGCACAACCGATCTCAACCGGCCTATTCAAGCAGTCAAAATTCAACCAACTGGATCGCTTGCTGCAAAATATGACTTATACTACCGTGCGCATGTCAGCTATGTCGGCTGGATGGGTTGGGCAAAAAATGGCGAGCCAGCCGGCATAACGGGCGGACCTGGAAATAATATAGAGGCCTTAGAAATCCGGCTTGTTCACAAAGGATCTAGCGCTCCGGAAGGTTCAGGCCAAGCCTTCAAAAACGTCAATACAAAGGGAGATTCTTCACCGCTAGCAGTCTCAATTAGCTCGCACGTTGGCATGGTTGGCTGGCAACCAGCAGTCACTGATGAAATGATTAGCGGCACTACCGGCCAAAGCCGTCGGGTTGAAGCCGTCAAAGCCTCCCTCGTTAATAAAACTGGTATTTCTGGCGACCTTCGCTATTCGTCCCACGTCTCATGGGTTGGCTGGCAAGAGTGGAAAAACGCAAACGAAATATCAGGCACTACTGGTCAATTCAAATCAGTCGAAGCAATTCGTTTTATGCTCACTAGCGACCTTGCAAAATCATACGATATCTGGTATCGTGCTTATTCGCAGTATGTCGGCTGGATGGGCTGGGCAAAAAATGGCGAGCCAGCCGGATCAACTGGTGCAACCAGACAGCTTGAGGCCATCCAGATTCGTATAGCGCCAAAAAATTCAATCACCCTACCTAGCGGTGCATTCTATAATCCAGCCAATACGCCTGTCCCAGATTTGTATGATCTCAACTATTCAACCCACATCAGCTATGTTGGCTGGATGCCGAACGTCTCTCAGGGCGTCATGTCTGGTACAACGGGGCGATCGTTCGCCGTTGAAGCACTACGCATTGCCAAAGCCATATCACAACGCGACGGATCGACCATCGCCATCCGCTGCTCATCAAAATCGGCTAACGACCCTTGGTCGGCAGATATGCCTGTGACCGAACAACAAATCTGCGGCACTACCGGCCAAACAAAAGCGCTCAATGGCATAAAACTATCCCTCGGTGAAACCGACGCCAAGAAATATGATATTTACTACCAAACTCACCTATCATGGATCGGTTGGCAAGAGTGGAAAAAGAACGGTGAGATCGCCGGCGATAAACCAGGATCACACATTGAAGCTGTTAGAATAAAGCTTGTTGAAAAATAAAATCTCTATTTGTATATATCAACAATCCGTTGCTCGAGCTTACTCCACTGATAAGCTTGAGCGGTTTTTTGACCATTTTTAATGAGTTTATCGCGCAGTTTTTTATCGTTTAGTAACTTTTCAACAGCTGCAACGCCTGCATCGATATCACCTTGGCGATAAAATAGACAGTTATAACCATCTTTTAGATATTCAACATTGCCGCCGTTTGGTACCACAACAGATACGCCGCCAGTCGCCATCATTTCAAGCGGCGGATATGAGAAGCTCTCAACAATACTAGTTTTAATCAAAATATCGCAATTTGCGTACACTTCTCCAACTTTTTCTGGAGCAATACGATTATAAAATCTATCGACTCGGTACCAATCTTTTGGTTCCTTGCGGTATGATAAATACGAAATCTCAAATTTATCAGGGTCAAGCCTCTCAACGATACGAAAAGCTTCGTCAGTATTTTTATACTCACTTTTACTGTCGCCTTCAATAAGTATCTTTATTTTGCCCGTAAAATCCCGTTCGCGGTATGGGTACAATTCAAGATCAATTCCATTTGAGACATACTCGGATTCTTTATGAAAGACATCTTTTAACCACTTCTGACACCATAATGACATCGTAATATACCGTATACCAGATTGATCGCAGTAAGAAGCGTTCGCTAAAAAGCGCGGTTCACCAGTGCCTGGTATATAAAAATCCGTTTCAAAGTTTTGCACAAAATAAAGCCGATTACGAACATTAGGCTGCTTCTTAACTAGCTCAACAGTTGACCACAACGTTGCAACCTGCGTGTCGAAAAACGCTTTCATTTTAGTTTTGTGCATAGCAACGACATTAAATCCAGGCAACTCATATCTATAGTTATAGGTTTTCTTAGCGATTTTTAGAGCGTGCTTACTGACTGCATCAATTAGGGTCACATCCCAGCCATGTCTTCTTAGCACATCAGCATGTTTTAAGGCAACAATTACTCCCCCTGAAATATCGGTTGACGGCAGAATGAAACCGATATTTCGTGCCAAATGCTTTCTAATAAACGAAGCTAGGCTATAGCCAGTGTACACCGTCGAATAGTTATGAATTATCTCCTCGTGAGCTTTATCTGCAAGTTTACCGCGCAAAACCGAGTCTGATACTAGCAAGTCAAGCGCTTTAAACCACTCTACGTCAGTATTGTTTACTAGTATACCTGTTTCGTTATTCTGAATTTTCTCTGCAAAAGCGCCAATATTGCTGGCTATGGTTGGAATCTTTACAAGAGCCGCCTCAACCCATTTATTCTCAGATTTTGCGCGGTTAAAAATCGTATCAACCAGCGGCGCCAAAACAATATCGCACTCCGCCATAACAGCTGGCAATTCTCGCCAATCAACAAATCCTGACGTAATAAGACGCTCTTTATACGGATCAAGGGCGTCTGGAACATCCAGAATGCCAGCAATCTTAAGGTAAACTTGCGGATACTTTTCGAATATTTTAATAAGACTAGGAATAACAAGATCAAAATCTTCATTATGGGTAATGCTACCACTGAAATATCCGATAATAATTTTGTTATTATCTTTGCTAACCGCCTCTAGTGCTAAATTAGATAGTTTAATCATTTCATCAGATGCAACGTTGCGGTTAATCAGCACTTCACCCTTCGTGTAATGCTGTAGCTCCTCTTGCAGTTGAGCGGTCGTGGTAACAACATGATCGCACAACTCCAGCGTTTCGCGCATTCGATTAACACCGTCGTCGTAGAGCTGCTTATCATCGACACTCATCTGTTGAACATATTTAATTGAATCAGTATATTTCTGGTCAATTACCAAATCATCGACATCAAAAAAACAGGTTTTATTAAAATAATGCGCCTGCTTGATAAACTCGCGAATCGTATCAGTTATTGGGCAGCGGAAGAATACAAATCCGCGATAATACTTCAATTGATCAAGCGATAATCTATCATAAAAAACGCTTTCAACAGTTAACCCCTGCGACATTAGTTGCTCCATCTGGTGAGCAACTCGGTAGCGCTCTGGATGCGGCAAAGTGCAGCCGTTAATAAATAAAATATCTTTATATACTTGCTGTTTTTTATCAGGAAATTTCTTATAATATGCATACTTTGCTGCGCGTTTTACAAAGCGGACAGCACCATCGTCTTTGATTATTACAACACTTTTCTTTACAAGATTATTAACTTTACGTATCATTATTGTTCCTCCTTAGCCGTCATATATGGATTATATAACGTTTTTAGACCTTTATCGCAAAGAGCTTTAGTCAGCAATCGGCTAGTTATTCTTGTTAATCCATCAATCGAAGCCAACTTATTCCGTTCAACAAACAGTACGGGAAGATCTATCGCGCCTAGATTGTATCTAGCGGTTAGATAAATGTGTTTCGTAAAGGATCGCTGGCTTAGCGTCTGTATGCATTCTACTATTTTTTTATCTAAGATTGACGTAAGGTTTTCTATAACTCGATTCTCGTCAGCTACAGGCGGAACAACTGCACCGATATCAAGTCGCATCACATCGCCCATATCGCTATACTTATCAATATCTTTAATTACAGTCTCTGAGAATACTATTATATCAGCAGCTTCATCGCGAATGACGTCGCCGACAGTGGTTGATTCGCTAAATAATACATTTTTTATGGTAAGATGTTGCGGCGTAGAATATTTTAGCCGCCACTGAGCACCATATGTTGAATCGCGCATAACTTGAGCTTGAACTTGACGACACTTGATATCGTCATTTAAAGCCCTCTTCTGAGCATCAATAACATAAGGTTTTGCGTCCAACCCTTGTGCAGTAGAATTTTTATGGACACGCCAATAGTAAAGTATTTGCGAAACATGCGCAATCTGCTGCGGCTGCAGCATTCTTGTTATGCGCAAAAAAAGCTCCCAATCTTGAGCTCCGTTGTAGTTACCATCTTCACCTTCCAACTCCAACAAAAGTTTCCGCTGTATGACAGCAAAGTGCGTAATATAGTTGACCGAGCGCAAGAAATCATCATTCCAATCAGGTTTGAAAAATGGTTGATATTGTCGTCCGCGTTCATCAAGCTTAATCTCGTCAGTATATATAAATTTTACATCTGGCAAATTATTTATCTTTTCGACAATTCGCAATAAAGCGTCTGGGTGCAGCACATCGTCATGATCAAGTAGCGCCACGTATTCCCCGCTAGCTTTATGGATACCGTAATTTGTCGCCCCGGCAATATGGCGATTGGCCTTAAGAAAAAAAGGCTTTATCTTTGCATTAGTCTTTGCTATAGCGCTGATTTCTTGTTTCAAGCCTGTATCAGGCGACGCATCATCAACAATAATCAGCTCCCAATTATCGTATGATTGAGATTCAACCGACTGAACCATTTCCCTCAAGTATTTAGTTGGAGTATTGTAAGTCGGTACAATAATCGACACTAGCGGCTGTCTGCGTAATTTATAATTTATAGGCTTATCTTCATATCTGCACTGCCATGACTCATATAACCTGCGCTGACGCGAATCAAGATAGTTGCGATATGGCGAAATCAATAACAGCAAGAAAGAGTAAAGTGCTCTATTGTGTTTTATCATATTTTTCAAGCGTTGCAGCATATTTTATTTCCATGTGTGATCTAGCTTCGTCACACCACCCCAGCGGCCATGTCCATAATCGCGTTGGACTGAAAAAAACGGTCCTTCCTCGATAAAAGCAATCACCTTTGTATCATTAGCCCCCATCAAACCCGCCTTGATAAAATACCTGCCTTCATTAAGATTTAACTTTACAGTGTAGCGAGCTGTTTGATCTTTGATAGCGCTAGTTTTTTCTTGGTAAGTATTCGGTCCGTAAACATACTCGCCATTTTCACGAAAAATTGCAACGCCTACATGTTTAACACCCTTTTGCTGCCATGATAAATCTACCGTCATAGTTTCTTCGAAATCATACATTGTCTTTTCTTTACCATCAGTACCACGCAACACTATTTTGAACGGTACCGTCCCTTCGTTATCGCTGTTTAATCCAGTCGTCCGGTCATAATTCTGGCTATTACTACGGCTATATGCCGCCGCAATACGATACGGTTTACCAATCATTTTAACGTGGCCGTCTTCAATAAATACTGCTTTTGTACAAAACCGCTCGACTGCTGCCATATCGTGAGTTACTAAAATTACAGTACGTTTTTCACGCTTAAGCTTATCAAAGTACGAATAGCACTTCTTTTGAAAAGCCTCATCGCCAACCGCAAGCACTTCATCAAGCAACAAAATATCAGCATGAGCGCGGATTGCAATTGAAAAGGCTAAACGGACCTGCATACCGCTTGAATAATTCTTAAGCCGTTCTTCCATAAAGTCTTCTAATTCTGCAAACTCAACAATCGCGCTATACATAGATTCCATTTCTTCATGGCTAAACCCTAGCAGTGCACCATTAAGAAAGATGTTTTCGCGGCCAGTTAACTCTGGATTAAATCCTACGCCGAGCTCAATAAACGGCACTAGCGAACCGTGCACTTTAACGTTACCGCTATTTGGCGTATAAATACCAGCGATCGTTTTCAACAGTGTGCTCTTTCCTGAACCATTGCGACCAACTATACCGAAAAAGTCTCCTTCGTTTATAGTAAAACTTATATCTTTTAACGGCGTAAACACACGATAGCCTTTGCGACCTTTTAATATATTTATCAACTGTTGTTTAACACCCGAACTAGCTTCAAGCGGAATTTTGAAAGATTTCGTTAGTTTGCTAATCTCGACAATTGCCTTAGACATCAAACACTCTCCGCGAAGTACCGCTGGTTAGATCGAAAATAAAAAACCGCTAGCAATATTACGATTATAACTGCAACAAACGGTGTCAACATCACCGGAAACGACACCAAATCATACAGCTGAAGTGTTTGTTGCGTCACTAATACCTTACGAACATCTTGGACTACTTGAGCAACCGGATTAAGCATTAGCCATGAGGCAGCCCATGGCATCTGTTTTACAACCATTTGCAACGGATATATTACCGGAGTAGCATAGAATGCCGCCTGCAAGAATATTTCCCATAGATAACCGATGTCTCGGTATTTAACGTTAAGCGTTGCTAGAAAAAATGCTACCGCCAATGAAAAAACATATAATTCAACTATCAGAGGAATTATAAGTAATGCCTCTGCAGATATAGACACGCTGTTGATTATGCAAAACACCAAAATAACAATTGTATTGATTATAAGGTTGATAAATGCAGAAATAGTGCCGGATACAACAATAATAAATTTCGGGAAATTAATCTTGCGAATTAAGTCGCCCCGCGAAACTATTGATTGTAATCCTTGCACAGTTGCCTCGGTAAAGAAATTCCATAATACAATACCAACTAATAAATACACTGGAAAATGTTCAATATCTCTGCCTAGACGTAAGAATTTATCAAATACTATATATAGAATAATAAATAAAAATATTGGTTTTAAGATTGACCACAAATAACCTAATACTGATCCTTGATAGCGTAATTTAAAATCCGTTACGACCAGCTCGCGTAACAATATTTTATTACGTCTATTCCATACACTCGCTACTTTCATAGTCTCTTCAGCCATTATATAATAAGATTGTGACAAAAAACAATCTCGCTATCATCGTCCTCAACTGGAACGGCGCCGACGATGCGCTCGAATGCATTAGCTCGCTGGCCCGACAGACACTCAAACCGACTATCATAGTCGTCGATAATCATTCTCACGACGACTCTGTCATGCGTTTCGAACAGTATCAGACAGAACATCCATCCGTAGATTGTACCATTATCGCTAACAATAAGAATCTGGGATTCGCCGGCGGTATTAATACCGGACTGGTTTATGCACGTGAACAAGGTTTTAAATATATTGGCGTGCTCAATCCTGATGCTATTGCTGACAAAAAATGGTGCCAAGCACTCGTCGGCGAACTGTCAAGCCAGCCAAAATGCGGTATTGCAACTGGTATTTTACAACGGCGCGACGGCAAAACGCTTGATACAACTGGCGACTTTTATACCACCTGGGGTCTGCCTGGTCCACGAAACCGCGACGAGCCTGTTGAAAATGCGCCGAGTAAACCTGGCGAGGTTTTTGGCGCGACTGGCGGCGGAGCGATTTATCGCGCGGCAATATTTGACGATATCGATATGTTCGACGAAGACTTTTTCATGTATTACGAAGATGTCGACCTCAGTTTTCGCGCCCAACTAGCTGGCTGGAAGGTCCGCTTTACGCCCAAAGCCATCGCTTATCACAAGGTTGGCGCTAGCAGCAAAAAGGTTCCTGGCTTGGCTGTTTACAACACTTTCAAAAACCTGCCGTTAGTTTTCATTAAAAACGTTCCAGGAAGGCTGTTTTGGTATATTGGCCTGCGCTTTTTCCTGGCATATTGGCTAATTTTCGCCAGCGCCGTCCGCCACGGCAACGGCTGGCCAGCTTTCAAAGGTATATTAGCCTCAATAATTCGTAAGCCCACTGCCTACCATAAACGCTGGTCTATTCAAAAAAACCGCAAAGTCTCTGTCGACTACATCCGCAGCATTATCCACGAAGGGCCGCTACCCAATCAAACTGGACTGTTGAAATTTCGTAAGTTTTTTACTGGGAAATAAACTTTTTGCATGTGAATATGGATTTGCGTAAAATATAAGTATGCTGCCTTATCAAACTGGTTTTTTTGACTATTCCTTGCCTGAAGACTTGCATACCGAATATAAAACATGCAACGAAGGTAAAATACCTAATGACCTATGGAAAACTATATCAGCTTTCGCTAATGCCGATGGCGGAAAAGTGTCTCTAGGTGTTACGCCAGACAATAAACCTATCGGATTAACTACAGAACAGTTAGATAGAGTTCAACGCGATTTATTATCATTGTGTCAAAATTCCTTCAATTACCCGATTGTACCCGAGATTCAAATGGTCGGAAATGTTGTTACAGCATACATCTCGCCCGCTCCATCCCAGGTACGCCCGATTTACTCAAAGTCTAGAGGCGCCTCTAAAGGAGCTTATATAAGGATAGGTTCTTCAAATGTCGAGATAACCGACGAAATACGCAACCAGTTCGCCATGGCCGCACGAGGCGGAGCAGAATTAATCGAATTTTCCGGATTACACTACGAAAACTGCTTTGATATGGTAGTCGTCAATGAATATCTGTCAGCTATAAGCCAGTCTCGCGGCAATATATATCAAGATTTATCAACTACTGATATCTTGATAAAACTACGCGCTATCAATCATTCAGGCAATCCCACTCTTTTTGGTTTACTAGCATTTAGTAAAAATAACATCCTACAAGAAAACACAGCTCCAACTGTCAATATAGCAATCACTCAATATGCAACAGACAGCAAAGTAAATATATCTGATCCAAATGAAACTTTTATTGATGATAGAGAATTCAATGGGAATGTGATAAGTCAATTTAAATCAACCGCAAATCATCTTCGTTCCAAACTGCCGATACGTGGATTAATCGACCCTCAAGGTCTTCGACAAGAATATTTATCTATACCAGAAATCGCTATCCGAGAAGCTTTAGCAAACGCAATAGCTCATCGCGACTACGGTACATACTCTTCTCGTATTCAAATTGACATATACGCCGACAGGATAGAAATCATAAATCCCGGCCGAAGTTTAGTGCCAATTGAAAGAATTGACGAAACGCCATCAGTATCGCGTAATCCTACACTCATGAGTTTTCTTAAAGATTTTCATATAACAGAACAACGAGCTCGCGGCATTAAAACTATTCGAGACTCTCTGAATAGCG
The DNA here is from genome assembly GCA_963530345.1 of uncultured Candidatus Saccharibacteria bacterium. GTDB lineage: Bacteria > Patescibacteriota > Saccharimonadia > Saccharimonadales > Saccharimonadaceae > Saccharimonas. The sequence continues at coordinate 24,755 of CAUSBR010000001.1, read as the reverse complement.
CTGGACTAAAGGAGCCTTTATTCGAAAATCTACCATCCTCTTTTAGAATAACTATTTACAACTCAACATTTATGGACAGTGAAGATCACCTGTGGTTACAACAATTTAAAAAGCATAATCTGAACGAAAGACAATTAACTGCTTTAACTTATCTGAAAAATAGTCACAACAGTATAACAAACCACACATATAGAGAAATTAACAATATGAATAGCGTTGGAGACGATCGGCGCGCTCGTCATGAGCTAGAGCGATTAGTAAAATTCGGCTTGATTTTTCCTCAAGGAGAAACTAGACACCGTAGATACAACTTAAATACTAACAATCTATAACTATGTACTGCTATCGACATTCTATCGACATTCTCCAAAAAGTAGTTACCTCTGTTAAATCCGCTCTATCGACATTCTATCGACATTCTATCGACATTTTCGATGTGAAAAAATCAACAACTATCCTTACTGTCATCTCATATCATATTTTTTTAAAGAGCATATTACACGAGAAGGGTTTGCTATGCGCCTGCTAGAATATGAAGCCAAAAATCTACTGTCAGCGTGTGGAGTGCCGATACCACGCGGCAAAGTTTTCGCTATTAATGAATTGCAAGCTATCGCTGCGCCGATCATTCTGAAATCGCAGGTTCCTATAGGCGGGCGCGGCAAACTTGGCGGCGTGCAAATAGTCCGTCGGCAGTCAGCTATAGAATCCGTTGCCCGAAAAATGTTCAATCTTAAAATCAAGGGATTTTTGCCGTCAAAATTGCTAGCCGAAGAGGTCCTCAATATTAGCCACGAATTTTATTTTTCATTAAATATTAACCGCCAAACCGCCGCCATTGAACTGCTTGCCCATACTGGGGGCGGTATCGAAATTGAAAGCCAAGATACTGCAGCCTTTTTTCGACGCGATATCACCAGCAACAGAGAGTTCAAAGCTTTAGCCGACGAGCTCGCTGATTATCTCGATATTGCTGACAAAGCGTTCTTGCTGCAAGATATTATTGAAAATGCTTATCGTTGTTTTATTGACAATGATTGCTTGTTACTAGAGATTAACCCGCTAGTACTCACCTCTGACGGTAAGTTAATCGCTGGCGATGCTAAAATTACCGTTGACGATGCTGCCGCTTTTCGCCACTTGGATTGGCAATTCGAAGACAACTCTACCGAACACAATTTCGTCATACTTAATCGTGACGGCGAGATTGCTACAATCGCCAACGGCGCTGGACTCGCCATGGCAACGGTCGATGCAGTCACAGCAAGCGGTTTGGTGCCAGCTAATTTTCTCGATATCGGCGGTACAGCTACCTCTGATAAAATCCTCGATTGCTTCCGTCAAATTACTACTCTCGATAATATCAACGTGATTATCATTAATATTTTTGGCGGCATTGTCCGCTGCGATGAGGTAGCCCGAGCCATTATCGATGCCCAGCGGCAAATTCCTGACCTACCAAAACTCGCCATTCGCCTATCTGGCAACCGCGAAGCTGAAGCCCGCCAACTGCTAGCACAATACAATCTACCGCTATTCGACAGTTTAGAAGCAATCCTAGAGGACATTTCATGACACCGCAGCTTTTCACTGGCAAAAATGTCATAATTCAGGGAATCACTGGCAAAAACGGCCGGTTTCACGCGCAAAATATGCTTAATTACAAAACGCATATCGTCGCTGGTAACTCGCCTAATCAAGCTGTTTCCGAAGTTCACGGCGTACCAGTTTTCCGAACAATTAGCGATATCAAAAAACGTTTTGCCATTGATATTTCCGTGATTTTTGTGCCAGCGCCGTACGCCAAAGCCGCTATTTTAGAGGCTATTCAGGCGCAAATCCCGCTTATCATCTGCATCACCGAGGGCGTACCAGTACACGATATGCTCGAGATTAAGCAAAAATTGCGCCGCAGCCATTCAGTCTTGATCGGCCCGAACTGCCCCGGCGTGTTATTATCAGGCAGACAGCTGCTGGGTATCATTCCAGCGTCACTGGCAACACCTGGCGACACGGCGATTGTCAGCCGCAGTGGCACACTTACTTACGAAGCTATGTCGCTATTAACACGGGCTGGTTTCGGGCAGCGATATATCATCGGTATCGGCGGCGATATGATTAGCGGTAGCAGTTTTGTCGATTGTTTACAGTTATTTCAAAACGACCCTAGCGTTAAACGTATAGTAATGATCGGCGAAATCGGCGGCATTAGCGAAATTGCGGCAGCTTATTATATTAAGCAATCTATCAGTAAGCCAGTTTACGCTTATATCGCCGGGCATAGCGCTCCTAGTGGCGTCCAAATGGGGCACGCTGGCGCCATTCTCGGTACTAACGCGCTTGAGTCAGCGGCTGCTAAAACGGCTTATTTACAGCAAGCTGGCACTATCACTGCCAACTCAATTAGCCAGCTTATTCAAAAAATAAAGTGATATAATTAGCCTATGAAGACCATTACCGTTCTAATACCAGCCTACAACGAAGAAGCGGTGTTGCCGCAGTTATTCGCGCGTCTAAAAGATTTGCAAAAAACGATCAAAAAATACCGCCTAGAACTGCTATTTATCAACGATGGCAGTAGTGATGACACCTTGACTATGATTCAAAAAGAAGCCAAAAAGAATTCTTCAATTGCTTATGTTAATCTATCGCGCAATTTTGGTAAGGAAGCTGGCATGCTAGCTGGCTTTGATTACGCCAAAGGCGATGCAGTAGTAATTATCGACGCTGACTTACAAGACCCGCCCGAGCTAATTCCGCAAATGATTGAGCTCTGGGAACAAGGATACGATGATGTTTACGCGCGGCGCCGTAGCCGCCAGGGTGAGACTTGGCTCAAGAAAAAAACTAGCGAGTGGTACTACCGTATTTTGCAAAAGTCGACACGGATTCCAATTCAGCGCGATACTGGCGATTTTCGCTTACTTGATCGGCGCTGTGTTGAAGCTCTCAAGCTGCTGCGCGAATCGCAGCGCAACACCAAGGCCCTCTTCAGCTGGATCGGCTTCAACAAAAAAGAATTGCTCTACGATCGCGACCCGCGCGCTGCTGGCGATACTAAATGGAATTATAGCAAGCTGGTCAATCTCGCTATTGACGGTATCACCAGTTTCACCACGGCGCCGCTGCGGATGTCATCGATTTTGGGGATGATTATATCATGCGGTGCATTTTTGTATATTCTTTATCTGCTAATTCGACCGCTATTCGGCGTACCTACTGGCGCTGGCTATTCATCGCTAATGGCAGTAATCTTGTTTCTCGGCGGCATCCAGCTGATTAGCCTAGGCATTATCGGCGAATACGTTGCTCGAATTTTTAGCGAGTCCAAGAACCGGCCTGGCTACTTTGTCGAGGAATATCACGAGGCTAAGCGTGAAAAATAAGGCGCAAATTGGTCGTTTCGCTATCGTCGGCACAATAAATACGATAATTGATTTTGGGCTATTATTTTTACTTACCTTTCTAGGATTACCGAAACTAACCGCCAATACTATCTCGACCGGTACTGCCTTTGTTTTTAGCTTTTTCGCTAACAAAAAGTACACCTTCAAATCCACTAGCAAAAATATCAAATACGAGATGGTTTCTTTTGTGATTGTCACGCTATTCGGCTTGTGGGTGCTGCAAAACGGTACCATCTGGCTAATTACACCACTAATCAAAAGCTTCATAACTAACGAACAAATTTCCTTGTTTGTCGCTAAATTATTTGCCACAGCCGTCTCTCTGATTTGGAATTATTGCCTATACGAGCGAATTGTTTTCAGAAAGGAATCATCATGAGTCATATCGCTATTGATGCCCGCGTCATTAACTCTGGGACTGGTACTTACGTGGTTAAGTTGCTAGAATATTTGCAAAAAATCGACCACCACAATACCTACAGTATACTCGTGCCAACCAAAGATAAAGACTATTGGCAACCAACTAACCCGAATTTTAACGTCCTAACTATCGATTTCAAAAACTATTCGCTAGCTGAACAACTTGGTTTCAAAACCTTTCTCGATGACCTCAGTCCAGATTTGGTGCATTTTTGCATGCCGCAGCAGCCAATCCGATACCGCGGCAAGCACGTCACTACCGTTCATGACATGACACTGCTCAATACTTATAATTCCGACAAGAATTGGCTGGTTTTTCATGCTAAACAACTGGTCGGCCGCTGGGTATTCAAGAAAATTGCCCAGACTAGCCAGCATATCATCACTGTGTCAAACACTACCAAACGCGAATACCAAGCATTCTGCGGGATATCTGATGATAAAATTACAACGATTTACGAAGCTGCCGAGATTCATCGGGGCGGCCTACAGCCGTACAAAACACCGTTTACGCGTTTTATTGCTTATGTCGGCCAACAGCCTGATTATAAAAATATCCGCCGTTTGGGCGACGCTCACCAAAAACTATTAAAAAAGTACCCCGACCTCGGATTGGTGCTGGTTGGCCGGATTAATGCTGCCACTCAGCGCAACAAAGACTATTTCGAATCAAAAAAGTACAAAAACATTCACTTCACCGGCTTTATACCTGATGCTGAGCGCGACTGGATTTTTACCCGGTCGCTAGCATATGTCTTCCCGTCGCTGCTCGAGGGCTTCGGTCTGCCGCCGCTAGAGGCAATGGCCTATGGTACGCCAGTTGTTTCAAGTAATGCTTCTTGCATGCCAGAAATTCTCGGCGACGCGGCAGTATACTTTGATCCGCTTGATATTGAGGACATTGCCAGCAAGATTGATACCGTTATTACCGATAAATCGCTGCGCAATACTTTGTCTAAAAAAGGCAAGCAACAAGTGGCTAAGTATTCTTGGCGGCGGATGGCCGAGCAAACTTTGCAAATTTATGAAAATGCTATTAACAGCTAGAGTCTCATTTCTTTGAAGGCTTTTTGCGCTAAATCATACATAGTTTGGTACACAGCGATATCAGCGCCCTGCTCGGCTGTGTGTAGATAAATTACGTTATCAACAACCTCGATTGAGACCTCGAAACCAAGCGCTGCCAATTGCTCCATGTACGTCGGGTTGAGCAACTCAAAGCTAGCTGCTTGGTCGGTATTAGAAGCATACACCTCGTATAACTCATTAAACTTACCCCACTCCATTTCGACTTTTTCCAGACCGCGAACACCGCCGAAACGCATCATTTTCTTGCGACGAACAATAATTTGGCCGTAATCTTTCGGTACGTTAATTTGAGCGATAACTACTGATGAGCTATCAGTGGCGCGCTGGTAAGTATACAATTGCACGAGCAATGATTCTTTATACAAGCCGACCACATGGTTATTGATATCTGACGTACCAAACTGAGCGCCGTTAAATAGTTGCCCGCGCTTTGGTATAAACAGCCAGCCCATATCAGCGCTATAGCAATAATTATTCTGGCGGGCAAATTGGTCGATTTGCGGATTATACATCGCTGGGTTAGCTGTCGCCTGATCGATGCCGTCTAGTAACCAATCTTTGCCATGGCGGCGGAATCGCCAATATTCAGTGAACATACTATTGTCGGTAAATAGTGTCTGATTGGTAGCGTTATCGACCAGCGAATCTTTAGCGCTCGCCGAAAAGCCAATCGTTACTGTATCTTGGCTATCATCAGGAGAATTTAACATATCAACCACCTCGGCGTCGTTCACTACGATATCCGACATTTGGTTTGTCCGATTCATTAGCTGCAGCGTATAAATCATCAAACCAGCATGATAAGCATAATTTTCGGTGGTATAGGCTTTAATCGCTTCGCTATCTTGTTTCGCCCAATCGCTTTGGTAGCGCAGGAATACTTGCTTGGCGTGATCGATTATCTGTTGTTCGTTCCATACCGGATCGGCAGCGCTAGCTTGCATAAGTTTATCGCGCAAGAACTTACTTTGTTTAATCTTATTAAACGCCTCGTAAAGTCCAGTAACCATACCGACGAGCGCGCCAAAAGCAATAGTTACACCCACCCAACCTCTAGCAATCAGTGCAAAGGTTATTACTATCAGGACAAAACCAATCGCGTTCGCAGCCACAAACCGCGTACCCTCTTGGCCTATGTACTTGCGCAGCGCCGAACCGATACAATAAGCCGGCACGAAGCCAATCATCGCTATACCGGCCAGCAAACCGCCGCCTCCGCCGCCGCCAGAACCACCGCCCGAGCCGCCAGATCCGCCGCCGCCAGCACGAGCAAAGAGCTCGATATTTGTCAAAAATAAATGTTCCATCGAGCTCCTTACTTTTAATTTATTATTATTATTTTAGAATTAAAATTTGACTTCAACTGGCTTTTCAATTGCTGCCCGTTCGCTTTCGCTAACGTCGAAGAACTCTTTATCAGCGTTAAATCCTAGCATTCCAGCGAAAATATTAGTCGGGAAGACTTTGCGTTTGGTGTTGAACTGGGTGACGTTGGCGTTGTAGAAACGGCGCGAGGCAGCAATTTTATCCTCGGTGTCAGTGATTTGCGCTTGCAGCTCCATGAAGTTGCTAGAAGCTTTCAGCTCCGGATAATTTTCGGATACCGCGAATAAGCTTTTGAGCGCCATGGTTAATTCGCCGTCGGCCTTGGCTGCTTCAGCCGGGTGTGTTGCCGACATGATAGCCGAGCGCGCCTCGGTGACTTTTTCGAAAACGCCGCTCTCGTGCGCCGCGTAGCCTTTAACAGTTTCAACGAGGTTCGGGATCAAGTCGGCGCGGCGCTTCAACTGCACCGAAATACCGCTCCACGATTCGTCAGTTTTGATATTTAGCTTGACCAAGCTATTATACATGCCGATTACCGCGCCGATCACGACAACCAGCAGGATAACCACCACAGCTACGATTATTAGTACAGCAGCCATACTCCAATCCTTTCCTTTATACTTATGATTATACTGCTAAGAGCTTGCTTGCGCAATAATAATATAGCGCTGGCGGCCTTCGCCCTCAGAGTAAGTGCGAATATCACTGTATTCGGCCGCTATCCGGTGAACTATCCGACGATCAGCAGCGTTAATATGAGCAACATGCGAATCGCCGGTACGGCGTACTTCTTCGATCCAACCGCGAGCCTTTTCGGCAATTTTTTCTTCGCGCTGCTTCTTATAACCGGCAATATCGACGATTACGCGGGTAACCGCCGCATTATTATTGCGCAGCACTGTCGATACCATGTATTGCAAGCTGCGCAGCGTCTCGGCATTACGGCCAATCAAAATACTATTGAGGTCGCTGCTGGCAATGTCAATCGATAAAATATCATCCTGATAGCTAGTCTCAACCTCTATATTTTCGCCAAAAAACGACAAAATATCCTCGACAAATTTCTTGGCATAGGCAATTGATTGTTCTTTATCCATACTTCTCCTTTCCTACTTCGCCTTAATCCGCGTGATGTGCGCTTCTTTAGCTTTTTTCTCGCGGGTTTTGGCTTTTTTCGATTTTTTGGGAGCGCTAGCCTCTTCGGCAATTTCGTGCATTTCTTCAGCATCTTTTCGCAGCAAGAAATGCTGCTGAGCGGCCGCCACCAAGTTAGACGCCGTATAGTAAAGCGCCAATGCTCCTGGCAGCCCCACCATAATCAAGAACATCATTACCGGCATAACCTTCATCATGCCGCGCGTCATAATACCGCTCATCTCGGTCGGATCGGCCTCTTTACCTTCGGCTGCTTCTTTCATCAGATCGCGGAAACGTTTTTGGTTTTTGCCAGCAGTTGGCGCGGTTTGCTTAGTGATAATATACTGAGTAATTGCCGATACGGCCGCCAAAGCCAACAAGAAAAAGTCGATGCCGTGGTTGCTAAAAGTTGTCTTGGTTAAATCGATAAATCCGAGCATTGTATGATTGAAATTAGCTGGATTTTGGATAATCGACTGAATAACATCGATATTTTTGATTGGCTCGTAAAGGTATTGGCTAATCACTTCGCTTTTGAGAGAGATAATGATTCTAATCACCTGGTAAAGTCCAATAAATATCGGCAACTGGATAACTAGTACTAACACCGAACGCATCGGCTTAATACCATAGCGTTTGTATAGTTCCATTTGCTGCATGGCTTCGGCCTGGCGGTCGCCTTTGGTGTTTTTCTTGATCTTAGCCAGCTCTGGCTGCATTTTGCGCATCAGCTTGGTTTGGTTGAGCTGGCTTTTGATTAGCGGATACATCACAAACCGCAGAATAATCGTAAAGATAATAATCGCCAGCCCGAAATCGTGCCACGGAATGATACTATACAATAAAATTAGCGCGTTAAAAATCGGCTGGACAATCAATAATTGGAATAAATCATGCATAAAAGCCTCGTATTCTCCTCTCGGCAAGTACTTATCTATACCATTATATCATCTCTTTGGCTGGCAACTACCGAATCAAGCGATGATTTGCGTAAAAATAGCATCAAGCGACGATTTCAGATCGCCAGGCGCCAAACTTAGCGCTTCGCCGTTGGTAACAATCACTGCGATATCGACGTTTTTAACGCGAGGTAAAACATCAACTCGCAAGCGTTCATAAACCTGGCGGCGGATACGATTGCGCCCGACCGCTGATTTATGGACTTTTTTACTAATTACTACTGCAAAGCGCGGCTGCTGGCGGCGAGAATTGGTAATATATCTGACCGTGAAATAACGCGACCTAACCGCTTGACCGTTTTTGTATAAAAATTTCAAGCTGCCATGCCCGTGAAATCGATATTTTGACGCAATCATACAATAAATTCCATTATAGCAAAATAGCGCCGAAAATTAGCGCTATTTACCTATAGTTACCTCGACTAGTTAGAGTGCGATACGAGCACGGCCTTTAGCCTGGCGGCGCTTGAGTACAGCCCGGCCAGCTTTGGTTGCCCGACGGGCACGGTAGCCGTGCGTCTTGACGCGGTGTCGAGTATGCGGTTGAAAAGTTCGCTTTGGCATAATGACAGTTATTATAGCAATTTCACGCTCAATAATCAATATTTGATTGCTAATCTGTCGAGATTATACTATCGCTATATAAATTATCCACATTTTTGGCTGGTTTGTCCACAAATTTAACAGAGGTGGCGCTAAATTGTGGAAAAACTCACCCCTGTTTAGTCGCCTACATAACTATTAATGAACGTAACGTTCTTATAGTTGTGGAAAACTCGTGAATCAGCTATCATAGAGATAAGTTATTAACAGCTTGTGAGGGTATAAGTTTTAGATGAATAATTCATTATGGCAAAGTGTCCTGGGGGAAATCGAGCTTTCGGTATCGCATGCGAACTTCAAAACTTGGTTTCGCGATACTGAGCTACTATCTTACGATAATGGCACTGCGACTATCGGCGTTGTTAATGTCTTTGCTAAATCCCAGCTCGAAAAGCGTTTCGATACGCAAATCCGCGAAATCCTCAAGAAAAATAATCCTGACATCAAAGATGTTAATTACAAAGTCAAAAATACTAAGAAAAAAATCACTAGCCGTGAAACTACCGCTTCGCTGCGCGATCGTGCTAAAGAGTTAGTTAGCCGCGCGCCAGTTGACGCCAAGACGCCCACCGCCAATACCACCCTTAACCCGCGCTACACCTTTGATAATTTCGTAGTTGGTTCATGCAACGACCTCGCCTACACTGCTTGCCAGGCAGCCGCCGCTAATCCTGGCGCCAAATATAACCCGCTTTTCATCTACGGCGGCGTCGGCTTGGGCAAAACTCACTTGATTCAAGCTGTCGGCAACGCCATCATCAAGCGCGATCCCAAAATGAAAGTTGCCTATGTTAGCTCTGAAACTTTCATGAAAGAATTTCTCGATAGTATTCGTTTCAAAATCGCTGGATTCAGCGATAAATATCGCAACGTTGACGTCTTGATCGTCGATGATATGCAGTTCATCGCCGGCAAAGAAAAAACTCAAGAAGAATTCTTTCATACTTTTAATGCCCTACATCAAGCTAATAAGCAAATTATCATCAGCAGCGACAAGCCGCCGCGCAGTATTCCAACCTTAACTGAGAGGCTGCGCAGCCGCTTTGAATGGGGTATGGCGATTGATATTCAAATGCCCGATTTCGAGACTCGCTGCGTCATCATCGAGACCAAAGCTAGCATGTCCGGCGTGACATTAGAGCGCCAGACGGTCGAATATTTAGCGCAAAATATCAAAACTAATGTCCGCGAGCTAGAGGGCGCGCTTAATCAGCTGCTGGCTTATTCGGAAATGCGCGGCACCACGCCAGATGCTGCCACCGCCGAAGGACTGCTCGGCAACGTTCGATCAACCAGGCCGCAGCATCTAACCGCCAAGCAAATCATCGACAAAACCGCCCGCCACTTCCAAATTGACAGCAAAGAAATGTGTAGTAGTAAGCGCGACAAATACATTGCTACGCCGCGGCAAATTGCTATGTATTTGCTGCGTAGCGAATTACACATGAGCTTCCCGCGCATCGCTCAAGAACTTGGCCGCAAAGATCATACTACTGCTATTCATTCGGTCAACAAAATTGAAAAAGCTATCAAGCTTGACCTCACTATCCGCGAACAAGTCGCCGAAATCCGGGAGAAACTTTATGCTTAAATACTGTGGAAATTTTGTGTACAGCTGGTTCAAAGTTCTGGGTAAAAATTGTGTTCGTTTATCCACTGTTTGGCGAGAGGCCTGGTTGTCATTGTCATCAAAGTGGACAAACTGCCTAGTTTTACTATGTGAAACTCACTCTTTTTCCGCTAGATTTTCTCAGGCTAAAATTCGTCAATTACCTCTGTTAATCAGCTACTTTTCCCCATTGTCCACAGTACCTACTATATACATCACTAATTATAAAAAGAAAGATAGGTAATAATTATGGAATTATCGGTCACACAAGAAAACTTTGCACGAGCACTAGCAATCGTTGGCCGGATCGCTAGCAGCCGCGCCGGACTACCAATACTTGGCAATGTGTTGCTGCGAACCGAAGCTAACCGGTTATTGGTTGCTGCAACTAACTTAGAGATAGCAGCGACTTGCTATGTTGGCGCCAAAATTACTAAACCGGGCGAGTTGACCCTGCCAGCCAAACTGATTAGCGAATTTATAGCTAGTCTGCCGCGCGGTACGGTTGATATAGCTAGCAAGGGCACGTCGATGACGATTTCGTCGGGCAATTATTCATCAATTATGTCGGGTGTTGACGCTGGCGAATTTCCAGAATTACCATCAATTGATGAGAATCAAGCCGTCACCTACACTATCGCAGTAGCTGATTTCAAGCAAGCTGTCAGCCAGACGATTATCACTACTAGCAATGATACCTCGCGTCCAGTACTAACCGGCGTTTATTGGCACACTGACGGCGGTAAATTGTATCTAGCGGGCACTGACGGCTATCGCTTAGCGCAGCGCCGCTTGTTTGATACTACCAGCGAAATTGCGGCAATTGTGCCAACATCGAGCCTGCAAGAGGTGCTGCGAACGATCTCGGATAGCACCGACCAAGTCGAAGTACTGTTTGACGACGAGCAAGTCCGCTTCCGGGTTGATGACTCCGAGATTACCAGCCGTTTAATCGAAGGCAGCTATCCGAAATATCAGCAGTTAATACCAGCGACCTCCGAAACTCAAGCGCGAGTCAAGATGGATGATTTTTCGCGAATTGTGAAGATTGCTGGATTGTTTGCACGCAATTCTGGCGGCAGCGTGACAGTGACGGTTGATGGCGAAAAGAATAATATTAGTATTCACTCGATTGCTAGCGAACTTGGTGAGAATACTAGCTCGGCTGATGCCGAGGTTACTGGCGGCGGTGTTCTCACGTTAAATTCACGCTATATTACCGACGCGCTTGGGGTTATCGATGGCGATAGCGTCGATTTCCGGTTTAGCGGCAAACTGTCGCCATGCGTTTTGTCGCCGGCAAGCGAAAATTCGGATTATATCCATATAATTATGCCTCTGAAGAGTTAATATGAAGATTTTGCGATTGGCGGTGCAGAATGTTCGCGTTCATTCGCTGAAAATGCTTGATTTGGAGCCAGGAACGACGCTAATATCTGGCCCGAACGGTTGCGGCAAGACATCGCTTATCGAGGCCTTATATATCGCTTTGCGCGGCAAGTCCTTTCGCGGCAGCGACGAATCGATTTGTTCGTACGGCGCTCAAATGTACCAGATAGACGTAGCTACCGATGAACTGCAATATCGGGTGACTTATCAAAATCAAGACGGCGCCAAGCGTAAACAGTTCGTGGTTGCTGGCAAAAAACACGGCCGCTTGCCTTATACTCTCAAATATCCGATTGTGTTGTTTGAGCCGGATACGCTGCGGATTGTTAACGGCTCGCCGCAGCGCCGCCGCGATTTTTTGGACGGGTTGATCCAGCAATACGACCAGTCATATTCGCATGAGCTGAGCCGTTATAATCGCGCTCTATTGCAGCGTAATAAGCTCCTCAAGGATCCGCTAATTAACGACGACGAATTATTCTCTTGGAATTTGATACTGAGCGATTACGGCGCTAAAATTATTAGTAAGCGGCAAGCGGTTTTAGACGATTTTAATAGTAAAATAACTGCAATCTATCAGAGTATTGCTGGCACGAGCGACACGGTTAGCTTGAAATATTCCCACGAAAGCCGCGTGTCGGCGCAAAAACTGCTCAAGGAATATGAAGAAAAAATCACTTATGACAAGACGGTTGGCGCGACCAGTACTGGGCCGCATCGGCACGACATAGCGATTGGATTTGGCGATAAATCTGCTGCCAAAGTTGCCTCTCGCGGCGAGGCGCGGACGATTGTTTTGGCGCTGAAATTTCTCGAGGCAGCTTATATCGAGCAGCAAACTGGTAAAAGGCCGTTAATTTTGCTAGATGACGTCTTTGGCGAGCTTGATCGACACCGCCAAAAGCGGCTGATGAGCGAGTTTGTCGATAACCAAATCGTGATGACTAGCGCTGGCGATTAAAATATCATCAAGTCTAATTTATTCGTATCTATCGACTTTGTTCGTGTTGCCGATGTTATAATTCGGCATGAGCGGCCGCTGTGTAGTGATGTCGATAGTGTTAGCTTTATTGAGAGTACTTTGCGGCGCTGAGCAGTCGTATTTACTGATCGAGATCATCGGCTTGCATTTAACTACCCATTTCGAATCTTTCTTCTCGAGGACGACTTTCAGAGTGTCTCGATTTAAGTCGGTGCCGGAGCCGTTAAATACCAAGGCGGCAATCGCCCAATCACCTTTCTCTAGTACAGCTTCGTTTTTGATAGTATAAAAGGTACTTATTTTGCTATTGCTGCCTAGGATAGCACTATCTATAGCTTTTTTGTTCTCGTTCGTCAGTTTCTGTAAGTACGAATTAGTATATTTGTAGTCGAGAGAAACGCTTTTTTTGTCCGAGCCCAACAATATTCCTCGTTGTAAAATTGACACGATATTATCTTTGCTCTTAGCTACTAAAAAGTAAGTACCTTTCGGCAAGAAATACTCTTTGCCGGACTGAATGGATTTTTCGATGACTGTTTTGGTAGGAGCGATGGTATTTTCGGTCTTGGTGTCGGTGCCTTTATATAGTATAACACTAGAATATTTCGATGAATCGAATGAGATTGTCAAATGCTGGCGAGAAGTAATTACTGCTAATATAATCATCAAAACAGTAAATGCAGAAAAAGCGGCGGCAATGATAATGATTTTCTTCTTCGGCGTCATAAATTATTCTCCTAGATGGCTTTTATAATCGGCATATTCTATCTGATAATCGCTTAATTTGATACCCATAGATACTAACCGCAGCGTGGCTTTGTAGCGGTATTGCGGCGATTCGGTACGAATAACGATTATTGGCCGGTCGTCTTTTTTGTAGTAACCAACCGAATAGTAAGGATCTTTGATTGGTAATTTAGCGACTACTGGATATTTTTCGGTGAATTTTTTGCCAGCTTCGCGGATTTGCTGGCCAGCAATACCTTCAACCTTATTATATTGATCCATGTGTTTTTTTTGCCACTGGCGAGCTTGATCTGATTGCGGCATGAGCTCGATAATGACAGTATACCGTGGTTTGGTGGTGGCGTTAACCTCTGTCTGGCTGCTGCGGAAGCCGTCTTTGGCGGCCGTGATTGAATAATCGCCTGGCGGCAGGTAATTGGTGCCGTTTTTGGCGGCATACTCTGCCTTAGTTTTTTTGTCTTTGAAAGTGATTTTCGCGTCGTTAGGAGCGGCGGCAACCTCGACCGGGATTTTCCCCGACCGGTCGATAGCGGTGTAAGTTTGATAAATTAGCGCACCAACGATCACAATGATAGCGAAAATGATGGCAATAATAGTTTTGCGTTTATTCATGCTGATATCCCCGATGATGATGTTGATGATGATTTTTTTCTATACCACCTAGCGTCCTTCCAGTCAAACCCTTCGCCAGCGGCACTTGGAGCCTTTTCGCCGTAGCTAGCAGAGGCATATTTGCTTTCGAAGCCGTTAACTTCACCGACGTATAACCAAACGTGACCTTGCACAAAAGCTACATCGCCTGGCTGAAGTTTGTCATCTGTAAATTTGCTGCCGTCTGGCTCATATGTGCCGTTAGCACTACCAAGATGTTGCCAATTAGCGCTGGCCCATGCTTCTTGCTCGGCTGAGCCGCCGCCCTTGGCATCAGAGTTGTAGGTCTTGTCAAAACCGCTATCATATAGCAGTGTTGTAACAAATGCACCGCAATCAACACCTCGTAAACTTTCATCTCCGCCGCTTGGATTGCCAGTATAGCGCCCCTCCTTCACAGCAGTATCTATTGCCGCAACGTAGTCGTCTCTTCGCTGGGTGCGTGGTTCATGATGCAGCTCTTTCCAGGCGTATTTGAGAGTATAATCTTGCAGTCCTGAAGCTCCGCCGCTACCACTGCTGCACGACGCGGAAGTGCCTGGCAAGGCAGCCCCAGACGAGCTAAGCGATGTACTGTCTTTGTATTTGTCATAGAGAGCTTTGGCGTTGGACTGGCGTTGGCTAAGCGCGCTGCCGCCGCTTCTTTCGAATGTTGCTTCAAACACCACAGCGGCCTCCTCGGGAGTCGAGGTTGCTCTGACGGCATCAGCAACACCGCCGTTAGTAGATGGGTGGTCTTTCCATTCGTCGGTTAGGCCCATTTCCCAAGCTAGGTAACGCAATTGAATCGCTAGATCATACGGGTCACCATTCATATCGGCTGCGAATTTTACTACTCCATTATTCCAGCGGTTATCATCCCATTGGGCGATACCAATATGTGTACCGTTAGAGGCTCTAGGGTCGACGTTTGGCGATGATTCTACCTGGAGGTTACCGACGACACCAGCAGCCTGAGCTAGAGTTAGTTTGGCACCATTGCCAGCGCTCATCAAATAACCTAGGGCAGTTTCTGGGTTGTCTGATAACATTTTAACCACGCCTCCGCCTTTGGTTGGTGTCGCGCAGCAGTTAGTGGTACTACTGGATGAAGTTGTAGTCGACGCAGTAGAGGCGGTAGCAACCGAGGCGCCAGCGTAGCCAGCCATTTCGTCGAGAGCGCCTTGCATGAAGGCTATATACCCTGCAGTATCATTACCGTCGTCGGGCGGAGCGTATCTATTAGCATAGGCTGTCATACCTTGGTCGATTTCGTCAGAAAACACTGCTCTGTCGTACGAAAACCAGTCGCCGCTATCGACATTTTTGTTTTCTTCAGCATCAGCGTCAACACTAGCCTCGAAAGATGTCCACATATACCAATTTCGGCTAGCCTCTACGACGTGTGGTTGAGAGTCAGTTGCGGTACGTCCAAAGGCGTTATGCCCTTGATGAACTTTTATCTGGGCGCCTGGTACGTCTGTAGTGGCTAATGTTGATTCCATCATAGCGTGCGCATACGCCAAAAACGGGCTGAGGTTGGCTTTTTTGGCGCTCGCCACAGCTTTTTGACTGGTACCTTTTAATGGGCTGTCTGGTGCGTGAGTTTCAATGTATTTTTCGATTGCGTCTGCCATTTTTGCGGCATCTAGATTAGGATAGGTCATACCGTTTGGTGCGCCGCTGCCAGGGCTGACTGACGATAAATCGGTACCCGACCCTGTCGAGCAGGCGGCATTGCTGTCGTAGTATTCTATATTGTTAATAGATGAGTTGATATTCAGTTTCTCTAGTGCAGCTGAAGTGGTTTGAGTGTAGGTACTCGCTAGTATGATTGCTGATAGTATAATAGACAGTGTTTTTCGCATACTAATCTACCAATTTTTCGGAGCACTCCTTGTCCAGCGTAGTGCTAAGTGTACGTGGTTACATGTATCATCATGAGGCACCAAGCCAGCACTAGACAATTTGCCGTCCATTCCTGAGCCAGCACGATTACCACAACCTTCCTGTCCGATACCAGCGCCTTGCGGTAGAACTTTGCTATCAAGGAGATATTGTAGCATGTCTATAGCGTTCTGGTCGCCGCCTGTTGTTGCTGTGCCGTTTATCATCGCTATATCGACAGCTTCTCCAACAGGGTGTAAGCTGTACCAAGCGTCAGGACTATCTTCGCGGACCAACGAGGATATATAGATAGGGTATTTTTTGGCGATATGCAGGATAACTTGCAGTAATCTTTTGTCGACCGTCACGCCGTACGCCGCAGGTTGTCCATTTGCCATATTTTGGAACTGGTCGCCATCGTAGGTAATATTTGGATTATCGACAATCTGCTTGGCCAGGCTAATAACGTCGCCATCTGGCAAGGTGGCGCCAGGGCCGCTGGTGGTTGATCCTGAGCCTGAACCTGCTGCTGATTTCGTTTTATCTGGATCCTCATCCATACCATCGACAGTGCGTTTGTCGATTTGGTATAGGTTATATAGGGCGCGCTGCCGGCTGTCGACGGTGCATTCTTTGGTGTTTATGATGCTAGCTTGGTTGCAAGTGTCTATCCAGTCTTGCAGCTCGCTATTACTCTTTACTTTGCCGTCTTCGTCGATATCGCCGGAAGCGCTTAATTCGCTAGCTACTTGATCAGGCTCTATACCCATATAATCAGTTGGTACGCCGTATTGAACGTCGCAGGCTGGACCGACAGCGATGTCTTTTTCGTTGGCTAGCACCGAGTTTTGCGTGCATTTGTTCTCGTCAATGATATTTTTGGCATAAGCCGACGGATTAAATAGATTAAACAGCGACGAGGTAGATATCGACGAGATAGCCGATACGAACGCTAATGGACTCGATGCCATACCTAAATACGGTACGAATCGTATAGCGATTGACCCCAGGAAAGTATTCGGACTAGAGATGTCGAATGGGCTGTGTGTCAAGCGGTCTTCTTCGGCTAGAGCAATACGCTCGGGCTGGACAATTTGCTCGTCGAAGGCAACTTTTTGCTGGACGGTTAGCGGTGCATTGCCAGTGTAGCTGGCTTGGTCGGCCATGCTGTTTGATAAGCCCACGCCAGTGATGTCGCCGACATCAGTGCCAGTTGCTCCCTTGGTTTTGTCGCCTAGGAAGTATTCGGCTAATGCTTTCATGTCTACCCATTTGGTGAATGCGTCAATAGAGGTCTGTACAATACTTCCCATGACTGAACTGAGTTTTTCTTGGACAGTATCGAAAGTCAATAAGCCTTCGATGAGCAGCTCTCCGCCTACCCAGGCCCAGCCAATCGGTCCTAGTCCAGCCCTGAGGCCGTCAAAAACATCGACGCCGACTTCGGCTGCTGTCGAGCCGATCAGGTCGCATCCCATTTTGACAGGTTCGCTATTGACAACGCCTAGATAGGTGGCTAGAGTGCCGCCAACTCCTGGTATATACGACGACGAGCTGCCAGCGGTGCCGAGACCCATAGTATATTTCATCAGTTTAGCGTCGGTGGCGGGTTTTTTGATAGTACCGTCGGACTTAGTGTATGATTGAGTGAGGATAGTCGCTACGTTGTTGACCATTTCTGGGGTGGCTTCGCCCTTTTTGATTGCATCAGCGGCTGTCAAAAAGGTATAACCTAGTTTAGCGTACTGGGCGATTCGAAAAGCCTTATTGATATTGACTGCCACATTTGGCGCCTTGGCTGCCGCGCAGATTCCTTGAGCCATCATTAGCTTGACGTCGTTCCCTTTCTTTTTGGTGGCTTTTTTGGCTTCTTTTGTAGCGTAATCACCAGCTTGTTCGGCGATTTCTTTATTCAGTTTATCAGCCGCTTTGTCTTCTATTTTCGTTAATTCGTCTGTGGCTTCGGTTAGAGCTTTTCTGGTTTTTTTGGAGTTTAACTTTTCTGCTACTTTTTTGGTGACGCCTATTTTCTTGAGGAACTTGACCGCGGCGTCGTCAACCCAGTTCACCCAGCGCGGATTATAGGCGCGCCGGAAAGCGTTGCGAAGTTTAGGGTTATTGCGCAGCGCCTTTTTGAAATCTTTGGCGGATATTTTTTCGCCGTCTATCAGATAGTGAGCTGGCCGCTTGCCGCCGATTAACTTGCCTTTTTCGATAACTTCGCCAGCTTCATCTAGAGCTTTGACGCCGGCTTTGTCGAGCTGTTTGAGCTGGTAATTAGTTGGTTTGTGAAAGCGGCAGGCGATTTTAACTAATGTACAAGAACCAGATGTGGCATTATCAGCCAGGCGCCGCGACAAAATTCGGTTTGATCGCGACGATGATGTATATTGCTGCTGATCGATATTGGTGACGATTGACTCTTTGATGGATACCAGTAACGAGCCCATGATGCTAGTCGACGAACCGATACCAACAGCACCAACCAGTAGCATGCTGGCTACCGCGCCAGTCGGGCCAAATCGTTTGAGCTTATTCATAGCCGAAAAGCCGCCTGATTTACCCTTGCCCTTCTTAGGCTTGTTTAGGTCTCTCGAGGTGTTGTCGCGCCAGCCGTCTTGCTGCTGCGACTGCTTCTCTTTGTTATTGATATTGCCAGCGGCGTCGCCACTACTATTACCACTACCGCTAGCCGCTTCGTTGCCGCGTTTGGCTGGTTTTTTATTCTCCATCCTCGACAAATTTCGGCTGACGGTATCATCCCAGTGCGCCTGGCTCGGCGACATTTCGCGCTCCCAGGCGTCGAAATCGTCGGCATGGCCTTGGTCTGTGGGTGTCTGCATCTGACGCTCCCACTGGTCAAAGTCGTCGGCGTTGTCTTGGCTGGTGTCTGGTCTTTCTCTTGTACCTAGCGGCATAATCTTATTATAACCTTTTTAAGCTATTATGTCTGCTCCTCGGCAGCGGCTGCGGCGGCTTGTTGTAGTGTTGCCTGCGGGTTGGTGGTAATCAGGCCAGTTTCGGTGTCGCTGGCGACAATCTGGATATGAACGTGATTCTGCCCGGCAAAGAATAACCCCTGCCCGACTGGGAAGTTAGCTAGGCGCTTACGCTCTTCTTCGGTTAATTTGAAAACGTCGCCAAGCACATCAACGGCGCTCGACGATTGCTTTAGCAGTAACTGCATTGATGAGTTCGAAACAATGGCGCGGCCCATTTTGCTGCCCATGAAGTCCTCGACGTCCTGAGTGATAGTCGTCAGGCCCAGGTAATATTTACGAGCGCGCTTGGCTAAACTAAACATAAAGTTCGCCGAGTCGTCATATTTCATCAGCTGCCAAGCCTCATCGACGATTAACATACGCTTTTTCTGCTGGGTGCGGACAATATTCCAAATGTGGCTAAGGACGATATACATGGCCACTGGCCGCAATTCGTCCTCGAGGTCGCGAATATTAAAGACCACCATATTGTTGTTGATATCAATATTGCTCTGCTGACTAAAGATACCAGCAAACGTGCCAGTGGTATATTTGCGCAGGCGCTGCGCTAACTGCGGGCCGGTACCGCCCATGTGTAACAGAGTATCGTATAGGTCGCCCATTGTCGGCGGTACCGAAGTGTGCGTCAGTGGATCGCTAGTGATGCCGACGCGAGCGTAAGTATCAATCAAGCCTTGGTCGAGGTCGGCCTCTTCGGATGGCGATAAGCCGATACCAGCGCTATTAGCTGAAGCTCCGCCCAGCATCAGCCGCAGCAACCCGTGCAGCGTCACTAGATTGGCACGCAGGGCGTCGTCGGCTTCTTCGTTATCGATAACTTTTGGCAGATCAAAAGGATTGATTCGCGTGTCGCTGCTGAGGCTGAGCCGAATATAGCTGCCGCCAACAGCGTCGCTTAGCCGCTGGTACTCGTTTTCCGGGTCGATAATCAGGATATCGGCGCCCATCATCATGCTGCGAAGAGCCTCTAGCTTGACAGTAAATGACTTGCCAGCGCCAGACTTAGCGAATACTACCATGTTGGCGTTCTCTAGCGTGTAGCGGTCGAAAATCACCAAGCCGTTGTTGTGCATATTGATACCGTACAAAATACCGTTTTCTTGGGTTAAGTCGGCGCTAGTGAACGGAAAGCTGGTGCTGACGGCGCCAGTGTTCATATTGCGGCGAATTTGCAGCTGGTCGCTCATTTGCGGCACCGTACTGTTGAGGCCTTGTTCTTGCTGGCTAGAAGCGGTTTTGCTATAAACCAGCATCTGCCCGAAAAATGTCTCGATCGAGTGCTGTACATAGCCTAATTCCTCTAAGCTATCGCCGTAAATCGTCACGTACAGGCCGTAGCGGAAAAAGCGCTCTGATCCGACTTGCAGCTCGTCGCGTAGCTCTTCGGCATCTTGCAGAGCGGCTTCTTTGGCTGGGTCGCGCGTCTTGCCTTTTTCGGCATTAATCGCCATATCGGCCTCTAGCTGAGTAACTTTTTTGCGCAAATTTTTGAGGACAATCGCTGTATCGACAGGATAAATAAACATACTGATATCGAGGACTTGATCAATGTTAATTAATCCCGATAGCCAGCCCGTATACAACCGGCGCGGATAGCCGTAGACATACATAGTTCGGCCGTATTTGGTGCCGATACGGAAATAAGCCGAATGGATTTCGAGGCTGCTCGGCGCGATTAAGTCGCGCAGCGTGGTCATACCCTTGAAGAAAGCTTGTTCGACCTCTGCCTGCTCGCGCTCGCGCTGCTGGGCGGCGATATCTAGCGGATCCATCTTTTTCTTGCGGGCCATCACCTAACCTCCTCGTGGGTGTACGGATTATTACCTTCGCCCTTGCGGACGTATAGCGACGCTACATCGCCAAAGTCGTCAAGCGGCTCTCGTACAGCTGTATCTGGATTATATATATTGTAGTATAATTCGCCTAGCTGCTTGGTATTGAGCTGAATAGAATAAACGCCAACGCGCATTAGCCCGCCGATTACCGAATCGACGCGGTTTTTGATTTCTTCTTTGGCCTTGGCGTAGGTTTGGGTGTCGATTTTGGTGACATTTTCTTTCTTGCTGCCGAATAATATCGAGAATATCCCCTTGCTCTGTTGGACGATATTGGTAACGTCACCAGTCGGAAAATACGGAATAACCACGAAAAAGCTTTTGTCCATGATGTTAGCTTCTTGCGATAAAACATCGATAAAGTTGATATAATCGTCCATCAGCACGCCCAGCAGCATGTTGTCCTGGTCGCGCCGCAGAGCGTCGAGCTTATCGAGATACGGGCCGATATCGACCCGCTGCGAGCGAATGAATATCTGGATTGGAAAATACAAAGCATTGAGGAAATCTTGATAGCTTAGCTCGACGCCGTCGCGTTCGCGCGAGCTCATCAGGTCGAAGTTGATCGATTTGCAAGCAACAATAGCGCGAAACGATCCGTCGTTCATCACTACCATGCTGTCGCGTAATTCTGAAAAAATCAGGGAATTTTGGGTGCTAGTGGCCTTTGGTTGTTCTTTGCCCTTGCCTTTTTTCGGGTCGGTCGATGATGGTGCGCCAGGATTGCCAGCGGGGTCGCCTGGTGCTGCGATATTTTGCCCAGAACCAGCAACAGCCGGCGGCATCTGTGCTGGCATTGGTGCTTGATTCGGCGGTAAATTGTTTGGCGGCACCCCCACTCCTTTCTTTGCCTAGCGCAGCGAAATAAATACTTCGCTGTCTTCTTTCTTCTGTTTGACTCGATCTACTTCGTGCTGCAGGGCGGCGATCGACAAGCCGCTATTATTAGCTAAACTAATTATATCATCTGAAGCCGCTGTTGCGCTAGTGTTTGCTGTTGGTTCGGCTGGCTTGGTTGGCTCTGTTGAGCTAGCTTGAATAGGATTGTTGGCGGTTGTGTTGCTTTGCTGGCTCGTAGGCTGGATAACTGATTGGTGAATGGTCGGGTAAGGGTTGAATTTTGGCAAATGTTCATCGTTTTGCGCGGCCGTATCACCGACGTCATCATTATCAAAGGCTTGAGGCGCCTGAGGCGGTGCCGTCTGGTTGGTCATCGGCTGTGGTGTTGGCGCTTGCGTCTGCGCTTGATAATACATATTTTGGATAATTCGGTCGTGGCGCTCTTGGTCTGCCCGCGAAATCATAGCGTCGAACTTTCTGGCGACACTGCCGTCTTCGTCGAGCATACCAACTGTCTGCTGAGCTGCGTAATATTGGTCTGACACCATCGAACTGTTCGGGGTTGGTTCGGTGGTATGGCGGATCGACCAACCCTTGGTGTCGGCGATATCTGCTAGGTACGACAGGCGCTTTTCGGTCTCCATCTGCGATAAGTCTTTTGTCAGATGCTCATCGACAGCTTTTGGTACAGTTATCTCGATCAGCGATTCGATACCGTCGGGCGACCAGACGCGCTTGCGCGGCTTCAGCCTATAAGAGATAATAGCTGCTACATAGATCTCCATCGGCTGATCCTTGCGTAACGGCAGCGCCAACACGGTGAAAAATATGATAACTGGCAAAGGAATAATTGCCAAACCGATAAATACCTGGCCCAAGCCCCAGGCCAAGGCAACAGCAACAGCAGCAATTATCAGGTAGATAAACTGTCGGAAGCTAAACGGTCCGATCAGCTTGTCTTCTGCCTCGACGTCTTGTGCGACTTTATATTCTGCCATACTGCTTATTATAGCGCATAAAACATTTTATGAAGCTACTAATGCTTTGGTATGTACAATCCGCTACTGGTTTGGGTGAATGTTTGCCCATTATGCGTCGTTGTGCCTCCCCCAGAAGAGTCAGAACTGCTGCTATTGCTAGAATTACTAGATCCGCTGTCGCTTCCAGGGTCGCTACTAGAATTAGACTTAGAAGTATCAGGAGTGTTGCTAGGTTTTGGCGGCGGTGTAGAATTTTGAGGACCTTGTCCTCCGCTACCAGAGCCTGGATTCGGCGGCGGAGTACTACCTTTAGGACTAGGGCTACCACTAGATCCCTGACTACTACCAGCACCCTGATTGCTGCTGGTACCGTGGGTTTGTTGCTGCTGCAAAGGAGGAATCTTATTAATCTCCGCGCGTACCGAAGCTGGAACAGTGCCAGCTGTCTTGGGGTCGTTATCTAATGATGCTCGAGCATTCATCAGTGATTTCATATAGGAATTATCGGCATTATGGCGAGCTTGGTCTGTTGAAAACTCCACCATCCTCCTGACGGCATCTGCATCTGCGTTAGCCAGGCCTGAACCGCTAGCTTTGTTCTTGATATAATCTGCCATAGCTTCTTTTTCGTTATAAGTACCCTGCCTGATAGCTTCTAGTTGCTTACCGCCTAACCACGGCGCTTTCTTGGCGCCAGACTCAGCGATAGCGTTGGCGGCTTCTTTTTGCAGCGAGGCGTCCCCGAATGATGCCGAAGCTTCAGCCAGGTCGGATGCTTGTTTGCTGGTCATATGTGGAGCTAAAGCCTGCATGGCGGCGCGCCGTTGATAAGATGATATACCGCTCAAATCTGCTGCTACTTTTTTACCATCTTTGTCTCTCGTGAAACCAGTAGCTATCTCAGCCAAACGATCAGACGACATATTGTTGTCAGCGATCCAGGCGTTGGCAGCCTTCATACGTTCGTTGTCTTCCGCTAATGCTGCTGCAGAGCCGGCTAGTTTGCGCTTCTGGCCGAAATCACCGCTCATGGCATTTAATCTTCTGTTGGCTCCTGATCGCCAGTTTCTAGGGTTGACAAACCCTCCTCTACCTCGATAAGTGCCGCCGCGTATCTGAGCGTTCCTAAGCTGCGCCTTTTCGCGGCGATGCTTACCAAACTGGCTAGTGAGTTTATTTTCTCGCCACTTGCCGACCTTGTCGGTCATTCTGTCTCGGCCTTTGTTCATCATTTTGTTAGCCCAAGCAACCGCCCCGCCGATACCGATGATCTCAACAGCGTTTCTAACTAGTTTCGGCACGATTAATAGCGGTGCGAACACCAGCAAAGCGACAATAGATTGCATGATAATATCTTTTTCGTCGAGGCCGCTACCGAGAATCCTTGCTGCTAAATTACTAGCACCAAAAACTAGTCCCACCATCGGATAGACCATTAGAGCGGCTTTGAAAGCACTCCACCATTTTTTGTACAATCCCTCGGTATTTGGCATTATCATCGCGACGAATGCTAGCGGCGACAGTACGATACATAGGATGATGATAGCTTCCCGCACGCCTAGTAAGAAAATTGTAGTCACTGCCGTGATTACTACGAACAGTAACATCGAAATTACTGTTGCTAGCGCAAAATATCCGACCGTTAGCACTAGAGCGAGTCCAGCGATTTTGTTAATCCAGCCACTGTCACTGTTTGACCACTCGCCTGCTGGTATATCGCCGACGGCAGCGGTCGAGACAAAGTTGAAAGCGCTCGACCCGACGACATTCGACAGGTCTACCAGTAATCCGCATATGTAGAATGATGCATTAACCACGATTACGCCTACTATTAATTTTGGCAGCATGCGTTTGATACCGTAATTGTCTAAACCGTATCCAGTCATCTGCGAATAGATGACGAACAGGAAGAA